>SVPG01000021.1 GCA_015065975.1 Oscillospiraceae bacterium | reverse complement strand
TTTTGCGGAGACGCTGTTTTTACATGTGGCAAAAAGAATTCATGCGAGCGGCACGCCGAAAATCCCAAAAGGATTTTCAAAAGCTGCTTGCGTCGGAAGAAGCAGGGAGCAGAGGGAAGCGAAAAAACGCAAGCAGCTAAGCCGTCAGAGTTCGAATCTTACTGCCCCTGCCAAAACAGCGTCTCCGCTTTTGCGGAGACGCTGTTTTTACATGTGGCAAAAAGAATTCATGCGAGCGGCACGCCGAAAATCCCAAAAGGATTTTCAAAAGCTGCTTGCGTCGGAAGTAGCCGGGGACAGAGGGAAGCGAAAAAACGCAAGCAGCTAAGCCGTCAGAGTTCGAATCTGCCCTGTAAAAATAAGCACTGTATATTGAATTGACGATGCTTTTTTGATAAAATAATAAATTGATTAAAAAACGGAGGCGTGATTATGGAAATGTGGATAAATCTCGGTATTGAAAAGACGAAAGATGTCGATGCAATAACCGAAGCCTATCATGAAAAATTAAAGCTTGTTCATCCCGAGGAAAAGCCCGAGGAGTTTATGGCACTGCGCACGGAATATGAGGAAGCTCTTGCATTTGCGAAAGAATGTGATGATGAGCAGGAGAGAGAGAAGACGCCGATTGATCTGTGGCTTGAGAAGGTTGGAGAGATATACGGTGAGTTTTCGCGCAGAACGGATCTTTCTCAGTGGCGTGAGCTTTTCAAGGACGACGTGTGCAGATCGCTCGATTCGCGCACCGATGCACGCAACGCTCTGCTCGGTTTTGCGATGAAAAAGAACGCACTGCCGCAGGACGTGTGGTGCCTTTTTGACGAGGAGTTTTCCATTAAGGAAAACAGGGAAGAGCTCTATGAAATATTCCCCAGGGATTATATCGACGAGTGTGTTATCTCGGGTATGGACAATCCCCCCGCCGTTCCGTATGAGCTGTTCGACGAGAATACAACGGGCGATCCCGACTGCTATTTTGAGCTTCACTACAAGGCTCGGAACGAGATGAGAGACGGTGATCTCGACAGCGCCGAGCAGACCATAGCCGATATCGAAAAAACGGGAATAATCCACCCGTATACACGCGCTCTTTATGCACGTCTTTATATGAACAGAAAAGACTTTGACAAAGCTCTTGAGATTGCAAACGAGCTTTGTGAGAAGTATGACAGCGATGACGAGATAATCTATCTGCGCGCAGGAATATTCTTCAATTCCGGAAGATATGAGGAGGCTATGCCCGATCTTGAAAAGCTCAGGGAGATGGAACACGGTCAGTCGAGATATATTTACGCACAGTGCTGCACAATGACGGGCAGACTGACAGAGGCAAAGGATATGCTCGCACTGCTCGTGCACGAATATCCCTTTGAGCAGTCTCTGAGACAGACGTTTGAAGACACGTGCAAAAAGCTTATCGATCAGTACGACGAAAAGCTTGCCGACGGAACGATCACCGTTCGCGAAATGATAGACTATGCGTGGAGTTGTCTGCAGTCGGACGATTACGATAAGTCGAAGGAGCTTGCACAGAAGATCGAGCCTGAAACCGTCGAAGACAAGTGCGATCTTTACAATCTCTGCAGCAAGCTTTATAACAGTTCAGACGATGCAGAAAAGTCTCTCGAGTATGCAAAGCTCTGGGAAGAGGCTGTCGCTCAGCTTCCCGAAGCTGACAGCGAGGACGGAAAAGACCGCAAGAACAAGCTTTACGATATTTATTATGTTCAGGCAAACTCTCTTGCAAAGCTCGAACGCTACGAGGAAGCGCTTGAGATGACCGAGCGTTCTCTCGAGGCGAGCGATAAGAGAGCGAGCGAATGCCACGATCTGCGCAGAATTATTTTCCGCAGAGTGTACAGGGATTACGAAAAGGCACTGCATGAGGCGGAACTCATGACACAGGTAAAACCCGGTTCGTGGCCATTCTTCATTCTCGGCTGCGAGCAGTATGAACTCGGTATGCTTCAGAGCGCCTTCAACAGCTTCGGCGAATCGATAGAATATACCCGTGATCTCGAATGCTATGTTTACCGTATCCGCATTCTGTGCGACGCGGAACAGTATGACGGTGCAAACGAGATAATAAAATATCTCGAGGAGAACGGTGTCGAGGGCGATGTTCTCGAATACTGTAATGCACGTGTGCTCGAGGGTGAGGGCAAAAAGGAAGAGGCTCTTGCAAAATATCTTTCGATAGTCGAAAATATGGAGAAAAATCAGAACAGTATGTTCTTCCCCTATGAGATTTATTACCGTGCGGCAGAGCTCGCGGAGGATAAATCTTACGAGGAACGTCTCGAGCTCGTGGAAAAGGGACTTGAGCACAGAGATAATTGCTATGATCTGCTTTATCTCAAGACCACTCTGCTCGAAAATCTCGACAGACCGAAAGAAGCCATCGAGACATATGACAAGATAAATCTTGAGTATCCGGGAAGATACAGCTTCCCCATCGGATATGCAAACAATTATTATGACCTGCGCGAGTATGAGAAGGCGCTTGAGTATTACAGATTGCGCTGTGAGACAAACGAAAGCGCGGGAGTTTGCGATATGATCGGTCTGTGTCTGCTCTATCTGGGACGCTACGACGAGGCGAAGGAAAGCTTCGAGAGGTCGATCGAGCTTGACGAAAACTATGTCAGAGCATACACGAATCTCGGTTTTGCGTATGAATACAAGTTCTGCTTTGAAGAGGCAGTCGAGGCTCACAGGAGAGCTTCCGAGCTCAACGACCGACTCGACGAGAATGCCCGAAGAAGATATGTCAACCGCAATCTTGCAAAAGCGCTTGCGAGAGTCGGCAGATATGATGAAGCGGCACAGGCTTACCGCAAGAACCTCGAGATGTTTGGCAGCAATGAGGACGCAAGATATGAGATCGAGGTCTTTATTGAAGCGGCGCGGCTCTCCGAGGCTACCGAAAGAATAACCGAACACAAGGAAAAAGAGAGAATAAGCGAGATTCAGTATCTGCTTATGATGGCAGATGTTTACAGACTTCAGGGAAATCATAAGCTGTATTACAAAACGATATCGAAGCTGCCCGTGGACAGCAGTTTCAGATACGAGCGTCTCGGAAGATACGAGCGTCATCGCGGAAACTTCAAAAAGGCGATGGAGTATTACGGCAAGGTCGAGGAGATGAATCCCGAACAGCTCGATATGTTCGACGACAGACTTGTCTGTATGGGCAGGCTCGGTATGACCGAAGAGCGTGAAAAGTGCTTTGCGCGTTTCCTTGAAGTGATGAAGGAGAGAAGATGGGGAAAAGAGGAAGAGGCTCTTTACGTCACAAAATACGCTCTGTGCTACATTGCGGCGGGATATCCCGAGAAGGCGAAGCCCTACATCGATCAGGCGCTTGAGATGCCGCTCTGCGAGCATTGCCGTTACCCCAAGTGCAAGGACGCTTATCTTGCGCTTGCCGAGTATTACGAAGCTGTCGGAGAATACGATAAGGCGGTCGAGACGTGTGCCGAAGCGAACCGCTTTGCTCTTGACGAATATGATTTTGTTTACATAGCCGACAGAATCCGCAAGGAACACAAAAAAGAGCTTAAGAAGGAAAACAGGAAATGATTGTAGGCATAGATCTCGGAACCACAAACAGTCTTGTCGCCTGCTATGACGGCAAAAGCGTCAAAATAATCCCGAACCGTCTCGGTGAGCATCTGACACCGTCGGTCGTAAGTCTGGACGATGACGGCACAGTGCTCGTCGGCAAGACTGCGCTTGCGCGCAGCCTGCGCCGTCCGCTCAGTTCGGCGGCGGTCTTCAAGCGCAGTATGGGTACAGACCGCGAATACACGCTCGGAGACAAAAAGCTTCGGGCGGAAGAGCTGTCTTCGTTTATACTGCGTTCACTCAAGGAGGACGCTGAAGTCTTTCTCGGACAGAAGGTCGATGAAGCGGTCATAAGCGTGCCAGCATATTTCAACGATATGCAGAGAAAGGCGACAAAACGCGCAGGTGAGCTGGCGGGACTCAAGGTGGAACGCATAATAAGCGAGCCGACGGCGGCAGCGCTTGCATACGGACTCATGGACGGCAGAGAAAGGGCGAAATATCTGGTCTTTGATCTCGGTGGAGGAACCTTTGACGTTTCCATTCTCGCAAGAACGGGCAGGATAATCGAGGTGCGATCCATCGCGGGTGACAATTATCTCGGCGGTGAGGATTTCACCGATGTTATCGAGCAGATGTTCTGCAGAAAATGCGGAGTATCGCTGCTTGCTGCAACCTACGAGGAAAGAGCGCAGATAAGAGAGCTGACGGAAAAGTGCAAGTGTGCGCTGTCTAACGCTCCTGCGGCAGTTATGGAGTGTACGGTCGGCGGTGAGAAGAAGAGCTTTGCCGTTACCGCCGAGGAATATGAGCAGGCGTGCGAGCCGCTTTTTGAGAGGCTGCGCAGACCTGTTGAACGCAGTCTGAAGGACGCGGGCGTCAAAGCTTCCGAGATAGATGAGGTCGTGCTTGTCGGCGGAGCAACAAAATCGGCGATAGTGAAAAAGCTTGCGGCAGCAATGTTCGGAAGAGCGCCCAAAAGCAGCGTCAATCCCGATGAAGCGGTTGCGGCGGGAGCAGCTCTGCAGAGTGCCATGAAGCAGCGCGCGGCAGCCGTCAGAGAGGTTATCCTCACCGACGTGTGTCCATTTACCCTTGGCACCGATGTCGTCCACAACAACGGACTTTTTGAAGAGAGCGGACATTATCTGCCCATTATCGAGCGCAACACGGTTATCCCCGTGAGCAGGACTCAGACGGTCTATACCGCTCACGATTACCAGACGATGGTGTGCGTAAAGATACTTCAGGGCGAGAGCCGTATGACAAAGAACAATCTATGTCTCGGTGAGCTCAATGTTCCCGTGCCGTCAAAGCCGAAGGGTGAGGAGGCTGTCGATATAACCTATACCTACGACATAAACTCCCTGCTCGAGGTAAAGGTAAGAGTTCATTCGACAGGTCTTGTCAGGACTATGATAATAAAGGGCGAAGGCAACAAAATGTCCGACGAGGAAGCAAAGAAACGTATGGAGGAGCTTGCCTATCTCAAGATAAGCCCGAGAGAGCTTGAGGAGAACAAGCTGGCACTCTATCTTGCCGACTGTGCGTATGAGGAGGCGACGGGCGATCGACGTCTTACGATCGACCGATACATCAGCGCCTTTGAACGTGCTATGGGCAAGGGAGATGCGGCAGAAATAGAAAAAACAAGACGCGAGCTTATCGAGTTTCTCGATTCATTGCAGTAAAAGAAAAGCACCCCGAATCACAAAGATTCGGGGTGTTCTGATATTTGATCAGTTGCTTACGGGGATACTGCGGGGAGATAGGGGAGAAGTGCTCTCGCAAATCCCGATGCGGGCAGGGTCTGAAGAATGATGACACCGGGGCCTGTGACTACGGTGTTGAACATTCCCTCGCCGCCGAGGAACATGTTCTTGAAGCCCTTGTTCATCTGGATATCCATTGAGCAGGTTGCAGACATTGCAGCAAGATAACCCGAGTCGATTATCATTGACTGGCCGGGCTGCAGATTGTACTCAACAGCAAAACCGTCGATCTCGACAAGAGCGGTGCCGTAGCCGGAAAGCTTCTGCATTATGAAGCCTTCGCCGCCGAAAAGGCCTGCGCCGAGCTTCTTCTGGAAATGTACGGAAAGCTCAACGGTTGCGTCACTTGCGAGGAAACCCGATTTCTGAACGATCATTTCGCGTCCGGGAGCGATCTCGAATGCGCGTATGGAGCCGGGGAAGCTGGAAGCAAAAGCGATCTGTCCGGGGCCGCCTTCAGCGGTGAATTTGTTCTGAAACATCGATTCGCCCGAGAAAGCGCGACCGATCATCTTGCCGAGTCCGCCTGTGCCCTTTGTTTCCATTCTCATGTTCGGGCTCATCCAGCTCATGGATCCGCGCTCTGTTATGAGTGTTTCGCCGGGATCGACCGAGCAGATTGCAACAGGAAGGGGTTCGCCTAAAATCTGATACTTCATGTTTTATCCTCTCTTTCCAAATGCGATATAGTCTGATATCGACCGATATCGACTTTATTCTACACCTTTGAGCGGTATGTTGCAATATAAATTTGACAAAGATATGATTGACCGATATTTTTGTTGTTGATATAATTATGATAACATCAGTTGCCGAGGGGGAATGAATATGTCGATAGCAGGATTTTTGTTCAAAACAAAATGTGAGATATATGATACAAAACGTGATAGGGGACGGACTGTTCCCGGGAATATAGAATATATCGAAGGGCTGCGTTACGGAAACGATCCGAAATGGCACACGCTCGATATCTGCCGACCGAAGGACAGAAAGTCCCGTGCGACCGTGATAAATGTGCACGGCGGCGGATATGTCTACGGCAGCACAAAGCCCTACAAATTCTATTGCTGTGATCTTGCTGCGCGCGGATTCACCGTGGTGAGCTTCAATTACCGTCTTGCTCCGAAATACAAGTTTCCGGCACCGCTCGAGGATCTCAATGCGGTCATGCAGTGGGTCTGTGCAAATTGCGAAGAATATGGGCTTGATACGGAAAACATCATGATGGTGGGCGATTCCGCAGGTGCTCAGCTTGCGAGCCAGTATGCAGCCATATGGTCAAACGGTGAGTATGCCGATGTTATGGGGGTAAAACCGCCGAAATTCCGCCTTGCGGCAGTAGGACTCAACTGCGGAATGTACGATATGGTGGAATTTACAAAGAAAAAGAGCGGCATCAGCTCTCTGCTGAGAGATTATTTTACGTCAAATCCTCAGAGGTTCGGCGAAAAGCTTCGTGTGCTCGATTATATAACTGCCGATTTTCCTCCGACCTATCTGCTGAGCTCCAAGGGCGATTTCCTGCTCGATTGCTGTGAGCCGATGGCGGAGCTTCTGCTTGAAAAAGGTGTGCCGTGTGAATACAAAATTTACGGGGACGAAAATACAGGTCATGTATTTCACGTTGATTTTCACACCGAAACGGCAAAGCAGGCAAATGATGACGAGCTCGGATTTATGAGCAGGTATATCGTAAATCGGTAGTTGGCCTGTTGACCGAAAGGATAAAACGTGGTAATATAAATAAGTATACTGTATATCAGGGTTTCAATCTGCCTTTGAGAAGGGGAATAGATCAATGAAAAAATCCGTGAGGTTTTTGACTGTGACGCTGTGCGCGGTTTTGATAATGCAGATAATTGCAGCGCTTGTATGCCCGATGTATGCGCAGGCATCGGCGGACGTATCGGTAATCATATCGGGTTCGACCGTCAATGTGCGTGCGGGTGCGGGCACAGATTATGATATCATTCTTTCGGCGACGAGAGGTACTGAATATCAGTACGTGTCCCAGACGAAGGACGGCTCCGGCACGACATGGTATCAGATTATCTACAGCGGCACAAAAAAAGGCTGGGTAACAGGTCAGTACAGCAAAAAGCTTGTTTGCGACTACAGTGATGCTCAGACCTATATCGATACCGTTTCGCAGGCTTACGGTGCGGTCGGAACGCAGGTCGCGCTGATAGAAAACGGAAAGGTCACGTCGGTATACAATTACGGCTACTCAACAAAAAGTACATCGGCCATGACGACCGATACCAAGATTAGAGTTGCGTCACTTTCGAAGATAGTCGTCGCAATGAGCGCGATGCGTATGCAGGAGCAGGGACTGGTCGATATCGATGCAAACATCGGCAGCTTCTGGTCGGCATCGGTGCCGAAAGCGGTGACTCTCAGATCGCTCCTTTCTCACACATCGACCCTCAAGGAGCTGAGCTACGTTTATACAAGGGAAGAAACACTCGCTCAGATAATATCGGCATCGAGCTATAACAGCGGCACTGTCGGTTCGGCATCTGTATGGAAATACTGCAATTATGCAGTCGGCGCTGCCGGAACAACCCTTGAGCTGGTGCTTGAAAAGAATCTTTCCGATTATGCCGACGAGCAGTTCTTCTCCTCTCTCGGTATAGAGGCTTCGTGGCACGCGGGAGCAATATCCTCGGGCAAGCTTGCGACGCTCTATTACAGCGACGGAAGCGTTGCGCGCAGTGTCGTCAATCAGGCTACGATCAAGCCGAGAGAATACGGCTGCAACACAAACAGCTTTGCAGGCGGTCTGACGATAAGTGCGAAAGATATGGCAAAGCTTGTCGCAGTGCTTGCAAACGACGGTACATACGACGGTACGCGTTATCTTTCGGAGGCTTCCGTTTCCGCGATGGAGAAAAAACTGTTCACAGCGTCGGAAAACGGCGGAACCTTCAGCCAGTGCATGCCGCTCAGATACAAGGCGAATCTCTACGGTCAGAGCGAGCTTTATTATCATACGGGCAACGCCTACGGAGTTCTTTCCATGGCTTCGTATAACCCGACGACCCGATGCGGAGTTGTCGTCATAACAACCGGCGCGAGTGCAAACCGCGATTCTCAGGGTGTTTATGCTGTGTGCTCGAAGATAACCGAGTTTATGTATGAGTCGCTTTCATACACACCGCCTGCAGCGACTGAGCCTACAACAACCGTGACCACAACAACAGCACCGACAGTCCCCGAAATTCCCGCACAGTCGATATCCGTATCGGAGCAGGATATTTCGATGAAGCTCGGTGAGGAAAAACAGCTCGAGGTTGCTGTTGAGCCGGCAAGCGCTACCGATGTTATTTCGTTCGTAAGCTCGAGCAAGTGCGTTGAGGTTGACGGTAACGGCAGGCTTACTGCTGTCGGATATGGTACGGCTGTCATAACCGTGAGCGGTTACGAAACGAGCACGACCTGTACCGTCGAGGTCGTTCCCGATATCGATATGACATTGCTCGGCGCAAGCATAAGGGTCAGCGATCCTTACGGTATCCGTTTCGGCATACAGATCAAAAAGGACGAAGTGTTCAATAATACCGATATAGTCGAATACGGAACGCTGATAATCGGAGCAGGTACTCTCGGCAGTGCGGAGCTTGAGCTTGACACAAAGAGTGTTCTTCGCATTCCTGCGGTAAATATCCTCAGCGAAGATGATGCACAGCTAACCTATACGGGTGTTCTTATCGACATTCCCGAATCCTTCTTCAATACAAATGTAACGGCAAGAGGATATCTTATTTACAAAGATGTTGACGGTGTCGAGCGTGTTCTTTATACAAATACCGCAACAAAGAATTTCACGCAGGTCGCTCAGGCGGCTTACAATTCGTACAGCACCATCGAGTCACCAAGCGATACACAGAAGGAGATAATCGCAAACCTTGAAGCAATTCTCAAAATTGAGACTCCTTCGCAGACAACGCAAGAGACCACTGCCACCACAACCACCACAACTGAAAGCGAGGTAACGACCGATGAACAATAAAGGAAAGCATAATACTTTGCTCACGGTGTCGATACTTCTCAATATAGTGCTCACGATTCTGCTGATACTGCTTATCGCTGACCGCAACGGGTCCGCGATTTTCGGCGAATCGGGCGATAAGGAATATTCGGTCGTGGTTACAACGACAGCACCGAGCGATATGACTCAGTCAACGACCGAAGAGGTGACCGAGGTGAGCGAGACAACTTCCGAAACGGAAGAGACAGACGCGACATCTCAGACACAGCAGACGACCACTGAAAAGACAGCAAAGAAGACAAATTCAGCAAAAACCACGACGGCGGCAAAGACCACAAAACAGACAACAACGTCTAAGAATACCACTACCACAGCCAAGCCGACAACGGCAAAAACAACCGCATCGAGCGGAGACAACGACGGCGGCTGGGTAGACGGCTGGTATTAAAGTATGAACTGAAAACTCCGGGATGCAATCAGGGCGTCCCGGAGTTTTTTATGAGGATATGAAGGTATAATTGACCGATAAACTATTTGTCTTTGTGTCTCACAATCCAATCGCTTGCTGCACTTTCTGCTTCTGCATATTCACCATACTTCAAGTCCGCCAAATCGCTCATTGTTTCATCAATACTTAAAATAGATGCTAATGAGACTATTCTCGCATCTTCTTCCGTGTGACTCTCACCACATAAAAACTGCCAGAATCCATCCTCATCATGAGAAACATATAATATGGGCTTGTTTTCCTCTAATATATGGCGACAAGTAAAACATGCGGTATTAGGAGCATCAGTAAATGGAAATTCATTGTTGTTCATTTTACACACCTCTGATTTCAAAATTGTACTTTTTATATACTATCACAGAACTTGAGAGTATGCAGCAGGACCCACAGCAAATATGCTGTGGGTCCTGTGATTTTTCGTTTTATTTTGTCTTGAGCTTTATCCAGAGATCGTTCTCGAGCTCGTTGATGTCAGCGGGAAGGTTGCAGAAAACCTCGCATCTGTCAAGAACCTTAGAATCGGGATAATAGTTCTTGTTGTTGCGGACGTCCTTGTCGAGCATCTTGTATGCTTCGGTGTGGGGAGTGGAGTAGCATACATACTCGGAGTTTGCAAGAGCGACATCAGCCTCGCACATGAAGTCGATGAACTTCTCGGCAGCCTCCTTGTGCTCGGTGCCCTTTACGATGCACATTGCATCAAAGAACTTGTTGCTGCCCTCAACAGGGAGATAGAATTTGATATCAGGGTTTTCAGCCGACATGATTCTTGCATCGCCTGCGTAGTAGGGAGCAATGGCAGCTTCTTCGTTGGCCATCTTGTCGAATATCTGATCCATAACGTATGCCTGAACGAGCGGCTTCTGCTCAGCGAGAAGATCATAAGCCTCTTCCCATTCGTCCTCGTTTGTGCTGTTCTGGGAATAACCGAGCTTCTTCATAGCAATACCGAAAGCATCGCGGGGATTGTCGAACATGAGAATCTGACCCGAATACTTCTCGTTCCAGAGCAGATCCCAGGACTGAGCCTCTACGTCCTCTTCGTCGACCATTGTGCTGTTGTAGAAAATGCCGACGGTGCCCCAGAGGTAGGGAACGGAATACTCATTGTTGGGATCGTAATCGAGATCCTTGTAATCGCTTCCGATGTACTTGTAGTTGGGGATGTTGTCGAAATCAAGCTTTTCGAGCAGACCCTCGTTTATCATCTTCTCGACCATATAATCGGAAGGAATGATAACGTCATAGTTGCCTGCACCGCTCTTGATCTTCTGATACATTTCTTCGTTGCTGGCGAAGGTTGTGTAATTTACACGGATGTTGTACTTTTCTTCAAAAGCTTCGATAACGTCGAGAGAATCATCTTCGCCGTCAGAGATGTACTCGCCCCAGTTGTAGACGTTGAGTACCTCGCGATCGTCGAAGCATCCCGTGATTCCGCCCGAAGAGCAGCCGGTAGCAAAACAAAGCAGAACGGACAGCAGTGTGAGGGATGCGACAAGCGACACAAGAGTTTTTTTCAATTCAGTTTACCTCCGAAAAATAGAATGTATTTCATCATCCGTTCCGGATGACGGGGATAAATTGACGGGGAACACCCCGATGGACAACGGTTGTCAGAATGCGCGTTTTTTCGATTCGTCCTTCATCTGGCGGACGTTTACGGTTACGAGAAGAACCAGTATGACGATAAAGAAGAGCGATGTCAGAGCGAACATATTGGGCTTGACGTGCTTCTTTGTCATGGAGAAGATGAGGACGGGAAGCGTCTGAGTCTCGCCGCCGACGAAATAGCTGATGATAAAATCGTCGAGCGAGAGGGTGAATGCCATCATCATACCCGTAACAACGCCGGGCATGATCTCGGGCAGAACGACCTTTGTGAAAGCCTTGAGCGGCGGACAGCCGAGATCCTGTGCGGCTTCATAAAGGTGCGGGTTCATCTGTCTCAGCTTCGGCATTATCGACAGAACGACGTAGGGAACACAGAACATGATGTGAGCAAACACGAGTGTTGTAAAGCCCATCTCCATGAAACCGAGCGCCTTGCACAGTGCAACAAAAAGGAGCATAAGTGAAACGCCCGTGACTATCTCGGGATTGACCATGGGAATGCTGTTGAGGGTCATCATCGTGTTCTTGAGACGCTTGTTGAGATGGAAAATTCCGATGGCGCCGATAAGACCGATGATGGTTGCAAAGATAGCCGCAATGACGGCAACCTCAAGCGAGAGAACGAGTGCCGAAAAAATTTCTTCATCCTCAAAGAGGGATTCGTACCATTTGAGGGAGAAGCCGTCCCATTTGACACGGCTCTTGGAGGAGTTGAAGGAAAATACCATCATAACGATGATGGGTGCGTAAAGGAAGATGAAGATGAGGGTCATATATATGTTGGAGAGTATCTTTTTCATACCATCAGACCTCCTACATCTTCACTGTCGTCAAAGTGATTCATAAGGGTCATGCAGATAAGCATGAGTGCCATAAGCACGAGCGAGAGTGCCGCGCCGATGTTGCGTCCGCCCTCAACATGTACAAACATCATTTCGATAACGTCGCCGATGAGCATTTCCTTGCCGCCGCCGAGAAGCTGCGAAATAATGAAGGAGCTGACCGACGGAACGAATACCATCGTGATGCCGCTGATGATGCCGGGTACGCTGAGCGGGAGAATGATGCGTCTGAAAACAACAAATCCGTTTGCGCCGAGGTCCTGAGCGGCTTCGGTGACGCGGTTGTCGATCTTGGTCAGCACCGAATAGATGGGAAGAACCATGAACGGCAGGAAATCGTAAACCATACCGAGTACGACAGCCGCACGGGTGTTTATTATGTTTATCGGCTCAAGTCCGACATCGCGCAGCCAGGTGTTGATAAGACCGTTGTTTTCCAGAAGGCTCATAAGTGCGTATGTTCTCAGAAGAAAATTCATCCACTGAGGAAGCATTATAAGCATGACCATTGTGCGCTGGGAAATACCCTTTGCACGGGAAATTATGTAAGCGATGGGGAATCCCAGAAGCAGACATATCACTGTTGCGATAAGACCGAGCCAGACGGAAACACCGAGCGGTCTTGCGTACTGGGTTTCTGCAATGCTTTTGATGTATTCGAGTGTGAAGCCGTTTTCGCCCCAGAAGGCGAAATACACAACCATACCGAGCGGGACTACCGTGAACAGGAGCATCCACAGCGCGTATGGTGCGGCCAAAACAGAGCTTTTCTTGTTCATTCGCTGCTACCTCGCTGTTATTCAACCACCGTTTCGGTGTAGTCGATGTCACTGGCGTAATCGCCCGTGTACTTCTTCATGATATGGATGTTTTCGGGATCGACCTTCATGCCGATGACCGAGCCGACCTCCTGAGATACGGTCGACTGGATCATCCAGTCCTCGTCCTGATCGGGAACATCGACGATCATCTCGTAGTGAACACCCTTGAAGGTGGAGGAAAGGACAGTGCCGGTGAAATCGCCCTCGTTCTCGGGAACGACGATAACGTCTTCGGGACGGACGACAACGTCAACCTCCTCCATAGGAGCAAAGCCCGTGTCGACACAGACCATGCGTGCGCCGCAGAATTCAACGTCGCAGTCGGCGTACATGATGCCGTCGACGATATTGGATTCGCCGATGAAGTCGGCAACGAAACCGTTGGTCGGCTCGTTGTATATGTCGGTCGGGCTGCCGATCTGCTGAACGATACCGTGGTTCATGACGACGATAACGTCAGACATCGAAAGAGCCTCCTCCTGGTCGTGAGTGACGTAGAGGAAGGTGATGCCGAGACTGTGCTGGATTCTCTTGAGCTCGATCTGCATTTCCTTGCGCAGCTTGAGGTCAAGTGCGCCGAGCGGCTCGTCCAGAAGAAGAACCTTCGGGTCGTTTGCAAGAGCTCTTGCGATGGCAACACGCTGCTGCTGACCGCCCGAGAGCGTGTTGACACTTCTCTTTTCAAAGCCCTCGAGAGCAACAAGCTTGAGAAGCTCAGTGACCTTTGCACTGATCTCGGACTCAGGCTTTTTCTGTATTCTCATACCGAAAGCTATATTTTCATAAACGTTGAGATGGGGGAAGAGTGCGTAACGCTGGAAAACGGTGTTGAGCTTTCTCTTGTGGGGAGGAACGTTGTTGATGTTCTCGCCCGCAAAGAAAACATCGCCCTCGTCCTGTTTGACGAAGCCGCCGATAATCCTGAGGGTTGTTGTCTTGCCGCAGCCCGAAGGACCGAGCAGTGTGACAAAGGTGCCGTCCTCGATATCAAGGTTGAGATTGTCAAGAACCGTTTCGCCGTCGAATGACACCGAAACGCCGCGCAGACTGATAATTGTTTCGCTCATTTTAGTAAACGCGGCCGCCGTTAGCGGCCTCTCCTTCATAATGCTCTACCCGTTGACAAGGCAAGGTGACAAAGCAGAAAATGCCGAGCAGGAAATCCTCTCGGAAATCCCCCCGGTACTTCGCAGCCTTTATCGGATATCATATCATAATATATGTTTTTTATAATCAATTGTCAAGATAAATATTTTTCTAATTCGAGCCTTTTCGCAATATCCGCAAAATTTTGTCGAAATGTACATTTTTGAAGGGTCAGACTGCTCAAAAATAAACGTACCTTTTAATGGTAACAAAGTGCCCCGACAGCGCTTGCGGCTATTGCGCGAAGAGACTGTTTGATGTAGAATAGTCCTTGTGAGAAAGGACGGTAACGTTAATATGCTTAAGCTTGTGACAGGACGCGCGGGAAGCGGAAAAACCGTATATGCGAGAACACTGGCAGGGGAGCTTGCGCGGGAAGGAAAACGACCCGTGCTCATCGTGCCGGAGCAGTATTCCTTTGCGACCGAGAGATATATGCTCGAGACGCTCGGAGCATCCGATGCTCATAATGTGGATGTGCTCAGTTTTACAAGACTTGCGGAATATGTGTCGAGAATTCTGGGCGAGCGTCAGAGCGAGCGGCTCGACCGCTGTGCGAGAGCGGCGGCGATGAGTGTTGCTCTTGCAAATGCCGATGCTTCGGCTCAGCTGGTCCATTACAACCCCGGCAAAAGAAGAACCGACCTGGTTCTGCATCTGCTCGATGCCGTGATCGAGCTCAAACAGTGTGCGGTCACGAGCAGAATGCTTGACAGTGCGGCGCTTGCAGCCGACGGAATACTCGGAGAAAAGCTGAAAGAGCTGTCGAAAATATATCTGATGTACGATGCCGTGACCGAAAAATGCGATCCTCTCGATACGCTTGACCTTCTTCGCGAACGACTTGTATCGAACGGCATATTCCGCGGCAGAACGGTGATTTTTGATTCTTTCAAAGGTTTCACGGGCCAGGAGTTTGCAATAATCGAACAGATCATGCGTCAGTGCGATGAATGTGTAATATGCCTCTATGCCGACAGGAGCGAGCCGATGGGAATATTTGCCCCCGTTGCGGATACGGCGGCAAAGCTTGTATCGATCGCAAAGCGTGCGGGCGTAAAGGTTGCCGTGCCAGAGAGAATAGAGGGGACAAAAAGGTTCGGCAATGACGCTGTGCGTCACCTTGAGAGTGCTGTGTTTCGCCGTGACAGCGAGCCGTTTGTGGGCGACGCCGATTGCGTGACCGTCTATACGGCGTCTGGAAGACATGATGAGCTTGAGTTCTGCGCACGTGAATGCAGACGCCTTATCCGCGAGGAGGGCTTTCGCTGTCGTGATATAGCCGTGATCGCAAGAAACGACGCTATGTACAGCGACATTGCGCTCGATGCCTTTGAAATGCAGGGACTGCCGCTCTTCTTTGACCGCAGAGCCGATATAGAAAGCTCTGCGCTGATACGTCTTGTCAGTGATGCTCTGTCTGTTGCGGCAAACGGACGAAATACCGATGATATGGTTCGGATTGCGAAATCGGGACTTGTCACGGGTATATCGCGGGAGGACGCGTTCGAGACGGAAAACTACTGCCTTGTGTGGGGAGTGAGAGGAGCACAGTGGAAGGAGCCGTTTGACCAGAATCCCGACGGACTTCAGGGCTCGATGAACGATGCAAGAGCGGCAAGACTTGATGCCGTGAACCGTGTCAGAGAGCGTGTCGAGTCTCTGACATCTTCTCTGCGCGAGGGTATGAGCGGCAGAACGGGCAAGGATATGGCTGCAGCTCTGTACCGATTTGCGCAGAACGCGGGAGTGAAGGAACAGCTCGATCCTAAATGTGACGATGACCGACAGATATGGCAGCTTTTTGTATCGCTGCTCGACCGCATCGCCGCAGTGCTCGGAGATACAAAACCGTCAAATGCGGATTTTGCATCTCTATTCGGTCTGATGTGTTCGCTTGCCGATATCGGTCATATCCCTCAGGGACAGGACGAGATAGTCTTTTCTTCTCCCGAGAGATTCCGCCCCGGTGCACCGAAAGCCGTTTTCATCGTCGGAGCGGCAGACGGAGAGTTTCCGTCTACACCTTCCGAGGCGGGAGTATTCACCGACGACGAGCGCATAAAGCTGATAGAGCTCGGTCTGCCCGTTGCACAGCCCTTTGAATATCGCATAATGGAGGAGAGACTGCTTGCCTATACGGCACTGACCTGCGCCTCCGATTATGTTTACATAACTTATCCTGAAGCTTCTGCCGTTCCGGGTGATGAGGTGAGTGCGGTTCCCTCGGAGCTTGTAACGGAGGTCCTGCGGTGTCTGCCCGATGCAAGAAAAATCAGGTATTGCGCACAGCCCGGCTGTCGGGATACGGAAGCGCCCGATGCGGCTTTTGAGCTTCTTGCACGTTCGCTGCGCTCGCAGGAGGGTGAGAATATGAAGTATGCCCGAGCCCTCTCCGAAGAGCTTTCGAAAATCGACGGGTTTACGGGAAAAATCAAGCTGCTCGAAGAGATGCGAGATAACAGGGCACCTTCGCTGTCGGAGGCTGCGGCAAAGAAGCTTTTCGGAAAAAGTATGTCCATTTCGCCGACTGCGGCAGAGACCTATCACCACTGCAGATTCAGATATTTCTGCCAGAATGCGCTCGGTGTAAAAGCGATGCAGAAGGCGCGTACAGCTCCGAATATATACGGAACCCTTCTCCATTATGTTTTCGAAAAATATCTTTCCGAGAATCCTGAAGGTGACATAAAACAGAATGTAAAAATATATATCGAGCGGTTTATCGAGGAAGAGCTCGGGGGAGAGAGGGGCAAGAATCCGAGACTTCTCGACAGAATACGCTCGGCGGCATCGCCCTGCTCGGCCGCTGTTGCAAATCTGCTTGAGGAGCTTTCCGAGAGCGATTTCAGACCTGTCGCTTTTGAGCTCAGACTGAGCGGTGACGAGACCAAGGCACAGCTTCCCGACGGCAGCTTTGTCGCGGTCAAGGGAACGGTCGACAGAGTTGACGTGTTTGAAAGAGGCGGCAAAAAATATCTGCGCGTAATAGATTATAAGACGGGAAATATAGATTTCCGTCTGAGCAATGTTCTCGACGGACTTAATATGCAGATGCTGATGTATCTCAGCGCTCTGTGCGAGGGCGGACAGTTTGAAGGCTGTGTGCCTGCGGGAGTGCTCTACTGTCCGAGCTATACCGAGGATATCGCGGCAGACGCGGGAGCGACCGATTCTGCGGTTGCGGCAAAACGCGATTACAACAGCCGCCGCAAGGGTATGATAATCGACGGTACCGATGATTATGCGATAGCGTCAGCGATGGAACACGGTCTTGCGGGACGATTCCTTCCCGTCAGCAAAAAGGGTGACAAGATAAAGGAAACGGTCAACGGACATCTCGTGTCGCCCGAGGATTTTTCGCTTGTGCGCGAATATATAAGATTTTCGCTCTCTGCCATGGCGAAGAATCTCAGAAGCGGAAGCATTGCGCCCAATCCCGACAAATCGGCGTGCGACTGGTGCGATTATGCGCAGATATGCCGATTTGAAGGGGAGAAGCGGGAAAGCAGAAGTCTTGCGGCACGTGATGCGCTCGAGGCTATGGAGAACATAATGAAAGCCGATTCGGAGGTGAGCGAAAATGCCTGAACTTACACGTGAACAGAAATGGGCGAGAGACGCAAAGGGCGGCACAGTGCTGGTGTCCGCAGCGGCGGGTTCGGGAAAGACGAAGGTGCTCATTGAACGCGTCATGTCGCTCATCACGGATAAATATATTGACGAAGACGGCAACCTTGCCCAAAGGGGCAAAAAGACCTGCGATGTTGACCGACTGCTGATAGTGACCTTTACGAGAGCGGCAGCTGCCGAGCTTCGTCAGAGGCTTTCGGTCGAGCTTGCAAAGCTTATCGCAAAATGTCCCGAGGACGGAGATCTTCGCAGACAGAAGATGCTTCTTCCGAAGGCTGAAATCGGAACTATGGATTCCTTCTGCGCAGGTCTTGTGAGAAAGAATTTTGCCGCAGCTCAGGTCGCACCGGATTTCAGAATAATCACCGGCGCAGAGCTTACCGTGCTTCGGGCCGATGTGCTCGAGGAGCTTATGGATATGCATTATGCCGAAGGCTCGGAGCGATTCATGCGTCTTGCCGAGCTGCTTTCGGGTGCAAAAAATGACAATGCGCTTTACCGTGCAGTCGACGATGTCGAGCATTTTGCGGACGGCTTCCCCGATGCGGAGGAAAAACTGCGTGAGATGGCGCAGATGTATGATGTAAATGCGCTGCCGCAGAATACACCGTGGGGACAGACGGTCATTGAGTATACAAAGGCTTTTCTCGATTATGCCGTGCGTGTGTGCGAATATGATATTGAGCTTCTCTCGGGCGACGAAAGGCTTTGCGAAAAGCTGGGCGACGCCTACGAGCTTTATCACAGCGGAATAAAAAATGCGTTGTCTGCGGCTGACGGGCAGGGCTGGGATGCACTGCACACGGCCCTTGAGAATATTGTTTTTCCCGCATTCAACAGCGTATCGCGAGTAAAATCCGATATCAAGCCGATGCTTCAGGCGTCGCGCAGTATCGTCAGCGATACCCTCAAGGAGAAGATCCTGCCGAAATTTGCCCTTTCCGAGAGCGATTTTGTGCGCGACAGTCAGAGCCTTTGCGAGCCTGTAAACACGCTGTGCGAACTTGCCGTGGAATTCAGATCGAGACTCGATGAAGCTATGAGTCAGAGAAAGGTGCTCGGACATTCGGACGTTGCACATAAAGCTTTTGGCCTTCTGTGTGAGCGTGACGGTGAAAAATACGTAAGAACGCCGATTGCCAAAGAGCTGTCCGAGCGTTACACGCAGATAATGATCGATGAATTCCAGGACACAAACGATGTTCAGAATCTCATTTTCTGCGCTGTTGCGAAACAGGACGCTGATGAGATAGGTGACGGCAGCAATGCCTTTGTCGTCGGAGATATAAAGCAGAGTATATACGGTTTCAGAAGAGCTGTGCCTGCTCTGTTCCTCGACCGTTTTGTGAGATATTCGCGTTATGCGCCGGAGAATGAGGTGTATCCCGCAAAGATCGTTCTCGACCGAAATTTCAGAAGCCGTCCCGAGGTTACGGAAAGCGTTAACTTCTTCTTCTCGCATCTTATGAGAAGCGAGATAGGCTCGATTGAATACGACGACGACCAGAAGCTTGTCAGCGGCAGAAGGTTTCCCAAAGCCGATAATATGGATACCGAGCTGCACATCGCTTCAGCAGAAGGTGCGGAAGGTCAGGCGGAGTACTGTGCCCGAATGATAAAAAAGATGCTCGATGAGGGCTTTGAGGTGACGGACGGCGACGGTATGCGCCCTGTCCGCCCCGAAGATATATGTATAATGCTGCGTGCTGTCGGTAAGGAGAGCGGCGCTGTTTATGCCGATGCGCTCAAAAAGCTTGCCGTGCCTGTTACGATCGCGGAGGACAAGAGTCTCTTTGCCGCTCAGGAGGTCAGTGTCGTGCTGTCGCTGCTTCGTGCGATAGACAATCCGACAAACAGCGTGTCGCTCGTTGCGGCGCTCAGATCGCCGATTTTCGGCTATGACTGCGATGCTCTTGCAGGGCTTGCCGACCGCGACAGAGACGATTCTGTGTACAAAAAACTCGTGTCGCTTGCGGCATCGGGTGATAATGCCGCAAAGGGTGTCATAGAACGGCTGGCTGTTCTGAGAGAGAGAGCGGCACGTATGCCCGTCGACCGACTTATTGTCAGCATTTACAGCGAGACGGGTTTCCTCTCGGCAGTTCAGGCGATGACAGGCGGTGAAGCTCGCCGTGACAACCTGATCGCGTTTTCTCAGTTTGCAAAATCGTTTGAATCCTCGGGCAGCCACGGACTTACACGCTTTCTGCGTATGGTTGACAGGATAATAGAATGCGGCGAGCGGTCGTCGATGAAGGGCGGACTTGCTCAGGGCTGCGTGACCGTTTCGACCATTCACGCGACCAAGGGTCTTGAGTATCCCGTGTGCATAATCGCCAACGCGGAAAAGAAATTCAATGATGAATGGAAGAAAAACAATCTCCAGCTTCATCGCAGACTCGGTCTCGGAATAAAGCTGCGTGACAGTGAGCTCGGAGCAAAATATCCGACTCTGCAGCGCAGTGCCGTCGTGCTTGCAAACGAGCTTGACAATACGGCGGAGGAACTGCGCGTGCTGTATGTTGCGATGACCCGCGCCGTCGATAAACTGATAGTGCTCTGTTCACCCGATCACAGGGAGAAGATGCTGTCATCTGCGGCAGGAATGATCGTTGACGGAGAGATCGCGCCCTTTTCGGTCAGTATCTCACCCTCCTATGCAAAGTGGGTCTGTGCCTGCGCAATGCTCCATGCCGACGGAGCACAGCTGTGCGGCGAGGCGGCGGCGGAACGCAGAATATGTCCCTCCGACTGCCGCCTGAAAGTGGTTATCGAGAAAGAACGCGAGCCCGAGGAGGAAATAACCGAGCAGGCGCAAGAGGTATCCGATACCGAGGCTGACTGCGGTGATATCTCGGAAATGAGCGAAATGATTGCGCAGAGACTGCATTTCAGATATCCTTACGAGGAGCTTTGCAGAGCGCCGTCAAAGGTGACTGCATCGCAGGTGCACCCCGACAGTGAGATCAGCTTTGCAGAACGTCCGTCCTTTATGACCGAGGGTGGTCTCTCGGCGACCGAAAGGGGTACCGCTCTGCACAGATTCATGCAGTATGCGGATTTTGCAGCTGCGGCGGTGTCGCCCGGGGATGAGCTCGAAAGGCTGCGGGCTGCGGGCGTGCTGTCAGAGACGGAGGCAAAAGCGGTCGACCTCGAAAAGGTAGCGAAATTCTTCGACGGAGAGGTCGGGCGCATGATAGCTTCCGCCGAAAGGGTGGAGAGAGAATGGCGTTTTACGGCATCTCTCGATGCTGATATGCGGCATCATTTCCCCGAGTGCGAAGGAGATTATCCCGTTGTGCTCGAGGGTGAATGCGACTGTCTGCTCATATCGGGAAACAAGGCTCAGATAATAGATTACAAAACCGACAGAGCTTTTGAAGGAGCGCAGGGGCTGGTCAGGCGTTATGCGCCTCAGCTCGAGCTGTATGCAAGCGCTGTAAAACAGATTCTGCCCGTCGAGATAACGGGTCTTTATATCTATTCTTTCGATTTGTCGGAGCTGATAAGCCTGTTTTAAGGACAAAAAAGATAAAAAATATAATATATTGTAAATTAGCACTTGATTTTTGCTTTGCATTATGGTAAAATGCTTACGCGACTTGGCGGCAACGCCGTGTATTGAGCTTTTGCAATTGGTGAGAGAGGTGAAAGTAATGAAAGAGAATCTGCATCCGAAGTATGAGGAAACCACAATCAGATGCGCTTGCGGTAATGTTATCGAGACACGTTCCACTTCCAAGGATATCCGTGTTGAAATTTGCTCGAAGTGCCATCCTTTTTACACCGGCAAGCAGAAGCTGGTAGATACCGGCGGACGTGTTGACCGTTTCAAGAAGCGCTTCAATCTCGACAAATAATTGCCGAAAAAGTGTTGAAAACAGCGGTGCTTTTTGCACCGCTATTTTTGTATGTTGGGTGGTTATTATGGAATATATCACTTTGAAAAACAGCGTGTGTGAGGAGTTCATCGAAAAGCGATCGAGGTTTCTCGGCTATGCGGCACCCGTTTCCTGCGAGCAGGAGGCTCTCGATTTTATCGAGAAGATACGTGCAAAGCATCGCGATGCAACGCACAATGTGTACGCTTACCGCGTGCGTGAGGGCAATCTCTGCCGTTACAGCGACGACGGCGAGCCTTCGGGTACGGCCGGTATGCCCGTGCTCTCCGTGCTGACAAAGGGCGACATCATCGATGCCGCGATAGTTGTAACCCGTTACTTCGGGGGTATACTTCTCGGCGGAGGCGGACTTGTCAGAGCCTATTCCCATTCCGCGTCGATAGCCGTTTCGGCGGCTGTGCCCGTGACAATGCGCGAGTGTGCGATGTGTGAGGCTGTGTGCGATTATTCGACGTACGGACGTATGTCGTCGCTTATCCCCGAGGGAGGAGCGGTGCTCGATGATACGCAGTTCACCGACAGCGTCAAGCTGAAATTCCATATTGACAAAAATAATTATGAAGCCTTCTGCGCCGAGGTTTTTGATGTGACCTGCGGCACGGTAAAAGTTGAAAGCACGGGAAGTATGTACTTCCCGTTTGAGAAGTGAAAAAGAGTCTCCGCAAGGAGACTCTTTTTTTATACCGCCTGACGTTTCATCATTTTGCGCCAGTTGAAAAATCCGTAAAGGTCGTTTATGAAAAACATAAGGAAACATACTACCATCGGCAGATAGGATATGCTGCTGAGTGTTGCGAGAATCCAGAGGATAATGAGGACAACGTCGTTTGCGGCGTAGGCGAGCGCGTAATACGGGCTTCGCATCATCATAAGATATGACGCAAGAAAACTGGTCGTGACGGATATTGTGCTCGGGATAAGGTTTGCGTTGCCGAAATGGCGCAGTATAAAATAAAAAATGAAGGTGACGGCAGCGCTCAGAATAAACATTACCGCAGCACCCGAACGGCTCATCTTTGCGACCTTTACCTCGGATTTTGCCTTGTCGTACGGGTTTTTCAGCCATGTGATGACCGAAATTGCGGCTATCGGAGCGGTCATTCCGAGGTATGTAAGCATCTCGCCGTAATAGCTGAAATGATATGAAATTATTCCGTAAAACACGCTGAAGATTATCGTCAGCACCTGACCGATGACATCGCCGCGTGCGACAAAAATCAGTGCGGTCACACCGATGAGTGAAGCAATAAGCGTGAGATAGTCGCCCGAATTTCCTGCAAGAAATGACAGAGCGACGGCGGCGACGGATACGCCCCACAGTATCCGCTCGAATTTTGAGAGCCTTCCGAAAGGATTTTGCTGATTCATAAAAGCCTCCTGAAAATTTAATCAATACGGTGAAAAAAGCACCTGCCGTACATCTTCTGAGACCTAACGATGTACGCAAGTGCTTTTTGCACAACTACCCGGTGGCAGTGAATATTTTGTTTTACTGTGCCTGAGCGCTGCCCGATGCCGAAGCGGCCTGAGCGATCAGCTCGTCGGCAAGTCTGTCAAGCGTTTCCTGTGAGGACTGGGCCGTTATCTCGGGGTGGCTTGAGAGATAATTCTCGATAAGAATTTTGGCGTTCTCAAAACGCTGTACAACCTCAGCGTCCTCGCGGAGCTTCATATAGTCGTAGTAATCGATGTTGTAGAGGGACATTCCGATCTGATTGTTGAGACCGACCAGCTCGAATCCTTCGGTGACATCACCCGTGAGCGGTATCCAGCGCAGTCCGTCGCCGAAATCGTAGAAGAATTCGGGCTTCTGACCGATAACGTTGCCGTTGTCGTCATATACGTTGACGATGTGCTGGTATGACTGATAGTCGGTGATGACTATCATGCAGTTGTGATCCTTGCCGAAGTCGTTCTGATGGAAGGTCTGAGCGGCAATGCTTTCGTAGTAATCCTTTGTGAAGAAATCAAAATACTGAGTTTTGATCTCAACCTTGCCGTTGCCGTCGTTGTCCTCTCCGTAAACCTCAAGACGGTTTGAAACCGTTGCGAGAAGATCGACCGAATACTCCTGATCCACGGCGTATATTACCGCGTTGTAGTCGTACGATTTCATTATGCAGCTGTAAGAAGCATATGCAATGACCACGATAAGAAATACAACTGCAAGAATGACCCATTTATAATGATAGAAAAAGTTCGGTATGGCCTTTTTAAAGGGGAGTTTTTCACGCTTGAACTTTTCGCGCTCCTCGACATTTTCCGACGCTTTTATGCGCTCGCGGATAATGCTGTCCTTGTTCGAATAATCCTCTTCGTTCTCCTCCTGATTTTCGTAATCGGGGATTATGATGAAGTTATCCTCTTCGGGCTCAATGTCTGCAGAAGGCTCGGCGGGAACAGTTTCCTCTTCGGAAAGCTTGCTGAGATTTTCGTCCATGGCTATACCACCTTTCTGCCATATTATGCTTTTGTAATTTTAACCTTTTGTTAACTGAGCTTACTTTGAGATGTGGAGAACCTTGAAGTGCATGGTTCCGCCCGGAGTCTCAACCTCGACGGTGTGACCGATAGCCGCGCCGATGAGAGCCTTGCCGACAGGAGATTCGTCGGAGATAAGACCCTTGTCGGGGTTAGCCTCGGTAGAGCCGACGATCTGATATACTTCCTCTTCGTCATACTCGGCATCGAATACTGTAACCTTGGTACCGACTGAAACGACCTCGGTGGTGATCTCGCTTTCGTCGATCAGTTTGACATTCTTGAGCATTGCCTCGATCTCTGCAATTCTGCTCTCGACCTGAGCCTGCTCGTTCTTTGCTTCGTCATATTCGCTGTTTTCGGAGAGGTCTCCGAAGGAAAGTGCTACCTTGATCTTGTCTGCAATGTCCTTGCGCTTGACCGACTTGAGATATTCGAGCTCCTCCTCGAAAGCACGCAGTCCGTCTGCGGTGAGAAGTACCTGCTTTTCCGCCATCTTTGTGTACGCTTCCTTTCTGACATTTGTGTACTAAAATAATAAATGCGTCCGACTTTCGGACAGCAGGTATATTATAGTTATATCGCCCGATTCTGTCAAGAGTTTGAATTGTAAAGATATTGCATTATGTGAAACAAAGCGGCAATATCCCGCAGAAAACGGGATACTGCCGCTTTATTCGTCTTAATATTATCCCCAGCGTTCGTCGAGATATTCAAAACGCTTTCTGAGCCAGACGGAAAGATGGTCGGACGCCTCGCCCTGCGATTTGAAGGAGTTGACCTCGTCGGTCAGCTCGTGATTGCCGTAATCGACCCTTTCGCTCCATTTGCTGAAGTTTCTCCGGTAGTAATCTTCATAGACTGTCTGCTGCTCTTCGATGAGAGAAAGGGCGGTCTCGAGGACGTCTGCCTGCTTGAGCTTGCACCATTTCTCCTTGACCATCTCGATGAACCACGGCTCGTTTGCGAAAACACGAAGCCACGGATTGTCTGTTGTTGCGGCGAACATACCCACCGTGTTTGTGTAATTGTACTTGATGCCGAATGCCGAATCGAAATCCCACGGAGCTTCAAATATAAGCTTCTTACTGCCCTTTTCGGTCATATCGAGGGACATATAGAAGCTCGACCAAGCGATGTCGGGGTCGCAGCATATCTCGTTGAGAATATAGATATCGACAAGCGACTGCAGGTCGATGAACCGGGACACGGTGTCCTTTACCGAAGTGCCCGTTATCGGTTCGATGTCGGTATACGATACGTTGAAAGCGGAGTGTTTGTCGAAATTGACCGCCTCATATGCCATCTTATATGCGTTTTCGGTGAAGAACTGTATGAATGAAAGCTGTGAATCGTCGTTGATGTCGCTCTTTACGGTATAGCCCGGCTGGAGAGACGAGCCGCCCTGACCGACGTAATTGACTTCGAATGTAGGATCGCCCGAACCGTTGGGCATATCGCGCTCTTCGATATAATAGCCGTCGAACTCGAACATATAGCCGATGTCTGTTCCCGTATAGCCGTCCTCGACTTCGGGCACGCTCATACGTCCGTCCTTGACCTCCTGCTGTTCGGCAAGCAGATATACTCCCCAGTAGCTGCCGTTGATGTAAACCTCAACGTTGCGAAAATCCGTGCAGTAGTAACCGTCCGAACCGAGGATCGTCTTGCCGAGGTAGAAGGCTGTTGTATTATTGCTCATGGAAAGATCCTTCCAGTCCGCAAGAAGCACCCAGTTCTTATATTTCTCTCCGTTGTGCAGACCGAGAAGATTCTGCTTTTCGGAGAATTTGATCCTCAGCGGTTTCTTCGAGTATTCCAGAGTGTAGTTTCCGCGCACCTTGACCTCGGCTTCGGCGCCCGTGAGCAGGTGATCCTCTTCGCAGTCGGTGACGGCGATTTCGGCATCGACATATTCGATGCTGTCGCTGAGCTTGTCCTCACGGGTGTACATCGTTGCAAAGGACGTGTCCGAATCGGAGGTCGTGATGTGTATGACGGGCATGGTTTCGGTTATCTGCGGGCGGTAAGAATAGGTCCCGAGCTCCTCGTCGCTCATTGTGCATTCAAGGGAAAGTCCCGACGGGGAATTGTCGGGTGTGACGGGTGTTTCCTGCGAGCAGGCGCAGAAACAGAGCGTCAGAAAAGCCAGTGTAAAAATCACTGTAAAAAGTTTTGTTTTCATGTTTGTTTTCAAGCTCCTTTACCGTTTATGCAACTGTAATCTGAATTGTATAACATTACCCGCTGTATGTCAATCGCCGGATAAATCGGGCGAAAAATATGAGGCTGAAAAAACAGTTCCAAAAAATGCCGACGATTTCTATGGGATTATGCACAAATGCTGAGAAAAATGTGTAATAAAGCTTGTAAGAAAATACACAAAAAGACTTGCAATTTCGGTCATTGTTTGGTATTATATAAACTGTAGAATTACCCTAATTATAATTTGTTACGGAGATGATGTATAGATGGCTGAAAAAATCGAGGGCAATATCCCTCTTTATTTCTTCAGTAAAGGAACAAACACAAAAGTCTACGAATATCTCGGCGCACATAAGACCGATGACGGCCGTGTTGTATTTCGTACATGGGCGCCCAAGGCGGTATCAATTTCCGTTGTGGGCGACTTCAACGGCTGGAGCAGTGATGCAACGCCGATGAGCCGTGTCGACGGAAGCGATATCTGGGAGGCGTATACTTCGGACGTTGAGATTTATTCTCTCTACAAATACAGAGTTGAAGCGGTCGATCATACCGTTACGCTCAAGTCCGACCCTTACGGCTACCATTTTGAAACACGCCCCGGTACTGCGACAAAATTCTACGATATCGAAGGCTATAATTGGAAGGATTCGAAGTGGTGCAGTTCAAAGGACAGAACAGATCATTATTCGCGTCCGATGAATATTTACGAGATGCATTTCGGTTCCTGGAGAACATATCCCGACGGAAATCCTTACGGATATGTCAAAATGGCGGACGAGCTGATTCCTTATCTCAAGGAGATGGGATATACTCACGTTGAGCTTATGCCGATAACCGAGCATCCGTTTGACGGCTCCTGGGGTTATCAGGTAACAGGCTATTACGCACCGACCTCGCGTTACGGTACACCGCATGATTTCATGGAGTTTGTCGACCGCATGCATCAGGCGGGAATCGGCGTTATCTGCGACTGGGTCCCCGCTCATTTCCCGAAGGACGCTCACGGACTCTACAAGTTCGACGGCGGTCCCTGCTATGAGTATCCCGATCCCAGAAAGGGCGAGCATAAGGAATGGGGAACACACGTCTTCGATTACGGACGTCCCGAGGTTCGTTCTTTCCTTATCTCGAACGCGATGTTCTGGTTTGATAAATACCACATCGACGGTCTGAGAATAGATGCCGTTGCATCGATGCTTTATCTCGACTACAACCGCCGTGACGGTGAGTGGATCGCAAACAAGGACGGAGGCAATCAGAATCTCGAGGCAATCGAGTTCCTGCAGACCCTCAATCAGTCCGTTTTCAGAGATTTCCCCTATGCTCTTATGATAGCTGAGGAATCGACAGCATGGCCGATGGTTTCAAAGCCTGTCGATATGGGCGGACTCGGATTCAACTACAAGTGGAATATGGGCTGGATGAACGATATGCTCCGTTACTGCTCGCTCGATCCGCTTTATCGTTCGGGCAATCATGACAGCCTTACGTTCTCCTTCTTCTATGCATTCTCGGAGAACTTTGTTCTGCCTATATCGCACGATGAGGTCGTTCACGGCAAGTGCTCGCTCATCGGTAAGATGCCGGGAACATATGAGGAGAAGTTTGCCGGTCTGCGTGCATTCCTCGCTTACACAATGGCTCACCCGGGAAAGAAGCTTTCCTTCATGGGTCAGGAGTTTGCTCAGTTCAAGGAGTGGGATTATCAGTCCGAGCTTGACTGGGTGCTTCTCGGGTACGACGCACATAAGCAGATGCATGAGTATTCAAAACAGCTCAACAAGTTCTATCTTGACCATTCGCCCATGTGGGAGATTGATTTCTCGTGGGAAGGCTTTGAGTGGATATCGAATGATGACTATACACAGAGCGTCATAAGCTTCCGCCGCAAGGACAAGAACGGCAAGGAGATAATCGTTGTCTGCAACTTCTGCCCCGTTGAGAGAACAGGTTACAGAATCGGCGTTCCCTTCGAGGGAGAGTACAAAGAGGTTTTCTCCACCGATGCAAAACAGTTCGGCGGAGCAGGCTTTACAAACGGTACGGTCAAGAGCGATGATGAGTTCCCGATGCACAATCACGCTCAGTCGATCGAGCTTACATTGCCGGGTCTTTCGGTTCTCTATTTTGAGAAACAGCCCGAAAAGAAAGCGGCACCGCGCAAAAAGGCAGCACCGAAAACCGAGAAAGCTGCACCGAAAAAGCGCACTTCGGCAAAAAAGGCATAAGCCTGTTTCAAAAATGTTTATGTCTGCATAACGAACAGTACACAGACATATGTTAAAATTTTCAAAAATAATCTAATGTTTGGAGGAATTACAATTGTTATGTCCTAACTGCGGTTCAAAATGCTCCGATGATGCTGCGTCCTGCTCAAGATGCGGATACCGTTTCAGAAGACCCTCGCAGCAGTCCCAGCAGAGAAAGAACCCTCAGCGTTCGGCTCAGAGCTTCGATGACCGTCCTATGAGACAGCGTTCTGACAGTGCACCTTCCGCACCGAAGAGACGTCCTGCTCAGGCAAGATCGGTCGCGAACGATCCCGCAACCGAAAAGAAATATATCATCGTCGGCGCAATAACAATGATTATTGCGATCATTGTCGCCGTTGTGCTTATAACCTCGCTTTCCTGCATATGCTCCAACTCCTGCGATGCCTGTGCAAAGGAAGCTTCCGAATCAGCTATCGCCGATTCCGTCGGCGGAGATGAGTGGGGCGGTGTCGAGGAGGATCCCGGTGTGGTCGATCCCAACGCCGCTGCCGATCCCAATGCGGCAGTTGATCCCAATGCGGCGGTCGATCCCAACGCAGCAGCAGACCCCAACGCTGCACCTGCAGCTCCCGCAGCCTAATTGTGTCATCAAAAACATTTATATAAATATCAGGAGGTAATTCTTTATGTTGCCAAAAAAGGAATGTATTGCAATGCTGCTCGCCGGCGGACAGGGCAGCCGTCTTTACACTCTCACAAGAAATGTTGCTAAGCCTGCCGTACCTTTCGGCGGCAAGTACAGAATAATCGACTTTCCGCTTTCCAACTGTATCAATTCCGGTATTGACACAGTCGGCGTCCTGACCCAGTACATACCGCTTGTCCTCAACGATTATATCGGCACAGGCGGACCGTGGGATCTCGATACCATGTACGGCGGTGTTCACGTACTTCCCCCTTATCAGAGACAGAAGGGCGGCGACTGGTACAAGGGCACAGCAAACGCTATCTATCAGAATATCGCATTTATCGAGAGATATGATCCCGAATACGTTGTAATCCTTTCGGGTGACCATATCTACAAGATGGACTATTCCGAGATGCTCGCTGCTCATAAGAAGGCAAAGGCAGCCTGTACCATCGCTGTCTACGAAGTCCCGATGGAAGAGGCATCCCGTTTCGGTATCCTCAACTGCAACGAGGACGGCAGCATCTATGAGTTTGACGAGAAGCCGAAGGTACCGAAGAGCAACAAGGCTTCGATGGGTATTTACATATTTACATGGGAGAAGCTTCGCAAGTATCTCGAGCTCGACGAGCAGAATCCCGACAGCCAGAACGACTTCGGCAAGAACATTCTTCCCACAATGCTCGAAGCAGGCGAGACTATGGTCGCATGGCAGTTCGAGGGTTACTGGAAGGACGTCGGAACAATCGATTCTCTCTGGGAAGCAAACATGGATCTACTCGATCCGAGAGTTCCCCTCGATCTCTCCGATCCCACATGGAGAGTATATACAAGAGACCCGGTAATGCCGCCCCATTATGTCGGCAAGAACGCTACCGTACAGAACTCGCTTGTCGCTGAGGGCTGTGTGGTTGACGGTTCGCTCGAGTTTGCGATCCTGTTTGCAGGCGTAACGGTCGAGAAGGGCGCAAGAGTTACCGACTCTATCATCATGCCCGGCGCAAAGATCAAGGCCGGCGCTACCGTACAGTATGCAATAGTCGCGGAAGATGCTGTTATCGAGTCGGGCGCTATAGTCGGACAGCGTCCCGAGAATATCGAGAACAAAGATGAGTGGGGCATAGCCGTCGTCGGCAACAATGTAAACGTCGGCGCAGGAAGTGTCGTCCCTGCAAAGGCAATGGTCGAGGAAGACGTTCCTGCCGCGAAGTAAGCCGGCTGTATTACATAGAAAGGATGATAAGATTATGACAGGCAACAATGTTGTGGGAATCATATTTTCCAACATGCATGACGATAAGCTCCGCGAGCTGACCGATATCCGTACCATGGGTTCGGTTCCCTTCGGCGGACGTTACAGAACAATAGATTTCGCACTTTCCAATATGGTCAATTCCGGCATCACAAAGGTCGGTGTTATCACAAAGAGCAATTTCCAGTCCCTGATGGATCATCTCGGTTCAGGCAAGGCATGGGATCTTTCGAGAAAGCACGAGGGTCTGTTTATCCTGCCCCCGTTCGGATTCAACAACTCTGTCTATCAGAGCAGAGTTGAGGCGCTCAACGGTATTCAGAATTTCCTGACACAGTGCAAGGAGGACTACGTTGTAATGTCCGACTGCCACATCGTGTTCACAATGGATCTTCGTCCCGTTGTGGCTGAGCATATCGCAAAGAATGCAGATATCACAATGGTATACAAGAACAGTGTTATGCCCGCTGACCTGCCCGAAAAGATCTGTGTTGAGGTCGGCAGAAACCGCAAGATCACAGATGTCCTTCTCACCGAAGGTTCCGCAGATAAGGTCAACTGGGGTATGGGTCTTTACGTTATCAGCAAGAAGTTCCTGCTCAAGGTCGTTGCAGAGGCAATGGCACGCAACCGCCTGAGCTTTGTACGTGACATTCTCCAGCGTTCCTTTGAGGATTGCCGTGTTTACGGTTATAAATACGACGGATTCACGGGCGTTCTCGGTTCCATGAAGAGCTATTTCGAGTCTTCGATGGAGCTGCTCAAGCCTGCCGTACGCAGTGACCTTTTCCCGCTCGCACGTCCTGTTTACACAAAGGTTCGTGACGAGATGCCCACGCGTTTCGGTCTCGGCTCCAAGGTCGTCAACTCCATTATTGCTGACGGCTGCCTTATCGAGGGTGAGGTCGAAAACTGTATTCTCTTCCGCGGCGTAACCGTCGGCAAGGGTGCAAAGCTCAAGAACTGCATCATCATGCAGGACAGCACTGTCGGCAACAATACAAATCTTAATTATGTCGTCGCCGATAAGGATGTCGTGTTTAGAGACGGACGCTCCATGATGGGCTTTGAGTCATATCCCGTTTACATCTCAAAGGGTGTAGAGGTCTGATGAATCAGAGCAGAAGATACAGTTCGCACGCAGGAGGGAAATCGCTGCCGTCATGGGCGGTTCTTCTGATATCCGTCCTGCTTGCAATGCTGAGCATTTTGATCGTTTATTTCACTTTTTTTGCAAAGGATTCACAATCCGTAAATGAGCCGCAGACTGTTATGACCGACGGTGCGGGCAACCGTGCCAACGGGAGCTGTGCGGTTTCGAACGGCAATATGATATTCTATTCACGTTCGCAGAACGGCGGCGATTCGGGAGTCATATGTGCTTTTAACAAGACGACTCAGGAGACCGTCGAGCTGTGTTCGAGCGGCGGAAGATATCTTGTTCTCGACGCCGACAGGATTCTGTTCTGTGAATACTCGAGCGGATATCTCTATTCCGTGACCGATCAGGGAGAGAATCTTACGGTGCTCAGGTCGGGTCATACAGCCGATATTATTCTTCGCGGCGGATACATATATTATTGTGACCGTTCGGGTGACAGTCCTCATATCGGACGCATCAACCGTGATGGAACGGGTGATACCGTTCTGCTCGAAGGCTGGTACGAATCGCTGACACTTGTCGGTGACGATCTCTATTTTTCCGATACCGATAACGGCGGACTGCTTTGCAGTATGCCGATCGGCGGGGGAGAGAAAACGACGGTGCTTGCGATACCTGTCGACGATGTTCAGAGTGTCGGTCAGACAATATATTTCACCGATCTCGGAAGCGGTTCGATCTGCTCGTATAAACCGGGAGAGAAGAATGCTGCTGTTATCTTTTCCGGACGCGGAGCCGACTGCATCAACGTTATCGGCAGCAGGATATATTTCCACGACAGCAGCCGCGGTGCGATCTTTTCGATAGGCACCGATGCGTCGGGTGAGCTGCAGATAGCAGCCTGCGATGCTGTGTCGATAACAATTACCGACGGATATCTTTTCTATATCGATTCGGCAAGCCGCGATATCGTGATGATTCCGCTTGCAAGCTGAGAATATAATTTATTTATAATCATATATTTTTTGTTCATCAAAGGAGGCAAATTGTAAAATGAAAGTGTTGTATGTTTCCAGTGAGGCCCAGCCTTTTGTAGCTTCGGGCGGACTGGCTGATGTAGCTGGAAGCCTTCCTCAGGCAATTCGCCAGAGGCTTGTCGGCTGCCGCGTAGTGCTTCCTCTTTACGAGAGTGTACCCCAGGAGCTGCGTGACAATATGCAGTTTGTTACCAGCATTTCTGTTCCTGTTGCATGGCGCAGACAGTATTGCGGTATTTTTGAGGCTAAGGTAGACAATACAATTTTCTATCTTCTCGATAATCAGTATTATTTCAAGAGAAAGGGACTCTACGGTCATTACGACGACGCTGAGAGATTTGCTTTCTTCTCAAGAGCAGTTATCGAGATGCTGCCCTTCATCGATTTCAAGCCCGATGTCATAAACGCAAACGACTGGCAGGCAGCTCTCGTACCCATCTATTATGATCTGTTCTATTCGAACAACGATTGGTACAGAGGAATCAAGACCGTTTTCACAATCCATAACATTCAGTATCAGGGCAAGTACGGTACCGAGATCACTGAGGACGTTTTCGGTATTCCCAACGACAAGCGTTATCTGATCGAGTATGATGGCTGTATCAACCTCATGAAGGGCGCTATCGAGACCGCTCATAAGGTAACAACCGTCAGCCCGACCTATGCGGGCGAGATTCTTGATCCGTGGTTCTCCTACGGACTTGATCCGATTCTCCGGGAGCGTCAGTGGAAGCTCCAGGGTATTCTTAATGGTATCGACACAGTCAGCTACGATCCCGAAACCGACCCGATGCTTTATCAGAACTATAATGTTGAGACGTTTGCTGAGGGTAAAGCTGTCAACAAGAGCGAGCTTCAGAAGAGACTCTATCTGCCCGAGCGTCCCGATGTTCCCCTTATCGGTATGGTAACGAGAATGGTCGGACATAAGGGACTCGACCTTATCCGTGAGGTTCTCGACGAGCTTCTTTACAACCACGACGTGCAGTTCGTTATCCTCGGTTCGGGTGACTGGGAGTATGAGACCTTCTTCAAGGAGATGCAGAACAGACACAAGGATAAGTTTGTTGCCTGCTTCGGATTCCTTCCCGAGCTTTCGAGAAAGATCTATGCAGCTTCCGATATCTTCCTTATGCCGTCGAAGAATGAGCCGTGCGGACTTTCTCAGATGATCGCACTTCGTTACGGTTCAATTCCCATTGTCAGAGAGACAGGCGGTCTCAAGGATTCCATCAATGACAGCGGTGACGGTGAGGGCAACGGCTTCACCTTCAAGAGCTACAACGCTCGCGATATGCTTTATGCGATAGAGCGCTCGATCGAGGGCTACTATCAGAAGGAAGGCTGGCCCATCCTTATCAAGCGCGCTATGGAAACCGACAACAGCTGGGGCAAGAGTGCAAACGCATATATCAAGATGTACAAGGCTCTTATCAAGGGCGAATAAACAGTTAAAAGAAACAACGGTCAAAACGAAAGTTTTGACCGTTGTTTTACTATATTTGAACTTTTTCTAAAATCATAATTTGATATTGAGCTTTTTGAAAATGTGGTGTATAATAAGCTTAAAATCGATGCAAAAAAGGAGACGGAATATGGAAAGTTCAATTTTTGCAGAAAGATTAAAGGAGCTTATGCAGCAAAAAGGTGTTAAACAAATTGAACTTGTTCGCCTTGCCGAGGAGAATGGAATTAAACTCGGAAAGAGTCATATAAGCCAGTATGTATCGGGAAAGACCGTCCCAAGAAAGGAAATACTGCAATTTCTGGCGTCGGCACTCGGAACCGATCCCGAGTGGCTGCTCGGTAAAGAGAATAAAAGCGAAATAATAAATTCAAAGGGTGCGAATAATACTATGAGAGAGTTCAAGAAATCGACAAAGCTTGATAATGTTTTATATGACGTGCGCGGTCCCGTTGTTGAGGAGGCTGCACGCATGGAAAATGAAGGAACACAGGTTCTGAAACTGAACATCGGAAATCCTGCCCCGTTCGGATTCTGCACGCCCGATGAGGTAATTTACGATATGCGCAGACAGCTTACCGACTGTGAGGGATATTCCGATTCGAGAGGACTTTTCGCTGCAAGAAAAGCCATCATGCAGTACGCACAGCTCAAGAATATCCCGAACGTCACAATGGACGATATATATACAGGCAACGGTGTCAGCGAACTTATAAATCTTTGTATGTCGGCGCTGCTCGACGACGGCGATGAGGTTCTGATTCCGTCTCCCGATTATCCTCTGTGGACAGCGTGCGTAACCCTTGCAGGCGGCAAGGCGGTTCATTATATCTGCGA
>SVPG01000020.1 GCA_015065975.1 Oscillospiraceae bacterium | reverse complement strand
CACAGTACTTTTCGTCTTTGCGGTATCCGCCTGCGAAGAGATCCCCGGCATTGAGGAGCTCGGTTCCGCATCGGGCAGCGCTCCCACCGTCAGCGCTGACGATTACATTCCCGAAGGCAGCGACACTCTTCCTCAGGAAATCGTCGGTTCCTGGGCAGTCAAAGAAGTATATCAGGAAGCACGTGCAACCGATATCGCGCCTGCTGACGGTCTCGCCACCGAAGCTCTCGGCTTTATCCGTATAGACTATGTCGCATTTTCTCATAACGACACAACCGTCGACGGTCCCATTTTCACCGTAAAGACAGGTGCAACCATCAGCGACCTCTACGCTGCAGGTATTCAGCCCGACGCTTTCGGTGCTGATACGGTTGTTGATATCATCTCCGTAAAGCAGTCGGTTGACGGCTCAAGCCTTGAGTCCGTATACCTCATCGACAAGACCACACTTCTCGCTTTCGGCGCAGGCGGTCACGTCTACACCTACGAGGCAGTCGAAGCAGTCGGCTGATAAATAACGACAGCAAAACACGGTGCGCTCAAAACGAGCGTCACCGTGTTTTTTTATTGCTCAGATATTGTCTCTGTCCGTCGGATTGTTTATCGCCCCGAACACCGTCAGCGCAATTATCATCGCCGCCGTGAGCACCTGTTTTGCCGTCATGTCCGTGCATTGAAGCTGTTCGAGCTGTGCTATGGTTACCGTGATGGCCACGCTCCACACAACGGGCGATTTAAGCCGTTCAAGAAACTCCTTCATGGTGATGATTCTCCCCTTCCAGATCGGTCAGCCTGTGATTTATCACCTTTATCTGCTCCTCGACAACGGGCATTCTGCGCGCAAACTGGTTGTGTTCATCGACCTTGTGCTCGAGCTGCTGTATCCTGTACGCCGTCAGCTTGCCGCTCGTAATTATTCCGCCGAAGGTTCCCGCAAGAGTTCCTATCATCGCAAGCAGAGCAACCCAGATATCGCTGTTCACTGTCCGTTCACCGCCCTTTTGAGCGCTTTTCTTGTCGCGGGGCCGACACGCCCGTCAACAGAAAGCCCTTCGCTTTTCTGGAACTTTCTGACTGCGGCATCGGTCGCAGGTCCGAAGCTGCCGTCCGTCGCGATGCTGTATCCAGCATTTACAAGATGCCACTGCACCCATTTTACATCATTGCCCTTCGCACAGCCTCTGTACGCTGTGGTTTTCGGCTCCGCATACGGACAGCCGCCGAGAGCCTTTTCACTCACCCAGCCTCTCACGCCGCCGACACTGACAAGATACCATCTGACCTTATCGCCGCCCGTGTAGACCGACGAATACGGATAGACCGAACCTTTTTCGAGAACAGCCACACGGGCTGCCGATACCTTCGGATGAGCGTATACACAAGCGGGGCTTTCGGCTCTGACAGATTCGCCTGCCGACGCACCGCTTGTCCTGCCCTTCGCAATCTCGGCAAACGGGAACCTGTCACCCGGGCAGGTTGTCGCACAGACCTCCTTATGTCTGAGCACCCTTGTTATGCTCGGGTACTTGTTTTTCACATAGGATACAAGCTCTTTTCCAGCGGCAAGCTGCACCGCAGGCATTGTCTCACGTGTGAAATCGCCCTCGAAACAGATACCTATACTGTAGGAATTTGCACCGTTTGCGTGTGCACCCGTTCTGTCGAGCGGTCTGCCCTGCCAGACGGAACCGTCCTTGCGCACAAAGAAATGATACCCGATACCTGCCCAGCCGTTTGCAAGATGCCACGAATGAACATTCTCGGCGGAGCACTTTGATGCGGCCGCGTGATGGAGGATTATCGCCGTTGTCTTCGTCCGTCTTGACAAGGCTCTCGCAAATTTAATATTTGCTCTGTTTATCTTCATACCGTTCCCGTCACTCCTTTACCACGCAAACCAGCGGTACTCCACAGGTATGAAATACCCCGGCACACTGCCCTTTTCACGACTGCTTTCGACAGTGAAGGAGGTGTCGGTTATTTTTATGCTTTCCGTTGGATTGAGCACACTCTGGGAAGTTCCCGCATCATTTGTGCTTATGCAAAGCGCCGCTCCGCTGCTTGCGTCGAAATATACCATTCGGCAACCCTTCACCCCGTACCCGACCACGGAGCCGGGCGAATAAACAAGAAATCGGGTAAACTGCGCACCGACATCGACCGTCAGCGAAAGCGTCTTCTCGGGCACGATGACACCGCTGTAAACACTGCCACCGCACTCGACCGAGCCGATTACAGCCGCCGTTCCTTCAGCAGATTCAAGCGGCTCGGCAGCAGCGCTTTTTGATCTTATTGCGTTTCCGAGCGCTGTCAGGGAAGCGACATCAGCCGTTTTCATTTCCATCTCAGCAATCGCCTCCTTCCGCCTCTCTGATATCCGACGTTATCATATCGAGCATCAGAAAAAACTCGCCGTAAAGAAGCGTAAAAACATCGCCGTCCGACGTCCTGATCTCGACCTCGTAGCAAAGGCAGTTGTCTGTTATACCCTCGGTATCACTCGGCAGAAACGCTATCGCAACACTCTCGTCCTCGCTCTGGTCATCACATGAAAACTCTTTTCTGATAACGGCCTTTCCGCTCGTATCAAACACCATCAGCAGACCGGTATCGCCCTCCTTGAGAATATAAGGCTCGTCGGAATCGATACTGTGGAGATAAAGCTTTGCCGTATACGAATCACCGCGGACAAAAGAAATGCCGTTCTCTCTGCATTGCGCCATACAAGCACCTCCGATCATACAAAGGACACCGTTTTCGATGTCCATGTGCCTGCGTTGAGAAGATGGTATACGGGCGCGGTCACACCGTACCCGAACTGGATCGCAGCGCCGTTGTTATCGTTGGTTCTTGTACAGATGAAGCTGTCGCACGGACCGTAGATGCCGCCGTTTACATAGACAAGGAAGTTTCCGACTATATCAAAATTTCCCGCCTTCCAGTTATTCTTGATATAAGCTATCGAAGAATCGCTGTTGTTCTTTGCGATATAGTAGGTCTTGAACGAAGGCAGACCGATAAGACCTCTCGATTCACTCTCACCTATCGCCGAAAGCACGCCATTATCCTTTGTACATATCATAAGACCCGCCTTTGTGCCGATAGCTCCGTCAACCGAAATAACACCCATATCGGCGGAACCGTTTGCGTATGGTGCAACCCTTTCGACCGAATCGATATTTATTCCGTCAAGCTTCACTCTGAAGAGCGCTATCTGATTGATATCGCCCATCTGAAGCATCGATGATGTGATGATATCGGGATCGCTCGGAGTTACCGACGGTGTGCCGACGACCACCTTGAAGCTGAGCTCATCGGCAGTATCTCCGCCGCCTTTCACAAACTCTGCCACGACAAGATCATATCTGCCGAGTCCCTGAGTTCCCGTGTTTATTGTGAGATCGAGCGTGTCGCCGTCAGGTATCCACAGGATATATCCCCTGTTGGAAGCGCCGCCCTCCGACAGACATACCGTATTGTTGTTTACAACCGCGCACTTAAGCTGTCCGAGAATTCCGCTCTCGCATCGCTGAATTGATCTTCTGATAAAAGCATCGTCCTGTGCGCTTATATGAGGATCGACCCCCACGGGCGTGTATATTGTCAACGCCTTCTGTGCCATAAAGCATCTCCCCCTTTTGTTATTTAAGTATGTGTGTGACCGTTACCGAATCCTTGTCGATACGCAGTCTTTTCTCCTGCACGCGCAGGCGCGAGACCATACCGGTCACGCTGTCGCGAACCGAGATCCTGTCGGTCAGTTCAAGCTGAGTATCGATTCCCGAAAGGGTAATTTCCATCGTTTCTCCGAAAGAAAAACCGGCAAGCTTTTTCTTCGCCGCCGCACGCAGCTCGGCAAGGCTCTCCACCGCGGAATAGTCATAGATGTAAGTCGAAAGCTCGTTGTCTGACGGTATATCGAGACTGCTGTCCTCGGTAATGGTGCCGTCGTCAAGCATCCACATCTCGACAACGTCTCTTTCGAGCAGTTCCCCTCGTCCGAGCGCAATTATGTGATTGTACTCACCGCGTCTTCTCTGAGAAATGACACCTGCATCATACTCGTCCGAAAGCTCCATGAGCTCCGATATGTCATTGACCCGAACTGCCGAAAGCTCCACTCTGCCGCCCGAGCAGAACAGCCTGATTCCCGCCGAATCCCCGAGCAGGGTTTCCATCGCACGGTCAAACGGCTTGTAGCGTATCGAGCCCGAGCACACTATACCGCTGTTTTCGTCGCTGACGTGAAAGAGCGAATTTCTCCAGTTTCCGATAAGCTGTGCCATAAGCTCGTTCGCTTCACAGGAATCAACCCTGTAGTGTGTCTGTCCCGCTGCGGGACAGACACCTCTTCTTCCAAGCAAACCTCGCCAGTTTGTACCGTACACCCTGACCTTTCCGTCATCGGAGGAGTGACGAACCCTCTCAGCCGGACCTCCCCATTCGGTATTGTCGATATAGACATGATCTCCCGGATTCACGGGATTTCTTGCCCATTCCTCGGCGGCAAACTCGAGCATCCAGTCGTTGTCGTTCTCGCTGTCGCCCACCGTACAGTCAAACTGTTCAAAGCAGTCGAGCACCTTTATGTCGCGGAAACCACCGTCACAATGTATCAGCGCAAGCTCCATCTCGGCTCACTCCTTTGCTCAATCACCGTAATATCGACACCCGCGTCGGACGAAATGTTCACAAAGCTCGTTCCCGGCAGAGCAAAGTCGAACACAAGTCCGTTTTTGACTCTGTTGTCGAAAATATTCGTCCGCACGCCGTCCTTTGAAATCTTATATATCTGCCTCATCTGCTGGTCGATAACGGCATACTCCCCTGCAAGCAGAGTTGTATTTACGCCTATCACCTTTCCGTCCATAACGATTCTCGGATTGACCGCCGGACCGTAGAAAATTATCCTCATCGGAGAGGGCAGATAACTCATATTGTAGATATTGATTCCCGACATTCCCGTTCCGTATCTGTAGGGATAACGGTAGCTGTACTTGTGTCCCTGAACATCCTCACTGACTCCGGGGAGATGTGCATACACCGTCTCTCTGCACCACACGGGAATTTCGGGCATGACCGAAAGCGTCACCTTTGCCATGCTGACAAAATCACGCGACAGCTCCTTCTTTCCCGTTCTGCACCAGCACCGCATGAATCGGTTGCCTATCCAGAGCTTGCCTGCCGACAGCGCCGAAATGTCCTTCCCGAAATGTTTCTCGAGATTCTCAAGCGCATCGGCAAGCTCCTTTGCGCTGTCTGCATATACATCAAGCTCGACCGTTTTCTCCGCGTTCGGTCTTTTTGCCGACAGCAGTTTTGTGCCTTCGTTAAGGGGACGCGACGATGTGGTGAATTTCCATTCGTGATTGAAAAGGGTACCGTCATTTATCACGTACGGAGCGCGGTCGAGCCAAAGCTTTTCGCCAAAAGAATTTTCATAATATGCCTCAAAGGGCAGAACACTCTCCACTCGCTCACCTCCTACACGTACTCTTTGAGAAGTCTGGCAAAGCTTCTGCCGTCTATCTCCATCTTCTGCTGTGAATTGGTCACACGGTCGATGAGTATGTCGAGCTTTGTGCAAAGCTGTGCCATTCCCGCCGTATCGGCCGCTGTACCGACAGTCCTCTCCGCTCTCAGGTCAAGCGACACACCGTCGGCGCTGACCGACGAAAGCGACGACACCGCCGCTCCCGCAAGGGCCTTTGCCCTTCTTTCGGTCTCCTGCTGCATATCGCTCATACCGACCGCCATGCCCATAGCCGTCTGCACACCTATCTCACGCGTAACACGTGAGGGAGACGCTATACGAAGAGCCGACCTCATCGCAGCCGCAGCCTTCGACGCGACGGCCTGCGCCTTTGCCACAACAGCCGCCTGCATCGAGCCGAGGCCCGCTACCATACCTTCGCCCGCTCTCACCATCGCCTGACGCGCCTGCGACTGGACAGAGCTGAGGCTGCCCGATATTCTCGAGGCAAGCTCCGATGTCTTGCCTGCCACCTTTGCCGCAGCAGTATTGTAATCAGCCGTCATCGAAGCGGTCAGATTGCGCGAATCGGCTATACCGCTTCTCATCGCTGCCGCCATTCTCGCAAGACCTCCGCCCGTCAGTCCGTCCATCGAAAGCCCGAGAGCCGCAGCCGCAGCACCCGACATTGCACACTGATCGCTCATCGCTCTGAGCTGCTCGAGAGCGCTGTTGAGATTTGTCGTGAAATCATGACTGCTGAGCGTGAGATAGGCTCTTATTGTTCCTGCTTCTATCAATAAACTCCACTCCTTTCATGCCGATAAGCTGCTTTACGGTCTGTTCGTTTCCGCCAGGCGTTCTTCCCTCCTCGATTAGAAGCATCGCATACGTGCACGCTTCATCGAGGCAGTAGGCGTCATAGGAATTCTCCACCCCTGCCACAACGCTCGGGCGGACGCAATAGCGTTTCGAGACCGCAAGCAGTGAGAACAGCATATCACTGCTGGACACGAAAGCAGTCAAGAGCGCGCACTCCCGCCTGCGCAAAACCGTATATCGCCGTCAGCTGAATATCCGTAAGACCTGTGCCGCTCTGCTCAAGCTCCTCCCACGTCGGCTCGACAAGCGCACGTTTTGCCACCGAGATGAGCAGTCTTCCGAGCTCATCGAGCGGAAGGTCGGCATCGCAGCCCTCACAGAACAGTCTTCTTGCACTGCCCATGAGCTCGTTGGGAATATAGCCTCTTGCCGCCATATCGAGAAGAGACGGACGTCTGAGTTTTGCCTCAAACGGTTTGTCGTCTGTCCAGCCGGGAAGCTGCACCGTCACAATAGATTCGTTCATACCGCCGCCTCCGTTCAAGCGATCTTCTGATACGACTCTCCGTCGTAATACATCATTTCGCCGACCGCAAGTGCGATTTCACCCACAGTAAAGTCAGCTGTTGCAAGCACACAGAAACCCTCTGAGGGATTTTCGGGAAGCTCGTCTGCCGAGCCGCAGTAGACGGGCAGGCAGTCAAGGCACTCGACGGTCATTGCGCACTTGCCGTAAGGCGGACGGGACTTGACCGTGTATTCGGGTGTTGTGAACGAGCCCTCCTCGAAGCTGAGATTTGCGGGAGTGCCGATACAGTTCGGGAAGGAGAATCGGAAATATGCAACAGCCTCGCCGCCGTAATCCTTCTCCGCAGTGTAAAGTCTGAGCGTAAAACGTGTACGTGCCGATTCCGCTCCCGCCGCGGGCGATCTGTAGCCCTCAAAGCTTCCGACAGCGGAGCTGACAGCAGTGCCGCCGTCAATCACCTCGAGAAGCTCCTTTGAAAGGGCACAGTCTGTCAGCTTTATGTTGTAACCCTTGATTATATCCTCGAGCAGGTGCTGTGCGAGGATAGTATTTCTGACTCTCAGCTCCTTGTCCTCACCCTCGCTGACAAAGGGCTCGGGTTTTGCGCTGCTGACCGTCTCAAAAGACATGACCCTCGGATTGCTTCCCTCGGTCACTATCTCCGCACGGGCGATATTGACTATCGGGTTGGTTGTAAAATGTCTCATAGATGTTACTTCCTTTCATCAAAAAAGTTTATCCCGTGTATTCGCTGGCATATTCCAGATAGCAGCTGTGGGCCGCGAAAACATCGTCCACAACGGTCGAGCTTCTCGTGACAAGCTCTCTGAGCTCTCCGCGGCTGACCATCGGTGCGAGCGCCGCTCTCACCTCTTCGCTCATCTGCGAAAGCTGCCTGTAATCTGCAGCAGGTACTATCACGTGCACTCTGTATTTTGCGCTGCCGCCCTTCGGATTTCTTCTTATCCCGCCGCACTGCTGCACCACACAATACGGCGAGGTGCATATGCCTGTCCTGTACGCAGGCGCAACAGCAGTAAGACCGAAGGCTCGCAGAGCATCAATGATATCGTTCCATTTATCCATCGATCTTTCCTCTCTTAAATAAGCCTCATATTTTTAAGTCGCTGTGCAATTTCCGAAATGACGGGGAATATGACCGCATACCTCCCGTCGTGTCCGAGCTCGAGCACGGGAGAGTATTCCATGTGACCGCTCAGACCGACATATATCGTATCCTCATCCGCCTCATCGGCACGGCACCAGCCGTCCAGCGTCCGTCTTGCATTTCCCGTGCGGTCCTGCCACGGAGCTTCAAGCTTTGCACGAAGCTCCGCCTCCCACGCGAGCATATCACCGATCTCAAGAAGAGTTCCGTGCGCCGCATGTCCGACATCGGTAAGGCTTCTGACAGCGCTTTCGATATCGGCGGAAAAGTCAACGCGTATCATTGCACCACCCTCACAATCGCAGATGTTCCGTCCCACGATTCAACGCTCAGTGTATACTCATCGGATATTATCCTGTCGCCCTTGCGGATATCGGGAAAGGAACAGGCGGCAACGGTCATGAAATATCTGCCGTCGCAATCGGACGCTATCGCGGGAAGATAATATCTTTTCATTCTTCTTGATTTCGGATATTCCGATATTGCCGCACATATCCTCCCCGTCTCCGGCTGAGCCTGAAGATCGGGCTGACCGTATCCGTCATCGGGATATCTTTCAACGCACATTCTTTTAAGAATCGGCTGACATCTGCGGCATATCTCACCTCCGCAGCCCGTCATGCTACACGGCATCGTCCGCCCTCCTTGCACAGCCCGTCATGCTGGGACGGTAAAGCAGCGCCGTCCTCAGCCAGTATCCGCTCTGATCGGGAGTCTTTGTTCCGTCGGGCATTGTGTACGAGCTGTCACGCGAAAGCTTTATGCAGGCTCTGTAAGCCGCTGCCTCCACATCGCCCCGGCATTCCGAAAGAAGATCGGACAGTTCTTTGTCAGACATGACACAAGGCGCATTCTCACACCCCGGTACTCTCAGTATCCTTTTAAGTCTAATCAAAGCATTTCTCATGCAGGTCACCATCCTTTCACATTAGGCAAACCGCCGAGGGTGCGGTCCGAAAAGATATTCGGACCGCGTCCCCCTCAGATGCGGAAATTACTCGGCTGCACCGATATCGGTGATCTTGAAATGCTTCCATTCGGGACCGTGGTCGAGTCCGATCTGACCGAAGATCTGATACTCCTCAGCAGCACCTGTCTTGGAAAGCTGTTCACGGAAGAAGTTGCCCTTGCCGGGAACCTCCTGCTCAACAGGTCTGATGCAGGAAACGTCCGCACCGAGCAGAGTTCCCTCGGGCATATATCTGCTGATGACGATGGATACGGGACCGAAATCGGTCTCGATCTGCATGATGTTTGCACCGCCTGTGTTTGCGGAGATGTTGAAGCCCATCTGGTCCGCATATGCGGTGGTGATGGCCTGCTTGACGTCTGCGCCGCAGAAGATGACCATATTTGTGAAGGTTGCGCCTGCATCGAATGCCTGTCTGAAAGCATCATTGAGCAGGGACTTTGTCAGAGCAGCACCCTCGGCATCGACAGAGGTCTGGCATGCGGAAAGCATACCGCGTGTTCTGTTTGCCACATTTGCCGCATCGCTGAGCTGATATGTTCCGTTGATGAAGGTGTACTCGATGTCGCGGGCGATCTTCTCGAGCGCACGTGTGGTCTGGAATTCGAGCTCATCGGGAACAGCCTCACGGCTGAAAGAGGAGGACACACCGGAGAGACGTCCGCAGTTTGCAAGTCTTGCATAGCTGACGCTGACCTTCTCCTGGAAGATCTGTGTGACGTTCTTGCTCTGTGTGCGCACATAGCCGATAGCACCGGGAGCGGTAAGAGAGCCCACTTCGGTTATGGACGGCTGAGCAGCCGCCTCGTGGGAATATTCCGCACCTGTCGGAAACTCGAAGTTGTCAGTCATGACCGCATTTGCCGCGATCATATTGAGAAACGGAGTTTCGGTCGGAGTGGAGGTGTAGAGCTGTCCTGCATAGTTGGGAAGGTTCCATACGGTACCTGTACCTGTGATATTTGCCATTAAATCAAGTCCTTTCTGATTCTTTACGCTGCCGTCAGCGCAGCTTTATTCCTTTTGCAGCGGCGTGCGAAATGATCGAAACCGCTGCCGCGTTGTTCCCCGCCGATCTTGCGGCGTCGAGCTGCTGCTGCATAACCGAATATGAATCCGATCTCGGGAAATTGCCTTTTGAGCCTGCGTTATACCCTTGCGCTGACGCAAAACCCGGAAGCCGTGCAACGACCGCCTCGATTGCCGCATTTATCTGTTCGGTATCGGAATTATCTCCGATCTCCTTCTCAACAAGGGTCATAACGTCGTCAAAGTGCTCCTGAGCGATGCCGAGCTTCATCATACCCATACCCGTGCGGGTTCTGATATCCGCCAGCTTTGCCGCCTTTTCGGCCTTTTCCGCTCTCTCGCGCAGTGCTCCGAGCTGCTGCTCGGAAGGCTGAGCAGCCCTTCTTTTCCTTCGAAATTCCTCCATAGCCTCCTCGGCTTCTTCACCCTCAACGCCGTGCTGTGCAAAATAATCGCGCAGAACGGCTGTTTCGGCTCTTGCGGTGCGTTTTTCCACGATGCGTGTCAGTTCCTCACCGTCAATGTCGGCCAGCGCTCCGCAGCACATCGCTATCGGAGCAAAGAGCAGTCTCCTGAGAATTTTTGAAGTGTTTTTCATCCTGTCATCCTTTCTTTGCATCGGGTCTCAGCCCGTGCCAAAAGTTCCCCGTTTTTCGTCCGTCGACATTTTCCGCACTATACTGCGTTTATCCATTTCTCGCGGTAACTCTCAGGCGTCCGGACACCTGCCGCCACCTCGCGAAGATCGAGCTCGCGCTCCGATTCCTCGTCCTCAAGAATGGGATAGAGATGCTCCACCGAAACGGTATAGTTTTCATCGTATCGGCAGTCCCCGTAGACGGAAAGCATTCTGAGTATGCTGCGGCACATCCATTTGAGCGCAGGCTCCCATACCGTCCAGCGTTCCTCACTTCGCTCAATGAGCTCCCAGTAAAGCGCTTTCATGCTTTTTCCCGACTGTGCAAGACCCTGAAGCTGTTCAAGCGACAGATTGGGCACACCGAGCATTTCATGCATATCCTGCTTGATGCGGTTCATCGTGTGCTCGAATCTCGCATCATAGCCAAACTTTGATTCAAGCATTGAAAGACTTGCCTGATCGCCGTCATCACCTCGGGCAGGATCGGTCATAAGATCGATCAGCGAGCCCGGTGCGATGACCATATTTTCAAGCGAGCTGCCGTCGGCATCGACCGCTACCCGCTGCGGGAACATATTGAATCTCAGAGCGTCGATGTCATCCGACTTGAGACGGTTGTATGCGTTCTGATTGCCGATGAGCTCTTCAACATCGCTCTCACCTGTCAGATCGCCCGTCAGACCGTCGTTTATGACAACTCTGCAGGGAATGAAATCGAGACCTGTGTTCATGCATTCTCCGCCCTCGACACATTCGCCTCTTCCGTTGTAGATGCCTTCGGTGACAAAACACCTGTTTGCGTGCATCTCATATTTCTGACGCCATATTCTCTGATCCGAGAAATTCTTCTCGTCATTTATCCTGTAAAAGAAAATTATCTTTTTGAGCTTGTCCGAATCCTCTTCAAACGGTTCAAACACAAACTCCATCGACGGTCTGAACTGCACGCCTATCGGTTCATTCACACCGCCCGTCAGCTTTATCGCAACCCTCTTTCCGATAAGGCAGTCTCGCATACCTTTTATCAGGCGCTCGGAAAACGAATTCTCCTCAAGAACATCTCTGAGCGCACGCTGATGCTCCGTGAGTATCTCGCTGTCGTCCGAACAGACCCTGATCTCGGGGGTTCTTCCGAACATGAAACGCGCTTCTCTCTTTATAAGCTTTTTACAGAGATTCGTGCGCAGCTTTGTCGGCGTATAATCGAGATCGTGCGCCGTTTCCCAGTCCTGACCCTTACCCTCGTAAAAGTCATAGAGGGCAATTATCTGCCCCATATCCTCAAGAACCTTTTTGCCGTAAAGGCCGTCAACTTCCGCATTAATAATATCTGAAAGCGACATTCATCCTTCTCCTTTCGATCACCTTTATGTTGCTCCCTTGCCCGAATAGCGCTCCTTTCTTGCCGACGCTGTTTTTCTGTCGGTCATAAGCGCGTATCTGAGCATATCCATCGCATGGTCATTCTGTTTCACGGGTCGGTCGTCTCCCCTGCTGCACGCTGTCTCGTCCCAAATATAGGTCGCAAACTCGCGTATGGTATTCTCGCAGGACGGCATGACCCTCAGCTTTCCCGCCGACAGCGCACGTGCGACGCATCTTATCCCTTCCGCAACATCATTTTTCGCCTTTATCACCTTCCACCCGCGTGAACGAAGCTCGGCTATGAACGATGCCGCAGACGGGTCCACAACAACCGTCTGCGCCTGCGTATCCTTCGCAAACTCTTCGAGTGCGTCGGCATATTCACTGTCGGTCATCTGACCCTTTTTTCGTCCGTCGTGATAAAACTCCTTTTCAAGGCAGTAAAAATCTCCGTCCTCTCCCTTTCGGGCGGAGATAAGCCCGAGCGCAAACGGGTTCTGTGTTCCGTAATCGCACGACATGAACCACCTCTCGGCAGCACTCTCCTGCCCGCCTATATTGCGTTCGGCGTCGAACATCGGATAGACAAGACCCTGAGCCGCACACCATTCACCGAGCACGTACCGTCTGTGGAAAACTCCCTGATACATGGTCATATACCGCTCGATTATCTCCTTCGACAGACTTAGATTATCCGCCATTTCAAAGTGGACATAGAGCAGATTTCGTTCCTTTCTCCTGTCTATCCACCCCTTTTTGAACCAGTGATACGGACCTTCGGGGTTGCAGTTGAACCACAGCTTCGAGCCGTCGACCGAGCATCTCGCCGTTGCCTGACTGACAAACGATTCGGGCATAAGCGCCGCCTCGTCGAGATAAACTCCCGCCAGCGTCATTCCCTGTATAAGGTCCTGCGAGCTCTCGTCCCTGCCGCCGAAGCAATAGAAATCGTTGCTGACCGAACCTTTTGAAACGGTCATGAGATGGCGCGAACGATCCTCCCTGAGGGTATATCCTCTGTTTTTCAGTATCTGCCGCAGCTGGGTCAGAATATTTCGTTCGGCAGAACCTATGGTCTTTGCGCATATCGCAAACGACCGTCCCGAAAAGCTGTGCATTGCCCACATCACAAACCCGAGCGACATCGCCACGGTTTTTCCCGAACGTACCGCTCCGTCGGCTATAACGCCGTCACAGCCTGCGTAGGGGCTGCCTTCGCACCACCAGCCGAGCACAAGCCGCTGCTTTTTCGAAAAGGGGGTAAATCTGAACCCGCCGCTCTCCTGCTCGCCGACCGACCGCCGCAGCTGTGATATTCTTTTCTCAAATGCTGTCAATATCGCTCTCCGTCCCTTCCGACGCAATCTCAAGTCCCAGCGCCGCAATAAAGCCGTCGTCCGCACAAAGGCTCATGTTCTTTGCCGACTTTTCGATTTTGAGCAGTTCGAGGTCGAGCTTCCTTTCGGCAAACTGTGCGTCGTGCTGTTCCTTGAACTCCGGAATACAAAGAGCGAGCCTCTGAAGCTCGAAAATATCCGAGACGGCTTTGACCAGCCTCGCCAGTCTCGCGTCGTTGATGTAGGGTATTTTCTCATACGCAAACTCAACCTCGCCGCCGACCTTCTGACACTCGACATATCCGAAAAGCTCGTCGGGATTTTCGAGAGCCTGCGCTATAATATCGAGCAGTCGGTCGGTTATCTCGAGCTGACGCGAGATGTGAGTTTTCTTCTGTGACTCTGTATCCGTTTCACCCGTTTTCTGTTTACGCTGTTTCTTCCACCCCTCCTGAGCCGCCCTTCGTCTGATCGTTGCAACGGGCACGCCGAATTCCTGCGCAAGCATTGCGTGCGTCACGCCGCCCATCAGATACTTCTCTTTTATCTGTGCATAAATATCCGTACGCTTTCCTCCTTTCCTGCGTGTATCATAACATCAAAACAGGTTGCACTACTGTCAACTTTATATCAAATAAAACTTGCCTTGAAATAACGGCGGTCATATGATAAAATCAGATTGACAAAACTGAAAGGAATGATTTTCCAATGGATATCAAAGAAAAGATCAACGAGCTCGTCTCCAAGGTCACAGGCGACGAAGGTCTCCTCAAGAAGTTCAAGGCTGACCCCAAGGGCACCATCAAGGACATCGCTGACGATCTTCCCGATGATGCAATCGAAAACATCGTAACCGCTATCAAGGCAAAGATCGGCGATTCCTCCGCAATCGGTGATCTCCTCGACAAGGCAAAGGGACTTTTCAGCAAATAATCGACAATCAAAAAGGACGACAGAAAAATCTGTCGTCCTTTTTTCTTTACCCTGTTATTCTTCTGTCCAGTTGTCCTCGATGCGTTCCGCCGCCTTTCGGTGAATCTGCCTCAGTCCGTCGGGCAGACCCTCTTCGGTCTGTCTCCAGCAGCAGTCGCTCCTGCAAAGCATATATATCGTTTTATCCGCACTTGCCTGATATATTACATCATTTTCGTCGTCGATGAAATAATCGACAAACAGGTCCTTGAAAAGAGCCGTCATCTCCCAGTAAATATCCCGTGTTTCGACATAATCGGCAAGCTCCGCGAGCGAGTCGTTTATACTGCCGTAATACCACGCCTGCAAAGCCTTCGGTGCGTTGAACCGAGTCCAGAGCTCTTCGCCGATTTTCTTGTAATCGGAATACATATTTCTCAGATTTGCAACCTTGTCGGCAATAACGAGCATTTTCATTCGGATGTCGAGATTCGGTATTTCGTTTACGGTATGCAGCTTTCTCAGAAACCAGCATCTTCTCTTATCCTCGGTATGCGCATTCACAAGCGCCGCTGTATCAGCACCGAACTGCTCGTAAATATCAAGAAGCGAAGTATCGGTATCCTCAAGGGTATCGTGCAGAACTCCCGCCGCCATAAGATTTATGTCTGCATTCATCGATGCAAGTATTCCGAGCGTTTCGATCGGGTGGAGAATATACGGACGGTCGCTCCCTTTTCTGACCGCTCCCCTATGCGCCTCCATCGCAAAGCTGACAGCCCTCTCGAGGATTCCGTCGTTTGCGCCTGCCGTCAGGTCTGCGTCATATTCCGCTGCGTAATCTGCCCACACCGCCCTGTAAACATCGGCGTTTTCACGACTGCTCAGAACGAAGGTGACCCTCATTGCGTATTGCGGATTTATTTTCAGCCAGTCAAAAACCGTTCTGACCGCAACTTCCGCCGCCGGCACAAACGGGTATCTGTATGCTCCCGTTGATATCGCGGGAAAGGCTATTGAGTGAATATTCTTTGAGCGGGCGAGCTCAAGACTGTTCCAGTAACAGCGACCGAGCATCTGCGCGTCGGTTTCTTTTCCCGTGTAAACAGGACCGACTGTGTGTATCACGTAACGAGCCATCAGAGCGTGACCTCCCGTGATCTTCGCCTGTCCCGTCTCACAGCCTCCGAGCGTGCGGCATTCCTCGAGCAGTCCGGGACCTGCCTCACGGTGTATCGCGCCGTCAACGCCACCGCCGCCGAGCAAGGTCTTGTTTGCGGCATTGACTATACACTCACAATGATACCTTGCAATATTCGCCGTAGTGAAAGTGACCCTCGTTTCGTCTTTAACCTCAAGACATTTTTCGAATATCATTTTGATATAGCCTTTGGGCAAAAAGCAGGGTGCTGTCCACGGGTTTATCATCAGACCGTCGACCTCTTCTATCATCAGCGCCCTTTCGAGACAGCGTTCCACATCTTCGGTCATCGTCGATTCCGGCTGATCCGTATCAAGCTTGTCATAATCCGTGAAGGCTGCAAGCGCCGCAGTACCGTCGGGAAGCTCAATCTTTTTGATGCTGATTCTAACTTCTTCTTTAAGATTGATTTCATCGCCGACTTTCGGCATTCCGACGATCATCTCGTCCTCAAGCGACTTTGGAATCTTCACGGGAACAATGAGCTTTCCTCCGTTGATTATCGCTTTTGCAAATACGTCGATCAGCTCGTAATATCTTTCCTGCGATACCTCTTCGCCCTCCTCGCGCATTCTCGCGACGATGTCTTCAACAGCCTCAATCCATTCGGTCTTCTCGACTCTGTTTACATGAATAATGTAATTGTTCATCGTTTTCCTCCTTTCCTTTCTGCATCTGCAGTATACCAGAAATCATACGCAAAAAGGTCGCCGAAAAAGCGACAAATTATCCGCCGAGCAGCGGCTGACCGAACGCAAACAGCACCTCGTTTATCTCAAATATATCGTAATTTTCCGAAGTGATGAAATATTCTATTATGATATCGAATTTGCTGCTGTGCGTCAGCGCATATCCCGCTTTTCCTATAAGCTCACGCGTCTGCTTCACATCAAGCTCCAGCGCGACCGCAAAGGCTGTACAGGTCGCCTTGCCCGGTCGGTAGTCCCTGTTATTTTTTATCTTCGAAAACAGCTTTCGGTCAATATTCGCCTTCTTGTACACATACGGGTCGGTCAGCCCTTTTTCATCTATCAGACGGATAAGAGCCTGCGAAAAGGATTCGTCCACCTCGTCCACGAGCTGAGCTATGTCTTTTGTGCTGCGGCTGCGCTGTTCCATAACCCTTCTCAGATAAACAAGTTCCGCTTCGCGCACATCGCGTTTGTCCGCAGCGCCGTATTCCTCAATACTTTTTTCGCGGATATAGTTGTCGTCAATATAGCTTTTCACCGAGCACATCAGCTTCTCCGAAAGCTCAAATGCATTGCGTCCGAAAACGACAAGGTATATGTGCATATCGTGTCTCAAAAGGAATCGGCTGAAAACACCGATCGCCGTCTCGAGACAGATATCCTTCGGAAAGCCGTGATTGCCCGCCGAAAGCAGAGGAAAGGCTATCGACTCGCAGCCGTTGTCAACGGCGATCTGAAGCGATTTTTCGTAACAACTTTGAAGCAGCTGTATCTCGTTCGCCCGTCCGCCCTGCCACACGGGTGAAACGGCGTGAATGATTATTTTCGCATCAAGTCCAAACCCTTCGGTTGCGGCGGCATCACCGAATTCTATGTCGCCTATTTTTTTACGAGCTTCAAGAAGCTTGCTGCCCGCTTTTTTGTGAATACCGCTGTCAACGCCGTAACCAATGATCGGGCGGGGATTTGCCGCATTTACGATCGCATCGGCTTTCATATTGGTTATATCATTTCTGACTATCTCGAACGGCATATCTTATCACTCCCTCAACCGTATTTTCCAAAAGAGCGGCCCCGAAAACGAAGCCGCTCAAGACGATATTTTAAAATCAGAGCTTCATTGCAACGTCCCACGCCTGCCATATGACCGTGCGCAGGTTGCCTACCTTGCTTGCATCGCCGACAACGTGAACATGTCTGCTCTTCTTGGCAAGCGGATTGGGCTTGTAGCCTGTCGAAAGTATGACGCTGTCAGCATCGATTTTGAAGCTCTTTTTATCCTTGCCTGTGACTGTGACACCGTCATCGTGTATCTCGGTGAGACTCGTTTCAAGATATACGGGGACATTGTTTGTCTTGAAGAAATCGCGCAGGAAGCTTGTATTCGCAAGGCATATTCCCGTAACGGCGATAAGGTCATTCTTCATCTCGACAATGGTCGGCTTTTTGCCCTGCAGATAGAGCTCATACGCTATCTCACAGCCCGTAAGACCGCCGCCGATTATTGCGACATTCTCACCGACCTCTTTTTCACCGAGCAGGAAATCAACCGCTTCGATGCCCTTTTCGATTCCTTTTACGGGGATTTTATTCGCGACCGAGCCCGTTGCAACGATTATCTCGTCAGCATCGAGAGCCGAGATATCATCGATCTTTGTTCCGAGCTTTATCTCAATCGGATATTTCTTTATCTCACGGTTGTACCACGCGATGAGGTCTCTGTCCTTCTCCTTGAAGGAAGGCGCCGCAGCGGCAATGAACACGCCGCCGAGCTGAGAATCCTTTTCGTAAAGGGTGACGCTGTGTCCTCTCTTTGCACAGACTATCGCAGCTTCCATGCCGCCGATACCGCCGCCGATGACGGCAACCTTCTTTGACTTCTTAGCCTTTTCGATCTTGTATTTCTTTGACTGCATAGTCTCGGGGTTGAGCGCACAGCGCGAAATATGACCTGCATCATGTATCGACTGATCGTTTGCGACGCCCTTGTAATGAGTCATATTGAAGCAACCTGTATGGCAGCATATGCACGGTCTGATATCCTCGAGCCGCTCTTCGATAAGCTTTGTTATCCACTGACCGTCCGAGAGGAACTGGCGTGCAACTCCGACACCGTCTATTCTGCCGTCGGCAACAGCCTGCGCACCGACAGCGGGATCCATTCTTCCCGCACACACAACAGGGATATCAACAAATTTCTTTATATGTGCAACGTCCTCGAGGTTGCAGTTGAGCGGCATATACATTGGCGGATGAGCCCAGTACCAAGAATCGTAAGTACCGTTATCGGCGTTGAGCATGTCATAGCCCGCGTCCTGAAGATATTTTGCGGCTCTTTCGCTCTCCTCCATATCTCTTCCGATCTCGGAATACTCCTCACCCGGCAGCGCACCGTAGCAGAAATCCTTGACCTTTGACTCAACCGAATATCGCAGAGATACGGGGAAATCATCACCGCACGCACCCTTTATCGCCTTTACTATCTCCACGGGGAAACGATATCTATTTTCAAAGGAGCCGCCGTATTTGTCGGTTCTCCTGTTTGTGTATCTGAGCGTGAACTGGTCGAGCAGATAGCCTTCATGCACAGCATGGACCTCGACACCGTCAACACCCGCCTCCTTGCACAGCGCAGCAGTCTTTGCAAAGGCATCGATTATTTCGTTTATCTCCTTGAGCGTGATTTCACGGCAGGTCACTTTATCCGACCATCTCGAAGGAAGCTCGCTCGGGCTTGCCGACTGATATGTGACATCGAGGATAGGTTTTGCGATCGTGCGCAGTATCGGACTGTTGTGAAGCATTACAAGCGGATCGGTTATAGCCCACGAACGTCCCATTCCCGCGGTAAGCTGAACAAAAAGCTTTGCGCCCGTCTTATGTATCTCGTCCATAAACTCCTTGAGCTGCTTGAACATCTTTTTATTCTTGTAGAGCCATCTTCCGCCGATGCTGTCTTTGATGGGTGCAATTCCCGGAATTATAAGACCGACGTTGTTCTTCGCTCTCTCAAGGAAGAACTTTGCCGCTTCCTCATCAAAATGGTTGGGCTCCATCCAGCCGAAAAGCGATGTTCCGCCCATAGGACAGAGCACGATTCTGTTTTTGATCTCTACGTTTCCTATTTTCCACGGGGTAAACAGGGCTTCATATTTTGAATCCATAAAACAAACACTCCTTATGTTTGTCAGGAATTTTTTGACAAAACCGTCATAGATTCCCTTTATATTTTAGTATAATATAGCTGCTCCCGACTGTCAAGAAAAGCATCGTCCACCTGACAATCTTTTAACAATTGACATAACGCAAATAAACGTGTAAAATGTAATAATATATAGCAAAATGAGTAACTATATACATTTTTATAAAACAGGAAAAGGGTGTTCCAATGAAACAGGAACGTTTCAAAAGATTACTGATCTTTACAATGTCATCAATACTGATCGTTCTGCTGCTTCTGCTCTACTGGATAATATGGAGTCATTTCTATGCCGACACAATCAAGCTGGCATTCTGGACCAAAGGTCACTGGATGATGCTCGCCGTGTATCTGCTCCTTCTCTGCATATTCACAAAGGTTTACGGCGGTCAGCATATCGGCTCGAGGCGCATACTGGATATCGTTTATTCACATTCGCTTGCGGCGCTGTTTGCAAACATCGTTGACTACCCCGTCATATGTCTGCTTGCTTACAAGATATCAAATCCTCTGCCGATGCTTTTGCTCACGGCAATGGACGTTCTTGTCATAACCTTGTGGTCGGTCGCCGCAAAGCGCATATACAGAAAGCTGTATCCGCCGCGCAAGCTGCTTGTCGTCACCAACGGTTCCGCATCGCGATTTATGATAAAGCGTTTTTCCGAGCGCAACGACAGCTACAAAGCAAGCAAGTTCATCGAGTATTCTCAGGGTCTTGACGCTATAAAGAGCGAATGCCAAAAATACGACGGTATGGCACTCTGCGACATTCCCGCAACCGAACGCAACGAGCTCATGCAGTACTGTTTCGAGAACAATATTCTCATGTACGTTGAGCCTTCGCTCTCCGATCTTATTATGACCGGAGCCACCGACAGCACCACTTCGGACACTCCGATGTACCTTCTCCGCAACTGTGGTCTTACAGCTGAGAAGCGTTTTTTCAAGCGTATGCTTGATCTTGTCATCATCGTACCTCTCGCACTCATCATGCTCCCCTTCATGGCAATAATCGCTCTGCTCATAAAATTCTATGACGGCGGTTCCGTATTCTATAAGCAGGAGCGTCTGACCGAGGGCGGAAAGATCTTCATGATCTACAAATTCCGAAGCATGAGAATGGATTCCGAGGGCGGAAAAGCCCGACTCGCGAGAAAGAACGACGATCGAATCACACCCGTCGGCAGAGTTCTTCGCGCGATACATTTCGACGAGCTGCCCCAGATAATCAATATCCTCAAGGGCGATATGTCCATCGTCGGTCCCCGTCCCGAGCGTCCCGAGATCGCCGAACAGTACAAGGACTTTGCACCGGCTTTCGATTACCGTCTCAAGGTAAAGGCAGGTCTCACGGGTTATGCCCAGGTCTTCGGCAAGTACAACACACCGCCGCAGGACAAGCTCAAGCTCGACCTTTACTACATACAGCATCAGAACGTCCTGCTCGATATCGAGCTCATTCTCAAGACGATAAAGATACTCTTTGTCAAGGATAACACCGAAGGCGTTGAGGACTGGCAGCTCATTGCAGGTTCTGAAGAGGACGCACCTCAATCCTCCGACTGATATCTTAAGAAATTTTTTCAAAAAAACTTCGCTAATCTATTGACATTCTCGCAAAAGCGAGTATAATAGTTACTGCTTGAGAGGCAAACATACTGGGGTGTCGCCAAGCGGTAAGGCAACGGACTCTGACTCCGTCATGCGAAGGTTCGAATCCTTCTACCCCAGCCAAACAAAAAGCTCATCCTTTCGGATGGGCTTTTTTGTTTCGTTTGGGTAGTTTGGCCGAGATAACTTCGCGAAAATCGGACGCCGCCGGGCTCTCTGCATCGCTCCTTGTTCCCTCGACGATTTTCAAAGCTCAATCGCGCAGCGGTTGAGCTGATGGTATCGAATCCTTCTACCCCAGCCAAACAAAAAAGCTCATCCTTTCGGATGGGCTTTTTTGTTTCGTTTGGGTAGTGTGGCCGAGATAACTTCGTGAAAATCGGACGCCGCTGGGCTCTCCGCATCGCTCCTTGTTCCCTCGACGATTTTCAATGCTCAATCGCGCAGCGGTTGAGCTGGTGGTATCGAATCCTTCTGCTTGTCGCTCTTAACCGTCAATAAACCATTTCGGGATAACTGCTTTTGAGCACAGTGTATATATCTCTCTGCATTTTTGCAATCGCATTTCTCACTCTGTTGAGATACTCTTCTTTTGAGCAGGAATTACGTTCTTCATCACTCATATGCGAGTATAGAATTCCTCTTGATGAATTTATGACTGCGCCCAGACCGTCAGGGTTAAAACAGGGCAATACATCTTTTGCACCGCCGCCCTGTGCGCCGTAACCGGGAACGAGAAAATAACTTTTCGGCATCGTTTTTCTTAATTTGACCGCTTCTTCGGGATAGGTCGCACCCACAACCGCACCGATAGAAGAGTAACCGTATTTACCTGAAAAACCATCGGCTTTCATCGCAACATACTCTGCGATACTCTGACTAATTGTCAGCCCGTCTTTTGTTATAACATCCTGAATTTCGCCCGAACTTGTGTTTGATGTTTTTACGAGCACAAAAATACCTTTGTCATTTTCTCTGCATACATCTGCAAAAGGATCAAGGCTCTCACTTCCCAAAAACGGAGTTACGGTCAGAAAATCCACATCAAATGACGATACACATAAACCGCCCGGAGTCTCCACTTTTCCGAGATGGCCGTCGGCATATGCTTTTGCTGTATTTCCTATATCGTTTCGCTTTGCATCTTCAATTACAACAAGGTCTTTTGACTTTGCATAAGCAACCGTTTTTTCAAATGCTGCCACACCGTATGACCCGTATTTTTCATAAAACGCCATCTGCAGCTTCACCGCAGGAACGAACTCGCAAACGATATCTATTATATCACGGTTAAACTCAAAGATTACTTCTGCCGCGGCAAGCAAAGTGTTTCCGTTCTCGCAATCTTTATAACAGGCAGGAATTTTCCCGATATCGGGGTCAAGACCGACTACTGTCGGATTTTTTGTCTTTATCGTTCTTTCGATCAGCTTATCAACAACATTCATAGCCTATATCCCCTTGTAACATTCTCCGTACTCTTTAAGCCTATCCGCATAGTCACCCGCAGAAATTATACAGCTGTCAACCGCTCTGATAATATCATCAAAATTTACAATCGGATGAATTTTCGTCCCATACCGTTTTTCTATTACATGCTTAGCCGAAAACGGCGAATTCTCATCCTTTTCCATTCTGTCAACACATACGACTATGTCTGACGGGTATTTGCCGATTTTTGATTTTATGTTATCAAGAGCATAACTCAACGTCCTTCCCGATGTAAAAGTATCGGTAATAAGCGTTATATCCCGAGAAGCAAATGCTTCGTTCTCAATACTCAAATCCACACAATGATAAGCGTCTATGCCGTACTTACTGAACAGAGTCATACTCGCGGCTATCACAAGAGGAATCTCTCTGGTATCAATTCCCGCAAGGCAGTTGCCGTCTATGTTATGCTCTCTGATACATTCAGCATAAAACTCTCCAAGCTTTGAAATCTGACACCCTGTGAGATTATATCCGCCGTGAATCAGATACGGTGATTCTCTGCCGCTCTTTAACGTAAACTCTCCGAATCTCAGCATTCCGTTATTTATCATAAACCGAATGAACCGTTCCTTGTAATTCAATGCTTCAAGCCGGTAATTGAACAGCTCGTCCATTGTTATTCCGAAATATCTTGCGATTACCGGCAACACCGAAATATCCGGAACCGATAAACAGTTTTCCCATTTGCTTACCGATTGAGAAGAAACGCACAACGCCTCTGCCAGCTGCGCCTGTGTAATATGCTTGTTCTTTCTCAAGGAACGTATTTTATCTCCAATCTTCATCTTTTTATCCCCCTCTTTTTTCTTATAAACATTATATTATTACTCTTATCAGCTTTCAATGTAACGATTGGAAAGTTTCATACAACCGTTGGGATATATCATAAAAAGGTGTACCAAAGCGATACACCTTTCAATTCTTTATATATAAGCTCAGAACGGTGCTCTCTCGCACGATTCTTCCGATATTATCATTTCATACTTTGTATCAAGGTTTTCGGGAAACAGCATATAGATAACCTCACTTTCACCGACGGTGAAACGATGGCAATACTGCATATAGACCATATTCTTCATAATATAAAGAAAATCTCCGATATATTTTTCCTTCAGGCCTTCAAGGTCATCAAGCCTGTCGCCGGGTCTTACGGGAGTGCAGAATTCCTGCATCGCACCTTTATATCTTATTTCAAGAACGGAGAGCGGTGTTCCGTTTTCGTCCACCCAATACTCGTTATTTGTTATATCGAGCATCACCCATTTTCCGAGCTTTGTATCCCAAACCTCATTGACAACATGACAATCGCTGTCGTATATGGAGTTCGGCATTATCCACACCTTGCGTGAATATATCCCCAGCGCAAGGCACATTTCATTGAGTATCTGCGCCTTGTTTCTGCAGTTGATTCCGTGGCTCTCATTATCAAGACTGTGTTTGAGCAGAGAAAGTGCGTTCATGTCAACGCTGTTGTCATAATTGCTTTTATGCGTAAGTCTCGGAGCATATTCGTCCATCAGACGCACAGCACGTTCAAACTCCGAGCCGTCACCCGCCGTCTTGTCTATTTTATATTCTTCTATCAGTTTGGGATACTCTTCGTTTTCGAAATCATAGACAAACTCATAATCCTCGCCGTCGGCAAACTCCAGATTATTGCGCAGTATTCCCGATTCCATTATGTATATCTCGTCGGTGCTCTGCAGATAACTGTCCATTCCCCAAAAGGTAAGATAAATATTATATCCTACGCTCACAAGCAGAGCGGCAACGAGCACCGCAACACCTGTTATTTTCAAAATCTTCCTGTTTTTCATCGAAAACCTCCACACATTGATTGCGAATATTATACCCCCGATACATAAATATTTCAATTGTACAGCTCCGTCATTTTTTACAAAATCAAGCTCACATTTGTGTATACATCGGCTTATATATCTCTTGACATCGGCTTTATTAAGTGATATTCTTAAAAAGTCAAAAAACAGATGTAATCATGCATCTGTTTTGCAAAATCCACAATGGTCAGCAAAGGAGCAATGAACAATGGAAATGATGTACAAAGGCAAAACCAAAGACGTTTACAAGCTTGAAAACGGCAACGTGCTGCTTAAGTTCAAGGACGACTGCACCGGCAAGGACGGCGTATTCGATCCGGGCGAAAACAGCGTCGGTCTGACCATTGACGGTATCGGCAAGGCCAATCTCCAGACATCTGTTTATTATTTCGAAATGCTCAAGGCAGCAGGCATCAAGACTCACTATGTCAGCGCAAACGTTGATGACGCTACCATGGAAGTTCTTCCCGCAACAGTTTTCGGTCACGGCCTCGAGGTCATCTGCCGTCTTGTTGCAACAGGCAGCTTCATCCGCAGATACGGCGAGTATATGGCTGACGGCACAGTTCTCGAAGGCGGCTATGTTGAGTGCACCTTCAAGAACGACGCAAAGGGCGATCCCCTCGTAACAAGCGAAGGTCTTGCAGCTCTCGGCGTTATGACTCAGGAAATGTTCGACAGCATGAAGGAGCAGACCCTCAAGATCACAAAGATCGTTGCTGACGACCTTAAGACCATCGGTCTCGACCTCTGGGATATCAAGTTCGAGTTCGGCTACAACAACGGCGAGGTTATCCTCATCGACGAAATTGCATCCGGCAATATGCGTGTTTACAAGGACGGCACCATCGTTGATCCCGTTGAGCTCACAAAGCTCATTCTCAACCGCTGATCGGTTTTCCGGTAATATCAAAAAGCTCCGACAAAAGTCGGAGCTTTTTTGCGTTATTTGCTGCAAACATCGCTTATCCAGCCTGTCACGCCGCGCGGCATTCTCTCGTCGGCGGGTCTGCCGTCATCAAACATCAGATCGTGCTGAACCCAGTTTATCATACAATGCTGACCCATCTCAAGTCCGTAGAACACGGAAGAAACTCCGCCGTCACCGTTGTAGACCCACTCGGGGAAGAAACATATACAGTTCTTCATCTGCTCAAGCTTTTCAATACGGGGAACGATGCACTTATCAAAAACAGCCATCTCATCATGTCTGCCGTGGGCGATTATCAGCTCTGTTCCGCTTTCTGATATCCTCTCGAGTGCCTCATCACTCGGAACATAACCCGACGATATCGGAATAGCACCGTCAAAGTATGCGCCGTAATCCTCAAGCAGTTGCCACGTAAAGTATCCGCCCGAAGAAGCTCCCATAACAAACTTTTTGCCGATATTTTCGCTGTTTTCTTCGCACACCTTATCGAAAATCGCCTTTATCGGCGCTGAGTGTTCCTTTGCCCACGTTCCGAGAATCGTTCCGTCCTCAAGGCGCTGCTCATTCGCCAAGGGCACAATCAGATAAGCACCGCCCATCGCCTTCTGATACTTGTCCGATGCATACTGCTCAGCTCCGCAGCACATAATACAGCCCTCTTCCATAAGGGAGTTGCTTGCGCCGTGCAGCCACATAAGAACAGGATACTTTTTATTCTTGTCTGCGCCGTGTTTTATCGGGTCATAAACATAATATCTTATATCGCCCGTCTGCTCACACGGATATACATACTTGTCAAACAGATCAAAATATATCTTGCTTGTGTATGTATTTGAATAGCTTATAAATTCACCGTCCTTGAGGTATTTTGCCCACTCGGGAACAGCAGTCTTGTTCTGTTCAAGCTTTTTAAAATCGGGTAATGCCATATCATTTTCCTCCTGTTTCCAATATCATTTTTTCTTTTGTTTTCTTTCGGGCAATTCGGGATACATCTGCTCCACCATTTCCTGCAGCGCAGCTCTGTCGTCAAGAATGGTTACGGGCAGCATGGGTTTTGCTCCTTCGTAGGGCGGCTCGGGGATACTGTCGGGCATAAACTTTATGCTCGCCTGCGTGATCTTCACCATAAAGCCGCTCTCATAAATCCCGCCGAATATCCGCTCTTTATAATAAAAAATATACCCGCCCATCATCGGAATATTTCGTATATTCTCAAGATCGGACAACTGATCTGTTATATACTGTGCAAGTTCTTTATTCTTCGGCATAATACCCCTACCCCCTTTTCAGAGTCTGTATTCTCATCGCTATACTTTCATCAAATTCTTCATCTGAAAACTTGGGATCTCTTGTATCAAGCCATATTCTGCACGGTACACGGCTGCATTCACCGCAGTTTTGCACGCATCGCTTGTTCTTTACACAATCATAAATCGGACAGGCTTTCCCTTCAGCTGCATGAAAAACCTTTCCCTCGCACACATTGCAGCCGCTGCACATTTCCCCGAAGCAATAACAAGAGCCGCAATCCATACCGCAGACGCTGATTTGTTCGTTATATAATTTCATTGTTTTCAATCCTTCCCTCTTATCGGAATTTCAAAAACAATCTTATCAAGCTTTTTCAAAAACCTCTTGTATATTTGCGACATCTTCAAACGCGATCATTTTTGCCTTATGCATATCGACGCCGTGATATCTTTTGAATTCGCGCAGCAAATGCGACTGATCCGCATATCCGTATTTATATACTGCGTTCAGAACATCAAAATCCTGCTCGCACAAAATATCATGCCACACAAACTGATAGCGTATCAGATTGCTCAGCTTCTTTGGCGTGATACCGATATACTCATTAAACAGTCGCTCGAGCTGTCTGGCGCTAACAAAAGATTCTTTTGCAAGCTCCGACACATCAATAGAGCCTTTATTTATCAGAAGATTTCGTATCGTATCATCGATAACTGTATTTACCCTGACATCTGACAGCTTTTTTAGCAAAACCTGCTGCACAAAACAAACCTTTTCCTGCAGACTTTTAAGCTCCGACAGCTTTGGTCGAATGATCTTATCCAGCCACCGAAAGCTTGCTCCGACATCGAAATATCCGTTCAGGGTGGATTTTAAAGAATCGTCGGCAAACGCATATGCACCCCACGCATAAAAACGAATTGCAAATACAGACACGATATGCCCCGAAGACCTGCTGTTATCTGTGCTGAAACTGCAGTCATTTATCCCGCAGAACCCACCGTTCACAGTATTGTTTGTGTAATCTATATCGTAAATTATATCCACGCAGGTGTCAGGAATCACCAATTCGGATTCATCACCGATTTGTACAAACGGGCTTTCTGTTCCCCAATAACAACAGATATAAGGAGCCAGCGCTTCGCAAGGTGATATCTCTGCGTAAGATATGTTCCTTTTGAAAGGGGTCGCGGTCAACGGATTATAAATAATGTTTTTCATTCACGACCTCCTTTTACTATTATATTTCTTCCCTCAACCTCAACAAGCGTTCCAAACACTTTCAAATCTTTACGTTATATGATATACTGAATTATATAAACTTTCAGGAGATTGTCAGTATGAATTCAGATATTGAAAAAGCTGTTATCGAAGGCTTTGTTATAAAGCGCAAAGCAGACAGAATTATATACGAACTTAACTCTCCCAAAAAGCGAAGAGAATGCATCTGGAAAATGAATTCGGATATTTTTGCGGATAAGTACTGCCGCAAATTATCAGCTTCGGAATGTTCTTGCGTTAAAGAGCTTTTAAGTACACTTAAAAGTTATGGCAGCACCGAATCCTGTTATATATTCTCTATAGACGAACAAATCGACAGAAAGACCTTACCTCTTGAAGAAGCTTTGAAAAGCGTCTTCTGTCAAGGACCTGCTCTGATTTCAATTGTTCACGGAAAACTTGCCTATTTTGAAGCCGAACACGAACACGGCGCTTCAGAAAGATTCATTCTCCTCAAATAATTCGCCGTCGTACATATCTTCTATCTCTGCCAGCAGATTATAGACCGCATCCTCGGATAATACTCCGCGCTTGAGATCGCGCGGTATTCTGCCCTCGCTGTCGGCTTCATAATCGTTCAGCCACAAATCACTCTCGTAATAATCGGTAAGTTTCTTTATACTTTCCTGAATATAAGCATCGTTCTTTATCTCGGCTCCGCGCGAATAAAACGCCTCGGAAATTTCATCGAGACACTTTTCCATCTCGGTTATTCTTTTGATTACGTTATTCAATGTCCACACCTCTATGCAACAAAATTCATCAAAGCTTTTTAATAACCTTTTTTGCCAATGATGCTATATCTTTATCCTTGCTGTGACACAAAGGAGAAACCGCTTCCTTGCAGATTTTGTCTCCTTTGAAGTACTTTATAACATCAAGTGCAGTAAAAACCACTTCTCTGTTATCAGATTTCAGATGAACAAGAGAAATCAACTTTGCCTGCTCGTTTTTCCATTTGCCGAGCAGCTCCATTGTCAATGCAAGTCTAACTGCATCATCTTCCGACTTATAATAATCCAAAAACTGCGACTCAAATCGTCTGTCAGCTATATTATGTAGCGCATTATCACAGCCTGCACATTCACATTGGTATTTTGGATTTAATCTTTCCTTTATCAATTCATACAAATCCAAAACCATTTGGGTTGCCTCAAAAAAGCCCTTGTGCGAAACCAAATTCAGTAAGTCTTCGGATATACCAAGATTATTAAAATTTAATATATATTTTTTCAGTATATCTACAATTCGTTTATCTGCAACTTTATACCAATTAAAATCTGTAAGATATTTGAAATTGTATCCCAATGTGTTTATTTCTTCGATAAGCTTGTCTGCCAGTTCGTAGTCTTCCCGATCTTCTCCCGATTCCCTTGCTTTTATCTCCTCTAATACACATTCACGATACAGAATCTGTGGAATTTCGTGGTCTTTTATCATGGTTTCACACTCCCCCCCGAACAAAATCTTATATCAGCTTAAGAAAGCTGTAACGAGCAAGTATACAGCCAAAAAGGCCGCAAAGAGATTTAATAGTAATAAAAGGATCAGTATTATTCTTTTGAGTGTTGACCGTTCGGAAGGCAATCCTTTCCAACATGCACCAATAAGCAAATATTCGGTAGAAAGAAAAAGAACAAGTATTGAAACAACCTCTGAAACGACCGCAATCGGATATAACTGTTCTATAAACAATTCCAGAACCCATATCAGAACATTCAAAACAGCAACGATTGGCAAAATCATATTGCCCCAAAAAAGAAACGGGCTTATTTCTTTTCTGAAATTGATATAAAAATACCTTTCAAAAAAGTTTTTTGATTTATTTTTTCGATAGTATTTATTATTATATTTCTCTGCCAATTGCTCCTGTATATCAATCCCAAAACTTAAGGATTTGATAAACAAAATACATAAAGATACAATTATAGCCAAAGGCAGACCGCTTAATGTTATCATAATATCCCCACCCGTTTTGTTTCAACATCGCTTTGTTCATTATAACATCACTGCATTTTCACTGTCAATTACAACCGTATTATTAAACCCCATAAGCGGACCTGTGTCCGCTTATGGGGTTCTCTGACATTATCTGATTTTTGCTCCCGGAGTCATTCCGTCAACAAAGATAACCTTTACGTCGTTCTCCGCATTATCCGCTGCAAGGATCATGCCGTTGCTCTCAACGCCGCAAAGCTTTGCGGGATGGAGGTTTGTAACAACTACCACACAATGACCGATAAGATCCTCGGGCTTGTAGTAGTTGGCGATTCCGCTGACGACCTGACGGGGCTTGCCCGAACCGTCATCAAGCTGGAGGCAGAGAAGCTTCTTTGCCTTCTTGACGGGCTCGCAGGAAATAACCTTTGCCACCTTGAGCTCGACCTTTGCAAAATCATCGATCGAGATGGGCGCTGCGGCAGGCTCTTCCTCCTTGGGCTGAGCTGCCTTTGCCTGCTCCTGCTGAGCTGCGAGCATAGCGTCAAGCTCTGCTATCTCCTTTTCGAGGTCGATTCTCGGGAAAAGGGTCTCGCCCTTTTTGAGGGTTGCATTTGCGGGAAGATTGCCCCAGCCGATGCTGTCATAGGTTCTGACCTGCTCACCTGCTCCGATCTGCTCGAAAATCTTCGGTCCGCTCTTGGGCAGGAACGGTGTTATGATTATACCGACAATTCTCAGAGTCTCTGCAAGGTTGTAGAGAACAGCTGCAAGTCTGGGCTTGTTTGCCTCGTCCTTTGCAAGTGCCCACGGCATCGTCTCATCGATATATTTGTTTGCTCTGGAAATAACCTTCCATATCTCGGAAAGAGCTGTTGAGAACTGGAGGTTGCAGATGAGACCGTCGACAGTCTCGGGCAGAGCCTTTGCCATCTCGATGAGGGCATCGTCAAACTCGCCTGCCTGCTTCTCCTCGGGAAGTGTTCCGCCGAAATACTTTTCAGCCATTGCTGCGGTTCTGCTCAGAAGGTTTCCGAGGTCGTTTGCAAGATCGGAATTGATTCTGTTGCAGAGAGCCTCGTTTGTGAAGTTACCGTCAGAGCCGAAAGGAATATCTCTCATAAGGAAATATCTTATCGCATCGGAACCGTATCTGTCAGCAAGAAGGATCGGGTCAACAACGTTACCCTTTGATTTACTCATCTTCTCGCCTGCTGCACCGAAGAGCAGCCAGCCGTGACCGTAGACTCTCTCAGGCAGGGGAATATCTGCAGCCATGAGAACTGCCGGCCAGATAACGGTATGGAATCTGACAATCTCTTTGCCTACGAAATGAACATCAGCCGGCCAGAACTTCTTGAAAAGCTCGTCATTGTCAGAGGTGTAACCGAGTCCGGTGATGTAGTTGAGAAGCGCATCAAACCAAACGTAAACGGTGTGCTTGGGATCGAAATCAACAGGCACGCCCCACTTGACGCTTGTTCTGGAAACGCAGAGATCCTCAAGACCCTGATTGATAAAGCTTATCATCTCGTTCTTGCGGCTCTCGGGCTGGATAAATTGGGGGTTATCCTCATACAGCTTGAGAAGTCTGTCTGCATAATTGGAAAGCTTGAAGAAATAAGCCTCCTCCGATGCGGGGTGACACGGTCTGCCGCAGTCGGGGCAGTTACCGTCCTGAAGCTGGGTCTCTGTCCAGAAAGCCTCACACTCCGCGCAGTACATTCCTTTGTACTCGCTCTTGTAAATATCACCCTTGTCGTAAAGCTGCTTGAATATCTTCTGAACAGCCTCAACGTGATAATCATCGGTGGTTCTTATAAACTTGTCATATCTGACATCAAGTGTTTCCCATACCTTCTGGAAGCCTTCGACTATCGGGTCGATAAACTCCTTCGGTGTAACACCTGCGTCCTTTGCTCTGCGCTCTATCTTCTGACCGTGCTCGTCTGTTCCGGTCATGAAAAAGACGTCATAGCCCTGCATTCGCTTATATCTGGCGATTGTATCCGCCGCGACGGTTGTGTAGCTGTGTCCGATATGAGCTTTACCGGACGGGTAATAGATGGGCGTTGTGATGTAGAACGTCTTTTTGTCCATTGTAATTCCTCCCTGAATTTGGTATTCTATTATTATACATATTTAATTAACATATTTCAAGCCATTTATCCCATAAATCCCAACACATTATTACCTCCAATAAAATTGGAAAATATGTATTGACAGAAGGCAAACAATGTGTTAAAATAATCAAGCTATAAAAATGCAGGTGTAGTTTAGTGGTAGAACTCCAGCCTTCCAAGCTGGTCGTGTGGGTTCGATTCCCATCACCTGCTCCATGGTTTGTTTGCCTGCCTTTCGGCAGGCAAACAAATATACATTTGAACGCTTTGGTTTCAAAGCGCCGTGTACACGCGCCAGTAGCTCAGCTGGATAGAGCAACGGACTTCTAATCCGTAGGTCAGGGGTTCGAATCCCTTCTGGCGCGCCATTATATGGTGGGATTAGCTTAGTTGGTTAAAGCGCCAGATTGTGGCTCTGGAGACCGTCGGTTCGAGTCCGATATTCCACCCCAAACACGATCGGCACGCTGATAACCGCTTCCGCGTGCCGATTGCCTTATTCGCTTCTGTTTAACCATATATTGGGGTGTAGCCAAGCGGTAAGGCAACGGACTTTGACTCCGTCAGTCGCCGGTTCAAATCCGGCCATCCCAGCCAATATGACTCATTAGCTCAGTCGGCAGAGCACCTGACTTTTAATCAGGGTGTCCGGGGTTCAAATCCCCGATGGGTCACCAAGAAAGACGCTTTGATAAATCAGGGCGTCTTATTTCTTTGACAAGGCTTCGTAATTTTATAATTTTCTTTTTCAAATCTCAAAAAAAGCTTGCAATAGGCAAACAATGATGATATAATATTATTCGCTGTTTAGCATATCGGGGTGTAGCTCAGTTTGGTATGAGTGCTTGGTTCGGGACCAAGAGGCCGTGGGTTCAAGTCCCACCACTCCGACCAGAAAACGACTTTCCGCCATTAGGCGGGAGGTCGTTTTTTTGTTGGTGCGGCAGGCGCGTACAGCCCACGCGAAAATCACCGCGCTCCCAAACCTATTCCCTTCCGCATCGGCTCACTTCGGGGATTTTCAAAGCTGATCGCAAGATCAGCTAACGGTATCAAGTCCCACCACTCCGACCAAAAAAGACTCCTGCCTTTTGGCAGGGGTCTTTTTTCGTTGACGTGATGCGCGTACAACCCACGCGAAAATCACCGCGCTCCTAAGCCTATTCTCTTCCACCTCAGCTCACTTCGGGGATTTTCAAAACTGATCGCAAGATCAGCTAATGGTATCAAGTCCCACCGATCATCTCCCTATGGAATCATTGATACTATGGTTCCATACGGATTTTTGTTTTTAGTATAGCTATCCTTATTTCTCTATGTTATAATCCAGTTAGCCAATCCAAATTTGACTAACGGAGGTATTGCAATAAATGGCAACTGAATCAAAACCATTACCGAGTGGTATTCAAGCAAAAATGGAGCAGTACCGCAAAGAACTCTCGGCATTTGATATGAGTGAACCAACTAAGCAGCAATCCTCATCTTGGCATTGGTATTTCTACAAGCCTATAACAGAGCTAACAGCTTTTATTGTTAATTTGCAGGGAAAAGAATTTTGTGTTGAAATCACCTACGGTTATGCATCAACTGCTTTTACACGAATGGCTGGTGACGAAAATGCATTGGTTGAATTGGGTGTTTCTGATGAAGACATTACTATACGAGAAAAAGTAATTATCTTCGATGAATCAGATGAAACTATTGCAAGAAGCAAAATAGCAGAAATGTATGCCACCTATCTGCATACACAAAAGGATGACTTGATGCTTTTCGCAAAAGAAAAAAGAAAATCTTTTATTCAACAGATTCACTCAAGATTGAAACCGCTTGGTTTTAGAAAAAAAGCAACCACATGGACTCGTGCGCTTACTGATACATACTACCTCATGTTCAACGCGCAAAAATCTGCATTCTCGGACGAATACTATTTTAATCTCTACATAGGAAAGAACGGAACAAATGACTATGGGGATTGTTTTTATACAAGAATGGCACCAACTGGTATGTCCCCGATTGATTGGCAATCACTTAACAAGGAAGCGTTTGATTTCTTTTTAGATAAATCTGTTGTCCCTGAATTGAAAAAGATTATCGGCACGCCCTTGGCTGAATTAGGACAACTTTCTTCCTATTGGACAGGCTGCCATTGCAATCGCAAAAAATGCGAAATCTGCTGGATGCAGAAAAACTTGTGGGAGGCAAAGTGATATATAAATTCAACAAATCCTAATATCTCTAATAGATCATCCTGAAGGCAGCCCCAAAGAGCATCGAATCTCATTAGCTTTACCTTTTCCCCATAATGTTACAAACAGCAGTGCAATGTTACATCGCAAGTTCTTATGTTACAAAACTCGAAGCAATGTTGCAATGCCCCAATTGTCACGTTTGTATCCATAATTACCCCAAGCCTATCCCCTTCCACATCAGCTCACTTCGGGGATTTTCAAGGCGAGTCTTCAAGTCCCACCGTTTCGGGTGTTCACTCTCTCATATTTCTTTCTTATATATTGTAAGAATTAAATGTTTGCAATCTCGCTTTATTATGATAAACTATAATCGTGGAAAACCACGAAAGGAAAGCTCGCAAAGGACTATATGAGCTATACAGGTGAGAAAATATGAAAACAACAAAAAAGATATTTATTATTCTGCTGTCGGTTATTCTCTGTGTTTCTTTGGCAGCTTGTTTGCCGCAAACAGAAGAAGAAACTGACAGCGCTTCGAACACCGATTCGCTTGTACAGGAAGCTGGAACCGACGAGTCGGAAGCGGAAGTCGATACCGATGAGACTTATGAAGATGTTGTTCTTGACTGCAGAGTGGAGTTGAGCGGCGACCCGAAGGAAACCTTTGTCGCAGAGCAGGATTGCTATACAGACAGTGACCGGGTTATCATTTTCTTCCAGAAAGGTGTCGAAGTCAACGGAGATATGCTCAAAGTGACTGAAGAGATTATGAGCGATCTTTGCAGACAGAGCGGTCTTAATTTCAAAAAGAACTACAATTATGAGACATTCAATGTAATTGGTATGTATTTTGAGAATACCGAGCTTTCAACCGTCGATCCCGCAAACAAAAAGATTCATATCCTTATAGTTGACCCGAACGAAGAACTGTGCAACTGGGCATTTGAGGGTGGTATTGTTGTCAGCACCGATTCGTATGATTACGACAAGACACACTATCAGGTTCTCTATCACGAGCTTTCACACGTGATCCACACCCGAAACGGTACAAGCCTTACTCCGCTTATGAGCGAAGGTTACGCGGTATTCATGTCATATCACACCATGAGAGCCAACGGTATCCCATCTGAGGAAACCCATCAATATTTCTCCTCCCCCGAATATCCAAGCGGCAGGTTCGATGACAGCATTATCCAAAACGGCGAAGAAGCTTTTATGATCCCATACGGAAAGCGCGTTGATATATATCATTACGGCTTTCGTTTAATCACATTCCTCAACGATGTATATGGTGAGGATACTTTTGAAAAGATTCTCAAAGAGGCAACCGACAGAGGATTCGATGAAGGATTCTCTGACGAGAACGAAAAAGAGGATATCAAGCAGGATCAGCTGGAGATGATCGAGATAATCAAGTCCCAGACCAGCGACGATGTGTTTGAGGAATTTGCCGAATGGTACGAACTCAACTGGGATAAACTGTACGAAGATTATCTGGACTACATGGAGAAAACCGATCAGTAACGGTAATCAAGTCCGTTATGAACACCAACAAAAACGCCCGCGGTCGTCAGACCGAGGGCGTTTTTGTTGCGGCAGGTACGTACAATTCACGCAAACTACCACATTTACTTTATTTCGAGCAGCCTCCGCCGCATTTTCCGCCGCACTGCTTTGCATAGGGACAGCCGATGCAGGTTTCTCCGCGTTTTTTTGCCTTGTACAGATAAAGAATTATCCCGCCGACAATACACGCAACTATCGCGATTATAATGAGGTTTTCCATAGCTTATTTACTCAGTGCGTATTCCTTCTTGAGGTTTTTGTTGGTGTGTGCCACAAGAAGAACGACAATCAGAATCATAGCCGCAACTGCTGCGCCGCCTGCGATTGCAGCGGTGACATTAAGGGTTGCAGGAGCGGTAATGAGAGTGCCGATGGTATAAACGAGGTATGCAACGGAATATCCGACACCCAGCTGAAGACCGATGCCGCCCCAGAGCCATTTTGCGCTCTTCATCTCGGCGTTCATTGCGCCGATAGCTGCAAAGCAGGGAGGTGTATAGAGGTTGAACATAAGATAAGCAAGAGCGGCAATCTTGGTAATAGCCATTACTCCTGCAACCTCAGAGCCTGCGCCCTCCATGAGAGCCAGCTCTTCGGTGTCGATGAGATTCTCAAGACCGACAAAGCAGACAGCCAGAGTACCGACGACGTTTTCCTTTGCGATGAAGCCGGTGACAGCGGCGGCGGCAAGCTGCCAGGAAAGCACACCAACGATGGGAACGAGGACATATGCAAAGGGGCTTGCGATGGAAGCGAGGATAGAGGAATCTGCGGTTTCTGCAACCTTGAAGCTCCAGTCAAATGTCTGCATGATCTGTACAGCGGTATTGCAGAGAAGAATGATGGTAGCGGCCTTGACGATGTAAGCCCAGCCGCGGCTGCACATGGACTTGAATGCACCCCAGAGAGAGGGCAGCTTGTATTCGGGCAGCTCG
>SVPG01000019.1 GCA_015065975.1 Oscillospiraceae bacterium | reverse complement strand
CAAGGTGCGCGGAAAGACCGCCTTTGACGCAATGCGCATGGGTGATGCGGCGGCGACTCTGGTCGTCGAATCGTACATATATTATCTCGGCGAAGGACTGACCAATTGCGTCAATATCCTCCAGCCTGAGGTCGTGTGCCTCGGCGGCGGTGTCTGCGGCGAGGGCGACAGCCTGCTGATTCCCCTTCGCGAATATGTCGAAAAGTACCGTTTCGGCAGAGGAAACATAAGACAGCCGAGGATTGTCTGCGCTCAGCTCGGCAACGATGCAGGCGTCATCGGTGCCGCCATGCTTGGAAGATAAACGGAAGGTCAGATAAAAATGTCAAAGAAATCCGAGTCGCGCAGTGCGGCGAAAAGGGAAGAAAAAAGAAAAAAACGCGTTGTCGTATATATCGCGATAGTTGTTGCGGTGTCGATCATAATTACGGGACTGATTATTTCGCGTGCGGTGCTTTCGATAAACGAACAGCTCGTTCTTGAATTGATGGTTTACGAATATGATATCAGCGATGCACCCGACGGCGAATATTTCGGGGAATACGAATCGAATCATCTCTATGCCTGCGTCGGACTGCTGATTCAGGACGGGAAGATAGTGTATCTCGAGCTGATGGATTATTACGGTATAGATGCGGACAGAGCGCCGAAGGTTTTTGATGCCGTTGTTGAATATCAGATGCTCAATGTCCCCGATGAGGAAATCGGAACCGAGCCACCGACAAGATAATTCTCAAGGCAATTGAGAATGCCCTTTCTCAGATATGATATGTTCGCTGTGTCCGCGCAGATGCTCTGCGCAAAGGGATGAAACGGCAGCGGACGGATATTGTCTGATGCCGTCACAGATGAGGATTGCGGCAGCGTCGCCTCATATGTGGGAGGAGCCGTGCATAAGCGGAAAAAACGGCTCGGGAACGATATTCTTTTCGGGCTGCCCGCTGGGCTGTGTTTTCTGCCAGAACAGCGTCATATCGCAGGGTGAGAGGATCGGCGCCGACAAATCGCCCGCTCAGCTCGCGAAAATAATCGAAAAGCTCGAATCGGACGGTGTTCACAATATAAGTTTTGTGACGGGTACGCATTATGTGCCGCAGATTATAAAAACGCTTGAGATATACCGACCGAGCATTCCGATCGTATGGAACAGTTCGGGATATGAGAGCCTGAACACGTTGGAAGCACTGGCAAAATATGTCGACATCTGGCTGCCCGATTTCAAGTTTTCGGGTGAGGAAACGGCGCGCCGCTATGCGAATGCGCCCGATTACCCGAAGACCGTAAAGCAGGTCTTGCTGAAGATGAGAGAATACGCGCCGAAGGATACCTTTGACGGTGACATCATGACGTCGGGAATGATCGTCAGGCACCTTATCCTGCCGAACAATACCGACGATTCGATGGAGATTATCGGGTGGCTTGCCGAGAATATGCCCGAAACACTCGTCAGCATTATGGCGCAGTATTTCCCTGCGGGAAGAGCGCAGGAGTTCCCCGAGCTGTCACGGAAGATAACCGAGCGCGAGTATGACCGAGTGCTCGATTTTGCGGCAGACCTCGGCATAGACGGCTTTGCTCAGGAGCTTTCGTCGGCTCAGGAAAGCTACGTTCCGAAATTTTCAAGTGAAATATAACTGATTGTATAATAAATTGCGATAAGACAACCCCCGACAGATTCAATCTGTCGGGGGTTGCTGCGTGTCAGATTAAACTGGGATTCTCCTTCATCATAGCAACAATATTTTCCAGACCGTCCGATTCGTTAAGATAGTCAGTATCATTATATGTAACGGAGATAACATAAAAGAAAAAGCCGTCCATGTATATCCAATTCGATGTTTTCAGAGATATATCGGTGTTTTCCTCAATGTCACTGTAAAAACCGTTCTCATACAGTATTTTATTGTTGTTTGGTTCGATTTGGAGATTTACGATATATTCATCACATTCTTTCTGCAGATTGTCTTCATTTAACCCCAAGAATGGAGCGACTTCGTGCTTTGAGTGAAAATATACGCTGAAATACACATGTTCTGAATTTTTAATATCCTCGCTCTTATAGTCTTCACAAATTTCACCGTCTTCATCACGGTAGTATATGTCCACAAGAGTCACCTCGTACTGCATATAGTTGTTCGAATCGGATAAATATTCGTACATAAGGTCGTTATATCCGTCCAGACAAGATGTAAGCAGCATTGAAAGAGCAAGAATTAAAGCCACAAGAATAAATCGTTTTTTCATATTGCACCGTCCCCTGTCATTTCTTCAGATCAAGCACCATGAATACATCGGAGCGCTCGTTTTCGTTATACCTTTCGGTGTCTATAAATCCAGTTTTGCGGTAAAGAGCGATTGCTCTTTTGCTTGTTGAGAGGGAGTCGAGATACATATTTTCGTATCCCGATTCCTTTGCGAATGAAACGGCGGCTTCGAGCAGGGCTCTGCCGTATCCCATGCCGTGATATTGCTCGAGCAGATAGAGCGATTTGAGCTCGCAGTCGGTGTCGGAAAGCTCCTTTACGGCGACGGCTCCGATGATTTTATCTCCGTCAAACATACACCAAAAGGCGATGAAGCTGTTTTCGATATCGCGGTAAAAGCTGTGCCGACCGTCCATGTCGAGGGCTCTTCCCGACTGGGGGAGGCACTGCGCGAGAAAATCGATAAGCTCGGGCTCGTATTCCTTGCGGTACTTTATCGGGGCGAATGATTCGCGTGTCATTTATTCACCTTCATTCATGCTCGGACAATCTCGATTAAGACTTCGACCATTTTTTCGATCGACTGTACGGGAATGTATTCAAATCTGCCGTGAAAATTGTAGCCGCCGGTCGAAAGATTGGGGCAGGGAAGCCCCATAAAGGAGAGACGGGCACCGTCCGTACCTCCGCGAATGGGGACACAGCGCGGCTCGACACCGCAGGCGGTCATGGCAGATTTTGCGCGGTCGATTATTTCGGGGTGAGGCTCGACCATCTCGCGCATATTGTAATAGGAATCGGTCGTGCAAAGCTCGATGCGGTCTGCGTACTTTTCGTTGAGTGTGCGTACGATATCGGCGAGCATCGACTTTTTCTGCTCGAATTTTTCGCGGTCGTGGTCGCGGATTATATAGTGCATTTCGGCAAGCTCTTCCGAGGAATTTATCCCCGTGAGATGGAAGAATCCTTCGTACCCTTCGGTGTGAGCGGGGGTCATCTTTTCGGGCAGCATTGAAGCAAGCTCGACAGCGATGAGAGAGGCATTTATCATCTTGTTCTTTGCGCTTCCCGGGTGAATGTTGACACCTGTGATCTTTATCGATGCGGAAGCTGCGTTGAAGTTTTCATATTCGATCTCGCCGAGAGCTCCGCCGTCGACGGTATAGGCAAACTGTGCACCGAATCCTTCCACGTCAAAACCGTCGGCACCTTCACCGATCTCCTCGTCGGGAGTGAAGGCGATGCATATTTTTCCGTGAGGTATGTTCTCTTTTATGATCTTTTCTGCGGCTGACATTATCTCCGCAACGCCCGCCTTGTCGTCCGAACCGAGAAGCGTGTTTCCGTCGGTGACGATGAGGTCGAGCCCTTTGCAGTCGGCAAGCTCGGGGTATTCGCAGACGCGCATGACAAGTCCGTTTGCGAGAGTTATGTCATCTCCGCCGTAGCTCTCAATTATCTGCGGGTTTACGTTTTCGCCGCTGACGTCGGGAGCTGTGTCCATGTGTGCGATAAGTCCGATTGCGGGAAGGTTTTCGCAGCCTTCGGACGCGCCGATAGACGCGTAAACGCAGCCGTCGCTGATGCGTATGTTTTCGGCACCGATCGACTCAAGCTCGCACGCGAGCATCTTTGCAAACTCGATCTGTCCCGGTGTGCTCGGTCTGACCTTTGTCGTCTCGTCCGAGGTGGTGTGGATTTTTACGTATTTCAAGAATCTCTCAGCAGCATTCATAATTGTTACGACTCCTTTAATTATGTAAATTTATTATAACATCGGTGTCAAGTCGATGTAATTATCTTGCTTTTTTGTTTTGCAGATAGTATAATTAAAATTCAAATAATATGTGAAAAATCAAAGAGGAGGGTCAATATGAAAAGACTTCTTAAAATAGTGTCGGCTCTGCTGCTTGCGGCGCTTGTCTGCAGTGTGGCTGCACCTGCTGTCTTTGCAAGTGAAGCGGGAGCAACTACCGCGACAACCGCGCCCACGACTGCGGCAGCGCAGACAAAGCTTGAGCTCAAGGCGCTCAGCTCGGTCGGAAGCAACCAGAAGAACTATCTGTGCTCACCGAATTATTCCAACAGCACCGACAATTATTCCTTCAATGTTCCCGACTGGATGCCGTCGCTGACCGTCAAGATCACGGGACCTTCGGGCCTTTCCTGTTCGAGCTCTTCGGTATCCTTCTCCGAATCGAACGGAGTTTATAGCGGAACATTTGAGCTCAAGGAAAAGACTCAGAGCTTCTCGGTCAAGTTTTCGTCCAATTCGGGTCAGTCGAGAACGCTCAATATAACCGTAAGACGTTCGACCATCGAGTGCTTCTTTGACAAGGTCATTCTCAGACTGGGCGACAATGAGATCGCTCCGAAGAGCGGTTCGGTGAATGACGGTCTCGTTTACGAGCTTGCATCGGGAACAAAGAGCTGCGAGTTCAGACTGACTCCCCGTCACGAGAACGAGGTATTCTTTGAGAACACCACCGTCAGAGCGGACGGCACGAGGGTCGTCGATGCCGCAAACGCAAAGGAAAAGCAGACGCTTGAATATTATCGATACACCATAAAACCCGATCTCATTGAAGGTACAAACACCTTTGTCGCAACCATCACCGCGGGCTCGGTCACAAAGACCTGCAACATCACGGTAATCGTCGGCGATCCCAACGCAAACAGTGCAGCGGGCACTACCACGACAAGCGCGATATCTTCTATACCTCCCGTGTCGGGACAGCAGACGGTCACCGATTACGGCTGCTCCATAAACGGAACGACAATGACGCTCACGAACGCGTCGACAGGCGTAACACAGACCTATTACCGCTCTGACGGAACGGCTGCCGATTCCATATACGGAACATGGTCGGCGTCCGACGGCAGCGGAACAATGGTTTTCTATGCCGATAATACCTGTCTTGTCAACGGTACGAGCTGCGGATATACACTCAACGGCACTGCGCTTCGCATCGAATCCTTCACAATGACCTCTCCGAGTGAGGATACGGGAACGGTTCTTCCCACAACAACACAGGCAAAACAGAGCGGAGGACTGCTTGGCGGAATGTCGCCCCTTATGTGGGTCCTTATCGGAATAATCATCACCGTCGTTCTCGGCGCGTGCATTTTCATGATAGTCAACATGAGCTCGGGCGGCAGCAAGAACCGTATGCCCGAGGATGACTATTATGACGAGCCACTCTACCGCGATTCGAGAAGAGGACGCAACCTTGCCGATTTTGCGGGCGATGACTACGGCGATTACGATGATTACGACCGCGGATACGGCGGACGCAATCGCCCGTATCAGGGACGCCAGAGAAACGTAAGCTTTGACGAATATGACGATGATGACTATTACGGTCGCTATTGATTTTTGATTATGAATGTTGAAAAGGGCGATCTGCTCGAAATGAAAAAGCCTCATCCGTGCGGCTCGAACAGATTTGAGGTTCTGCGTTCGGGTATGGATTTCAAACTCAGATGTGAGGGCTGCTCGCATGAGGTTATGGTGCCGAGACATAAGGCGGAGAAAAATATCAAAAGGGTCATAAAGCCCGACGAAGCTCGCAGCTGAGCAATAAATATTAAACCGAAAGTGTGAATAGTTGATGTTTGACAGACTGGCTGTCGCCGAAACAAGATTTGAAGAACTTAATGAGAAGTCGTGCGATCCCGCAGTTGCCTGCGATCCGACGGCTATGCGCGACATAATGCGCGAGCTCAAGCACCTGACCCCTCTGGTTGAGACGTACCGTGCCTACAACAAGGCGAAGGAGGCGGAGAGCGAGGCTCGCGAGATGCTCGAATCGGGCGGACTTGACGCCGATTTCAGAGAGCTCGCTCAGGCTGAGCTCGAGGAAGCAAAAAAGGATATCGAGCGTCTGGCGGAGGAGCTCAAGATACTTCTTCTTCCGCGCGACCCGAACGACGACCGCAACGTTATCGTAGAAATACGCGGCGGTGCGGGCGGCGACGAGGCGGCGCTCTTCTCTGCCGTTCTCACAAGAATGTACTCCATGTATGCCGAATCACGCGGCTGGAAGACCGAGATAATGAACTCGAACGAAACCGAGCTCGGCGGTTATAAGGAAGTCAGCTTCATGATTGCGGGCGAGGGCGCATATTCAAGACTCAAGTACGAAAGCGGTGTTCACCGCGTTCAGAGAGTTCCCGAGACCGAGTCTCAGGGAAGAATACACACCTCAACCGTCACCGTTGCCGTTCTGCCCGAGGCGGACGATGTTGAGATCGAGATAAACCCGACCGATCTGAGAATCGATACCTACCGTTCTAGCGGTGCAGGCGGTCAGCACGTCAACACGACCGATTCGGCCATAAGAATCACGCATATACCGACGGGACTGGTCGTCGAGTGTCAGGACGAGCGCAGCCAGTACAAGAACAAGGACAAGGCGATGAAGCTGCTCAAGACGAGACTGCTTGATGCCGAGCGTCAGAAGCAGGCCGACGCCATCGCCGCCGACCGAAAGGCTCAGGTCGGAACGGGCGACAGAAGCGAAAGAATCAGAACCTACAACTATCCGCAGGGCAGAATGTCCGACCACCGTATCGGACTCACCCTTTACAAGCTTGAGGCAATTCTCAACGGCGACCTCGACGAAACGATAGATTCGCTCATCACTGCCGAGAGAGCAAAGCTTCTCGAGCAGTCGATGGAGAATGCCTGATCTATGAACGATAATATAAAAGATGAGATATTGAAAATAAGGCAGTCGAAGGCAAAGAATCTGCTCGGACTGCTCCTTATGCTCAGGGAGGCGAATCTGCTCATTCCCGCGAGCATAAATGTCAGCGTTGCGACCAATGTTGACGAGGACGAACTGATGCCTGGTGATGAGCTGATGGTGAAGAACACCACAAAGCTCAATCTCGCCATGCTGAAGAATGCACAGGGCATGAAGATGATTCCCGCGTTCACCGACGAGGAGGAGCTTCTCAAAGGCGGCAATGCACCGTCGCTCAAGATGAATTTCGAGAGCATATGCACAAAGCTGCTTGCCTTCAACCGTGAAGCGGGCGGAGTTGTGCTCGACGCTTTCGGACAGTCGCTTCTTCTGCCGAGGGATCTGCTCGAAAAATTCTGGAACGAGAAACCGTGGGAGAAGCAGGTCGTCCTGAAAAAGAAAACTCTCGAAAAGGGTACAAGGATAAAGCTGGGTTCCCCTGCTCAGTATCCGCCGAAGATGCTCGATGCTATAACCGATTATCTTTCGCAAACGCCATGCGTCGACAGAGCTTATGTCACGATGATGGAAACGGGCGAGGAGAAGAGCTGGCTTATCATACCGATAACAGATGAAGAGGACCGTGAAGAGGTGTGCAGAGGAATACTGTCCGCGTCGCACGGACTGAGCGGCGGGATACCGATAAGTTTTCTTCCTCCCGAATCTCCTCTTGTGGGAGCTCTTCTTGAAAAGATAGAACCCTTTTACGAAAAGGATAAAGGAACTGACGAGGTTTGAATAAAGAGACATTGATGCTCTCGTGCTCCGAGACGGATATCGCCCGAGCGGGAGAGATACTCAGAAACGGCGGGCTTGCGGCCATTCCGACCGAGACTGTTTACGGTCTTGCGGCGAATGCGCTTGACGGCAGCGCCGTGCGGAAAATATTTGAGGCAAAGGGACGTCCTCAGGACAATCCCCTGATAGTACATATATCCGATGTCGAACAGGTGTACGGGCTGACAAAAAATTTTACCCCCGTGGCGAAAAAGCTCGCAGATGCGTTCTGGCCTGGACCTCTGACCATTATTATGCCGAAAAAGGACATAATAGCGAGTGAGGTCACCTGCGGTCTTTCGACCGTCGGAATAAGGCTTCCCGAGAACGAGTGGGCAAGGAAAATAATCGCCGCAGCGGGTGTCCCGCTTGCAGCACCGTCGGCAAACAGCTCGGGCAGACCGAGTCCAACGACGGCAAAGCACGTGTTCGACGACATGAACGGAAAGATCGATGCCATCGTCGACGGCGGTGAATGTACTGTCGGTGTGGAATCGACCGTTGTGTATGCGGCCGACGGTGACGAGCCCGTTCTTCTGCGTCCGGGCGGAATCTCGCCCGAAATGATCGCGCAGGTTTGCGGCGCGTGCAGGATAGATGACAATATCCTTTCCGATATGGAAGCTGTGGGCGAGGTAATGTCACCCGGAATGAAGCACAAGCATTATTCGCCCGATGCGAGGATAACACTTATAGACAGCGACTTTCCGGCATATAAAAAATATGTGGAGGAGAGAGGACCGCAGGACGTTTTTGCTCTGTGCTATGACGGCGAGGGCGAGCGGCTCGGCGGTATACCCTATATAGAATTCGGAGCGGAGAACGATCCGCAGGCTCAGTGCAGAAGGGTCTTTTCGGCTCTGCGTGAGCTCGACGAAAAGGGAGCAAAGACTGTTTATGCCAGATGTCCGAAAAAGGACGGAACATCGCTCGCGGTGTATAACCGTCTTATCAGGGCTGCGGCATTCAGAAAGATTGAACTGTAATGTACGAAAGGAGTGCAGAAAAATAATGAAGGAATGGTTCATGAACGATCCGCTGCAGGCAGTGCTTTATATCGTTGCGGTGCCTTCGACGGTAATCCTTGTTATCCAGACGGTGCTGCTTCTGTTCGGTATCGGCGGAGATGACGCGGATGTGGATTTCGATGCGGATAACGGTATCGACGGAGTTTTCGGACACGATACTGTCGATCACACTGACGCGGTCGATGTCAGCGGACTGAGGCTTTTCACGGTGAGAGGTCTGGTCGCGTTTTTCGCCGTCGGCGGCTGGTCGGGAATTGCGGCTCTGCAGCTCGGAGCGAGCAGACTTGTCTCGGGAATCGCCGCGCTGCTTATGGGTTTTGCGGCTCTTATTCTTGTGGCGCTTTTCTTCAAATTCGCAATGAATCTACAGCAGAGCGGAACCCTTGACTTTTCGTCGGCAGTCGGCAAAACGGGCGAGGTTTATATGACCGTACCCGCGAAGGGCGAAGGCAAGGGCAAGGTAAACGTCGTCGTTCAGGAGCGTCTTGTCGAGCTTGAGGCTGTGACAGAGAGCGACAGAGCACTGCTCTTCGGTGAAGCAATCAGGGTAACAAGGCTTGCGGGCAACAATACCGTTGTCGTCGAGCCCGAAATAAAATAAAAAGGAGAAATTCATTATGGAAACTTCCGGCATCACAATCACACTTGTTGTAATCGCGATCCTGGTATTCGGTATGTTTATGGTCGTGCTTTCGAGATACCGCAAATGCCCGTCCGACAAGATCATGGTCATTTACGGTAAGGTCGGCAGCGGCAAGGACGGAGCAAGCCTTTCGTCCAAGTGCCTCCACGGCGGCGCCGCATTCATCTGGCCTGTCATTCAGGATTTCCAGTATCTTGACCTGACTCCGATATCCATCAACGTCGATCTGACAAACGCTCTTTCGAGACAGAATATCCGTATCGACGTTCCGTCCAGATTTACCGTCGGTATCTCCACAGAGCCCGGTGTTATGCAGAACGCGGCAGAGAGACTTCTCGGTCTGCGTATGGCAGAGATTCAGGAGCTCGCAAAGGATATCATCTTCGGTCAGCTCCGTCTCGTCATCGCAACCATGGAGATCGAAGAGATCAACACCGACAGAGATAAGTTCCTCGACGCTGTCAGCCGCAACGTTGAAAGTGAGCTCAAGAAGATCGGTCTTCGTCTCATCAACGTTAACGTAACCGATATTACCGACGAGTCGGGCTATATCGAGGCGCTCGGTAAGGAAGCTGCCGCAAGAGCTATCAACGATGCAAAGCGCTCGGTCGCTGAGCAGAACAGAGAGGGTTCCATCGGTCAGGCAAACGCTCAGAGAGACGAGCGTATAAGCGTTGCATCTGCAAACGCAACCGCTGTTGACGGTGAAAACGAGGCTAAAGCAGCCATCGCACAGTCCGACGCTACCAGACGTGAGAGAGAAGCAGAGGCTCAGAGAAGAGCAATCGCTGCTGAGAATATCGCAAAGGCAAAGGCTCTCGAGGAGTCCTATATCGCTGAAAAGCAGGCTGAAGAGTCCCGTGCTGCAAGAGAGCTTGCAACTCAGGAAGCTGACGTTATCGTCAAGGCAAAGATCGAGAAGCAGCGCATGGAGATCGAGGCTGAGGCTGAAGCTGAGGTCGCAAGACGTAAGGCGAAGGGTGAAGCAGACGCTATCTTCGCAACAATGGAAGCTCAGGCTAAGGGTACCGAGGCTATCCTCCTCAAGCAGGCTGCAGGTCTTGCAGAGATCGTAAGTGCAGCCGGCGGCAGCCCCGAAGACGCTGTCAACCTCATCATTGCCGATAAGATCGAAGAGCTCGTCAAGACTCAGGTCGAGGCTATCAAGAATGTCAAGATCGATAAGGTCACTGTCTGGGACAGCGGCGCAAATGCTGACGGAAAGACCTCCACAGCAGGTTTCCTTTCCGGACTTCTCGGCGCTGTACCTCCCCTCAGCGATACCTTCAAGATGGCAGGCATGAAGGTTCCTTCCTTCCTCGGAACCGAGACCGAGGATCAGATAAAGGACGTCGACAGTTCTGCTCAGTAAATAAAGAAACAAAAAAACGCCCGAATATTCGGGCGTTTTTTTGATGTCTGTTAAATCGCAAAATGTTCAAAGTATCCGTCAAACACGGAAAATCCCATGGAAAGCACTCCGATATAAATGAGCATGAGCGGAGCGCCGCCGAAGGCTTTGGGGACTCCTGCACGGTCGGTGAAGCTCAGACCTGCGGCAACGAGCGCGGCGGCGAGAGCAAAACCGAGTCCTGCACCGAAACCGACGCCGAGCACCTCAATGGCGGTCGAACCCATATTGTTGAAATTGAGAAGCAGGGGAAGTCCGATAACGGCACCGTTGAGAGCCGCGGGAGCGATATATTCGCCGATATGCTCGCTCAGAAATTCGATCTTCGACACGATATTTGAGATTATCAGATACCATAAAAGAATGAACAGTGTGAGCAGAGCGCCGTGCACGGGCATATATGACGTTTCTGTCGAGAAGAAGATGTTGAGCGGCAGCATGGTAAGCGACGCAAGTATGGCGAAGACTGAAACAAACAGAGCCGTCAGAGGTATCTTCTTCGGTTTTGCGGCGGCACCGAGCGCCGAGTTTACGCCCGCAGCCGACGTTATGACGATGTTCTGTGCAAAGACTGCAAACATGGCATATGCCATAAATGTGGAGAAACCGCCCATATCAAGCATCCTCCTTTATAAACCGCTGAGCAGCCGCGCGAAATGCCGCAAGGACAAAAGCACAGAGGAAGAATCCGAAAAAAGGTCTGCGGAACGGAGAATTTGCATCGTATACAACGGAGAAGAGCGTGCCTTCTGCGAGCAGCTCCCTCACGATACCGACGGGAATAGCGATGACCGCAGCGCATACGAGAACGGTCAGAGCCTCGGTCATCGATTCGCGCACGGTCAGTATCGGTGCGTCGGGTGCTGTTCTCGAAAGAACAAGACCGTCGAATGCGAGCAGAGGGGCATATATACCGAGAGCCGTGACACAGCCCGGTGCGATCACATTGTCGAGAAGCAGAGACAGAAGGAAAACCGTCAGAGCCGTGATAAAGCAGTAGAAAGCAGGCCGCATGACGGGCTTTATCCGTTCGGACTCGCTGCAGCTCACAAGAGCGACCAGAGGAAGGAGAGCCGCAAGAAGCACGATAAGTACGAGTGCGTTTGAAAGGCTGACGCATGAGCCGACGATGCACGTGGCACCTGCAGCGCCTGCGACGAGGGGATTGTATCTCAGCGTGGAGAAGATGACACGGCGACGCTCGTCAGCGCGGCGTGCCTTTTCGTTATACCGCAATGACATCGTCGTCGTCCTCCTTGCTGAATTTTTCTCTTATCCTGCCCGCTATTCTGCGTTTGGTCGCAGTGTAGCTGATTCCGTGACTGCGGCAGTACCACACAAGACGGTCGATCGGGTTTGCGGCAACATTTATCAGAATGACTGCAAAAATGTCGCTGCAGCCGACTGTGCCGATGCGTCTGAAAATGATGGCGAGCACGCCTGCCGCTGCGCCGTAAAGGACCTGTCCCGTGCGCATTTTCGGTGCGGTGAGGGGATCGCCTATAAGAAATACTGCGACAAAAACAGAGCCGCAGGCGAGAAGGTCGTAAACGGGACACATCGGAAGAAAAATGTGCTCATAGCGCCAGAAAAGGGACATAACGCACAATGCGGCAACAAATCCCAGAGAGGCTCGCCACGCGATACCGCGTCTGATAACGAGCCATGCGGCGGCAACGATTATTGCGACTGCGCAGACGGCACCGAGAGCGCCGGGAAATCCGCCGACAAAAAGCTCGCCGAAGGTGAGACGGGGATCCATTCCTGCGCGAAGCTGCGACGGGACATCGAGAGCTTCGAAAAACGGTGTGTTTTCAAAGGGGAAGTTCTCGATAACGGGAAGAGATGCGTCTGTCGGAGCGTAATAGAAAAGCTTGTCCGGCAGACGGCTCCACATCTCGCGCTCGTAATCGGAATAGGCGGTTATGTTCATGAGCGAGATGTTCTCGCAGAAAATCAGAAATATAAAACAGGTGCCGACGGCCGCTGCGTTGAAGGGGCTTCTGCCAAGTCCTCCGAAGGCAAGCTTTGCCGCGGCAGTGCCGAATGCGGCGGATACAAGCGGCATCCAGACTGGTGCGCTTGCAGGCAGGAGACAGGCACAGCCGAGACCCGTGACAACGGCGGAAAGATCGCTGACGGTCTGAGCCTTTTTGCTCATGAACTGCCATATGACCTCGGTCACGACCGACCCCGCAACGCCCATGACGGCAAGAATCACGGTTCTGAATCCGAATATGAAAAGAGACGGGATAAGCACAATCCAGAGCGCGATCAGTCGGTTTAGCATAAGCTTCTGCGACGTTTCGTGCAGACGGAAAAAAGGTGCGGAAGCGTTAGTTTGGATATTATCCATTTAGATTGACCATACCTTTCGAGAAAAGCCGATATCAATTGTCGGCAGGATAGGGTATAAGCTCTTCCTGAGCGTTGATATATTCGTCGGACGACTCGTTCGGGTGATACTTTCCGTCGGAGGAAAGACGTCTGCCCTTTGCGGTGTCGTCCCAGTAAAGCTCGAGGTGAGACAGTATGCGCGCAGAACACTCCTTGTCGAAAACGGGGAACAGGAGCTCGACGCGCTTGTCGAGATTTCTCGTCATCCAGTCGGCGGAGGAGAGGTATATCCTCTGACGCTCGCCCTTGCCGAAACAGTAGACTCTGCTGTGCTCGAGGAAACGTCCGACAATGGAGCAGACCTCGATATTCTCGCTGATTCCGGGGACGCCGGGGCGCAGACAGCATATGCCTCTGACGATAAGCTTTATCTTTACGCCAGCCTGCGAGGTCTTGTAGAGCTCCTTGATGATTCCGGGGTCGGTGAGCGAATTCATCTTTGCAAAGACATAGCCCTCGCCGCCCTGCTTTACCATGCGGCGCTCCATCTTGAGCTCGTTGACGAATCTTCTGCGAAGCTCGTAGGGGGCCATCGTGAGACCTGTAAGCTGGGGACGGGGAAGACCGCCCGTCACCGAGTTGAAGAACTCGACAGCGTCGGAGCCGAGCTGCTGATTTGCGGTGAGCAGCGAATAGTCGGTATAGAGCTTTGCCGTGACATCGTTGTAGTTGCCCGTGCCGAGATGGAGATATTTCTTGACGGTGCCGCGTTCACGGCGCAGAATGAGTGCGATTTTTGAATGGGTCTTGAGCTTCGGCAGACCGTATATGACGGTGGCTCCCGATTTCGAAAGCTCCTCGCCGAATTCGATGTTGTTCTCCTCGTCAAATCGGGCACGTGCTTCGATAAGAACGAAAACCTGTTTTCCGTTTCTCGCCGCACGCTCGAGAGCTTCGACGATGGGGCTGTTGTGCGATACGCGATAAAGCGTGATCTTTATGCTCATTACATCGGGGTCGTCAGCTGCTTCGGAAAGCATGCGGACGACGGGTGCAAAGGAGTCAAACGGGTGATAGAGAAGGATATCTCCTCTGTCTATCGTGTCGAATATGCTCTCGTCCTTTTGGAGACAGTCGGGAATGTTCTGCTCAAACGGTCTGTACTGAGCGTCCTCGTTGCCCTCGATATCATAGAGCTGTTTTGTGAGGAAGTTGAGGTTTATAGGACCGTCGATGCGATAGACATCCTTGCCCTGAATCGACATATGCTTGCGCAGACGGTCGATCAGCTTGTCGGGAGCGTCGGCGCTTATCTCGAGCCTTACGACCTCGCCCTTCTGTCTCTGACGCAGGGATTTCTTGACCGCGCGCAGAAGGTCAACGGCATCGTCGTCGAGAGAAAGATCGCCGTTTCTTGTTATGCGGAAGAAGGCCGAGGTGAGCGATACTGCGTTGGGGAAGAGGGTGGAAAGACGCAGGCGGACGATCTCCTCAACGGGAATGAAAACATGACCGCTTTCGCAGGGAAGAGCCACGAGACGGGCAACACCCGACGGAACGGGCACTATGAACAGATTCGGTTTGCCGTCCTTTGCGGAAGCGAGCACGCCGAGATTGAGCGATCGGCCGGGGATAAGCGGGAAATGTGCATCGCGTGCCACGGCGATCGGGGTTATGAGCGGATAAAGAGTCTGGTCGAAATAATCACCGCAGAAGGCGAGCTGCTCCTCGCTGAGATCGGACGCACCGATGATGGATATACCGCGAAGATTGAGCTCGGCAAGCACCGAGCGGTAAACGGCATATTCGGTATCCATAAGCTTGTGAGCGCGTTTTGAAATTGCCGAGAGCTGCTGCTTCGGGGTGAGACCTGCAGGGTCAGCCTTGTCGGAACCCGTGTTGACAAGGTGGCGCAGTCCCGCGACCCTTATCATGAAGAACTCGTCAAGATTCGATATTACGATTGAGAGAAACTTCATACGCTCGAAAACGGGGTTGTCGCCCGAAAGAGCCTGAAGAAGCACACGGTGATTGAACTCAAGCCATGAAAGCTCACGGTTGATATAATTTTCGGATGCCTGAAGATTCATCAAACCCATACCTTTCCTGCAGGATATTTAATGCTTAAAATCAGTCGTCGGAAGATTCGGCTTTTTCCTTTGCCTTGTCGAGGAAGCTGAGCAGCCATACTGCAACAACACCTGCGGCAAAGCAGCCGACAACGGTAAGTATTGAAGGTCCGTTGGCGAAAGCTCCCGGCATCTTGTTGATGGGAAGAAGAAGTGTCGAGCCGAGAACGATTCCGATGACAACGGCAAACATTGTGCGGCATGCCTTGTCAAAAAGCCACGAAACGAGCTTCGAGAATGCGAGTATGCAGACAACTGCGCCGAAAATCATCGGCAGAGCTATGCTCAGATTGAGGTTTCCGAGTCCCTCGGTCATCGGAGCGTACAGACCGACGTACATAAGTATCGACGAAGGGCTCATTCCCGGGACGATGGCGCCGAGAGCGAAAACCACGCCGCTTATTATCCACGTGATGAGCGCAGTCAGAGTGCCGGGCTGAGGAACGAGCGAGAGACCTGCGTGGGTCTCTGCATAGTCAAGCGCCATAAGACCGCCTATTGTGACAGCGGTGGAAAGCACGACCGTTATCCAGTGACCTGCCTTCCAGTTGGCACCGTCGCCCTCCTTGAAAAGCATGGGCAGAGTTGCGATGATGCAGCCGATAAAGAAGGCCATAACGGGGTTTGCGCTGATGCCCATAAGCCACGATACCAGCTTTGCAAGTCCGACGAAGCCTATTCCGCAGCCGATGAGGAAGGGCAGGAAGAAGCGTATGTTGCGCTTGAAATTCTTTGTCGGGTGTGCGAAAAACTCCATCATGGGACGGTAGATGCCGAAAGCTGCGCACAGTGCACCGCCCGACACGCCAGGCAGTATTGCGCCCGTGCCGACGAGTGCGCCCTTTATGACCCTGAATATCCATTTTCCGGGAGAATCCTGAAAATCGACCTGAGTTTCGGGTACTTTTTCTGTTTCCCTGACATTAGCGTTGTCGCTCATAAAGACAGCTCCTTTCAAAGGGGATGAACTTTTATGTCATCTCTATATTGTTAAATTAAATTCAAATATTATTCTACCACCGATTGGCAGGTCAAGTCAACCGAAAAGAGCGGTTTAGATTATGAAATAAATGTGTACAAAGACGACAGACAGATCAGTTCTCGAGAATTGCTCTGATATCATCGAGCGAAAGACCCTCGATGAGGATATTTTCCGCGTCAAAACGGGTGTATTTATCACAGGGAAGAAGCTCGATGAACCTGTCGTAATCAAGCTCACCGACCGCACGGTCTTCGGTGATCGAATAGAATGCGATCTTCCAGCCGTCTGCTTTGAGAGTCTCGCCGCTGTCGGGATCGGTCATACCGAAAGGAACGCGGGGTGCCAGCGGGAAAACGCTGCGCACGTCCTCGGTCAGCACATACCGTCCGACGACATCGCTGTCGATTCTGAACATACGCGGGTTCGCATAATATATATCGAGCGACTGCTTTTCATGGAGATATCTTTCGAATTCGTCGAGAGATTCGGCGCGGCTGAATTTCTCCATCTCCTCACGACCGAGCGAGACGGGGAACATCGCACAGAGCAGGGTAAAGCCGTTGCCGCTTGTTTCGTTGGCGTTGTCGGAAAAGTGCCTGAGCACGGTGAGATTGAATTCGAGCATTTTGTCGTAGGTCGAAAGAAAATCCCCGAGTTTTGTATTCTCGCCGTCCACCTCGATTGAGCAGCGGCAGAATTTCGCGATTCGCCGGACACAGTCATAAAAGGCGCGCAGCTCGTGAGGTCCCGTCGGAGTAAGAGCGCGCAGAACGACCTGTCCGCGGTCCTCTTCGGGATATTGTACGCTGAACCCTCTTGCGATATGTGCGGGATCGTAACATATCACGGTGTCGCCGTGCACCTTACCCGTGTCGAGCTGAACTCCGTCAAAGCTGCCGAACGCAAGGCTGTCGCCGAGTATAACGCTCAGGGGAATGCGTGATTTGAAAAGTCCTTTCTGTTTTACGACTACATCGATTGACATGATGTGCTCATCCTTTCGCTGACGGGATAAAAACGGTGTTGTATATGAGGTCGGTCTGTGATAAAATCATAATGCTTGAAATTTACATTTTTGGGAGAGAATAGAAGATGGTTTCACTTCTGATAAGGCTTTTTGTAAAGAATCGGGAAAACACATCCGACCCTGAGGTCAGGAGAAAATACGGCGAGGTGTGCGGCTTTGCGGGAATACTGCTCAACGTTCTGCTGTTTGCGGGCAAATTCATAGCAGGTCAGCTCAGCGGCTCAATAGCCATTATGGCCGATGCGTTCAACAACCTTTCCGATGCGGGAAGCTCGGTAATCACGCTCATCGGTTTCAGACTCGCAGGACGCAAACCCGATCCTGACCATCCCTTCGGTCACGGAAGGATAGAATATATTTCGGGTCTTGTGGTTGCGGCGATCATAATTCTCATGGGTTTTGAGCTTGTAAAATCATCGGTGGAAAAGATCATAAATCCGCAGCCTGTCGACGCTTCTGCCATAGTTCTTATTATACTTGCGGCATCAATCGTTGTAAAGCTGTATATGTCGTTTTACAACCGCCGTTACGGCAAAAAGATCAATTCGTCCGCGATGATCGCAACGGCGGCCGATTCGCTCAGCGACTGCATTTCCACCGTTGTGGTTCTCGTGTCGGCGCTTGTTGCAAGATTTGCGGGAATCCAGATAGACGGCTGGTGCGGTCTGCTGGTCGGAATATTCGTATTCATTGCGGGCTGCAAGGCTATAAACGAGACCATATCGCCCCTTCTCGGTCAGCCGCCCGAGAAGGAATTTGTCGAAAATATAGAGAATATCGTGCTGTCATACGAACAGGTCAGCGGAGTACACGATCTTGTCGTTCACGATTACGGTCCGGGCAGACGTATGATATCGCTTCACGCCGAGGTCGATGCACAGGAGGATATCCTTGCGATACACGATGTCATTGACAATATCGAGGTCAGGCTGAGAAAAGAGCTCGACTGCGAGGCGGTCATACATATGGATCCCGTCGTGAACAACGAGGAAACGAGAGCACTCAAGGAAATGGTGCACGGTATCGTCAAGGGAATCGATTCCGTTATAAATATGCACGATTTCAGAGCCGTTCCGGGAGAGACTCACACCAATCTGATTTTTGATATAGTGGTTCCGTTCAAATATTCAAAATCGGACGAGGAGCTCAGAAATACCATACTGGCAGAGGTCAGAAAGATAAGAAGCGACTGCAACACTGTCGTACAGATAGACAGAGATTACGTATCAGGCAAATAAAAAAAGTCCGCTGAGGTAAAACTCAGCGGATTTTTGTTTTATCACAGATCAAACAGATTGGACTGCGCTCCGACTGCGTCGGGAGGGGGAGTCAGACCGAGATGGAGATATGCCTGCCTTGTGACACAGCGGCCGCGCGGAGTTCTTGTGAGGAAGCCTATCTGCATGAGATAGGGCTCATAGACATCCTCGATGGTGACAGCCTCTTCGCCCGTTGCTGCGGCAAGCGTTTCCAGACCGACAGGTCCGCCGCCGTAGAAGCGTATGATGCTTTCGAGGAGCATACGGTCGATCTTGTCGAGACCGAGCTCGTCGATTCCGAGACGGTCGAGCGCGTGACGTGCGATCTCTTCGGTGATGACACCTTCGCCCGCAACCTGTGCAAAGTCTCGAACTCTCTTGATGAGGCGGTTTGCGATACGCGGGGTGCCTCTCGAGCGTGATGCGAGCTCGAGAGAGCCGTCGTGGTCGATTGCCGCACCGAGAATACCTGCGCTTCGCCTGATTATCAGAGCCAGATCCTCGGGTGTGTACAGCTCGAGTCTGAGCGTGACGCCGAAACGGTCTCTGAGCGGAGCAGATATACGTCCGGCTCTGGTGGTTGCGCCGACGAGAGTAAATTTCGGCAGGGGGAGATGATAGCTCATCGCACCCTGTCCTTTGCCCGTGATTATATCGATTGCGAAATCTTCCATCGCGGGATAGAGTATCTCCTCAACCGCACGTGACATACGGTGGCACTCGTCGATGAAGAGAACGTCGCCCGGTGTGAGCGCGCTCAGTATGGCGGCAAGGTCGCCCGGTCGCTCGATGGCGGGACCCGAGGTTATGCGGAAACCGACGCCCATCTCGTGGGCGATAATGCCTGCGAGGGTGGTTTTGCCAAGTCCCGGAGGTCCGTAGAGAAGTACGTGGTCGAGCGGCTCCTGACGAGCCTTTGAAGCCTCGATATATACCTTGAGATTTTCCTTGACGGAGGTCTGACCGATATAGTCGTCCAGCGTTTTCGGGCGCAGAGGGTTGTCGCCCGCGTCGTCACCGGGAATGAATCCGGTATCGACCAGACGGCTGTCGTCCTCGCCGGGATCGTCGAAGGAGGTTGAAATTATATCGTTATCGGAATATTCTGTGGGCATAATGCGGATTATTCCCCTTCTGTCTTAACGTTCTTTTTGGAGCCTGATGCCTTTTTCTTTGTCGAATAGACATTTCTGTCCTCGACCCAGAGGAACATGAGCTGAAGTCCTGCAACTCTTGCGCGCTGGATAATGCCCTTCTGAGCGTCAACGCCGAAGAGACCGAGGAAATATTTGTAATCGATGAAAGCATCGTGAGCATCGTTGTCGTGACCTATGCGATGGACGAGAACCATGCAGCGGTCGGCGCAGAAGGACTGCGCAACATATATCGCCGAAAGAGTGCGGTGCATGAGCTGATAGCGCAGCTTGCCCGGAACGAAGGAATCCTCGGAGAGACCGAGGTCGGCAAACATCAGCTTGCGGCGCTCGAAATGGCGTTCGTCCTGAAGAGATTCGTGATCGCAGTATTCGCCGAAGGTGCCGTTCTTGTTGCCCTCAACGACGATGGGGCAGAGACGGTGGTCGATGGTAGAAAGAACGAGCAGATGGTTGCTTGCGGGCAGACCTTCGCCCGGCATATCGACCTTGTATTCGGGGATTCCGAGAAGGAAGGAAGAGGCTGTGCCGCTGCGGTCGAAGGCGAGCTTTACCTCCTCGGGGAAATCGGCGGGAGTCTTCTGCCAGCAGCAGGCGAGCTCCATTGCCGAGCCTTCGGGAACCCAGCGCTTTTCGGCGTTCTGGACGTATTTTTTCCATTCGAGCGGTTTATTTACGGGCTGAAAGAAACCCGGAATCAGATTCATAAATAAATATCCTTTCCCACAAGTGAGTATTTCCGCGACGGCGGATAATTACTTTGCCATAAGTCTGAGAGCGTCGGAAATGATCTTCTCGACAGGCTGTGTGACGTCGGTTTTTGCGACCAGTGCGGAGGCCTCTGCCGCAGAGCAGCCGAGTACCATGAGAGCGCTGATAGCCTCGGAAACGCCGCCCGCCGGAGCGGCAGGAACACCTGCGCTGCCTGAGGAGGAGCCGACATCGACCGATTTGAATTTATCCTTGAGCTCGAGAACGATTCTCTGAGCCTGCTTGGGTCCGATACCGTTGGCTTTTGTGAGAGCCTTGTAATCGCCCGAAGCAACACTGACTGCTATCTGCTCGGGGGTTAGCGCGGAAAGAACCGCCATCGCGGTCTTTGAACCGATTCCCGAAACGTTTGTCAGCATACGGAAACAGGAATTTTCCTCTCTGGACGAAAAACCGTAGAGAGAAAATGCATCCTGGGTTACGTTGAGATGGGTGTAGAGAAAAACTTCCTGACCGACAGGCGGCATGGAATACTGGGTGGTGGAGGATATCATGCATTTGAAGCCGACGCCGCCGCATTCGATGACGACAAAGCCCGGCTCGGAAAGGAGCAGAGTACCTCTCAGGGAATGTATCATTGAGAAAACCTCGCCTTGTTATTTGATGACTGTTCTTACCTCGAGCTTGTGACGGGTGCAGTTCTGTGCGTGACAGATCGCCATAGCCAGAGCGTCAGCGGTATCGTCGGGCTTGGGACGCTCCTTGAGGCAGAGAAGACGGCGTGTCATCTCCTGCACCTGTCCCTTGACAGCCTGACCGTAGCCTGTGACTGCCTGCTTTACCTGCAGAGGGGTATATTCGTAGACGGGAATGCCTGCCTGTCTTGCGGCGAGAAGAATGACACCTCTTGCCTCGGCAACGCCTATGACTGTTTTTGCGTTGTTTGCATAGTAAAGGCGCTCGATCGAGAGTGCGTCGGGTTTTCTGCGCCGAATGATATCGGTCACCTTGTCGTAGATCGTCTCAAGTCTTGCTTCAAAGGGCATTTCGGGACGGGTTACGACCGCTCCGAATTCGACCGGAGCGTATCGGGGTGCGTTGTATCTGACAAGTCCGTATCCGACTATCGCATAGCCGGGGTCGATACCGAGAATAAGCATGCGTATTCCCCCTTATGAGTTAGATGATTATATCACAAAAGTATCGGTGTTTCCACAAAATTCAGTCTGTAAACGATCAGAGACTTGCGTTTTCGCCCGCGTCGCTGCCCTGATAGAGAGCCGAATCGACCTTCTCGACATCGCCGAGAACAAGCTTGTCGCCGATGAGGGTTCTGATGTTTGTGAAAGTGGTCTTGCATCGCTGCCACTGATCCTTGGTAGAGAATATTGACGGCATTTCGGAAGCGTCAACGTATCTTGCCGCGGGAACAACACGGTATTTGAGATAGGTGTTTTCCGTGACATGTGAGCTGTCTCTGTTGCAGTAAACGGGGTGGTAGTTTGCCTTTGTGAGGGTCACGGTGTCGGAGCCGGCAGCTCTTTCGAGGGTGAAGCTCGCGACGAGACTCTGCTGAGTGAGCTGTGACGCACCCGAATTTATATCGGCAAAGAGGTTGCCGAGCGAATAGAAAACATAGCAGCTCCTGCCGGTTGCGGCGGAGGTCTTGACCGTTACGCGCTGGACGAAGTTGGAGCCGACGCCTGCGGTTACATCAACGCCCGCGTCGATGAGATCCTGAGCTAGGGAGCGCATTTCGGCTGTGGGACTCGATGCGTCGGAGGAACCCCAGTTTATATATATTATGATGAACTGAGCACCTGCGGCGCGCATGGTCTTGACATCGGAAAGAATGTATTCGGTTGCCGATGCGATACCGTACTGATTTATGCACCATGCCTTCTGTTCGGGGGTGAAATTGCCCGACTGAGCGGCTATCTCGGCAGAGGTTATGCAGTTGTACGAACCTATGCCGACGCATATTCCGTCGATCTTCTTGACGTAAACGGTGTCGTGAGCCGACTGCGAGGAGTAGGTGCCGACAGCGGTTATGCCCGAAGCCTCGAGGTTGCTGATGGTCTTTACGAGAGGATCATAGCCGCCCGAAAGAGAAGCTGTATTTGCCGTCGCAACGGTGTTTATGCCCATTTCAGAGAGGGCGCTGATGAGCTGGTTCGGATAGTTTGCGGCGGGGTATCCCGAGAGGGAAGCATTTGAGCCGTAGCCGTCAACGGTGCCCTGGAGACTGACGATGCTGATATCGGAATCCATTATCAGCTTCATGTCGTCGAGATAGTTGTTGAAGTTGTAGCCGCCGCCCGAAGCTGCCGCCGTGATTATCTCATCGTGCAGACGTATGGAGCCGCCGACCGTAACGGTGACCGAAGCGCCGTCATCGTCCATCGATATGACCGAGTTTGCCTGCGAAGCGGAATCGCTGCCGCTGTCGTGAACGGCGGCGACGGTCTGACGGCCGCCGCTGTTGGCGGCAACCAGTATGATGATGAGACCGATGACACCGACGATGGAAAAAGCTCCGATGGTTATTGCCTTTGAGAGACTGCTCTCACGGATACCGGAGATTATTCTGCGGCGTGTTTTCGGTTTGCCGACCGTGACCGATGTGGAAGCGGCTGCGGCCTTGTGTCTGCGCTTGGCATCGGTGATCTGAGCCGAGCGGAACTGCCCCGAGACGGAGCTGCTCGAGCGGGAGACCTTTCCCAGTCCGCGTCCGACGGGATACTCCGAAGGACTGAAAGCGCTCTGCTTGCGGGGAAGCATGGCGCGCAGACGGGAAGATAAGCTCCGCTTTGAGCCGTGTATTCGTGACATTTATGTAACCATTCCTTTCCGGCAGAACAGGTGCGCTGCCGAAACATAATAGTGCCGTGTTTTGAGAACGGCAAAAAAGTTTGCATATATTATAGCATATCAGAAAATATATTTCAACCAACGCTATTTTGTAAAATAATCGGTAAAAAATACTATATGGTGTGGCTTGAGGGCTGTCGGAGGGGCAAAAAAGAATCAAGGCACACATACGCGCAAAAAATGTTGCTCAAGGCCGTATTTTTTAATTGTAATTTATATAATACCGTGATATAATTAACATTCAGAAAATCAAAACTGCGGAGGTGTACCTTTATGAAGGAAAATATATGCACGATTCCTGTAAACGAGATTTTCGAGCAGACGGGCGGATGCCCTGTGTGCACGATGAGAGATCTCATCGAAAAGAAATATGTTGATTATATTACCGGTGCGGCAATGATGGAGCCGGACGTCAGAATACTTACAAACGAGAAGGGCTTCTGTGAAAAGCATTACAAGCAGATGCTTGCACAGTGCACAAACAGACTGCCCATCTGTCAGATGCTTCAGAGTCATCTCATGGAGATCGACAAGCAGATGCTCAAGGCTCCCGATGCAAAATCGGCAAAGCGCATGGCTGCGCTTGAGGACAGCTGTTTTGTCTGTGAATATATCGAGAAGCACCTTGCGCGCCATCTCGACACTGTTTACAGAAATTACAAGTCCGAGCCCGAGTTCAGAAAGCTTTTTGAGCAGCAGGAATATCTCTGTCTGCCCCATTACCGCCGCGTGATAGCCGAGTCGAAATCGGCTGTGGGCGGAAAGTACGGCGAGCTTTGCAAGACTGCGCACAGCCTTGCAAAGAAACAGAGCGACAGACTCAAGGAGGAGGTTGCGGGATTCATCGATTCCTTTGATTACCGCAATGCTGGCAAACCCATGCCCGAGCAGTCGCGAGACTGTATCGAGAGAACGATAGAGTATCTTACCTCAAGACATCCGGCTGATATGTGACCGCAGCCCGTCGAAGGTCTTATCCAAGCGAAAGGAAGGATATAATTGAGCATTTACGGTGTATTGGTCGATATTGCAATACTCGCACTGTTTTTTCTTTATGCCCATAAAAATTCAAAGCTTTCTCAGATAACCGTGGTTATCGAGACGGTGTGTCATTTTCTGGCGGCTGTGATAGCGGTTCCTCTTGCGAACCTGCTCGCTCAGCTCAGCTACAAATACTTCTTCAGAGGCGCGATAGCCGAAAGGATCGAGGGTGTTGTCGCGGAGGCGGCAAACACCACCTCGTCGACCGACCATCTCAAGCGCATACTCGACTCTCTTCCCAAGATGGTGTCGTATGCCGCGGGAAGCTATCAGACGCTCACAGAGGAATCGACCGAAAAGGTCAATGCTCTTCTTCGCGGAGATGTGTCGGGTTCGGCCGAAAAGATCGTCGATATTCTCGCAGGTCCCGTCGTCGAAGGAGTTTTCAGAGCGACATATTTCGTCATTCTTTTCTGCGGACTGCTCTATCTGACGAAATCGCTCGGAGCCTTCCTCGAGAATATGATGATGAATGCGGACAGAGGCTCGCACAATGCACCGCTCGGTGCAGCGATGGGCTGCATAAAATGTGCCGTATTCGTAACCATAGTTATTGCCTGCATGAGACTGTGCATACCCACAATCCCCGAGCAGTGGCAGTTCCTTTCGGGAGAGAATCTCACAGGCTCGCTTCTGTTCAGAATGTTTTATGACCAGAACATACTGATGGTATTCCTCGGAAAGGGAATATACCCGGTCGGTTTCTGATATCCGTTTTAATCAAATTGAATTTATAAGGAGGCATACCTCGGCAGAGGGTGCTCAGGATTACTCTTATGATTATGAACATTCCCAATGCGCTGTCATTTCTGAGACTGCTCCTCATTCCGGTGTTCTGCTGGACATTTCTGATGGGCGGCGACAATATTGCGTATTATTATGCAGCAGGAGCGGCACTGCTCCTTTCGGCTCTTTCCGACCTGTTTGACGGTTATTTCGCAAGAAAGTTCAACCAGATAACCGAGCTCGGAAAGCTGCTTGATCCCATTGCGGACAAGCTCACCCTCGGTGCGGTCGTTGTCTGTATGTGGATACGCTTCGGAAAAACAATGGCAATACTCAACGTGCTGTTTTCGCTTCTTCTGCTCAAGGAGCTGCTTATGGGCATCGGCGGACTTGTTGTATTCAGAGGAAGAAAAGAGATCATTCCCGCTCAGTGGTGGGGCAAGATAGGCACGGTCGGATTCTACACCTGCATGCTCGGTGTTATGGTCGTTTCGATCTTCTTTTCCGATTACCGTTACAGCGATTATCTAATCGTAGGTCTTGTTGCGCTGTCGGTCGTTCTTATGCTGTTTGCATTTGTAAGATATTTTATTTTCGGACTTAAAATGCTTAAAACAGCAAATAAGGAGCAGACGGAGACGGAAACTGCATGATTCGGGCATCGGCGTTTCATAAAATGCCGTATGCCGTACTATTTATATATAACGGGCTTCTCTTCCGCGGCGGAGAAGGAGAACAGTACAATGCCGCGGAGAAATGGAAAATGCAATGCTTTGTACACGCTGTAAAAAAAGACAGGCCGTAGTTTTCATAACAGGAATGTTCGGCGATTCCAGAACGGAAAATGCTGGACTCTGCATGACCTGCGCCCGTGAGATGGGCATACCTCAGGTCGATTCTCTCATGAAGCAGATGGGTCTTGACGACGAAGGTATCGAGGAGATGGAGAACCGCCTGGCCGATATGGCTCAGAGCGGTGAGCTTCCCTTCGGTATGGGAATGATATCGCCCAATGAAGACGACGATGATGACGATATTTCCGAGGACGGCGAGTCCTCTCTGATAGAAATGCTCGCAGCAGCAAAAAATGATGATTCGGACGATGTCGAGAGTCAGGGCATTACAATGCGTGCCGAGGATGTCGACGATGCGCCCGAGGAGTCGGACGGCGAAGAGAGGGAGCATAAGATGTTCCCCTTCGAGCAGCTTTTTGGCGGCAGCTTCCAGTTCGGAGGAGCAACCTATTCCGATGACGGAAAGAATTCCGACAAAAAGAAGAACAGGAATAAAAAACGCGGAAACAAGGAACCGCGTTTCCTCAGCACCTACTGCACAAATCTGACGGCAAAAGCCCGCGAAGGCAAGCTGGACAGAATCATCGGACGTGACAGGGAAATCGAGAGAATAGTTCAGATACTCTCCCGTCGTTCAAAGAACAATCCCTGCCTCATCGGTGAACCCGGTGTAGGTAAGACTGCGATTGCGGAAGGTCTCGCGCTCAGAATAGCGGCGGCAGACGTTCCCGCAAAGCTTGCAGTCAAGGAGCTGTATCTTCTCGATCTGACCGCGCTTGTTGCGGGAACCCAGTTCAGAGGTCAGTTTGAGAGCCGCATGAAGGGGCTCATCGACGAGGTAAAGAGCCGCGGCAACGTCATTCTCTTTATCGACGAGGTGCACAATCTTGTCGGTACGGGCGACGCCGAGGGTTCGATGAATGCCGCAAATATCATGAAGCCTGCCCTTTCGAGAGGCGAGCTTCAGGTTATCGGTGCGACAACCTTCAACGAATACAGAAAGCATATCGAGAAGGATTCCGCGCTCGAAAGAAGATTCCAGCCTGTCAAGGTTGACGAGCCGTCGGCCGCCGAAACGGTCGAGGTTCTCAAGGGAATCAAGGATTATTACGAGAGACACCACGCCGTGTCGGTCAGTGATTCCATACTTCACCGCGCGGTAACCCTTTCGGAACGCTATATAACGGACAGATTCTTCCCCGACAAGGCGATCGACCTGCTCGATGAGGCGTGTGCCTGCGCAGCTCTCAGGAACAAGGCGAGAGCGGAGCTTGATAAGATAAATATACGTCTCGAGGAGCTCAGCAAACAGAAGAACGAGCTTTCCGAGGGCGACGAAGAGCCCGATTATGAGAAGCTGGCTCAGCTCACAAGCGAGATTATGAAGCTTGACGAGAGAGCTTCCGAGCTTCGTCCCGAGGCGGAAGGCTTCGGCGTTACGGAGGCCGACCTTGCAAGAGTCATCGAGCTCTGGACGGGAATACAGGCGTCACGCGTCGAAGAGAGTGAGTTTTCAAAGCTATCCGCACTTTCGGACAGAATAAAGGAAAAGGTCAAGGGTCAGGACGAAGCTGTCGATATGGTGTCAGCAGCCATCAGACGCAGCCGTGTCCAGATAAGCCCGAGAAGAAGACCTGCGTCCTTCATATTTGTAGGACCGACGGGCGTCGGCAAGACCGAGCTTGTAAAGGTGCTCGCAGCCGAGCTTTTCTCCACGCCCGAGACTCTTATCAGACTCGATATGAGTGAATATATGGAGAAGCATTCGGTAAGCAAGATAATCGGCTCGCCTCCCGGCTATGTCGGTTACGACGAAGCGGGTCAGCTCACCGAAAAGGTGCGCCGCAAGCCCTATTCCGTGCTTCTCTTTGACGAGATTGAAAAGGCACACCCCGACGTGCTCAATATACTTCTTCAGATACTCGATGAAGGCAGGATAAACGACGCTCAGGGACGCACCGTGAGCTTTGAAAACACCGTCATCATAATGACGTCAAACGCAGGAAGCGACAAGAAGGACGGTGCAATGGGCTTTGCAAAGAGCGAGGCCGACCTGTCGAAGGAGAAGGCGCTCAAGGCGCTTTCCGATTTCCTCCGTCCGGAATTCCTTGCAAGAGTTGACGAGGTGGTCGTGTTCAATCCGCTTTCCGATGACGATTTCTGTGCTATCGGAAGACTTATGACCGACGAGTATATCTCCACTATGCTCGAAAAGGGCATAAAGCTCAATGTCACGGACGAGGCTGTAAAGTGGCTTGCAGACCACGCAAAGGGCGGCAAGAGCTCTGCACGTGACCTGCGCAATCTCATCAGAAAAGAGATCGAGGACAGACTCGCCACAATGATTATCGACAGGTACAACAACCTGCCCGACAGTGTCAGAGTGGTCGTGAAAGATGACGCCATTGCGCTTGAAACCGACTGATATGAGAATTTTTGATTTACTTTTGACAAGTGTATCCGATGCGGGAATTTCTTCGAGCGATGCGGCGGAGGTCATAACCGATGCGGCTGCAGGCGGTACGGGAGGATTCCTCTCGGGTACCGATATGCCGCTGTGGGCGTTTTTTATGATGCCTCAGACGTGGTGGCTGACCTTCCCGATGATACTTGTGATCGGCTGTGCGGCAGCCATACTTTCGCTCAGACTTATCGATGAGGTCTGGATGTGGAAGGAGCTGCTCGTCAGGAGCTCGCTCAGGCTGTTTCTCGTTCATTCGGGTGCTATGATAATAGCTTCGGGATTTATCCTCTTCTGGGGATTTGTTCCGGCGTATTTTTCCGAGTGGTGGGACGCAAACGTGTTTATACACATCTGCTCAAACCCCTTCGGAAGCATATTTGCGATAATATTTGTGCTGCTTGCGATAGCGCTTGCTTTTGTCGGAATGTATTTTCTCGACTTCAGATTTTCCTTTGCAAAGCATAAGCTGGAAGAGGAAAAACTCAGAAAGCTGGCTCTTTTCACAGCGCTTTTCTCGGCACCGTACATATTCCTTATCCCGATAACGGTGCAGTTTTGAAAAATGATGATTGCGTCCGTACTCTACTCTGTCGAGCGGTACGGGCGCATTTTGTTTAAGGAGGCTTACGTGCGATGGTTCAGGATATTGCTCCGAGAAAATATTGCAACAGGTTCAGGAATATAACACCCTGCGATGACAGCCGCATAATTGCTTTTTCTGATGATAAGCTGCTGCTGAAATATGACGGGCAGATCGAGTATCTTATATATAAGGATATATGCGATTATGTAAAAAGCCGTCCGATATACCTCTTTTCGATAGACGAAGAGGAATATTTCGGAATCATATTACAAGATGTAGAACAAAATAAGCTTGTCGAGGCGGCAAAAGACCGCGGATTTGATTTTTATTCGATGCGTCAGGTGAGAGCGATGAGCCCGAAGGATATGGTCTTTGCGGCGCTTACTGCTTTTCATCTCTGCACGTGGTACAGGGACAACCGATTCTGCGGAAGATGCGGAGAGACACTCGAGCATGACGACAGGGAACGTATGGTAAAATGCCCTTTGTGCGGCAACAGAGTTTACCCAAAGATATCGCCTGCGGTTATCGTTGGCGTGACCAACGGAGACAAGCTCCTTATGAGCAAGTATAAGGGAAGGGCGTATAAAAACTATGCTCTCATAGCGGGCTTTACCGAGATAGGCGAGACAGTCGAGGAGACGGTTGAGCGAGAGGTGTTTGAAGAGGTCGGCGTTCGCGTAAAGAATATTAAGTATTATAAGAGCCAGCCGTGGGGAATGGCGAGCGATATACTGCTCGGCTATTTCTGCGAGCTCGACGGCTCGGATGAGCTGACCGTTGATGAGGAGGAGCTTTCGCTCGCGCAGTGGGTCGATTTCCGCGATATTCCCGATGACCTCGAAGAGCTCAGCCTGACAAACGAAATGATGCTGCATTTCAAGAAAATCAAAATGAATGAAGGATAAAAAAAGAGGGCTGCGGTTTTACCGCAGCCCTCAGGCTTTGTTTGTTACTTGCCCTGCTTTGCGTTGTAGCTCTCGACAAGAGCCTTGATCTTCTTGTGCGGGTCAAGCAGAGTGTTGACCGAGCGGTTCTGATGCATAGCGAGGATGAAGTAGGAGATGTACTTTGTTGCGTCGACGTTTACATACCAGGGACGAGCGAGCATCTCGGGAGACTGATATGTGAGGTTGGTGGAGAGAACAGCGTCGAAAAGGCCCTCTTCGTAAGCCTTGTCGAATCTCTCGAGACCTTCGGTGAAGAGACCGTAGGTTGCGGACATGAAGATTCTGCCGCAGCCGCGCTCCTTGAGGTCCTCAGCAAGACCGATCATGGAATCGCCCGAAGCGATGATGTCGTCGGCGACGAGAATGTCTCTGCCCTTGACATCGGTACCGATGTACTCATGAGCAACGATGGGGTTGCGTCCGTTGACTACGCGGGTGTAGTCGCGGCGCTTGTAGAACATACCGAGGTCGAGACCGAGAATGGAAGCGTAATAAACGTTGCGGTTCATAGCGCCTTCATCGGGGCTGACCAGCATGAGATGATCCTTGTCAATATTGATATCGTCAAATCTGTTGAACAGAGCCTTGAGAACCTGATAGTTGGGCATTGCGTTGTCGAAGCCCATGAGCGGGGTAGCATTCTGAACACGGGGATCGTGAGCATCGAATGTGATGATGCCGGAAACGCCCATTGCTTCAAGCTCCTGCAGTGCCAGTGCTGCGTCGAGAGACTCACGCATGCTTCTCTTGTGCTGACGTCCGCCGTAGAGAATGGGCATGATGACGGTGATACGGCTTGCCTTGCCGCTGATAGCGGAGATTATACGCTTGATATCCTGATAATGGTCGTCGGGAGACATCGGGGTCTCCTTGCCGAACATGGGATATGTGCAGCTGTAATTGCCGACGTCGGCGAGAATGTAAAGGTCATATCCGCGGACTGTGTTGTCGAGAACGGCCTTGCCGTCACCGGTGGAGAAACGGGGGAACTTGGAGTTGCAGATGAGGGTCTTGCGAAGTGCATCGTTGTCCTTTGCTTCGGGATTCTGGCTGTAATAGAAGTCCATGAGATGCTTGTCGATGAGCTTTGCGAGGTTTTCAGCACCGGGAGTTGCAACAAGTCCGATGGGGAAGAGATTGCTGTGTGTGTCGAGCAGAGAGGCGTAGTTCTGTTCCATAGCTTTGATGATCCTTTCGGTTTGTTATTCTGCTTTATATGATACAATACAAGTCGAATTGTGTCAACTTTCAAAACAGATAACTAACCGCTCAAAAGACTGTTAAGATTTGTTAATATTTTTAAAAGTGCCGCCGGGATGCGATGAAAACGTTGTAACATCAGTAAATATTTGAGGTGAGCGAAAGAGATTTTTGAAAAAATAATATTTTGCCTATTGACATATTGTGTGGCACACTATATAATGAGCTCAGACAACACAAAACGGCACACATTATTAAAAGGAGGAGATGGCTTGGAGGATAAGGAACTCTTTACCGGAATGGTAATGGAGCTTCGGCGAGGGACGGTCGTCCTGTGCGCTCTGTGCAAGCTGAAGAAGCCGATGTACGGCTACAATCTGCTTGGCGAGATATCGGAGTGCGGAATTCCCGTTGAGGCGAATACGCTGTATCCGCTGCTGAGACGGCTGGAATCGCAGGGGCTGCTTGTGAGCGAATGGAACACACAGGAAGCTAAGCCGAGAAAGTATTACAGAACGACACCGTTTGGCGACGAGATATGCAAAAAGCTGACCGAACAGTGGAATCAGATGTCGGAAAGCATGAAAAGAGTAATTGAAGAAAGGGATTGATCTTATGAATAATTCAGAACTCATAAACAGATACGTATACGCAGTCACAAGACAGCTTCCGTCGGCAATACGTTCCGACGTTGACAAGGAGCTTCGCGAGCTAATCTCCGATATGCTCGAGGAGAGATGCGGTGACATGACACCGACTGAAACCGATGTCAAAGTAGTGCTCACAGAGCTCGGAACACCCTCCGAGCTTGCGCTAAAGTACGATCCGAGAGGCGAGCGCTCGCTCATCGGACCGAAGTATTTCCGCGACTATCTCAGAGTGCTGCTTATAGTTGTTGCAGCTCAGGCGGGCGCACTCGTTCTTGCGTCGATCATTGCGGTTCTTACGGGTGAGAGCACAGGCCCCTGGTATATGATTGTTTTTGAATGGCTGAACAATATATGGAACAGCTCTCTGTGCGCCTTTGCTTTTGTCACCATCGCGTTTGCAATTATCGAATACAAGGGCATCGACATAACACAGAGCGACGAGCTTTCCAAGCTTCCCGCGGTTCCCGAGAAGAGCGAAAGAATTCCAAAAGTCGACTGCATACTCGGTATTGTATTTAACACATTCTTTCTTGTGATTTTCAGTGTTGCACCGCAGATCATCAGCTGTGCAATGTTTGTTTCCGACAGCGGAATGGAGATGTCCGTACCCTTCTTCAATACAGAGGTGCTGCGCAGTCTCTGGGTGTTCTGGGGAATATCCTTTGTTGTCGGTATAGCACTCGAATGTCTGCGCCTTGTTATCGGAAGATACGATATCAAGAACGCATTGATCACAGTGGTATGCAATACCGTGATCTGCATTATGTCTGCATTTGTTCTTCTCAGAAACGACCTCGTCAATGCTGAGGGTATCAGAGAGGCAATTACCGCTCTCGAGGCTGCACCCGACGAGGCGCAGATCGCATCAAAGCTGCTTTGCAATGTAAACATCGTTATCTTTGCGATTATGGTGTTTGCGAACGTGATCGATGCGGTGACTGCCGTTGTCAAGGGCATAAAGTACAGCAGCAAAGCGTAATCATATAATGACAAAAGGCAGAGCTTCGGCTCTGCCTTTTGTTTATGTCTTATGAAAACGATATCTGATTTATGTGCAAAAAGCAGTAATTTTCGCTTGAACTCCGAAAGTGTAAAATAAATCTTGATGTTGGGAAAAGCGTGTGATATCATAGAAAACAACAGATTACGGAGGGATAGGTATGAATATCAAGCGAAAATTTCTCGGAAAGAAAGTTTTTGTTATCGTTTTCTCACTGTGCCTGACGGTGGCGCTGATATGTGCGATGAATATCTTTGTTGCTCTGGCAAACGAAGATGCATCGGCATCGGGAGATGCACCGTTGGCAGAAGAGATTGTGCAGGAAGAATTGCCCGAGGAGGCAGAAGCACCCGAAGAGGAGCTTGCCGAAGGTTTTTCGTATGAGCCGATGCTTTTTGCTGCAGCTCCCGATGATATTGCTTCGGGTGTGAGCGGGACCTGCTCGTGGAGCATCAGCTCGGGCGGCGTTCTGTCCATCTGGCCGACCGACGGTAATTCCGGTGTGATGGTCGAGGCTCCGTGGATAGAGGGCGAATATTCGCAGTATGCGGATTCGATAACCTCCGTTGTGGTCGAGCCGGGCGTCAAAGCGACAAGACTTCCCTTTTATTCGCTTAAAAACTGTACGACAATCGACCTGACGAACCTTGATGCCTCCGAGCTTGTAACGCTTGGTGGTGCGTTCAGAAACGACAATAATCTGACACAGATAAAATTCCCGTCAAATATCAATACATCGGGAGTAACGTCACTTGCTGATACATTTGCTTACTGTAACAAGCTGGAAAGCCTTGATATATCCGGCTGGGACGTTTCCAACGTGACCGATATGGGAGGTGCATTTACAGGATGCTCTGTGCTCACAAACTTTGATATTTCAAAATGGGACGTATCCTCCGTGACAAATATGGCATATATGTTCTATGGCTGCGAGGGACTGACCGATATGAGCCAGTTGTCAGGCTGGAACACCGCCTCGCTCAAAACAACGGTGTCCATGTTCTACAACTGTCTCAATCTTAAAAAGACCAGTATGGAAAAATGGGATATGGCTGATGTTACCGATATGTCCCAGATGTTTATGCGATGCAAGTCTCTTGAGAGCATAGACCTGAGCGGCTGGGATACATCAAGCTGCACGAATTTGATGAACCTGTTTTCCGGCTGCGAAAAGCTTAAAGAAGCAAACCTTACCGGCTGGGATACATCAAAAGTTACAAAAATGAACGGAATGTTTGGTCAGTGCGGTATGCTGAACAAGCTGAGCGGTGTTGAAGATTTTGATACGTCAAGCAACACGAGCCTTCAGAATATATTCAACCAGTGTAAGTCGCTTACGTCGCTTGACCTTACCGGCTGGGATGTGTCAAAAGTGACAACGATGTATTCTGCATTCAATGACTGTTCGGGGCTCACAAAGCTTGATGTTTCGACTTGGAATCCGGAAAAGACGTCCAATATGACACAGACCTTTTCGGAATGCCGCTCTCTTGAGGAGCTTGATGTTTCAAAATGGAACACACCGGTGCTCAGCAATATGGCATCAACTTTTTCATCATGCACATCGCTAAAAGAGCTTGATTTGAACGATTGGGATACATCCCGTGTTTCGAATTTTTCACAGACCTTTTTGAATTGCTCGAGTCTTGTTGAGCTTGATCTCTCAAACTGGGATACCTCCAATATGTCAACTATGAATACAATGTTCTCCGGTTGCACATCTCTTGAGAAGCTTGATATATCCGGGTTTACAGTGAACCATAACAGAATGAGTATGTTTAACAACGATGGATCTCTGAGAGTATACGAAATAGGTACACAGTGGAGCGAGGCTGCCACGAGCGATATGGGAATGATATTCATGGGCAGCAACGGTCCTATAAACCGATTCAATTCGAGCTATGATGATGGCGAAATGACCGTTTCGTATATGCCGAATGAGAATGACGGCTGGTTCGTGAAGGCGGTTACCTTCCATAACAACGGAACCGATATCCCCGTTGATCTCGAGGCGTATCCCGAAACATACACTCTTTCGGGCGCAAATGATGACACCACCGTTACCATCGAATTCTCAAAGCGGTTAAACGTGGTGTTCAATGATTACGATGATACCGAGATCGAAACACAGGAGGTTTTCATCGGTGAGGACGCTGTTCCCCCGACAGATCCCGAACGCACGGGCTATACCTTCAACTTCTGGAGCGACAGCATAACCGAAGCTCTCGAGGCGGTTCTGACCAATATAACCGCAGATAAAGAGGTCTGGGCAAACTATACGCCGAACAACTATATCGTCAGATACAACGGAAACGGCAAGACCTCGGGCGAGATGACCGATCAGCTGTTCACCTATGACGTGGCGCAGAAGCTTTATAAAAACGCGTTTGAAAAGGAAGGCTATAAGTTTGCGGGCTGGGATAATGACATCAGCGCAGACGAGGTTGTCTATCAGAATGAGCAGGAGGTAATAAACCTCGCGTCTGAAAATGATGCGGTGGTCGATCTTTACGCTGTATGGGAGCCCAATAAGTTCAGCGTAGTTGTCGATCCTAATTATCCCCAGCCTAATCCCGATGATCCCATACCCGACCCCGATCTTCCCGACGATCCTATTATAATCCCCGTAGAAACGGGTGATGGCGTTGATATTCCGCCTATAACACCGCCTCCCGGATATGAGCCTGAAGGCTATCGCAAGGGGGACGACCCCACGGTTATACCGCCCGATCAGCCGCTGGTTGACTTGATCGGCGATGAGGGTGAAATAATTCCCATTATAATCATCTGGAAAGCAAACAACTATATAGTAAGATTCAATGCGGAGGATGCCACCTCGGGCGAGATGGAAGATCAGCCGTTCACCTATGATGTGGCACAGAATCTTTATAAAAACGAGTTTGAAAAGACTGACTGTTTCTTCGTCGGCTGGGATACCGATGAGGCTGCCGAAACGGTCGTATACACCGATGAGCAGAATGTAATAAACCTCACAAGCGAAAATGGCGGCGTGGTCGATCTCTACGCTGTGTGGGGAAAGGGAATAATCGTAACGGCAAAAGCGGGCGAGGGCGGTACAGCCACCCCCGAGAGAAATGTTATCAAATCGGGTGATGACGCACAGGTTGTCATTGATCCCGCAAACGGATACAGAATCAAGGAAGTAAAGGTCAACTCTGCGGCGATCGATCCCAGAACTCTCGAGGTCGATTCCGATAAGTTTGTTCTTACTCTTGAAGATGTTGTGACGGATACACTTGTTGAGGTCACCTTCGAGCAGTTCCCCGATTGCTGGATCGAAATGAAGGATGAGTTCCTGACGACCGAAGATATAACCTTCAAGGCTATCGGCTACTGGCCCGACGAGGCTAAGCTTCTTGAGGGCGATATAAAATATGTTCCGAGCGAATGGCATCATGACGAGCCTTCGGGCAACTGGGGCGGAAAAGATGACGCAGCCTTCGATTATTCGGGAAAGTTCAGACAGCCCGCAGGCGAGTATACAATCAAAGTAAACTTCGATAAATTCGTATATGCCGAAGGAGGCTGGAAGGCTGATGGAACGGTTGAAAGAACCCACGACTATATCGTCAAGGAACCGCCCGTTTCTGCGGGTACTCCCGACGGTTCCGGTGATAGTGATGTTCCTCAGACAGGTGATGATACGGATATCGGATTCCTGGTCAATCTTATGACACTTTCTCTTGTCGCTGCAGCGGCGGTATGCATCATAAGATATAAAGAGCGTTACGAATAGTATTGACAAAATCAAATGACGGCAGTATAATTGTGTCAATAAAATGATACACGAAGGGCGCCGTCGAAAAAAGAATCATCTGCGGCTCTCCTTCGAAAAAAGGAGAGCCGCAATTTGATAAAGGAAATAAAGGATATTGTTTTTGAAAAATATCAGGTTCGCAAGAGTAAAAAGACAAAGACAGCATTTATAGAATATGTAAAAGGCCTGTGTGAGGAGCGGGGTATTGCCTGTACGGTCGAGAAAAAGGGCATAAGCAGGAATATAGTCATGGGTGCATCTCCCGAGGAAAGCGAGCTGGTATTAACGGCGCATTACGATACCTGCGCGTGGATGCCTCTGCCGAATTTCATCACTCCGAAAAATATGCTTGCTTACATATTATATCAGATCTTTTTGACATGGCTGATACTGGCAGCGGCTGCCGTTGTGAGCTGGCTGGTCTCGAGATTTGCGGGCTCGTTGTTCGGTGCACTTGCTTTGATGATTGCGTTATATGGCATACTTTTCCTTCTGATTGCAGGACCTGCAAACAGACATACGGCAAACGACAACACCTCGGGAACTCTCACTGTGCTCAATACCATGCTTTCGATGAGCGAGGAGCAGCGCGCAAAGGTTTGCTTTGTGCTCTTTGACAATGAGGAACTGGGTCTTTTCGGCTCGTCGGCGTTCAAAAAAATGCACAGAAAAGAGATGAAGAATAAGCCTCTTGTCAATTTCGACTGTGTTTCTGACGGTGACCGCCTTTTTGCAAAGCTCCCTTCGAGGGAAAGGAAGAGCGAGTTCGGCATCAGATTTATTGAGGTTATGAAGAATAATGCACAGCAAAGCGGTATGGTTCCCGTTATCGGAACGACGGGCTTTTATCCTTCTGATCAGATACATTTCAGACGCGGAATCGGAGTGGCTGCGCTCAAGAAATCGCGCCTTGTCGGACTCTATATGAATCGAATCCATACGCATCGCGATACCGTCTTTGAGGAGAGAAATATCGATTGCCTGACGGCTGCGATGAAAGAGCTTGTCGGCGCGGATAAAGCAGAATAACGAATCAGGCGCGAAGATTATTCTTCGCGCCTGATTTTTCCTCTTTTTATCATGAAGATCGCCAATACGATGAACAGGCAGTACGCCGAGATGGCATAGACCGATGCTTCGATGCCGAAATCTCCGCCTGTTATCAAAAAGGAATCCGACCTGAGGATATAGTTGAATATTGCCGACGGGTGAGGCTCGGTGCCGATATGAAGCAGACCGATGATCGAAAAGTTCCACAACGCGTGCATGAGTGCAGCGCTCCATATGCTACTGTGGTATGTTACGAGGGAAAAGAGTATCCCCACCACTGTACCGGCTGCGATGAGCTGTACGGTGCTGAGAGCGTCAAGGCTGCTGCCTATGATGTGCACAACGCCGAACAGAACCGATGGGATAATAACAGCAGAAGTTTTGTTCCACCGACGCTCAAGGGCGGTCATTATCACGCCCCGGAATATCATTTCCTCAACCACACCTGCGCCGAGACTGTAGAAAAACAGCGAGTTTGTAATCAATGAAAGGTTTTCCGCAGTACTGAAATTGTTTATCTGCCACCGTCCGGGTGTTATAAAGTAAGCAACACAAACAAGCGCTGGCATGATTATTGCCGATATCAGCCACACGGGCTTTACGGATATCTTTGTGATTCGCATTTCCTGCAGCGATACGCCGAGGATTTTGCAGCAGATAAGCTTTACACCGAAATAAGTCAGAATGATGTAAAGTACGCCTGCGATCACGTTTCCAAGAGTGGAGGGAAAACCTGCAATAACTCCAAGTTCCCCGAGTATAAGCGCGATTGCCTGTGAGATGATCAGGACGGCAATTGCGCAGATTGTGCCGCATATGGTTCTGAAAATACTTATCTTTTTCATTGTTCGGTTTCCTCCTTTTAAGGCGATTTTTTTATCAGTAGTACCAATGCATTATACTATATCACACATAGTATAATGCGTCAAGAGGTATTGTGCAAAAATTTTATATTTCAATAATATAAGCTTGATTTTAATTTTACCTTAACGCAGATGATGTAAATTGAAAAATTTTACGCTCGAAAAACCATATACTGACACTTATATAAAGGCTTTCACCGAGCAGAATAATTAACGGACAGCAGGGAGAAATGCTCTTCGGCTGTTCGATGAGTGAAAGAAAAATGCAAAAGCACAGACCGAAAACTCATCTGTATTTTTTGTCAGATATATTTGAAAATTCAATCACAGACAAGGAGAATTTACTATGTCCAGCAACAAGCAGAACCTCGTTCCCGAGGCAAGAGAAGCTCTCGACAGATTCAAGATGGAAGCAGCAAACGAGGTCGGCGTAAACCTCAAGCAGGGTTACAACGGCGATCTTACCTCCCGTGAGGCAGGCTCCGTCGGCGGCCAGATGGTCAAGAAGATGATCGAGTCCTACGAGAACAAC
>SVPG01000018.1 GCA_015065975.1 Oscillospiraceae bacterium | reverse complement strand
GATTCAAGAGACCCCAAATACCGTTCCCCGTTCGGCGCTGTCGAGGAGGAAACACAGATCCATTTCCGCATAAAGCTGCCGCGTTATCTCGGCTGCACAAGTGCCACTCTCATCGTCCGCAACGACATGACGGGCGAGGAAGAACGAAGCAATATGTTCTGGTGCGGCATGGAAGGCAGCGACACCGAATGGTGGGAGGTCGATTACACCCCCGCAAAAGCATCACTTTATTTTTACTGGTTCGAACTGTCTTCCGGTTCGGGAAGCCGTTTCATCGGCAGAACACGCGCCTGTCTCGGCGAGCTTCTCACCTCCACCCCCTCCTCGCTGTGGCAGATAACCGTCTACGAGCACGGTTTCAAGACCCCCGACTGGCTGTCGGGCGGTATAATCTATCAGATATTCCCCGACAGTTTTGCAAAAAGCGGCAAACAGCACAAGGACGTTCCCGATGACCGTATAATACAGAACTGGGACGAGCTTCCTCACTGGCAGCCCGACCCCGACGGAAAGATCACCAACCGCCACTATTACGGCGGCGATCTCGAAGGTATCACAAACAAGCTCGATTATATCAAATCACTCGGCGTGACCTGCATATATCTCAACCCGATATTTGAGGCTCACGAAAACCATCGCTACAACACCGCCGATTATTCAAAGGTCGATCCCCTTCTCGGCGGACTGCCCGCGCTCAAAAAGCTCAGCACCGAGGCAAAAAAGAGGGGCATAAAGCTCATTTTCGACGGCGTTTTCTCCCACACGGGCGCTGACAGCATATACTTCAATCAGAAAAACCGTTACGACAGCGTCGGAGCATACAACTCCATGCAGTCGCCATACTATCCCTGGTATTCGTTCAAAAACTGGCCCAACGATTTCGAATCGTGGTGGGGTATAACCACCCTCCCCGAGCTTAAAGAGGACAACGAGGCCGTTCTTGACTATTTTGCCGGTAAGGGCGGTATCCTGCAGAGATGGCTCGATTATTCGGGCGGATGGCGTCTCGACGTTGCCGACGAGCTTCCCGACGTATTTCTTGACCGTCTGCGTGCCGCCGTCAAGGACAAGGACGAGGACGCAGTCATCATCGGCGAGGTCTGGGAGGACGCAAGCAACAAGTGCGCCTATTCCTACAGACGCCGTTATCTCCTCGGTAAACAGCTCGATTCGGTAATGAACTACCCCTTCAAGGACGCTATAATAGGTTTCCTGACGGGCGTCGACGCTTCCGATTCCATCGAGATAATAATGACCATTCTCGAAAACTATCCGCCTCAGGTCGTACGTCTGCTCATGAACTCTCTCGGTACACACGATACCGAGAGAATCATCACTGCGCTTGCAGGCGAGCCCTCGCACGGACGTGACAGATACTGGCAGAGCACACATCAGCTCTCACCCGATCAGTTCCACCGCGGCATAAAGCTCCTCAAGCTCGCATCACTCATGCAGTTCACGCTGCCCGGCGTACCGAGCGTATACTACGGCGACGAGGTCGGTCTTGAGGGATACCGTGATCCCTTCAACCGTCACAGCTATCCCTGGGGACACGAGAACACCGAGCTTCTCGACTGGTACAGAAACCTCGGCTCGCTGCGTCATTCCCTCTCCTGCCTTGCTGAGGGCGGATTCCAGACCGTATGGTCTCAGGGCCGCTGTATGGCTTATATGCGCACAGGGGAGGACGAATCGGTTCTCGCCGCATTCAATGCAGGCGACTGGGATTTCACGCTCCAGCTTCCCGAAGAATTTGTCGATTCGCAGGCTCTTATCGGAAACTACGGCGGCGGAAAATATCTCTGTCTTGCTCCGCTTGACTGTGCTCTTCTTAAAATCAAAGGTAAAACATTATGAAAAAATTCAAGATCCCACCCGATCAGATAAGACCGATCGCAACAGGGTTCGGGCTGTGTCTCGTTCCCGACACCATACTCGTCACAGGACTCCCCGTCAAGCTGATGTATCGGGTCATGCCCGAATACCGTCAGGACAGCGGCTGGCGTTTCTTTGCGGGAACGGAGACCTCCGAGTACCTTTCAAACCGCCGTCTCAACGGCATTTACGACGTCAACATCGTCGCAAATTACTGTCCCGAGATCGTCGAAAATCTCCACTCGCCTCCCTATTCCGCTTACGAAATGGCGGACGACGGAAGATGGGTGGACGTTTCGGTCTCGACCGACTGGATAGGTCTTTCATAAAGAAAAAAGCTTTTCCCTGCCGTAAGCTCACGGTCGGGAAAAGCTTTTTTAATTAAATCTTTATTTATTCGCAGATCAGATCTTCTGCTCAACAAACTTGACAAGCTCGTCAACTGTTCTGACGTTCTCAAGCTCGTTATCTGCGACCTCAAACTCAAACTCGTCCTCGATAGACATCATAAGATCGACAACGTCAAGAGAATCGGCACCGAGATCATCCTGGATGTTTGTCTCCATTGTGATGGTGTCCTCCTCAACGTCGAACTGCTCTGCCAGAATAGCCTTAATCTTTTCAAAGACCATCAGTAATTCCTCCTTAATAATTTCTACCAGTCTGTTTTTTGACCTAATGAAATAGTATTAGCAGTTTGCCTCTTTGTCAATATCATTTTTAAATATTTTTCAATTTTTTGTTCCTAAAATTTTCTCTGACATTGAATATGCGGTTACTATTTGTAAATTTTCTGTGATTTATAGCAAGATGGACAAAAGTTCGATTGACTAAGCTTCAATCTTGCCATATAATAGAAAGCTGTAGTGATATTTATTATAGAAAGGCGTTGTTTTGCCAATGAGCTCACCACGCAAAAAGAACATAATCTTTATCGGCGTTATAACTTTTATGTCGATATCCGTTGTCGGTATAATTCTGGACGTTATCCTTCAGAAAAAGGGTCGTCTCGCCATTCCCGCCGTTGCGGCGGCATTCTTTGTGCTGGCGATATTCTTCCTCATCGAATGGATAATGAGAAAGCGCAGCGAACGCGAGCTTGATACCGAAGACGATCAGTTCTATGCTCAGGACGATATGCCCAACGAGCAGCGTTTCCTCCGTCACGCTCAGCCCGTCGAAGACGAGTATGACGATGACGAATGGGAGGACGCATCTCTTGACGATTTCGGCGACGACGAAGAGGACTTCGTTCCCGCAGCTCCCGCCGCTCCGAGAGGACGCTTCGGCGGCGTTTTCAGAAAGCGCGATCAGAACGAGAATGAGATATCCTCCGTCATTTCCGACGAGCGTGCTCAGGACGACGCTTTCTTCGAGCAGGAAGACGATGTCACCGATTTCGAGGACGACAACGACGCTTTTGAAGATAACTTCGACGACGAGCCTCAGGAGGATTTCCTCAAGCCGGTAATGGTCATCGGCGCTCCCGAGGAGCAGAGAGAGACCCTCATCGAGGACATCGAGCCCGAGGAGGTTCAGCCCGAGGCTGAAGAGCCTGCCGAGCCTGAGCAGGAAGAGGAAGATATCCCCGCCGAAGATGAGGCTGAAGAGATTTCCGATGATATCCCCGACGAGGACGGCTTTACCCCCGTACCCCTCCCGCGCTCTGCCGAGACTGCTGTCGCCGCGGTTTCCACCACAGGTCAGACCCTCGAATCATTCTATGAGAATATGAGCGACGAGGATATACTTTACAGAGACTGCGTTGAGGTCTGGGCAGCAGATACAAAGCCCTATATCCTGCGAATGATTAAATACATCGAAGGCATCGAGGACAAGCAGACCCAGGCTCTCTTCGGCAAGGAATGCGAGTTCATCAACGCCATGCTCGACCGCATCTATGCTTTCACCCAGCTCGAATACATCGACGATATGCTCGAGCCGAAACAGTACGTTTTCTCCACTCTCGTGAAGGAATGTCTCAAGCGCTTCTCCCCCTTCTTCATGGAAAAGAAGATCGGCCTTCTCTGGAAGGGTCTCGACATCAACGTTGTTGTCGACAAGCGCTGGTTCATCTTCGCTCTGACACAGATCCTCTTCAACGCTGTTGAGTTTACCGACGAGGGCGGCAAGATCGCTATCTCCGCAAAGCGCACAGGCGATTTTATCGATCTCATCGTTGACGACAGCGGCAAGGGAATCTCCCCCGAGGAAATGCCCTACATTTTCGTTGCTGGCTATATGGGCGACGAATCTCCCAACGAGGACGGACGCCGCACAGGTATGGGTCTCTTCATCGCCCGCAGCGTTATCGTCAAAATGGGCGGCGATGTCTACGCTGAATCAAGCCCCGGCAAGGGAACAAGAATCACCATTCATCTCCCCGCAGGCTGTGAGGAAGAGGAATAATTTATCTTACATCATAAAAAGAGCTTCATCTGTCGATGAAGCTCTTTTGTCTTTTATCCGATCCGCAATCCACGCTCGAGAGCAAGATTTCTTCGAAGCTGTCTGAGCTTTCTGTAAATAACAGGCTCGCTCAGCCCGAGCTGAACCGATGCATATCTCGCCCTGTCCGATATCGCTCCTCGTCCCGGAAGCTTTCTCGGCTGTGAAAAATACACAAGCTCAAGACATCTTATGGCAAGATCGCCATCAGGCTCATCTCTGAGCGTCTGTATGACCCTGTCAACCGCCTCAATATCGGCACGGGCTGCCGGGTCATCGCTCCTTGCCTCTCCGCTTCTGCTGAGTGCGTAAAACCGAAACGCCTCCGCCGCGTAATCGCGTATATTATCCTTCTTCACTCAGCTCGCCTCCCCTGCAGTTCTTCTGCACATCTCCACACAGTCTGCGCACAGCACCTCCCCGCACAGGTTGAAATATTCCTCACCCGAGCATATAGCCTGTCCGCACAGTTCACATTCTCCGAATTCCTTTTCCCTGCGAATACATTCGCCACATCCGCTGCATTCTCCGCCATTGACACAGAATGGATTCAATAAACTATCCCTTCCTTTCAGATAATGAATTTACAAGCACCTGTATTTCCCTTGTCGGTGACCCTATAATAGCACATAATCGTCCTGAAAACAACCGATTTATTTGCATTTAGGAACTTTTCGATTCCCTTTAATGGTAATTTTCATTTTTCGAGTTGACAAACACAAACATTTTGTGTATAATTTCATCAGGAATCGACAAGAGTGTATATAAATATGGAAAAGGGGCGTGTGATATGAAAAACGAAAGCTTTGCCGCCAGACTGCGTGAGGCTCTCGAGTGGCGTTCGATGAAGCCTGCTCACCTGAGCGCTGCGTGCGGCATAAACAAATCGACCATTTCCCAGTATCTCTCGGGAAGGTACGAAGCAAAACACGAGCGTATCATCGAGCTGGCTCAGATACTCGGCTGTGACCCTATGTGGCTTGCGGGCTACGATGTACCCAAGCTCGCTGGTGAAAACTCCGACGCACGCTGTCCTGCGGGTTGTATCCCCGTTCTTGGCAGCGTTTCGGCAGGTCCGGGTGTTATCGCACAGGAACAGATAGTCGATTATATGCAGGCCGACAGGCGTTTCTGTGACGATGAGCATTTCTATCTCATCGTATCGGGCGATTCGATGAGCCCTGCTCTCAACAGCGGCGACAAGGTGCTTGTCCACATTCAGGACACTCTCGAGGACGGACAGACGGGCGTTTTCATCGTCGGCGGTGAGGACGGTCTGGTAAAAAAATACGAGACTGGCGAAAACCGCATCGCACTCGTAAGCTTCAACCCCTTCTGGCCGCCGCGTGTATTCACGGGTCAGGATATCGATCAGGTTAGAATAGTCGGTCGTGTCGTGCGAAGCATACGCGACTGGTAAATAAAGAAAGTGAGGAAATTTTATGCCCTTTATCAACACCAAGGTAAACGTGGAAATGAGCAAGTCTCAGAAGGATTCCGTTGCCAAAAAGCTCGGTCAGGCCATAACCGCCATCGGCAAGAGCGAGAGCTGGCTCATGCTCGGATTCGAGGATAAATGCGATCTCTATTTCAGAGGAAGCTGTGACTCGCCCATGGCATACGTCGAAGTGGCTCTTTACGGAAAGGCTTCTGCCGATTCGAGCAGCCGACTGACAGGCGAGATAACCGATATACTGTCGGGCGAACTCGGCATCGCACCCGATCACGTATATGTAAAATACAGCCCGACCGATCAGTGGGGCTGGAACGGAAGCAATCTGTAAAACGCAAACAGGCCTGAGGGAATCGGTGTCTTTCCCTCAGGCCTGTTTTTTGCCTCCTTCCTTATTATATTGTTTTATAGAAAATGAAAAGGGGTCCATTATGTGAGCTTCTCTCGAAGCTTTCCGACGGCCTTGCTCTCGGCACGCGATACCTGCACCTGCGTCATACCGAGTCTTTGCGCCGTTGCACTCTGGGTCAGACCGCCGAAATATCTGAGCATTATTATACTTCTGCTCCTGCTGTCGAGCGCCCCTATCGCCTGACTGAGCGCAACGCTCTCGGTCAGGTCGTTTTCAAAGCTCTGCTGAGGAATATCGACCCAATCCTCCGCATCGACCGACAGCGGCATCTGCATCGCGCAGACCGCTTCCGTCAGCTCTTCGATATCAGCGCCGAGCCTTTCGGAAAGCTCGGACAGTTTCGGTCGGGTGCCGCTCGCGAGATATATCTCGTCCGACAGCTTCTGCGCTCTCATCCCGAGCTCTTTTATCGAGCGGGACACCCGCACAGCTCCGCCGCTTCGAAACACTCCCTTTATCTCGCCGAGAATCACGGGCACGGCATAGGTCGAAAAGCGCACGAGCCGCGTTTCGTCAAAGCCTTTCGCCGCCTTTATGAGCCCTATACACCCGACCTGAACAAGATCCTCGTATTCTATTCCCTTACCCGTATACCGTCTCGCACAGGCATGAACCAGTCCGATATTGTCCTCGACGCGCACACTGCATTTTTCAGCCTCTTTCACGGCGCTCAATAAACTTCTCCAGAGTTACCGTCGTACCTTTGCCGGGATTTGATCGCACCTTCAGCTTGTCCGTAAAGCTCTCCATAACCGTAAAACCCAGACCCGAACGGTCGGAGCCGCCCGTTGTAAAAAGCGGTTCCATCGCCTGCCTGACGTCGGTTATGCCGCAGCCCGTATCGCGGATTTTAACGCTCAGCTTGCCGCTCGCATATATTCTCGCGTTTATGTAAATACTGCCGATGGTGTCGCGGTAGCCGTGAACTATGCAGTTTGTGACCGCCTCCGAAACGGCAGTTTTGATATCGGAAAGCTCGTCAAGCGTCGGGTCGAGCTGAGCAACAAAGGACGCAACAGCCACCCTCGCAAAGCTTTCGTTCGACGACCTGCTCGGAATCACAAGACGCATTTCATTTATCGGTTTTTCCATTTTATTTTATTCCTTTCCCGTTTTTTTGCAGTCGTTACGCAATTGCAATACCGAGCCTTTCAAGACCTGCAAGCTTTATCACGCGTTTTATAGCGTCGGATGCTCCGAGTATACTCAGGCTTCCTCCCATTTCCTTTATCAGTCGGTATCTTCCCATTATCAGTCCTATCCCCGAGCTGTCCATGAACCCCACCCTCGAAAAATCAAGAATCAGCTTTTTCGGATTCTGTCTTTCAGCGGCGCTGTCGATGCTGTCGCGCAGGTCGGCGGCACTGTGATGGTCTATTTCTCCACTGAGCCGAACGGTCATCACACCGTCCAAAAAACTTATATCGGCAGACATATTATCCCCCAGACTTATATTATTTCGCATCAGATTTCTTAACTATAAGCTTATGCCGCAAATGGCAAGAATATACACGCAATATGTCGATGAAAAAAATTCTTTCGTCACACCTTCACACCGTTCAATCGATTGACAATATCGTCCGACAAATATATAATTGTATGATAGATACACCTTCGAAAGGAAAACAATCATGAGAACAAAAGCTCTGTTCGGACCTGCGGGGCAATGCGAGAGAGCATCGCTCGAAAAGATCCGTTCAACGGAAAAATATATAGAATGGCTGTCGGCAAACGGTGTCGATGCGTTCGAGTATCAGTGCGGCAGAGGGGTCAACATCGGCGAGGAAAAGGCTCGCCTGATCGGTCAGAAGGCGCGCGACTGCGGCATTACCCTCTCGCTTCACGCACCCTATTACATCTCTCTCGCCTCAGCCGAGGAAGAAAAACGTGACAATTCGATAAGATACATTCTCGAGAGCGCACGTGCCGCATCGTGGATGGGTGCCGAAAGGATAGTCGTCCACCCCGGCGGAATCGGCAAAATGACGCGTGAGGACGCATATGCCCTCGCCGAGACAACCCTCAGACGCGCGATAGACGCCGTCCGTGCCGAAGGGCTCGACACCGTCATCTGCCCCGAGGTTATGGGAAAGATCAACCAGCTCGGCAACCTCGAGGAGGTTCTGCGTTTCTGCTCGATCGATGAGACTCTTATCCCCTGTGTCGATTTCGGTCATCTCAACAGCAGGCTTCACGGAGGTCTTATTTACAAGGAGGCGCTTGACGAAATTTTCGCCGCACTCGGTGAGCAGCGCGCAAAGCTGCTGCATATACATTTCTCAAAGATCGAGTATTCAAAGGGCGGAGAGGTCAGGCATCTCACATTTGATGACACGCAGTTCGGACCCGATTATGTGCCGCTTATGGAGGAAATTGCCCGCCGCGGCATGACTCCGACCGTAATATGCGAATCGGCAGGAACCCAGACAGACGACGCTCTTGCCATGAAAAACTGCTGGCAGCAGCTTGTTTAAGGAGACACGAAACTATGAGCATTTATAAACAGCGAGTCGAAGCGCTCGTAAAACAGCTTCCCGAAGATGTCGACGCAGCACTCGTCTCGTCGCAGGTCAACCTGTTCTATTTCACGGGCTTTGACTGCGACAACGCCTGGCTCATTGCCGACCGCAAGGGCTGTGTCTACGTCACCGATTTCCGTTACACCGAAGCTGCACAGTCGATCATCGATTTCTGCGACGTTATCGAGCTCGGACCGCAGTTTTCCGACACTATGGCAGCAATCACAAATCAGAGAGGCATAACCTCCCTGCTTGTCGAGCGTTCAAGGGTAACGATTGAGGAGCTTGACAAATTCGACAACGCTTTTGTCCCCGCAAAGATAAAGACCGATGCGCGTCTTGACGATATAATCCGCACCCTGCGCGATATCAAGGCTCCCTTCGAGCTCGAGCTCATAAAGGCATCGCAGGCCGTCACCGAAATGTCCTACCGCAAGCTGCTCACCTATGTCAAGGAGGGCGTTACCGAGAAGGAGCTTGCAATCGAGCTTGAATACATCATGCGCAAAAACGGAGCGCAGAGAAAGGCATTCGATTTCATCGTTGCCGCAGGTCCCAACGGCTCCATGCCGCACGCTGTTCCCACCGATTACCGCATAAAGAAGGGCGATCTTATCACCTTTGACATCGGTGCTGTTGTCGGCGGTTATCATTCCGATATGACGAGAACGGTCGCTCTCGGCGACCCGGGCGAGGAACAGAAAAAGATATACAACACCGTTCTCGAAGCACAGAAGGCCGCCTGCGAGTATCTTGTTTCGGGCGGACGCGGCAGACGTGAATGCGACGGTGTTGCGAGAGACATAATCAACAAAGAGTTCGAGGGACGTTTCGGTCACTCGCTCGGTCACGGTGTCGGTCTCGAGATTCACGAAACACCCAATCTCGCTCCTCGCAGCGAGGGTGAGCTTGCCGCAGGCAACGTTGTAACCGTCGAGCCGGGTATCTATATCCCCGGAAAATGCGGCGTCAGAATAGAGGATATGGTTTACATCACCGAGGATTCGGCAATTAACCTTACCTCTATCGAAAAAGAACTTGTCATTCTTTAACTTACAGGAGGGTATATTATGAGAACAGAAAAATTCAAGAAATGGCTCGCTGTATCGCTTATCGCAGTCATCATCGTCACATTCGGCTGTATGATGATGACCGGCTGCAGCTGCGCTTCGATCGAGCGTTCCTGCAAGACCTGCAAGAGCGAAATGACAGGCGGTCTCGACCGTACCGTCAACGTCTATTCCTATGACGGAACTCTCATCGCCAGCTACAGCGGCAAAATCGACATCGAAGAAAACGATACAAAGGTTCTCTTCGAGCTCGACGGCAAGAGATACGTATATTACAACGCTATCGTCGAGGTTATCGAAAACTGACAACACACAAAAAAGAAGCCTTCGGATAATATCCGAAGGCTTCTTTTTTTAACTCTTTATCAATCCTCGTCAAGCTTGAGAACAGCCATGAACGCATCCTGCGGAACCTCGACGGTACCGAGCTGACGCATTCTCTTCTTTCCTTCCTTCTGCTTTTCGAGAAGCTTCTTCTTTCTTGTGATATCGCCGCCGTAGCACTTGGCAAGAACGTCCTTGCGCAGAGCCTTGACCGTCTCTCTGGCGATAATCTTACCGCCGATGGCCGCCTGTATCGGCACCTCGAAAAGCTGACGGGGAATGTGTTCCTTGAGCTTTTCCGCCATCTTTCTCGCTCTCGCCATAACCATCTCGGAATGGACGATAAACGAAAGGGCATCGACGATCTCGCCGTTGAGCAGGATATCCAGCTTGACAAGGCTGGAATTCTGATATCCCGCAAGCTCATAGTCAAAGGACGCATATCCTCTCGTTCTGCTCTTGAGAGCATCGAAGAAGTCATAGATTATCTCATTGAGCGGCAGGAAATAGTGGATATCGACTCGGTCGGTCGTGATGTAATCCATATTCTTGAATTCACCGCGGCGGCTCTGACAAAGCTCCATTATATTTCCGACGTACTCGCTGGGCGAATAGATATGCGCATCGCACATCGGCTCCTCAGCAAGCTTTATGAGCGTGGGGTCGGGATAGTTGGTCGGGTTGTCGATAAGCACGACGGTATCGTCCGACTTGGTTATTCTGTAAATTACGCTCGGTGCTGTGGTTATGAGATCGAGATTGTATTCTCTCTCGAGTCTCTCCTGCATAATCTCCATATGGAGAAGTCCGAGGAAGCCGCATCTGAATCCGAAGCCGAGTGCGATGGAGGTTTCGGGCTCATAGGAGAGCGATGCGTCGTTGAGCTGGAGCTTTCCGAGCGCCTCTCTGAGGTCCTCGTATTTTGCACCGTCTGCGGGATATATACCGCAAAAAACCATCGGCTGTGCCTGACGGTATCCGGGCAGCGGCTCGGCAGCGGGATTTTCCGCCAGAGTTACGGTATCACCGACCGTAGCATCTGAAATGGTCTTAATGGACGCCGCGATATAACCGACCTCACCCGCTGTGAGCTGCTTTGCAGGCTCGAGGCTTGTCGGTCTCATATAACCGCATTCGACAACACTAAACTGAGCACCTGTGCTCATCATCTTAATGGTGTCGCCCGGCTTGAGCGTTCCTTCCTTGACACGGACGTAAACAATAACGCCCTTGTAGGAATCGTAGTAGCTATCGAAAATGAGCGCCTTGAGCGGTGCATCGGGGTCGCCCTCGGGCGGGGGAACCTCGGTCACGATCTTCTCAAGCACCTCTTCGATATTGAGACCCACCTTTGCCGAGATTCTCGGAGCGTGCTCGGCAGGTATTCCGATAACGTCCTCGATCTCCGCAATGACCCTTTCGGGGTCGGCGGCGGGAAGATCTATTTTGTTTATGACGGGCAGTATCTCAAGCCCTGCATCGACCGCAAGATAGGTATTTGCAAGGGTCTGAGCCTCGATTCCCTGGCTCGAGTCGACAACGAGAAGAGCTCCCTCGCACGCAGCAAGCGAGCGTGAAACCTCATAGTTGAAGTCGACGTGACCCGGGGTGTCGATGAGGTTGAAGGTATACGTTTCCCCGTCAGACGCCTTGTAGTCGAGGGTAACGGCACGCGCCTTGATGGTTATGCCGCGCTCCCTCTCGAGATCCATATTGTCAAGCAGCTGATTTTCCATATCTCTCGCACTGACAGCCGATGTCTTCTCGAGAATACGGTCTGCAAGGGTGGACTTGCCGTGATCGATATGCGCTATTATGCTGAAATTGCGTATATTCTTATTACTCACCTGTTACTTCTCCAATGCTTCCAGTCGCTTTAATTCTTTCTTTGCCTCTTTGAGCTCCTGCGATGCAGCCTTTACCTCATCGTCAGCCTTCTTTGCGGCACGCTTTGCTCTGCTGAGCTCGTAGGTTGCCTCGTCGGAACCGCCGTCGCGCTCATAGTTATCCTGTGCGTCCTCAAGGTCGAGCAGTCTCTCGGAAGCATTGTTGAAAGCTCTGTCGTAGTTCTTCTTCGCCTTCTTTACGCGCTCTCTTGTCTGCTCGAGAAGGTCTGTGAAATCGTCGTTTTTATACTCCTCGGGCTCGCCGAAATCGTCGTCAAAGAAGCCGTCGTCGGAAGCGGCTGTATCCTTATCGAAATCGGCAAGGGTATCGTCCTTGTAATCATTGTTGAGAACGGGAGCCGATTTATTCTCGAAGATATCGTCGCTGACGGTATTATCCTCGCTGCCGCGCAGACCCGAAATCATCATAATGATACCGAAGATTCCGTCTGCCGCCGCCATTGTATACATGAGCGGAGCAACAGAAGTGTTGTTCTTGAACTGCAGCCAGAGTATCACGCCTGCAAAAGCCATAAACAGAACGCCTATCACGATCAGACCTGTTTCCTTTTTTCTCTTCATCACAAACTATCCTTTCTGTATCCTGATAACAAAGGGAATAAAATCAGTGTTTCTTTACGTTTCTGTAATAGTGATCGGGCAGCAGCCTCTTTTTCGTTCTGCCCTTACCGGTACCTGCATTGAATCGCCGTCTTGAACCGGGATAAAGAGTGAGCTTCGGCGTGTGGTTGCTGAACATAACCGAGATTACCGAACCGAGTCCGCCGATTATCGCAACCAATCCGATAACACCGAGAATGATGCTGCCTGCGCTGCTCTCCTTTTTCTTTTCGACAAGCGCAAGTATCTCATTCTGGTATTCGGACGAAAGATTTATATCGACCGACTGCGTTGCATCGGTTTCGGGAGTCTGAGCCGTCGGCTGAGTCGGCGGTGCCGTAACCTGTTCATCGCCGACGATGAGGGTGTATTTTGCCGATTTACCGCCTGCGGTGGCGGTTATGACGACCTCGCCCTCCTTGACGCCGGTGACGCGCACGCTCATATTATTGATCTTTTCGATCGATGCAACTCCGGGGTTGGAGCAGGAAAAGGAGGTAACAACCGTACCGACCATATCCTCGATCTTGACATAGAGCGTGGTCGATTTTCCGACGGGAACGCGGGTGCTGTTCGACGCACGGAAGGTTATCGAGCCGAGACTCTGCGTATCGCTGTCCTGCACGACAACAACCGGCGGCGCCGTCGTTGTCGGAGTGACCGTGACCTCTCCCGCCTGCACTGCCGCCGCACACGATCCGCAAAGGACGAACAGCATCACAAGCGCAAGAAGCTTTTTCAGTTTTTTATTTAATATGATGACCATTCCTTTCGACCATCGGGCAGCTCTTCTGTCGCCCATTTGAAATAATTTTTCAGACAATACTGCAATTATTTATTATATCAGATGAATATTACCATTGCAAGACACTTTTTCTATATATAATACATTCAGATACCGTAAAAAGCTTCCCGAAGCTCAGCTGCAAAAAGCCTCGGGAAGCCTGTTGTTTATTTGCGTATTCTTTTCTTTGCTCCGAAGAGACCGCCTATATCCTCACCGATCATTTTCAGCGTATTGGAAAACGATCCTTCCTTCTGTTTCTTTTTCGTCTTTTCGGGAATATACGGAGCGTCGTCCTCCCTCATAGCCTCTGCCGTTGCCGAGCCGAGCCTCTGCGACGTTCTCGACGAATCGGCATTGTAGCTGCGGTACATTTCGGGGCGGACAGAGCTTCGTGCGGAAGCATATCTTCTTACCTTCTTGAGGCTTCCGATATTTCTCGCGTGGATAAGCGAATAGATAACGTAACCGACCACGCCCAGAACGAGCATGATGGCAAAAATCAGGAACAGCGTCGAATCAAAGACGCCGTCAATGATGCTCATGATATAGAGCAGCTCACTTCGCTGGACAGTCTCTCCTGCGACAAGGTCTATGACGCCGATGACCTCGTTTGCGTATATGAGCGACGCCGTACCGACAACGTCACCCTGCCGCAAAGGCGCCTTCAGCGTACCCGGAATATCGGTCTCGACCAGTATACTCGACAGCTCAATATTCGATGGCATTATCGTTCGGAAGCTCTCCGACGGTACCAGCTCGACGGTCGTCTTGTTCCACGCCCATTCCACGGGCGCCTCCACAATGACCGTATTCGTATTGACAACTTCTTTTAGACTCAGATCGGAAAAGGCCCATTGGAAGAGCTGTTTTGCGTCGACCATGGCGTCGTTTCGCTGACCGTAGTTGCTCGTTGCGCCGTCATCCATACAGACAATTATATAGCTGTAACCGTCCTTGACCGCGTAGGACGCGTATGTATGACCTGATGCTTTGAGGAATCCCGTCTTGATACCCTTGACGTACTGATAATAGTAGTCGACATAGGCGCTCATCATCATTCTGTTCGTGGTCTCGAATCTGACGGTCTCGTCGGTCATATTTGTCGGCGGACGGTAGTAGGGAACGTCGGTCTCGACGATCTCCGCAAAGGAAGGCATCTCCATCGCGTATTTGCAGATGAGGAACATATCCTTCGCCGTGCTGTAATGGTTCTCGTTGAAAAGTCCGTGCGGGTTGACAAACTGCGTGTTTGTACAACCAAGCTCGGCAGCCTTGCTGTTCATCTGTTTTATGAACCAGTCGATGGTGCCGTCGCCCTTGTCCTCGGAAACCTTATAGGCAAGCGCAAGCGCAGCGTAGTTGTCCGATGCGAGCATCGCGCAGTAGAGCAGGTCGATAAGACGGATACGTTCACCCGTCTTGAGCGCTGTCGCCGACCAGACGCCTTCCGAGAGAAGAGTCTTGTCGGTCATGACCGCGTTGCTTATCGTGACCTTCTCATTCTCAAGGTCGGAATAGTATTCGAGAACGAGCAGGCAGGTCATTATCTTCGTAAGAGAAGCGGGATATTTGACCTTCTCGGCGTTCTTTTCAAAAACGACCAGTCCCGTCTCGAGATTGACCATATAGATACAGTCGCAGTACGGCTCGTAGTCAATTACAAACGCAGCGTCTGCCGTCGTCTGGGGATACACGAGCACGGTCGATACCATTATAGCAAGAAGAAGCATGGCGCATGCTATTCTTTTTATTACTTTCATGAAAATAACATTCCTTCCTTAAATTACCTGAAAACATTGTATATAAAAACAAATTTCACATTTCACGGCTTGTATTATAACAGAATTAACACGATATTTAAAGTAGTAAGTTGTAATTTTTATTTTAATGTTATATAATAGTGCGTGCAACAAACTATCGGCATGGGAAAGGAGCGGCCTCTGACCCTTTTTGTCAGCTCGGCCACAAGGCAAAATGATCTACGTTACCGGAGATATCCACGGCAATATTTCAAGATTCGAGGACAAGGCCATATCTCAGCTCAAGCGCGGCGACTATCTCATCGTCTGCGGCGATTTCGGCTTCATATGGGAAGGTACACGTCAGGAGGAGAAGGTTCTCAACTTCCTGGCAAGGCAGCGCTATGCCATTCTTTTCGTCGACGGCTGTCACGAGAATTTTGACCGTCTCCAGAAATACCCCGTAACCGAATGGAACGGCGGCAAGGTCAGAAGAATAAAGCAGAACATTATCCATCTCATGCGCGGTCAGGTCTATGAAATAGAAGGCAAGCGCATCTTCACGATGGGCGGCGGCTGCAGCTCCGACCTCGAGCTGCGTCAGCTTCGAGGCACAAAGTGGTGGCCCGAGGAGACTCCTTCAACCGAAGAAATGGCAGAAGGCGTCGACAACCTCTTCCGCTACAACCTCACCGTCGATTACATAATCACACACGAGTGCCCGACAAAGGTCAAGAACCTCCTTGTCAACGAGCTTGACAACTTCAATTCCGTCACAGCGTTCTTCGACGAGGTCTGCCAGCAGGTAAAATACAAGCACTGGTTCTTCGGCTCGGTTCACAAGGATATGCATCTTTCCTCTGCCCATACGGCTCTTTTCCAGCGCATACTGCCGCTCGAGGTTCCGGGAAGCAGGAAGGCTGCCGAGGAAGAGCAGAATACAAAGGGTGGACGCAGACGTCCCTCCGCAAAAGCTGCCGCACAGCCTCAATCCGAAGAACAGAACGATACCGATTCCTCCTACGACGAGCTGCGTGCAGGCTACCGTCAGAGATACGGCAGAGCCGGACGTGCCGCGAGAATGGAGCTCGAAGGACTTGCGGGCGAATACGAATCGGTCGCTCAGGACGATACCCTCAAGGTGTCGTACGAACCTGAAGAAACGGCTGAACCCGCCGACGATTCGGCAGGTTTCGACGACTGGGATTCCATCATGTCGGACGAGATGGTGGAGCGGCTCAAGAGACGCGCTCCCGACAGCGACGATACCGACCTGTAAAACATCAGAGCCTGAGAAGCAAAACACGCTTCTCAGGCTTTTCTTATCGTTCATGCCGACGTAATATATCGGTGATATTATTTTGACATGATGACGGCGGACAAAAAAGATATATTATTTATCATTTATCCTCTGTTTATTCTCACAAATATATGTTATAATATTATATTGAATAAGTTTGCAACAAGGAGTGATAGTTTGAACAATACAACGGGAATTTCCTTTCGTATCATACCCGAAACGAGATTCAAGACGTCGGTCATAACGCTGACTCTTGTATGTCCTCTTTCTTCCGATACCGCTGCGGCAAACTCCCTTCTCCCCCATCTTCTGTCGAGAGCCTGCAGCAAATACCCCGATATCACGGCTCTCAAGCGCAAGCTTGCATCTCTTTACGGTGCTGTGCTGTCGGGCGATGTCATCTCGATAGGCGACGCCCAGCTTCTGCGCTTCACCGTCCGCTCGATAGATGACCGCTACACAATGGACGGCGAGAAGATATCGGTCGAATGTGCTCAGCTGCTTTCCGATATACTGACATCTCCGCCGCTTGCCGACGGTCTTTTCCGCAGCGATTTTATCGAAAGCGAAAAGAGACTTCAGTGCGAAAAGATCGACGCTCAGATAAATGACAAGGTCTCCTACTCCACAAGACGCTGCATCGAGCTCATGTGCGAGGGTGAGCCCTTCGGCGTCAATCCTCTCGGCGACAAGGAGGCTGTCGGCGCTCTCAACGCCGAAAACATGACCGAGCTCTGGACAAGAGTCCTGCGCACCTATCCCGTGCATCTGACCGCTGTCGGCTCGATGGACGGCGACGCCGTGAAACGTGCCTTCACCGAGGCGTTCTCTTCGGTGGATCGAGCTTCGTGCAAGCTGCCTTCACACATTTTCATTGAAAAGGCCGATAAGGCCCGCGAGTTCACCGATTACGAGGACGTCACACAGTCAAAGCTTGTCCTCGGATTCAGAACTCCTTTCAACTGCACAAACGACCCGTATATCATGCGCCTTGTGAGCGCCTGCTTCGGCGGTACTGCGCACAGCCGTCTTTTCGTCAATGTACGCGAGAAGATGAGTCTCTGCTATTACTGCAGCTCGAGTTATTTCTCAAGCAAGGGCATACTTCTTGTGCGTTCCGGTCTCGAGTCGGAAAACATCGAAAAGGCAAAGACCGAGATCATGGCACAGCTTGCCGATATACAAAACGGCGGTCTCACCGACGAGGAGATCGCAAACGCAAAGATGAGTCTCAGAAACAGCTTCCTCGAAAGCCTCGATTCGCCAAGAGCGACCGAGCTCTGGTACACCTCACAGATGTTTGACAGCACGGTGCTTAGTGTCGAAGAGGCCTGCGCAAAGATCGATTCCTACACAAAGGAAGACGTCACAAACGCCGCACGCGCCATCAGCCTCGACACCGTTTATCTTCTCACAAAGAGAGGTGAGCAATGATGCAGTTTGAAAAACATTACAGCGAAAGACTCAAGGAAAGCTATTACTCGATGACCCACCCGACGGGTGTTCGCATCTTTGTCTATCCGAAGCCCGAGTACAAGGGTACATTCGCGATATACGGCGCACGCTGCGGCTCGGTCGACGATAATTTCAGGCTGTCCGACGAGACCGAGTTTACCCGTGTTCCTTCGGGAATCGCTCATTTCCTCGAGCACAAGCTCTTTGAGAACGAGGACTGCGACGCTTTTGCAAAATATGCAAAGACGGGTGCAAACGCAAACGCCTTCACCTCATTTGACCGCACCTGCTACCTCTTCTCCTGCACGGACAATTTCCGCGAGTCGTTCGAGATACTGCTCGATTTCGTTCAGAATCCCTATTTCACCGAAGAGACTGTTAAGAAGGAACAGGGTATCATCGGTCAGGAGATAAAAATGTACGACGATGACGCCGAATGGTGCGTTACAAAGAACCTTTTTCACGCGCTCTATTCGGTTCACCCCATAAGGCTCGATATAGCGGGTACAGTCGAATCGATATCGGAGATAACCGCCGACCTTCTTTACAGATGCTACAACTCGTTCTATCACCCGTCAAATATGGTGATAAGCGTTGCGGGAAACGTCACTCCCGAAGAGGTGCTCGAGATTGCCGACCCTCTGCTCAAGGAGGCAAAACCCGTCACGCTCGAATGTGCCGTACCCGACGAGCCTGACGAGATATGCGAATCGACCGTACGTCAGCATCTCGACGTCGGCATACCTCTCTTCAGTCTCGGTTTCAAGGATAAATTCGGCGAGCTTACCACAGCCGAATCGGTCGCAATGGACATCATGCTCGAGGCCGTGTCGGCAAAATGGACCCCGCTTTACAGAAGACTTCTCGATTCAGAGCTTATAAACAACAGCTTTTCCGCAGGATATCTCAACTGCCGCGGAACTCAGACCGCAATATTCTCAGGCGAATCGCATCAGCCCGAGAAGGTGCGCGAGGTTATATTCGAGGAGATCGAGAGGCTTCGCGCCGAAGGTATCGACCCCGAGGTCTTTGAATGCACAAAACGTGCCATCTACGGTCAGTATGTCAGCGCGCTCGCATCAAACGAGGGCATCGCAAACGCCATCGCCGACTGCACCTTCAACGGTATGGAGATCTATTCGATACTCGACGAGGTCGCCCGCGTCACCCTCGACGATGTAAACGAAATGCTGAAAGTTCGTCTGCGTGCGGATAAAAGCGCACTGTCCATAATTGAATAGAAAGGAATGAACGCCATGTCAATAATTGCAGCAGCTGCAAGCAAATGGCCTATGGAGGTCAGATTCCCGGGACTGGGCATATCATTTGATATCGACCGTGTGGCTTTCAGAATAGGCTCGTTTGAGATCTACTGGTATGCACTTCTCATCATGCTCGGTTTTGTGCTTGCGGTAACGTACGCCTTCAAACGCTCGAAGTATTTCGGTCTCGACGCCGACTCGATGACCGATGTCATCACCGTCGGACTTGTCAGCGCAGTCGTCTGCGCACGCGCTTTCTACGTTATTTTCCGTCTTGAGAATTACGACTCCTTCTGGGAAATAATAAACATCCGTGACGGCGGTATCGCGATATACGGCGCTGTCATCGGTGCATTCGGCTCGGGTCTCATAACCTGCCGCTTAAAGAAGGTCGACACACTTGCGATGTTCGACGTCGCCGCTGTCGGATTCCTCATCGGTCAGTGTCTCGGACGCTGGGGCAACTTCATGAATCAGGAAGCCTTCGGCAGCGCAACCTCACTTCCCTGGGGTATGGAGAGCGCAAACACGCTCGCCGTTGTCGCAGACAGTCCCGTACACCCCTGCTTCCTTTACGAGTCCATCTGGTGTCTTATCGGATTCATCGGACTTGATATCGTCAGCAGAAAGTGCTACAAATTCAAGGGACAGCTCCTGCTCATGTACGTTGTATGGTACGGTATGGGCAGAGTGTGGATCGAAGGACTGAGAACGGACAGCCTCTGGCTCGTTCCCGACGTCATAAGAGTCTCTCAGCTTATCGCAGGTCTCTCCATTCTCGTTATCCCCGTCATCGTTCTCGCCTTTATGGGCAAGATCAAAATATTCACCCCCTCCGAGCCGGAGCTCGCAAAACAGAAATTAAAAGAGCAGAACGCTTGATTATAAAAAACAATTTTGAAAGGAATGTATTATCATGGCTTATATAATCGACGGAAAGGCTGTCTCCGCACAGGTCAAAGCGGAGGTTGCCGCCGAGACCGCAAAGCTCAAGGAGAACGGTGTAACACCGGGACTTGCTGTTATCATAGTCGGTGACGACCCCGCATCGCGCGTATACGTCAACAACAAAAAGAAAGCCTGTGCGGAAGTCGGCTTCAATTCCGAAGAATATGCACTTCCCGCCGAAACAACTCAGGACGAGCTTCTTTCACTTGTCCAGTGTCTAAATCAAAGAAGCGATATCAACGGTATCCTCTGCCAGCTTCCTCTCCCGAAGGGACTCGACGACTCGGCTGTTATCGAGGCTATCAGCCCCGACAAGGACGTTGACGCATTCAACGCTTCCAACGTCGGCAAGATCATGATCGGCGATTACAGCTTCCTCCCCTGCACTCCCGCAGGCGTCATGGAGCTTCTCAAGGCTGCCGACGTCGACATCAACGGCAAGGAATGTGTCGTTATCGGACGCAGCAACATCGTCGGCAAGCCCATGGGCATGCTTCTCCTTCACAGCAACGGCACCGTCACCATCTGCCACAGCAGAACAAAGGATCTCGCTGAGGTCACACGCAGAGCAGATATCCTCGTTGCCGCTGTCGGTCGTGCAAAGTTTGTCACAGCCGATATGGTCAAGGAAGGCGCTGTCGTCATCGATGTCGGTATGAACCGCAACGAAAACGGCAAGCTGTGCGGCGACGTCGATTTCGAGAACGTCAAGGACAAGTGCTCCGCAATCACTCCCGTTCCCGGCGGCGTAGGACCCATGACCATCGCAATGCTCATGAAGAACACCCTTACCGCAGCAAAGCTTCAGAACGGTATAAAATAAAAAATTTCAAAGGAGAGAAAAAAGATGAACAACGACTACAATCCTAATCCTACTCCTAACCCCAACCCCACGACCGATGTAAAAAAATCGGCATTCTCCGGCGGAAAGATCGCCCTTCTTGTCATCCTCGCAGTTCTCCTCCTTTCCCCTTGGGATCTTCTCCCCGACATTGTTCCCCTTCTTCCCGTCGACAACATCGATGATATCGGTTATGTCGTAGGTATCGGAAAGATGATCTTCGACATGGTAAAGCAGAAGAAGGCTGAAAAGGCCGCTTCTCAGAACCAGAACCAGCACTGGGACGTATAATCAAAAAGCTTACATAAAACGACCGGGCAGGGAAATCATTCCCCCGCCCGGTCGTTTTTATAATGAGGTAAAACAATGTGGAATTATTCGTAATCAACAACGTCTGCCCACTTGAGAAGAAGCTCTCTCTCCTCGGGGTGACCCTTTACCGACTGAGATGCAGCAACTATCGGGAACCATTTCTGAACATACTGCAGAGCTGTGTCGGTCTTTTCGCAGTAGCGCTTGATGTACTTGTCGGCTATCTCCTGATTGTCCTTGAGGCAGAACATAAGATATGTTCTCGCAACATCGGCGGAAGCGTTGCCCTGAGTTGCGTGAGACCAGTCAATGATATAGGGAGTGCCGTCGTTTGCAATTATGACGTTGCTCGGACGGAAATCGCCGTGACAGACCTTGTAATGCTTGGGCATCGACTCGAGTCTTGTGTGGAGCTCATAACGTGTGGTTGCGCTCAGCTCGGTAGCGGATATCTTTCTGTTCATCTTATCCTTGAGACGGCTGAGCATGGGTGCCTTCTGAGCGTGAATGGACATCTGGATATCTATGAAGAGATCAATGTACTCGTCCCACTTGTCGGGGTTTTCCGCAGCGAGCTGTGCGAGGGTCTTGCCCTCGATAAACTCGGAAATTATTGCCCATTTGCCGTCGATCTTTGTGACCTCGAGCACCTTCGGGATATTGAGAGCGGTCTCCTCAACGCGAGCCTGATTGAGAGCCTCGTTGAGAACCTCGGACTTGGAATAGCCTTCGTCAAAAACCTTGACAAGACGGTCGCCGTCCCTGTAAATGACCTTATTGCTTCTCTTTGCAACAATGTTATCAAGTTTCATAAGTCTGCCGCTCCTTTCTTATTTGCCGTAATATGCGTTGAGATACATCTGCTTGATTTCGCTCATAAGCGGATAACGCGGATTTGCGCCTGTGCACTGATCGTCGAATGCCTGCTCGGTCATATCGTCAAGACGGTCGAGGAAGTCTTTTTCGTCGATGCCGTAATCCTTGATGCACTTTTTGATTCCGATCTTCTCCTTGAGCTCGTCGATTGCCTTGATAAGTCTCTCAAGCTTATCTTCGTTGCTCTTTCCGCCGAGACCGAGTGCATCGGCTATCTCAGCATAGCGTGCAAGTGTGTGCGGGTGGTCGTACTGCGAGAATGTACCCATCTTGACGGGAGTCTCGCTTGCATTGAAGCGGATAACCTCGTCTATCATAAGTGCGTTTGCAACACCGTGCGGCAGATGATGGAATGCGCCGAGCTTATGTGCCATGGAATGGCAGACACCGAGGAATGCGTTTGCGAATGCCATACCTGCGATGGTAGCGGCGTTTGCCATCTTCTCTCTTGCGAGAGCGTCGTTTGCGCCGTTCTCGTATGCTCTGGGGAGATACTCAAAGATCACCTTGAGGCTCTGGAGAGCGAGACCGTCGGTATAATCGGTCGCGAGCATGGAAGCGTATGCCTCGAGTGCGTGTGTGACCGCGTCAATACCCGATGCGCTGGTAAGGCCCTTGGGAGCGTTCATCATCATATCGGCATCAACGATAGCCATTTTGGGAAGAAGCTCATAGTCGGCAAGAGGATATTTTACGCCTGTTGTCTCATCGGTAATGACCGCGAAGGGTGTTACCTCAGAGCCTGTACCGGCAGAGGTCGGAACGGCGATGAAATAAGCCTTCTCGCCCATCTTCGGGAAACCGTAGGTGCGCTTTCTGATATCGATGAAGCGCATTGCCATATCCATGAAGTCTGCCTCGGGGTGCTCGTAAAGAACCCACATGATCTTTGCAGCGTCCATTGCGGAACCGCCGCCGACAGCGATGATGCAGTCGGGCTTGAAGCCTGCCATCTGCTGTGCGCCTGCCTTTGCGCTTGCAAGGGACGGGTCGGACTCAACGTCGAAGAATGTTGTGTGGACGATGCCCATTTCGTCGAGCTTATCCGTGATAGGCTTTGTATATCCGTTCTCAAAGAGGAAGTTATCGGTTACGATAAATGCGCGCTTCTTGTTCATCGGGGCAAGATCGCCGAGCGCAGTTGCAAGGCAGCCCTTCTTGATATAAACCTTCTCAGGTGCTCTGAACCAAAGCATATTCTCTCTCCTCTCAGCAACGGTCTTGATATTGAGCAGATGCTTTACACCGACGTTCTCGGAAACCGAGTTGCCGCCCCACGAGCCGCAGCCGAGGGTGAGCGACGGTGCAAGTCTGAAGTTGTAGAGGTCGCCGATACCGCCGTGCGAGGACGGTGTGTTGACCAGTATACGGCAGGTCTTCATTCTCTCGGCAAACTCATTGAGCTTTTCCTGCTCGGTGACTGTATTGAGGTATATCGAAGAGGTATGACCGAAACCGCCGTCCTCAACGAGTCGCTCAGCCTTCGAGAAAGCGTCCTCGATATTCTTTGCCTTGTACATTGCAAGAACGGGCGAAAGCTTCTCGTGTGCAAACTCCTCGGAAAGCTCAACGCTCTCGACCTCACCGATGAGTATCTTTGTGTTCTCGGGAACCTCAACGCCTGCAAGAGCTGCGATGGTGTGAGCTCTCTGACCGACGATCTTTGCGTTGAGCGAGCCGTTGATTATGATGGTCTTTCTGACCTTCTCAAGCTCGTCACCCTCGAGGAAATAGCAGCCTCTGTCGGCGAATTCCTTCTTTACCTTTTTATATACCTTGTCGAGAACGATGACCGACTGCTCGGAAGCGCAGATCATGCCGTTATCGAAGGTCTTTGAATGAATGATGGAGTTGACTGCAAGAATAACGTCGGCGGAATCGTCGATGATTGCCGGGGTGTTGCCCGCGCCGACACCGATTGCGGGTTTGCCGCTGGAATATGCCGATTTGACCATTCCGGGTCCGCCTGTTGCGAGGATTATATCGGCGCTTCTCATAAGAGTGTTTGTCATATCAAGGCTGGGAACGTCGATCCACGAGATGATTCCCTCGGGAGCGCCTGCCGCAACAGCAGCCTCAAGAACGATCTTTGCCGCCTCGATGGTGCAGTTCTTTGCTCTCGGGTGCGGGCTGATTATGATACCGTTTCTTGTCTTGAGTGCAAGAAGGGTCTTGAAAATTGCGGTGGAGGTGGGGTTTGTTGTCGGAATGACGGCGGCAACAACACCGATAGCCTCAGCTATCTTCTTCATTCCGTTAGCCTTGTCCTCTTCGATTACACCGCAGGTTTTTGTATCTTTGTATGCGTTGTAGATGTATTCCGCTGCGTAGTGATTTTTAATTACCTTATCCTCGACAACGCCCATGCCGGTCTCCTCGACCGCAAGCTTGGCAAGAGGGATTCGCTGTTTACCCGCCGCAATGGCAGCCGCCTTGAATATCTTATCAACCTGTTCCTGTGTGTAGGAGGAAAAGATATTCTGCGCCTTTTTTACCTCGGCGATGTTCTTTTCAAGAGCCTTGACACTGTCGATTATCACTCGTTTGTTATCTGCCATCTCCTGATCTCTCCTGTCTTTAATAAAATAATTATCCTATGCTTTGATTTTAACTTCGTTAAAAGTTTAACATATCTTCAGCCGTTTGTAAAGACATTATGCACAACTTTTTCAGAGAAAGTGCTTATATTCTCCCTTGTCCTTTTGTGCAAAATCACAAGAAAATTATTTTGTCTTGATAGAGGCTACCCGAAGCACGCCTTTTTTATTTTCAAACTCGATATACAGATCTCTGTCAAAATGTGCGATAAGTACGTTTGCGTCCCATTCATACGAGGTGCGATTGCGCAGGAGAAAGCTTTCGGCAAATATTCTGTGGTCAAGGTCAAACTCGCTTATGCATTTCATGGTGATTTCCGCAAAGGCAGCGATATCCGCTCCCGAGAACACCGTTTCATCGACACCCCTGACGGCGACGAACGCCGCTCCGCCCGAATAGGGACAGCGGTAATAGCAAAGCTTTTCCTCCGATATCGCGCAGGCGACCGAAGCGATCGTATGACCACTGAGCAAATCATCAAGCTCAGACTGAGCCTTTGTCAGCGGCTCGAGTCCCCATTCGTTTCCTCGCTGCTTTGTCTTTTCCGCAAGCTCAAGAAGAGAAGAATCAAACCCGTTGATATTTTCCCACGCCCAGAGCCAGGTATTGCTTACATCGGACTGACTTCCGATAAACTGTATCGGATATTCGTCCTCACCGAAAGCTATCACACCGCGTGAAAAATCAACATCCCAATCTCTGTCACGCACGGCGATTTCACCGAAAGCGAGCTGTACCGCCATCATATATCCCAAAGATTCGGACAGCACATCACGCCAGCTGCTTCTGTCGACAGAAAGCTCACGGTCGACCGAGAAGCTTTTCTTTTTTCCGATTTTGAAAATGCCCATATTGCCCTCCCGATAAAACAAATACCGGTCGAAACAGAGCCCGACCGGTATTCCTGATTCATATTAGTAGTTCTCAGCCTTGATCTCGAAGAATGCCTTCGGATGCTTGCAGACCGGGCAGAGCTGAGGAGCGCTCTTTCCGACATGGATGTGTCCGCAGTTGCGGCACTGCCAGATTGCATCTCCCTCGGAGGAGAATACGATTCCGCCCTCAACGTTTGCAAGAAGCTTGCGATAACGCTCTTCGTGGGTCTTCTCGATCTTGCCGACAGCCTCGAAGAGATAAGCTATATCGTTGAAGCCCTCTTCCTTTGCTTCCTTAGCGAAGGTTGCGTACATATCGGTCCACTCGTAATTCTCGCCCTCAGCAGCATCAAGAAGGTTTGCTGCGGTTGTGGGGATATCGTTGTCGTGGAGAAGCTTGAACCAGATCTTTGCGTGCTCCTTCTCATTCTCGGCAGTCTCGAGGAAGAGAGCTGCGATCTGCTCATAGCCTTCCTTCTTTGCCTTGGAAGCATAATAGGTATACTTGTTTCTTGCCTGGGATTCACCTGCAAAAGCGGTCATCAGATTGGCTTCGGTCTTTGAACCTTTGAGTTCCATAATATATTTTTCCTTTCTTTGTCTTGAATTTTGCGCAGTCACGCAATATAATAATATTATACTCACTTTGAGCGTATATAACAATAACAAAATTGTAAAAAATTTCCTGTTTTGTTTATGACGCTTTTCACATAATATTTTTTGAAAGAAGGCAATTTGATTGAGCGAATGTACCCACGATTGCAGTACCTGTACTGCAAACTGTTCGTCAAGAGCGGCAACTGCTCCGCAGTTTGATCCCCTGAGCGAACTTTCTTCCGTTAAAAAAGTTATTGCCGTCGCCAGCGGTAAGGGCGGCGTCGGAAAGTCCATGGTGACTTCCCTTCTCGCTGTTCTCCTCCAGAGACGCGGATACAGGGTCGCTATCCTCGACGCTGACATCACAGGTCCGTCCATTCCCCGCGCTTTCGGCATTACCTCCAGAGCAACAGGCACCGACACCTGTCTCTTCCCCTGCGACAGCAAGACAGGTATCCAGATTATGAGTGTCAACCTTCTGCTTGAGAACACCACCGATCCCGTTGTATGGAGAGGTCCCGTCATCAGCGGAGTTATCAAGCAGTTCTGGTCGGAGGTCGTATGGAACGACGTCGACTTTATGCTTATCGATATGCCCCCGGGAACAGGCGATGTTCCTCTTACCGTATTCCAGTCCATTCCCGTTGACGCGCTCGTCACCGTCACATCTCCGCAGGAGCTTGTTTCGATGGTCGTCGAGAAGGCCGTCCGCATGGCTGAGCTCATGAACGTTCCCATGCTCGGTCTGGTCGAGAATATGAGCTATGCCGAGTGTCCCGACTGCGGAAAGAAGCTCTACCTCTTCGGCGAGGGCAAGACCTCCGAGGTTGCCGAGCGTCACAGTCTCCCCCTTCTCGGTGAGCTTCCCATCAACCATAAGCTGGCTGCCGCTGCCGACAAGGGCATGATCGAGCTCTTCGACGGAAACTGGCTTGACAAGCTTGCCGACGCTGTCGAAGCTCTCGGCAAGGAAGAGGAATAATCTCAGATAAAAATTTTGCACCTGCCGCATTTGCGCGGCAGGTGCTTCTTTTATGCTATTTCATTGCCGAAAGTATCGTAATGAATTTCCTTCTCGACCTCTCCGTTTTCATCATAATAGATATGAGCCGATTCATAAACGGTTCCGTCCTCATCACGCGAGTAAATAACCTCACCGCTTATGACATCATTTTTATATATCGTTTCCTTCGTGTAATTGCCCTCAGCATCATATTCATACTCATAACGCTCGGACAAAACAACATTTCCTTCAGCATCATAATTCATAACGCTCAGCACGTTGAACTGCTCATCATAGGTCATACACACCTTTGAGCCGTCCTCATCGTATGTTGTCGACTCGGACATATAAACCTCGCCGTTTTCGGGATTTTCGCACGGAAGGAATTTCGTTTCGCCGACAAGGATATCGTCGTCCGACTCATTGAGTATATCGTACTCATATTCCGTGACCGATTTGGGATTGCCGTCCTCGTAATACTCGTTCACAAAACGTCTTCTGTAATACATCTCACCGTCAGCGCCGTACTCCGTCTGCTCAAGCATACTTCCCTGCTCATCATAGGTATAGATGCTCGCACTTCCGTCATCATTGAGATAAACACCTGCGCCGCACTCGGTACACATATTTTCTTCGTTTGTGCTGTGCTTTCCTTCATCGGACTTCTCGCCGCATTCGGTGCAGACGTGCCAATGCTTCTCGGGCGATGCCGACCATGTATCAAAGGTATGCTCATGCGAGCAGCCCGAAAGCGACAGGCAAATGCATACGATAAGAACAGCAAAAATAAATCTTTTCATATATACACTCCTTTATCAGAACAGATCCCAGTCGGAGGTATCGCACTGACCGTAAGCGTTATCTCCGAAGGTATGAACTCTTCCGTCGTCGGTCACCGCAGCACTGTGCGTACCGCCTGCTGCAGCGGCAACAACATCTCCCGAAACGGAAACATCGGTCACGTCCCTGTCTCGGAAGAAATGAACGTTGAGGTCTCCGTCTTTTGTCACGGCAAGCACGACCGTCGGCGATACCGAAACGCTGAGCACGTCCTCCCATTTCGGAAGAGACGGGATATTCGACACAAGCTCACCCGTTGCCGTCATCGCAGCCCAGCAGGCTGTCGAAACGGAAATATCCGCGTAATTGACCGAGGAATCGAGCGAGGCCGAAATATGGCTCGAAGCGACCTGACCTTTTCCGTATATCGCACATACCATATAAGCACCTGCAGAAATTCTGGAAACGCCGTGCCAGCCGTCAATATCATAATCATGATGACCTGTCGAGACCACCGTGCCGTCTCTGAGAAGGGCGACCGTGTCGTAATCACCCGCCGCGATCTGCACAACATCTTTCCATTCGCCGACATTGCACTGACCGCTCTTGTTGTCGCCTGTCGCAACAACGGTGCCGTCGCTTCTGAGACCGACTGTATGATATGCTCCTGCGGCTATCTGAACAATATCGTTCCATTCGCCGACATCGCACTGACCTTTGTCGTTGAGTCCGCAGGCAACCGCTCCGCCGTCGGATTTGACCGCCGCAGTATGATACCAGCCGACAGCCACTATACCCTCTTTTATCCGTGTTCTCGCCTGTGCAAAATCGGTCACAAGCTCAAACTCCTGCGCGGTATAGCCCTCCGACTCGACAAGCGCCCTCGCAAGAGCGTCCTCACCGACGATGGAAAACGCTATCTGATATGCTCTGTCGTACGAATCGGAATAATCCTTTATCTCGCTGAAAATTCTTATCGCGCCGTAATCGTCTCCGCTATCGAGCGTCTGCTCGGCTATCGCGTATCTGCACTCGCTGTACTTTTCGGGCGAATCCTCAAACTCACCGAGACGGTAAAAAGCCTGAGATGCATCCTCGTATTTTCCTTTTGCCATAAGGTCGCCCGCCTCGCCGTATCGGCAGGAAAGCACCATATCGGCGCTGGAAGAATAATCCCCGAGAGACTCGAAAATCTCGCGAGCATCGGTAAATCTCCCATCATTATACATAGCCGACGCGATATCGTATCGGCATCTGTTTATCACCTGCGCGTCCGCGTCCTCCTCGTCGACGCTGTCAACCACGCCGAGAGCCATATCGTACGCTCCGAGCCTGAGAAAAATATCGGCTGCCGCAGGTGCGATTCCCGACCAGAAAATTATCACCAGCACGATTATGTGCATAAGCACAGCCGCCGCAATGAGCGATATTCTGACCGTCTTTTTTACAAAAGCGTCCGAGCTTTCATTTACAATAACATCATTTTTCTCTGTCATAAAATCTTCCTCACGCAGCCTGTCAGTTTCCGTAGAGACAGTGTCTCATATTCGCGCAGGTTATATCGGAATCGACATCGTTCGCCTGCGACATAACAAAATAGATATCGTCTATCTCATATTTATCTATAAGCCAGGCTATCCAGCCGCCTGCTCCGCTGCTGTAATACGCATCACGCCTGACGTCGCACATATGCACGTTGTCATAATACGGGGTCAGATAGGGCGTAAAGACATTGCCGAAGGAATCGGCTATAACGAGGCAGTTTCTTCCCGTATGGAATCCCGTCTCGAACTTCTTCCACGGTATTACAACACCTTCAAGGAACGCCATATACGATTTGGACTCGTAATTCATGAAATTGACCTTTTTGAGCACACCGTCATACGCTCTGTACGCCTGCAGCTTCTGAAGCGGGTACATTATGTTGAGTATATCCCTCTTGCCCGCAGGTGTGGAATCACTCGAGGTGTTGAGCTGATAGGTATATTCGTCATAGGGAACAACGGGTATACCCTGCGAGCCGATTATCTCAGAGCAGACGTAATATGCGCCCAGCGGCGACCAGTGATGGTCGGTACGCATATAGACAAGCTCCTTTTCAAGCATATGCGGCTCGAGTATCTCGGGCGTATTGACGATCGTGACACCGTCATCGCAGTATTTCTGAATACCGTCCTCGATATTTGTGTACCAGCCGCAGTATCTGTCCCTGTTCTTCATCCAGTACCACGCGTTCTTCGCAAGCGGCGCTATCGTATAATAGACCCTGCCGTCCTCGGGAAGCTCTTTTCTGTACAAGTTGAGCGTATCGGCAAGAGAGCGGCAAACACTCCGATGCACAGGATAATGCACCTGCAGCTTGCCGTTGTTCTTCCTGTACCAGAAATAATAATATCCGTCCTTGTCAGCCTCGGTCGTTTCGACGAAATCGACCTCCTGAGTCTCCTCCTCGGGAAGCTCGGGCACATCCGACTGTGACACCTGCTCGGTTTCCTCGACATCTTCCTCATAGAAGTCGGTTACTTCCTCTTCCGTTGTATCGAGCACATATTCATCATCGGCAGTCTGAGCCGAAAAGACGTTCATTATCCTTTCCGAGCCGTTGATGATGCCGTCACGACCGAAAAAGCCGTCGGAAAGCCACGCTTCAAACTCCTGCGAAAAATCACCCGACATGATATTCTCAGCCGAAACCTCGGGGAATCCCTGAAGCATTCTGTTTTCAAGCACCGATTCCCTGCTTTCCCTGTCAGCAAAGCCGAGCAGGAGAACGCCCGCCATGACCGACGCTATCATCCACCACAGTATAATTACAAAAGAAAATTTATTTTTCATTTTCCGATAAATCCTTTCACGTGCAAATCAGGCGCCGGGTCAAAATCTGAAATAGATAAACGGATTGTAGCTCTGACCGATGAGGAACATCACCGACAGAACAAGTATCGCGGTCGCCGCAACCGTCTCCGCACCCTGACCGATACCGTCAAACTTATCAAGGACGAAGGTGCGAAGTTTTTTGAAAACGGGAGTGCAGCAAAGAGCCGCAAAGAGCGGGAACACCGTATATTTTCTCATAACCGCCAGAGTAACCGCATCACAGAACACCGCTCCCGTACCTGCCGCACTGTCAAAACCGACCATAGCAAGCAGGTGCTGCGATACTGCGGAAAGATCGGTGTAGTAGAAAAGTATCCAGCCGACCATTACAAAGAGCAGAGTCGTGATATGAGTTATCCACGCGGGTGTTTTCGATATGACCTTTTTGAGAAGGAATTTTTCGGCTATGAGGATAATTCCGTAATAGAGACCCCACAGCACAAAGTTCCAGCTCGCACCGTGCCACAGACCTGTCAGCGCCCAGACGATAAGGAGATTTATGATATTTCTTGCGACGCCCTTTCTGTTGCCGCCGAGCGGAATGTAGATATAATCCCTGAAAAAGCTTCCGAGAGAAATATGCCATCTGCGCCAGAATTCCGTGACGCTCTTCGATATATACGGATAATCGAAATTTTCCTTGTATTTAAATCCGAAAACTCTTCCGAGTCCGATAGCCATATCGGAATATGCGCTGAAATCGAAATATATCTGGAGCGAATACATGAACGCACCGTACCACGCACCCGCAACCGACATGGACTGTCCGCCGCCTGCGAGGGTGAGCTGCTCGAGAGCCGCACCGCAGATATTCGCAAGAATAACCTTTTTCGCGAGACCGAACGCAAAGCGCTTCATTCCCGAAACGAAGCCGTCAACCGTCGACTTTCTGTCTAAGATCATCGCGGCAACGTCGCCGTACTGAACGATGGGACCTGCGATGAGCTGCGGGAAACAGCTGACATAGAGAAGAAGCCACGCGGGATTCTTCTGATACTGTGCCTTGCCTCTGTAAACATCGACCGAATAGGTCAGTATCTGGAAGGTGTAGAACGAAATACCGATAGGAAGCTCAAGCACGGGAAGCATCGCACCCGCGCCGAAAAGTCCCGATACCGAGTTAAAAAGAAACGCCGCATATTTGAAATAGAACAGCAATGCGACCGACGCGATAATGCCGATTGTGAGACTCAGCTTTCGCATCAGCGACGAGCGCGAGCGTACAATCGCTATCGCACAGACATAGTTTATAAGCGTGGACACGATCATTCCGAGCACCCATACGGGCTCGCCCCACGCATAAAAAAGCACCGAGGCTATAACAAGGACGGTATTTCTCCAGTTAAGATTATTCTTTGCAAAATAAAGTCCCGTAACTATCGGCAGAAAAAGCAGTAAAAATGTCAGGCTGGAAAAGACCAAATCTATCACCTCATCAGATAACGGATTATCTGTATTTATATATACTGATTATATTTACGGCGGTCGCAAAAGTCAATAGAATTAGCCTTTGCCGACAGCTTTCAGACAACAAAAAAGCGTATCCCGCGACAGGATACGCCTTTCATCAGTTTTTTCTGAGCTTTTTAAAAAATTCCCTGAGCACCGCCGCACATTCTTCTTCCATAAATCCGCCGACAACCTCAGGCTTGTGATTGTACGGAAGCTCAAACAGGTCAATGACACTGCCGCACGAGCCCGCCTTTTTATCATACGCACCGAAAACGACACGTTTCAGCCTCGAATTGATAATCGCTCCTGCGCACATCGGGCAGGGTTCAAGCGTTACATACAGCTCGCACTGCCACAGTCTCCAGCCGCCAAGCTTTTTGCAGGCACTGTCGATGGCTTCGATCTCAGCGTGATAGAGAGCATTCTTTCCGAGCTCTCTGCGGTTGCGTCCGACCGATACCACCTGTCCGTCTCTGACGCACACTGCACCGACAGGAACCTCTCCCTCATCGGCCGCAATGCGGGCCTGCTCGAGGGCGAGCAGCATCATCTCATCATCGAAACCCATATATCGTAGATTTTCCCTTCTGCAAATTCGAGTATTTCATCAATGGGGAAAAGCTGTATCAGTGCAAAGCATACGGAATATGCCGCAAGTATGAGAACGGTCGGACGAAGCAGGGATATTCTCACCTTTTCACCGACTGTCATATACTGATCGCCCTTCTTTATCTGGAAGAAGTTGGGGAATCGCTTGAGCATGGTCATTATCGAGAAGATTGCCGCCACGATCAGACCGAGCGAAATTACCATATCGATCAGCATTACGGTATCGAGCGACGGAACGATGAAACCGAGCTGTGTTATACCGAGGAAGATAATGAGGTCGATTCCGCGTACGATAACTGCGGGAACGAGCGAACCCGAATAAATAACGAGATATCCGAGAACGAGCGATGTAACGAAAGCTCCGATCATATCCTCAAAATTCGCACAGAGTATCGCGTGAAGGATCGCACTCATGATAAGCGCATAACCGTCGCCGCCTCTTCTTCTGAGAACCTGAAGAATAACGCCGTTGAAAACAAATGTTTCGACAAGAGCCGGAACAAGCGAGAGACACAGCAGAGATACTATGAATTCGCCGAATGTCGTACCGAGAGATACCGAGTTATAGCTGTAATTGGCGCCGGTAAAGTCAAAATCGGTCGCCAGCAGGTTGACCGCATAGCCCTCAAGCATTACAACGCCGAGACCTATGAATATCATCGGAAGCAGCTCGCCGTCACGAAGCTTTTTAAGAGGAACCATATCGCCGACGGGCAGCTTATTGATATATATGTAGAAAACAAACGGAAGAGCAAGACCCAAAAACAGCAGAGCGCCTTCAAAAACAGCCGCAAATTTCGGGTCGGAAACAAAAGCGGAAACCTCTGTGATATCCTTGCCCATGAGCACAACGAGGAAAAGCGACAGACCGACGCAAGCCGCCAGAGTCAGCACCACGTAAAGCAGAAGCGTAAAACCGACACGGCTCATTTCGGAGTTGATGTTTTTTGCAATAGTCTTTCTCGCACGCTTCTCAACAGCCTTTTTTGCCGCCTCGCGCTCAGCCTGCAAAGCCGCCTCAGCGGGCGAAACGCTCTCAACCTTCGGCTGCTCGACGGCGGGCTGCTGAATTTCCTGAGGCTTATCATCGTCGTCATCGTCCTCATACGCACCGTATTTACCCGATACGTCAGCCGTGATCGCCGAATAATTTGAGCCTTTTTTATTGTCTGTCGGCTCATTCTGCAGATAGTTTGCAACGTCGATTCCGGTCTCTTCGGCGATAATTGCCTCGATTTCATACAGCTCAAGCCACGGTTTTTCCTCTTTTAGAGCATCAATTTTTGCCTTGATATCAACATTTTGGTTATTCACTCAAAAAACTCCTCAAAATAGTACTTGACAAATAAAAAAATATTGCTTATAATGTAAAAGCTGTTTCAAAAGACAGCGGCAAGATTTGCCGGCATAGCTCAGTTGGCTAGAGCATGCGGTTCATACCCGCAGTGTCGTTGGTTCGAATCCGACTGCCGGTACCATAGGGGCGATAACGCTCAAGACGGTATCGCTCCTTATTTTTTGGCCCGGTGGTCAAGCGGTTAAGACTCCGCCCTTTCACGGCGGCAACACGGGTTCGAGTCCCGTCCGGGTCACCATAAACCGACAAAATCCTTTCGGATTTTGTCGGTTTTCTTTTTGTTCCTTACGGTGTGAAGAACATCTGTACCCAGTACATACGACCCGCCGAATCGTAACCGTAGCTTACGACGATATATTCGTAAGGTATCGACTGACCGTTGCTCCTTCGGCTGAGAATGTTGTTTCTGTGCGAAGTCGAATTCATCCAGTCGGTCATAACCGCCTGCGGTGTTTTCTGACCCATGGCAAGATTCTCGCCGAGATGTGTGTATCGAAGACCTATATCGCCCGCAACGGTCGAGAACTCTCTTCCGTTCGGTCTCGAGTGAGCGAACACCTTCTTGATCTCACCGAGTCTGATATCGGACGCAGTCTGCAGAAGCGAATCGCCTCTTATGAGCGGCTTGAGACCGTACTTTGCACGTTCCTCGTTTGTCAGTCTTATGACCTCGCCCGCAAAATCGGTTATCTCAACGCGGCAGTAGAAGATATCTCCGTTATCGGCTATACCCTGAATCCAGGTAACGCCGACCGAGATTCCCGTGATCTCAACAGTCGAGCCGTTTACACGTCTTACCGACGCAACCGCGCCGTTGAGGCTCGACACGCTCGTGATCTGATACGCACCGATAGCCGAGCTGAAGTTTACGCCGAGAGTGGTCTTGTTGTCCTCGTACATGATTACCTGAGACGAGGAGAACCTTACCTTACCCGTATTGAAATACACCTTCTCGGTGGTAGTCGTGGTCGGTTTCTTGGTTGTGGTCGTGGTCGGACGTGTAGTGGTAGTTGTGGTGGTCGTCCTTCTTCTTGTCGTGGTAGTTGTGGTCGTGGTTCTCTTTGTGGTAGTTGTGGTCGGAACAGTTGTGGTTGTGGTGGCCGTTGTTCCGCCCGGCTCGGTAACACCCGGCTGTACGGGATCGGTTCCCTGAGCAGGATCGGTCGTTGATGTCGGATCTCCCGTAACATCTGTTTCCGATACGGCTGTTGTGGTGGTCGTCTCGCTCGCAGCAGGTTTTGTATTTTCGATCGAGGATGTGCCCTCATCGGGAGTAATATCCGCACTCAGGCTGACGTTGCTTCCCGATGCGTAGAATCCCGAACTGGGCTTATAGCTTACGATATAAACCTCCTCCTGAACATCCTCAACGGTAACGGCTCTGTAATCGACACCCATTACCGCACAGGAAATGACCAGCGAAAGGATTATCAGATAAAGTATCTTTTTTGCAGACAGCATTACTTTTCCTCCTTATTCCAAACTGATAAACAAAAAATCAAAATCAAATCATTGTTCTTTAGATACATATTTATAATACAGCTTTTTGCACACAATTTCAACGGGTAAAGCTCAATTTTTTCGTCAAATATATTTTTATTATTTATATAGTATTATTATTGACTATGCCCGAGTCATTGTGATATCATTTTTCTGAAATATCATCCGAAAGGCGCGAATATCACATGATTCTGAGCGTTAGGGATATATGTAAAAGCTTCGGTGCAAAAAGGGTGCTCGATTCGGTCTCCTTTGAAGCACTGGCGGGAAAACCGCTCGGTCTGCTCGGTCGAAACGGAGCGGGCAAGACTACTGCCATGCGCATAATCATGGGTATGCTTAGCGCAGACAGCGGCGAGGTGCTCTTCGACGGACGCAGTACACCCTGCGATATACCGCTCGGATATCTCCCCGAGGAGCGCGGACTTTACCGCAAATCAAAGATCGGCGAACAGCTTGTATACTTTGCCCGTCTGAGGGGAATGGATTTTGCTGCGGCAAAGCTTGCCGTGCGCAGAAAGCTTGAGAGTTTCGACGTTTTGCAGTATATCGACAGCACTCCCGAAACACTTTCAAAAGGCACACAGCAGCGGATACAGCTCGCTCTCGCCATGATAAACGACCCCGAAATTCTCATTCTTGACGAGCCTTTCAGCGGTCTCGACCCCGTAAACTCAATGCAGCTCAAATCGATAATCCGCGATTATGCCGCATCGGGCAAAACGGTCATCTTCTCATCACATCAGATGTCGAGTGTCGAGGATTTCTGCACGGATATCGTGATAATAAACAACGGCTCGGTCGCGCTGAGCGGAGAGCTTTCCGAGATCCGCTCCGGCATGCAGACAGACCGCATTTTCATCGAGACCGAAGGGGATTTTTCCGGCATTATCGAAAAATACGGTTCCGCTTCCGCTTCGGGACGGGGATACACCGTTGAGCTTGCAGACAAGAATCTCTCGGGCGCCATGCTCTCGGAGCTGATATCTCTCGGCGCCGTCATAACAAAATTCGAGACGGTCAAGCCCACTCTTGAGGAAATTTTCATTTCCTGCGTCGGAGAGGAGGCTGTGTCGGTATGAAAAAATTCGGACTGATCTTTTCCCGCGAATTCAAGGAAACCGTCAGGTCAAAGCCCTTTATTTTAATCTCCGTCATTATGGCGGTCATTGTGCTGCTGTTGTTCCTTCTTCCCGTAATGACAGCGCAGTCATCGGACATCTCCTCCGAATACATCGCGACGGAAAACGACTCCTATCTCTACAACTGCGCCATCGCCGAGGGCAGCAGCGAGGAGACTGCACAGCTTCTCGGCGAGGCTCTGCCGTATATCAATCTCTCTGCGAGGGTCACGTCCGACACGTCGGATTACGCCTCACTTCTCAAAAAATACGATGCCATACTCGTCATTCGTTCCGAAAGCGATTATGACTGCTACGAGTCGCTCGACATTTCACAGCAGAGCATAAAATATCTTTTCGACGATGCGCTGACCTCAATATGCCGCACCCGTCAGCTCACTGAGCTCGGGGTGTCCGCGACTGACGCACAGTCGGTTCTCTCGGTATTCGTTTCAGGCTCGTCGCATTTTGTCGGGGAGAACGCCGCGGGAAGATATCTTCTCAATTACGCTGTTATGATACTGCTCTTTCTCTCGATAGCGCTTTACGGTCAGATGGTCGCGACCCGCATCGTTTCCGAAAAGGGCAGCCGTACAATGGAAATACTCATCACCTGTGCCAACGCACAGGAGCTGCTCTACGGCAAGGTTCTCGGCGTAGGTACGGCGGGACTGCTTCAGATAACCTGTTTTTCCTGTGCATCGCTTCTCGCGCTCAGCTCCGCTTCGTTCGCGGGCATACCGTATCTCACGGCATTTGCGCCGACGGATATCGTATATCTCTGCCTTTATTTTATACTGGGATTCCTTTTCATGGCGTTCCTTTACGGAGGAATCGGAGCAATGACCGAGCGTCAGGAGGATCTTTCGGGCATCGCAAATCTTCCCGTTTATTTCTTCACGGCGGGATATCTCATAGCTTCCTTCACGGGCGGCGAGGCAACACCGCTTCTGAGATTTGCCTCCTTCTTCCCCTTCTGGTCACCCGTCGTAATGTTCTCCCGTATGGCGGTCGAGGACGTACCCGCAATACAGGTCATCATCTCCATTGTCATACTTGCTCTTTCCTGTATTTTATCCGCAAAGCTTGCGTCGAAGCTGTATCGCCGCGGTATGTTCATCTACGGCAAAGCCCCCGTGCTTTCGGAAATCCTAAAATCACTGAGGTCTGAAAACAAAAAATGAAAAGAAAAGTCATAGACTGTCATACCCACTGTTTTCCCGACAAGGTCGCTCCGAACGCAGTCGGCGCCCTTGCCGCAACAAGCTTTCTTATACCCGACTGCGACGGCACAAAGGACGGACTTCTGCGCTCGATGAACGCCTGCGGTATCGACCTTTCCATAGTCCTTCCCATCGCAACCTCTCCCAAACAGGTCGAATCGTGCAACCGATTCGCAATCGAGCTGTGCCGCGAAGAGGGACTTATTTCCTTCGGAACGATGCACCCCGATTACGGCGACATCAAAGCTCAGCTTCGCGCAATACGCGAGGCGGGACTGCTCGGAATAAAGCTGCACCCCGATTTTCAGGGATATTATATCGATTCGCCCGAGATGGTATCACTGATGAAAGCCGCCGCTGACGAGGGACTCATGATATATCTTCACGGCGGACTTGACATCTCATATCCCGAGATCAACCGATGCACTCCCCACCGTCTTGCAAGAGCTCTGACCGTTCTCGGTGATGCGACAGTCATCTGCGCTCATATGGGCGGTTTCGGATATTTTTCCGACAGCATCAGATACCTTTCACAGACGGGCGTATACATCGACACATCGGCAGTTCTCGGATATTTCCCGAGCGATGATATCAGAGCTGTCATAGACGCCTTCGGTTCGGACAGGGTTCTTTTCGGAACCGATTCCCCGTGGGAAAGCCCTTCAAAGGCTCTCGAAACACTTCACAGGCTCGGTCTTTCGGACTCTGAGCTCGAACAGATTGAACATATTAACGCCGAAAAGCTTTTCGGTTTATAAGGAGAATAGTTTTATGAAATGGTTATGTGTTAAGATCTTCACCTCGCGCGAGGGTATCGATCCTCTCTGCGGTCGTCTTTACTGTCTCGGTGTCGGCGGTGTTCAGATAGAAGATTCTGCCGATTTTGAGGAATTCATCGAAACGGGCAGACCTCACTGGGACTACATCGACGAAAGTCTCGAGCCGCTCAGAAACTGCGAGACAAGCGTCACCGCATACCTCACCGACGACGAGGCTGGTGCAAATCAGCTCTCCCTCATCAGAGAAGGAGTTGCCGCAATGCGTGCAATGGACACTGGCAACGTCTTCGGCGATCTTCGCATCGAGGTCGACGGCAGAGATGACAGCGAATGGGCAAACAACTGGAAACAGTATTACAAGCCCTTCGACCTCGGCGACAAGGTCATGGTCTGTCCCGAATGGGATATCCCCGAGGACACACGAGGAAGAATCGTACTCAAGATGAACCCCGGTCATCTTTTCGGTACGGGCACCCATCATTCGACAAGAATGTGCCTCGAGCAGCTCGAAAAGCTCATAAAGGGCGGCGAACACGTTCTCGATCTCGGCTGCGGAAGCGGTATTCTCTCAATACTCGCTCTGCTCCTCGGCGCACAGGACGCTGTCTGTGTCGACATTGACGCAGGTGCTCCCGGTGTTGTCGGCGAAAACCTCGCTCTCAACTCGATCGGTCCCGAAAAATGCCGTATTCTCGTCGGCGATGTCCTCTCGGAAGATGACATTCCTGAAAAGATCGGAAACAATTTTGACATAGTTGTTGCCAACATCGTCGCAGATGTTATAATAGCATTGGCACCTGCCGCATACACCCACGCAAAGGAAGGCGGTCTTTTCATCGTTTCGGGCATAATCACCGAGCGTATGGACGAGGTCTCCGACGCTATAGTCAGCGCAGGATTCAAGCCCGAAACTCAGGTTGAATGCGGCGGCTGGGTATGTCTCGTTTACTCAAAATAAATTATCACGATTGGAGTTATAAAAAATGAAAAAGATTATTTTCCTTCTCGTCACAGTACTTTTCGTCTTCGCGGCATCCGCCTGCGAAGAGATCCCCGGCATTGAGGAGCTCGGTTCCGCATCGGGCAGCGCTCCCACCGTCAGCGCTGACGATTACATTCCCGAAGGCAGCGACACTCTTCCTCAGGAAATCGTCGGTTC
>SVPG01000041.1 GCA_015065975.1 Oscillospiraceae bacterium | reverse complement strand
AAAATAAATATCGACTAAAAGAAATAAGAGCCGTCCGCATTTTGCGGACGGCTCATTTTATCTTCCTTTTGTTATAAGAATTGGGAAGGGAGGGCAGTTGCGGCGGTTATGGAAGCTGCACACCACAACGGTGTAAAGGCGGCTGTCGATATCTTTGAGATATTCGAGCAGAGCGTCCTTTTCCTCAAAACCCGTCTCCCGACCGTAATATACGCTGATGCACATGACGCCGCCGTCGCACAGAAGCTCAAGTCCCTTGCCAACGGCCTCGATGGTGCGGCTTGTCTCGGTGTGAATGTTGTGGTCGCCGCCCGGCAGCCAGCCGAGATTGAACACGATACATTTTACCGAATCCTTTTCGGCAAAGTTATCCATCTGCTCGTGACCGCAAAGGTGAAGCTGAGCTATCCCGTCGAGCCCTGCCGCCTCGAGCCTTGCACGGGTGGAATCGATAGCCTGCTGCTGGATATCGAAGGCTATGACCCTGCCGCTCTCCCCGACGAAGGAACAGAGAAGCTCGGTGTCGCCGCCGTTTCCCGCGGTTGCGTCGATGCATAGATCGCCCTGCGAGACGCTGCTTTTTATAAATTCGTGTGCGATGTCAAGCACAGAGAAGGAACGGTTCAAAATATATCTCCTATCCGTAAATGAATTCCTGTACGCTCTTTGCGGTCGACGGCATATCGGTGACGGCGACCCACATATTGTCGATTATCTTTCCGTCGTAGGTGCCCTCCTCGGGGAAGGTACGCATCTCCATACTGTCGAGATTTTCGAGATAGCTGAGCATATTTGCCGTCAGCGAGGTTATCTGCGAATCGGACATATCGGTCTGAATCATAGAGCAGATCTCGGATATTGTGCTGTTTATCTCGGAAAAGCTTGAGCTCTTGGCGGCTGTCGCGATCGATGTGAGAAGCGTCTGATGACGGGTGGTGCGCTTGTAATCGCTGTCGATATAACGGATACGGGCGTAGGCGAGAGCCTCTTTTCCGTAGAGCCGCTGAGTTCCCGCAAATGTGTCAAAGCCCTGCATATTGAGATACTCCGATTCGGCGGAGCTCAGCCTTATCTTGACGCCGCCCAGACAGTTGATGACCTTCGGAAAGGAGCTGAAATTGACCCTCACGTAATTGTCGATCTTGACGCCGAAATTGTGCTCGATGGTCTCGATGCAGAAGCCCGCACCGCCGTACGCAAAAGCGTGGGTGAGCTTCTGGTCGACATAGCTTTTTCCTTTATAATCGGGGAAATCGCAGTATGTGTCGCGAAGGAAGGAGCACATCTTTATTGTCTTTGTCTTTGAGTTGAGAGAGACGAGTATCATCGTATCGGAACGGGAGTTCTTCCACGACCTGTTGTCCGTTCCGACGAGAAGGATATTGGTGATATGCGGCTGAGACATTACCCCGTCGGCGTTCTGAACCTCTTCGGGATTGTGCTCTATGTCACCGCCCATCTGCGCTGCGTACTGAGCCTCTTCGTCGATGATGTCCTGACTGAGCTTGTCCGTTACCTCGAAATCGTGTGCCGACGTGTAGGTGATCAGATCGAGCTTCGACGCCCACCAGTGAATACCGCAAACCGCTGCGGTTGCGAGCGAGAAGAAGACGACGAAAAATGCTATCATCGCGCGTTTTCTGCGCAGTTTTATCTGACGCTGGCGCTCGGCCTCGCGCCGCTTCGCGGCGGCCCGTTTTCTCGCAGCGTCGCTTCTTGCGGCCGCGCTGCGCGATTGCGCCGGTCTCGGCGAAGGTCTGCGCGATGGCGGCGGACCGTAGCTGCTGCGTCTGCGCCTCGGCGGATAACCGCTGTTTTGAGGGCGTCTGCCGCCTATATAGTTTGAATGGTTTGTTCCCATGCTGCCTCCGAAAAATGGCGTTCTTTCAAAGGGAGTTTTCCCCGATAAGAGGAATAATACTCCAAATAAGTGAACGTGGTATTAAGCAATTTAAAAAACACATTAAACTAAATCTTTTACGATAATATGTCAGCCGCGTCCATAGTCGGAAGCGGCTGACGGATTGGCTGTTTAGCTGTATGATGCGCCCGGCGGGAGCGAATCGGTATAAACTATCTTGTTGAGAGGCAGATATGTATCGACGTTCTCAACGGTCTTTGACTGACGCTCGCCGTAGAGCTCAACGATGCGGTAGGTCTTGACCTTCTTGCCGAGCTGCGGAGCCTGATTGTTCTTGCCCGGCTGAGCCTTCTTGTAGATGGTGGTCCAGTTGTAGACTTCCATCTCAAGGAATCCGAAGTATGCCGTTATGCCGTCCTCGGTGCCGTAGATCTGGCAGGTGATGGTGCCGCCCTTGACGGTGAAGCATATCTTGATGGGATATTCCTTGTTGTTTTTGAACTTGAGATCGTAAACACCCCAGGATACCGTAGCGTCGGTACCTGCGTCCTGATACGCAACGGTGTAGCGGTGGTTTGTACGCTCGGTTATCTCAAGGTTGCACTTGATGGCTGTGTAGTAAAGGGTGGAAGAGGTCTGGCAGATACCGCCGCCGTAGTCCTCGTCGGTACCCTCGCCCGAGTAAACGGTAGCCTTGCAGAAACCGCGTTCGGGAGTACGCTCGCCGACGACATCGTTATAGGAGAATTCCTCACCCGGCTGGAGAACCATGCCGTTTATGAGGCTCGCCGCGAGAGCGAGGTTCTGTGAACGTGCCTTGTTGGCTGCGTTGAAGTTGCTGGAGAATTCAGCGAGAAGATCGGGACAGTCGGGAGCGCGCAGCTCCTTGAGCGTGACCTTCGGCTGGGTGAGTGTGAGTGTGACGGTCCACGAGGTGCCGCCTGCGGAAATCTGTCTGCGGGCAGCCTCAAGGTCGAAATCCTTGCCGACGACGTCGGGAACATATGTCTTGTTGCCCGCTGCGTCGGTGGTGGAATAAGCGTCCGAAGCAAAACACTTGACCTCGGCATAGATGGCGTCGATATCAACCTCGGGAGCGACCGTGGTCTGCATCGTGACGTTGATGGGATCGGCGGAATCGTTTGCGATTCGGTTGTAAAGCTCGCTGAGGAAGTGGTTGTAGTCGATACCGTAACCGTCGCTTCCATCTGTGATGGTGAGCTGATCGTTCTTGATGGTGTAGACAGGCTCGATCATCGGTGTACCGCCCTTTGAAGCGGCGACATTCTGAAGGAATTCCTTGACGAGGGTCTCGTTGAAGGTGAACTTTCCTTCGGTCGTGATGGTCTGGGTGATGGTCTCGCCGTCGGCACCCGAAATCTCGATAAGCTTGTCCTTCTTGCCCTCGGTCGGGGAAGCGAGACGGAAATCGTAATCGGTCAGTCGGAATGTGCTCGTTACACCGTCGAGATTTATAGTATATGTCTTTGTCGCAAGCTCGTCGTCAACGCTGTACTTGAGCATGGAGTAGGAACTCTGCTCGTCGAGCGATGCGAGCGCCGAGTTGACGGCAAGCGGCTGAGTGACTCTCATCGTGCTGAAATATACGACCAGCGCCGTGATACAGAATACCGCAGTGATGGAAAGCGCAGCAGTGATAATTATGTTTCTCGTTTTGCGCTGCATCTGAGTGGTCGACCTGTTCTTTTTGGAACGGGTTTCCATCATATCGTCGTCATCGTTGAAATAAGCGGCAAAAACAGCGGGGACTCCGCCGCCCTTTCCGCCCGACATTCCGTTGTCGGAAATCGTGGCGCGTCCGTAATATCCGTCATCGTCGTCGAAATCGTCGAATTCGTCGCGGCGCGGTCTCGATTGAGCGCGGACGGGCTGTTTGCGAGCACGGGGTGAGAACATTTCGTCAAAGTCATCGTCATCGTCGAACCCGTCGGAAAATCTTCCCGAAGGCTTTGATGATCTTGCCGAAGACGATCTCTGTGCGGGACGGCCGTAATATCCGTCGTCGTCATCGTCATCGTCAAAATCGTCGTCGAAATCATCATCGTCATCGTCGTCGCGATAGAGCTTTGCGTATCTGTTCATATATGATTCAGCGGTACTTACCGCAGAGGAAGCAGCGCTTCTTCTCTGAGGGAGCTCGTCGAAATCGTCATCAAAGTCGTCGTCGAAATCATCGTCGAAATCGTCATAATTATCTTGCAGGTGGGGCTTTCTCGAGACCTGAGGATTTGGTCTGTACGGACGTCTCATGTCGTCGCCCGCTCCGAACCCGCCGTTGAAGGCAGCCATGATCGATTCTCCTTTCCGTTATATATAGGATAAAACCGCATTGCGGTACGATAAACTTTCACGAGTATATAATAAATAAAAAATGGCGTAAAATCAAGCTTTGCAATAAAATTTCATATAATTTTTATATTTCTGCTCGTTGACGTAATCTGTATGTGACGCTATAATATACGGTATGTGATTGATTTGCCGTTGGCAGAAGGGACGGTCGGTAAAATGAGCGATACTGAGCTCGACAGAGATGAAGAGCTGACACAGGAGGACGAGAGCGAAAACACCTCCGAGGTCAGATATGTTGATCTTGTGACGGCAGGGCGTCAGACGGGCAAGCCCGCAGAGAAACCCCGCATACAGAAAAAGAGCAAGCCGGACGAAAAAGAGACAGCCGGGTTTGCACAGCAGACATGGTATGTCCTCCGGATGCTCTTCACGGGCAAAGCGAGAAAGGCCGTTCATTTTTCGGTGAGCGGCGAGGGAAACAGAAGCTGGATACTGCTTCTTCCTGTTCAGATATTGATTCCCGCAGCGCTTTCGGTGTGCTGTGCCGAGATTTTCGGCAAGGCACAGCTCGGAGGAGAGCTGATTCTCCGCGTGTCACTGCTCTGGGTCGAGGCGCTTGTGCTGCTTCTGATAATAATGAGACTCCTTACGCTGGTGTCACATGTGCGCATGAACGGCGGCTCGGTCTGCTCACTGGTAATGACGGCAATGACTCCCGTGACGGTGGGACTGCTCATCGCGGCGGCAGCCTCGGCGATATGGGCGCCCGTCGGCGGAGCGGTCATACTGCTTTCGGCGATGCTCTTCGGCATACTATTATATATGGGATTTGAGTTTGCCTGCATCTCGACCAAGACCAGAAGCTTCTGGTGGTTCGTCGGAGCGATGATGCTGTGGCTCGTGCCCGTGTGTGCAATGGCAAAGCAGCTCATCAATTTTATATAGAATACAATGCGGGAAGTGAATGCGCGAAAACTTCACTTCCCGATAATTGTGTCTTATATGTATAATAGGTATACATATTGTGTGTATATCCGCACCCAAAATAACAACCCGTATATTTTAGAAAAAACTTTTAAAAAAATTGAAAAAAGGTGTTGACATTTCAAAACAGGTGTGTTATTATATCAAAGCGCTCGAGAGAGAGCACAGAAAAAACCGCAAAGAGGAAAGCTGATAAAGCTTGAATCGGCGGGAAAAACTGAGGGTCACGAAAGTGATTCGAAGTATAGGACCTTGAAAATTAAACAACGCAACTTATTCGAATAGAACCCGAAAATTCCTTGTGTGAGAAATCACACGATTTTCAAAAAACAAGTCAGTAACGACTTGAGCAGAGTACAAACTCTGAAACTTGATTTTAGGCCGAAAGGCTTGAGATACAATTTTTAGAGAGTTTGATCCTGGCTCAGGATGAACGCTGGCGGCGTGCCTAA
>SVPG01000017.1 GCA_015065975.1 Oscillospiraceae bacterium | reverse complement strand
GTGAATGTGCCGTCTGCGGCGTTGGTAACACCTGTGATCTTTGTTGTCTCGTCTGCGTTCCAGAGCTCGAAGGTGAACTCGCCATTCTTGAGAGCCTCAGGTCTGTCGCCTGCGAGGGTCTTTTTACCGCTGACAGACTCGCTGATCGCTGTTGTGCTGTAGGTGTTTGTGAAGTCTGCGCTTGTTGCTGACTCGCCGCCCTTTGTGAGGGTTTCGCTGTCAACAACGAGTGCACCTGTTCCGTTATCCTTGACTACTACTGTCCAGACATACTCTGCTGTGTCATAGGTGATTCCGTTTGTTTCAGACGGGATCTGCTCCTTGATGACGTAGCTGTAAGTACCTGCTGCTGTGTAGTTCTGAGAGAAGGAGAATGTGCCGTTTGCAGCATTCTTGACATCAGTGATCTTTGCTGTCTCGTCTGCGTTCCAAAGCTCGAAGGTGAACTCGTTCTCCTTGAGATCCTCAGGTCTGTCGCCTGCGAGTGTCTTTGTACCGCTGACAGACTCGCTGATAGCTGTTGCGCTGTAGGTGTTTGTGAAGTCTGCGCTTGTTGCTGACTCGCCGCCCTTTGTGAGGGTTTCGTTTTCAACAAAGAGTGCGCCTTTTCCGTCATCCTTGACTACTACTGTCCAGACATACTCTGCCTTGTCATAATCGATTCCGTTTGTTTCAGACGGAATCTGCTCCTTGATGACGTAGCTGTAAGTACCTGCTGCTGTGTAGTTCTGAGAGATTGTGAATGTGCCGTTTTCAGCATTCTTGACATCAGTGATCTTTGCTGTCTCGTCTGCGTTCCAAAGCTCGAAGGTGAACTCGTTCTCCTTGAGATCCTCAGGTCTGTCGCCTGCGAGGGTCTTTTTACCGCTGACAGACTCGCTGATCGCTGTTGTGCTGTAGGTGTTTGTGAAGTCTGCGCTTGTTGCTGACTCGCCGCCCTTTGTGAGGGTCTCGCTGTCAATAACGAATGCGCCTGTTCCGTTATCCTTGACTACTACTGTCCAGTGATACTCTGCTGTGTCATAGGTGATACCCTTCGTATCTGCCGGTATCTGTTCCTTGATGACATAGTAATAGGTATCTGCTTTATCATACTGCTTTGTGAAGGAGAATGCTCCGTCGACGTTTGTAGTTGTCTGCGGAGTCTTGCCGCTGATATTGAAATCAGCACCTGTCTCATACAGCTCGAATGTGAATGCACCGTCTGTGAGATCCTTGCCTTCGAGGGTCTTGGTACCGTTGACGGTTGCCTCAACGCCTTCAGCGGTGTAGGTATTTTCGAATGCGATATTCTGAGAGCCGTCCTTGATTGTTGCGACAAGGGACTTGCCGTCCTGACTGAGTGCAACATTTACGGTTACGGTGAATACTGTATCGGTGCTCTTGATACCGTCTGCATCATACTTGGACTCGGAAATCTTATAGGTATGATCGCCGATATCTGCAGCGGTGTAGTTGATTGCCGGGAAGGTGATTGTGTCGCCGACGTTGTTTGCTCTTGCGACAACAGTTGAAGTTGAGTCTTCCTTGACTACGAACTCGAAGGTCTGATCAACCTCGCTCTTGCCTTTGATGGTCTTTGTACCTGTGAGTGTTATGGAACCAACGATCTTGATATTCTCGACTGTGACGCTCTTATTGAGGTCGTCAGCTGTAAGAACAACAGCATTGCTGTACTCGGTGTCGATTGCATATCCTGTCGGAGCCTTGGTCTCCTTGAATCTGTAGGTGTAACCCCACGGGAGATTCTCGACCTTGATCTGACCGTTTGCGTCGGTCTTGTAGGTCTCGTCGCTATAGAGGATATAGGTCGAATCGTTTGCTGTGCTTGCCTTGTAGTAAAGCTGGAACTCAGCGTTTGCAAGCTTAACGTCTGCATTGCCCTTTTCGACCTTTGTGAGTGTGACGGAACCTGTCAGAGCGGTGTTCTCGAAATCTACTGTGCTTGTAAGCTTATCCTCGGTTACCTGTGCAGATGTGGTGTAGATTGTGTCGCCCTCATTTGCCTTATAACCTGCAGGAGTGGAGATTTCCTTGAATCTATAATACTTACCATAGGTGAGTCCGTTTGCTGTGACAGTACCGTCGGAACCTGTGGTATAAGTTGTGCCTGTGTCGGTCCATGCACTTCCGTCATCGGAAACCTGAAGCATGAACTGAACGTCTGCGATTCTTGCGTTGTTTACGGAATCTCTCTTTGTAAGAGTGATGGAACCCGTAAGCTTGGTGTTGGTCAGGCTTGCAGATGTGTCTGCTGTGCCGACTGTGAAGGTTATGGGATCTGCAGCCTTGTATCCTTCGGGAGCATCAAGCTCGGTGAGTCTATAGGTACCTGCGGGGAGACCTGCAAGAACGTTTGCTGCATCGCCCGATGTCCAGGTGATATACTCGCTCTTGATGAAGGGTCTCTCGTTTTTGTCTTCAGTATTGATGGAAAGGTTCAGATCGCCGTTCGCCTCTTCAACATAGACATATTCAATGTAATGTGTTACATCGATGGAGCCCTTGACCTCGCCGAATACGGGCTTGGAATATGTGCCTGATGTGACGTCGGTTCTCTCGAGCTTGAGGACTGCGCCTGCAAGAGGAGTTGTACCGTCTGCATCAAACTTGTTGATGGTTGTCTTGACCGAGGTGTTTACCGCACCGATGTTGCCGTTATAGACATTCATTGTGCTTGTAGTACCTGTTGCGGTACCGTCGGAATTATACTCGGTAACGACCGCATCCTTATAAACGATGTTTGTGGATGTGGAGTTTGCTTCGTCAACAACCTGGAGCTTGACATTGCCCGATCCGATATCCTCGGCAAGAACAATACCGTAATTGACATTGTTGCCGTTGATGACGTAACGGGATGCGTCAGGTCCGTTGGTGTCAAGCTTCGGCAGCTTGACATCGACATTGGAGTTGTTGGTTCCGCTCGGAGCACCTGTCTCTATTGCATAATAGAGATAACCGAGTTCGACCTCTACGGTATACTTACCGTCGTTGAGGGTTGTGTAAGTGCCGATCGGAGTCGAAGCTGTGGGTGTTGAAGAATTGATATCCGAAAGCTTTACTCTGTAAAGCTCGAAGGTTGCGCCTTCCTTGAGGGTACCGTTCTCATCGGTCTTGATGAGGGTGATCTGACCCTTCTTGACCTCGTTCTTAACTGTAATCTCCTTGGGATTATCTGCGGTATGATTAAGATTGAGGACAAATGTGATCGCATCTTCAATCTTCTCATAACCCGACGGAGCCTTTACCTCATAGAAGTTGTAGGTTCCGATGTTAAGACCATTGACGGTAAGTGTACCGTCAGCAGCGGTCTTAAGAGGTTTAGCTTCTGTATTGTACATTGTATCAGCAGTTGCCGATGCGTCATACTTGTAGACGCCGTCAACGCCTGCGGTTGCCTGTACAAGGTTTGTTACAAGTTTATCGTCTTCGTCATAAAGCACGAACGAAGCAGAATTATTCTCGATCTTTGTTCCGCTTGCATCGGTCTTTATAAGCTCAACGCTGAACTTATTCTTGAAATCCTCGGGGGTGTTGTAGTTGGGAAGAACAACGTATGCTGTAACGCCGCCCTTTGATTCAAAATACTGACCTAATGTGCTATCGCTTGTGATGCCGTCTTTTCCGCCGCTGCCAAGATCGCCGATCTTATCGCCGAAATTGCCTCCGACGTCGATAGCATCGCCGCTTGTGGTTCCGCCGCCGTTTCCGGCTACGCCATAATCGAGAGTAAGCGTTACCTTGACATCACTCTCATTAACGCCCTCGTCAAGTATATCGTAATAGAAACCGTCGCATCTGAACCAGTAATTGTAATCAGCACTGTGTTCAGCACTAATGTTTAAAGTTGCCTCAAACTCGGAGCCTTCAACATTACGGAATTCATGTCTGCCGCCATTAACTGCACTTCCGGCTGTTCCTATAGCCTGAGATTTCTGTCCTCTTTCAAGAACAAGAGTACACTGGGTTACCTTTACCTTTACAGGATTTCCGTTAGCATCCGTAAACTTCAGCTTTATCGACTTCGGGAAGAAATTATAATCCGGTGACAAAGCAACAGATTTTCCGTTGAAGCTTTCGCCTTCAAAAGTGCCGCCTACAGAACCGGTGTTCTCAATTTCAAGGTAGTTGAGGTTAAGCTTGATGGAGCCGATCTCATCACTGCCAAGATATCTGGTTCCGGTGGAATCCTTGATCTGAACAACGGCGTAATAGGTATAGCCCTGCTCATACTTCGTATTGTCGGTCATCTTGTTGCCAACACTGTATTCCCAACTGTTTGCAGGAGCTGTATTTGTGGTATTTTCAATAACCTTGATGAGTTCTCCGCCCGGGCCCTCTTTATAAAGGGTGAAGTTGGAGCATACATACTGCTCGGTTCCGTCACCGAGTGCAAAGGAAATTGACTCGGGATATTCGCCGTAACGCTCAAAGATACCGGATGTTTCCAAAGTATAGTAAGCGTTTTTAACATCAGCAGCAAGACCCGCATCCTTCGGGTTACCGGTTGTTGCAACTGCAAGCTCCTCCGGATCAAGGGACTTGACCTCAAGAGTGCCGTTGTTTACTTCAAAACGAACCTTGTTGTTGGTCTTTTCGTATCCTGCCGGTGCTTCAAGCTCTACAAGCACATACTTACCGTCAGGAAGCATAAGGTTGGTTGCTTCATCTGTTGTTTCGATTATACGGAATGCATTTTCCGCTGCAAAAGAAGTTGCATTCTCGTCAAAGATAGCAAGTGTTGCACCCTTGACTATCTGAACTGTATTCTCCTTGACATACTTATCAGCGTCTATCTTGGTAAGAACCATAGAATAGAACTGGGTCTTGTTATCGGTCATTGTGACCTTATTGCCGTCGAGATCAACATCGCTCCATGCTGCAGAAGTTCCATCCTGAGGAACTACCCAAATCTGGACACTTTTGATGACGCCTTTCTCAACAACAAACTTCATATCCTCGGAGAGGTCAAATCCTTCAGGAGCGCTTATCTCATGGAGAGTATAGGTTCCGTCGGGAAGACCTCTGAACTGGTTCGCAGAAGCTCCACTGGTCCATGTTACAGTGTTTGCATCGGGATGTGCAAGTGCGATAGAACCTGTGACCTTGCTCAAATCTATCGGCTGACCGTTTGCCGTACCTGTGAGCTGAAGCTCGGCACCGGCAAGCTTGCCAATCTGATCATTATTCTTAAACTGCTTATAAATCTCAACAATAACAGGCTCGTCATACATTGTGCAGGTATTGCCGCTGACGTTTGTGCCGCTGACATTACCGTATGCATCAACTTCGAACTCGATATCTGCTGCCTTCTTGTAGCCAACAGGAACACCTGTCTCGGACTCGGACAGAGTATACTTTCCTGCGGGGAGACCCGAGAAGGAAACAACGCTGCCGTCTGTTATCCAGGTGATGGTGCTGCCGGACTTGGAAACGCTGTCGGTCTTTGCACCTGTTACGGTAACGCCTGCAAGGCTCTTGCCGTCCTGGCTTGTGAGGGTAAGGGTTGCGCCTGCGAGCTCTGCGCCCGAAGCGGCATCCTTCTTGGAGATGGACATCTCGATAGCCTTATCGATCATCTCATAGCTTCCGTTTGCGGAAACTGTGAAGGTCATCGGGCTTGCAGTCTTGTATCCCTCGGGAGCGGAGATCTCACTGAGAGTGTAGCTGCCTGCGGGAAGATTGCCGAAGCTGACTGCGCTGCCGTTTGTTTCCCATGTGATGGTGTTGCCGGACTTTGCAACAGTGCCGTCCTTTGCACCTGTTACGGTGACATTGTCAAGCTTTATATTGCCGACTGCTGTCAGCTGAAGCTTTGCACCGGGGAGAGAAACGCTCTTTGCTTCGTTGAGCTTGTTAATAGTTATATTATAGTATACGGGCTCGGGCTCTTTTTCCGGTGTGAGAGTATCGATCATCTCAACGCGGGATTTTGCCTGACCGTTTACCTTTACAGTACCGTCATTCTCAACGATGAAGGTGACGGGAGCTGCAATATCATAGCCCATAGGAGCCTTTGTCTCGGAAAGGGTGTAGCTGCCGGGAGCTATACCTTTTATAGTGACAACGCCCTTATCGGAAGTCCATGTGATGGAATTTGCGGACTTGCTGACGGTATCCTTCTTTGCGCCTGTAACCTCAACACCGCTGAGATCCTGACCCCAGTCTGCGGTGAGCTTGAGCTCTGCGCCGGGAAGCATATCGTTGTTGACTGACTCAAGCTTTGCGAGTTTGATCTCGACAGGCTTGTCGTTCATATCTGCCTTTGCGGTCTCAGCTTCGACCTTGACGGTTACAGGGTTAGCTGTGAGGTAACCTGCCGGTGCCTTGGTCTCGGTGATTGTGTAAGTACCGTAGGGCAGATTTGCGAAGACTGCCGCTGCATCTGTCGAAGTCCATGTGACCTCGCCGTCGGTAGCCTTGAAGTTGGAAACACCGGAAGTTGCAGTAACGCCTGCAAGAGAAGCTCCGTTGTTGATCGTCATCTTGAACTCTGCACCCTTGAGGAACTCAGCAGGCTTGCCCTCTGCTCTCTTATTAAAGGTAAGAGTTGCAACCTTGGGCTCTTCGTTCTCCTGTCTGCCTTCCTTGGTGGAGTTGATGATCATGTTGTTAACTACGTTGCTGGTATATCCCTTGGGAACGACCTCTTCGAGATCGTATCTGTAGGACACGCCGCGTCCGTCAGTAACAGGAAGATCAGTGAAGGTGTACTCCCACTGGAATCCACTATCTGTAACAACACAGTCTGCAGCGGAAAGCTGAACTGTCTTGTATGCCTTATTATTCTGAAGGAGTTTGATTGTAATGAAATCGGGGCGGGTTGCAGGGTTATCCTGCCAGATCTTTGTAAGGGTGATGGAAGTTGTATCGCTCTTTGTTACCTTCTCACCTGTGTAGTCAGACTTATGTGTCTCAGCAGAGGTGGTAACTTCCTTTGCGATGATACTACCGTTGAGACCTGCGCCGCACTTGACTGTAGCGTCAGGAGCAAGGATCGTACCCATCCATGTACCGCCGACGGTGATGGTGCCGGAGGTAGACTGAGGAACACCTGAATCTTTGTTGTAGAAGTTCCAGAGGATGTTGTTGTCGAGCTTTACGGAATCTTCGCTGTTGCCCATCTGGTCAGCCTTCATGTTGGTGTCGGCAAACTTGATGCAGTCTGCATTGAAGCCGCTGCTGGACTCAACGTTGAATATGATTCTCTTGCCGGCTGTACCCTTGAGGGTTACGCTGCCGTTGATGAGGTTCTGAGCATTGCTGCCATACTCTGTCTGACCTGTCCACCAGTTCTGACCCTGATAAAGATCGAGGTCAACGATGATGGTATCCTCGGGATACTTGCTGAAGTCGATGGTTGTTCCGAACCAGCCCCAGCCCGCAACATCAGGATGAGTAAGAACACGGACAGTCTCACCGTTCTGAGCAGGCATCGCAATACCCCAGCCGTCAACATAATACTGCTCGCCTCTTGTTCTGATGTCGTCCATAAGCCAGACGAGGTAACGCTGATACTCTTCAGCATCCTGGAGTTCCTTATCGATGTCGATGAACGGAGTTTCATCATCGATATAGACCTTATCCATGATCTGCTTGCCGTTACCCATCATGTACTTGCCGCTCGGTGTCTCAACAAACACCTGACCGTGATTCTCGGTTACGGTGTTGTTCGGACCGAACACAAATGCATCAGCCTGAGCCGAAGAAGACCAGTCATGGATATTCTCGGCATAACTGAGCTTGATGGAGTTTGTGTCGTGATTCGGTCTGGAACCGAACTCGGGCGCACCGCTCGAGCCTGCTGCGGAACCGCCGAGATTTTCGACCGCGATATTACCGCAGGTATGCGCCTTGGACGCAAAATCCTTCGCGAAAATATGGAAGTCGAACGCGGCGACACCGTCGCTCTTGTGCGGCGTACCGGTCTCATACTCTTCTTCCGTCATTCCGTATGTACCTGCAGGCACATTGACGGGAGTATAAGTATCGGGCAGATAATTCTTGCCGCTTGCCGACGAGATGAGACCAACCGTATCCGCCGATGCCTTGATGGCAGTGTCGGGTATAAGCCCGAACGCGACGGTTGCGATGAGTGCAAGGGCGAGGACTATAGAAGTTGCTGCCATTGCGGTTTTTCTCGTCAGAACCGCTTTCTTGCGAAAGCTTCCCACTGAATTTTTCTTCATCTGAGAAAACTCCTTTCCAAAACTAAACGGGTACTCTTCCCCATTCAGATAGTTTTACGTGTAAATCATACCATAACTAAACAATATAAACAAGTGACTTTATGTACAAAAAACAAAATTTGAGGTAAAAATGGGTTATTTTTTTAATGATGTTAAATAAATATGCCCTCTGTTTTGATTCCAAAGGTATTTTTAGCCTCAAGATAAAGTTGACAATCGCTGCTGCAAGTGGTATCATATCTTGAAACAGTAAGCGTTTTACGCAGAAAGGAACATCAAATATGGCAAAAAGCGAATTAACTCCCGAAAGCATTGCCATCGCCCGTCATTCGCTCTCTCACATCCTTGCAAAGGCTGTCATGGAGCTCTTCCCGGGTACAAAGCTTGCTATCGGTCCGGCAATAGACAACGGATTCTATTATGATTTCGACACGGAAAAGCCCCTTACCGAGGCTGATTTTCCTGCAATAACAGACAAGATGACCGAGATCATCAAGCGCATGGAGACCTTCGAGCGCCGCGAGCTTTCGAGACAGGAAGCTCTTGAGATTTTCAAGGATCAGCCCTACAAGGTTGAGCTTATTGAAGAGCTGCCCGAGGATGAAACCATTTCCATGTATTTCACAGGCGATGATTTCACCGATCTCTGCCGCGGACCTCACGTTGAGAATTCCCGCGATCTTCTCAGATGGGCTTTCCAGCTCATGTCGGTCACGGGTGCTTACTGGCGCGGAAACGAGAAGAACAAGATGCTTCAGCGCGTATACGTTTACGCATTCCCCGACAAGAAGGAACTCAAGGCTTATATAACCGAGAGAGAAGAAGCCAAAAAGCGCGACCACAACAAGCTCGGCCGTGAGCTTGAATATTTCACGACCGTCGACTATATCGGACAGGGACTTCCCATAATTCTTCCCAAGGGTACAACGGTTATCCGTACTCTCCAGCGTTTCGTTGAGGACGAGGAGGAAAGACGCGGATATCTCCAGACAAAGACCCCGATGCTTGCAAAGCGCGAGCTTTACAAGATCAGCGGTCACTGGGATCATTACAGAGACGGTATGTTCGTTATGGGCGATCCCGAAAAGTGGGAGGACGAGAACGAGGAAATTCTTGCTCTTCGCCCGATGACCTGCCCCTTCCAGTTCCAGGCATACCTCAATCGTATGCGTTCCTACAGAGATCTCCCCCTTCGCTATAACGAAACCTCCACCCTCTTCCGCAACGAGGCAAGCGGCGAGATGCACGGTCTTATCCGTGTACGTCAGTTCACCATTTCCGAAGGTCACCTCGCCTGCCGTCCCGACCAGCTCGAGGACGAGTTCAGAGGCTGTCTCGAGCTTGCTCAGTTTATGCTCGAAACCCTCGGTCTTGACGACGATGTCAGCTACCGTTTCTCCAAGTGGGACGAAAACGACAAGGAAAAATACATCGGCGACAAGAGCGAATGGGAGGCTGTCCAGGGCACCATGCGCACAATCCTCGACGACATCGGTATCGATTACACGGAAGAGGACGGCGAGGCTGCTTTCTACGGTCCCAAGCTCGACATTCAGATAAAGAACGTCTTCGGCAAAGAAGATACTCTTATCACCATTCAGATCGACTTCCAGCTCGCCGAAAGATTCGGCATGGAATACGTCGACACCGACGGACAGAAGAAGTATCCCTATGTTATCCACAGAACCTCCATCGGCTGCTACGAGAGAACACTCGCTCTTATCATTGAAAAGTATGCAGGCGCTCTTCCCCCGTGGCTCATGCCCGAACAGGTCAGAGTTCTTACCATCACGGATAATCAGAACGAATACGCAAACAGCATTGTCGAAAAGCTTCGCAACCTCGGCATAAGAGCCAAGTGCGACGACAGAAACGAGAAGATCGGCTTCAAGATCAGAGAAGCCCGCACTGAAAAGCTCCCCTATATCCTCGTTGTCGGCGACAAGGAGATCGAGGAGAATGCAGTCGCAGTCAGAACAAGAACTTCGGGCGACCTCGGCGCAATGCCCGTTGACGAATTCATCACAAAGCTCATGGGTGATATTTCCACCCGTTCCAAGACCACATTCTAATATATAATTTCTATAATAACAAAAGCGGAGCTTCGAGCTCCGCTTTTGTTTTAGTTTTAGGTATTTTAATGATACAAACAGCGCGTAAGATTTTGTGATGATCGTGTGATTTCGCCCTTCGTCTGCACGCAAAAATATCACCCGTCCGCTGGTGAAACGGACGGGTGATCTCATTTTTTGTTTTCAGCCTGCAATCGCTAAATTAGTTAACGATTGTGAGGGAGGTCTCCTTGTCGAACAGATGGATCTTGCTGTTGACAAATGCAACCTTGATTGTGTCGCCTGCTCTGGTCTTAGAGGTAGGAGCAACACGAGCAGTGATCGGATTGCCGAGAGCGTTGAGATAGAGATAAGTCTCGTTACCCATAAGCTCGGTAACCTCAACATCAGCCTCAACAGTGCTGTCACGATATCTCTCAAGATACTCAGGCTCATCATGCACATGCTCCGGACGAACGCCGAGAACGACCTCTTTGCCGATGTAAGCATCGAGCTGGCCGCGGTTGTTCTTGGAAGCAGGAAGCTTGATGGAGAAATCGCCGAACAGAGCGTAAACATCGCTGTCGCGGCGCTGGAGAGTAACGTCGATGAAGTTCATCTGGGGAGAGCCAAGGAATCCGGCAACGAACATGTTGCAGGGCTTGTCATACAGGAACTGCGGAGTGTTGACCTGCTGGATAAGACCGTCCTTCATAACAACGATTCTGTCGCCCATGGTCATAGCTTCTGTCTGGTCATGGGTAACATAGATGAAGGTGGTGCCGAGTCTCATGTGGAGCTTAGCAAGCTCGGTTCTCATCTGAGCACGGAGCTTAGCATCGAGGTTGGAGAGAGGCTCGTCAAGCAGGAAGACCTGCGGCTCACGGACGATAGCACGGCCGAGAGCGACACGCTGACGCTGACCACCGGAGAGAGCCTTCGGCTTTCTCTGAAGGAGGTGAGTGATATCGAGGATCTGAGCAGCCTCCTCAACGCGGCGCTTGATCTCATCCTTCGGATACTTTCTGAGCTTGAGACCGAATGCCATGTTGTCGAAAACGGTCATGTGCGGATAGAGAGCGTAGTTCTGGAAAACCATTGCTATGTCTCTGTCCTTCGGAGCGACATCGTTAACGATAGTTTCGCCGATGTAGAGCTCGCCGTCGGAGATCTCCTCGAGACCTGCGATCATTCTGAGGGTTGTGGACTTACCGCAGCCGGAAGGACCAACAAGGATAACGAATTCCTTGTCCTGGATCTCCAGGTTGAAATCCTTAACTGCGAGTACGTTTCCTGCGTATCTCTTCTGGATACCTTTCAGGGTTACGCTTGCCATAGAGTTATTCCTCCTATGAATAGAAATTTTTACGGAAAATCTTTTCCGTTCGGGCATCTGCCCATGAGGATCGACGAAGCAGTCGATTCCGTCCGTATTATTATAACAGATTTTCGCTCAATATCCATTTGAAGAATATCCAAACTTTTATCGTTAATATTATTAAAAATCACTACACCGCCCGTTATTTTCACCGATACAAAGGCGGCAGATGCACATTTTCGTCAATTTGTCAGCAATCTGTCTCTCTCGGACTCGTCAAGAAGGCGGCATTCTCCCTCGCCGAGACTCTCGTCAAGCGGCAGCGCGCCTATCGAAAGCCTTTTGAGTGCGACGACCCTTCTTCCGACGGCTTCGAACATTCTTTTCACCTGATGATATTTGCCTTCGCAGATTCTGATAACTGCACTCATTCCGTCTTCCGCTATATCGAGATAAGCGGGAAGGCACAGCTCTCCCCCGTCTATCTCAATACCCTTTGCGAACATTTCCTTCTCCCTATCTCCGACAGGACCGTCGAGTGCTGCAAGATAGCTTTTGAACACACCTTTCCCCGGCGCCAGCATTCTGTGCGCAAGGTCGCCGTCATCGGTGATAATCAGCAGTCCCGTTGTATCTCTGTCCAGCCTTCCCGCAGGAAAAAGACCCTTTCTCTTCATCTCGGGAGGAAGGATATCGATGACCGTTTTCATCTTCGGGTCGCGGCTGGCAGATACAAGTCCCGCAGGCTTGTTCATCATTATATAAAGGAATTTTCTGTACGATATTTCCTCGCCGTCAAGGCACACCGCATCATTGTTCGGGTCTATCTTTCTGTCCTTTTTTCTCTCGACCGCACCGTTGACCCTGACCGCTCCGACACGCAGCTTTTCATGCACCTGCGTTCTCGAAAGTCCCGTCTGTGATGCGATAAATTTATCAAGTCTTTCCATTGCTACCACTCAGTTTCATTATTACACTAAATCCACCCTTAATTTTACGGAACACGTGTTTTTTAAGGATACGGACATTCTTTCGCAAACAGTATAGCACCTGCCGCAATATTTTACAAGCTCCGCCCTGCGTCTTTGAAATCCGAAAATTAAGTACCCGTATCGGGCGATTTTATGTTGATTATATAATATTTATATGTTATTATATTTTGTATATATGTGTATACGATTGCGGAGGCGAGATCATTGCAGGAACATACCTCTCCTTTTTCCCTTTATGACCACGTGGGCACCGCCGTTGCGGTCATCTGCGATGACAATATCATATACTCAAACAAGGCTGCGGACGCTCTGACCGAGAATGAGGGTGTTTCCCTCTCCTCACTGCTGTCCGACGGTCATTTTTCCGTTTCCGAATCAAAGTTCTCGACCGACGGTACCGACTACAGAGTCATCACTCTGTCCGAGCCGAAATCGACCGACGCCGAGCTTCCTCAGGCGGGACACAGCGTCGTCGGCACCCTCAAGGTCATCAGAAACGCGCTTTCCGCCGGCGGAGTTGAGCTTTACCGCACGGGGCACAGAATAAGGCGCAAGGCATATTCCAGCGACGGACAGTCTGCCGTCAGATTCCCGGGAAACATTCTTCTCGAGGCTGAAAAGCTTCTTCCGCGTGCCGCGGGCTCGGTCATCAAGCTTTCGGACAACCCCGCACTCGGCGACCTTTTCTGCGGAAGAGGCATTTTCGACTGTCTTTTCGGTCGAATCCTGCCCGACGAATTCATCGTATGCTATTTTCGTGACGACCGAGTAATACCGCAGCATCTGTGCGATTATTTTTCCGCGATGTGCCGCTATCTTTCGACCACCGCTCACAAGAGCATACTCAACAACAACGATTTCGCTCTTGCCGCAAAGCTTGACGCGATCAACCGCAACAGCTCCATCGTCACGGTCATGCTCGACCGCGACCTCAATGTTCTCGACCTTTCGGGAAACGGGCTTGAATCCATAACTCACAATCCCCGAAGGCTGATCGGTCATTCGCTCTATGAGCTCAACTATCCTCAGCAGGCTCTTGCCAACATCGAGAAGGCGTTTTCTCAGACTTCGGGAAACGCCACGCTCAGCATAGGCGACAGGCGATTTGACGCATATTACTCCACCATCAGCGGCGGCGGCGAAAACATCGCTCTCTACGCCGTTATGGCCGACATAACAGACAAAGCTTCACTCACGGGTGATGCTTCGCATATAGACAGCAGCATGGACGTTGTCGCTTTTTCGATGCGTTCGGGATTCTGGTCGCTCGACCTGCTCACAAAGACGCACGTCTGGGACGAGGGCTGCTACCATCTCTGGGGACTGCGTCCCAACGAGATACCCATAACCGACGAGGTTCTCTATCAGATATTCCCCCCGGGAGACAACGACCGTCTGAGGACTCTCATAACTCAGACCATGTCCGACCCGTCGGCCACATATTTCCATTTCAGACATTCGCCCGTTGTTATCGACGGCGAAACGAGATACATCGAATGCCGCGGAAAGGTTCTGTGGGAAAACGGTGAGCCCGTCAAGCTCGTCGGAATGAACACCGACATAACCGAAAGTATCGAGCTTGAGGAAAAGCTCGAATACGAATCGGATCAGAACCTCACTCTCATGAACATATCCATCGCCTGTGCATACAGCGAAAACATCGGCGATGCCGTAAAATTTGCCGTTATTGAGTCGGCGCGGCTGCTCGAGGCGCAATGTGCCGCTCTCTATCTCGCCGACGAGACCGAAGGCGTATGGAAGAACGTATTCGCATGGCGCAATCACACCTCCGACAGCGAACTGCAGACGGACGATATTCCCATCGCCGAGCTCAGCGGGCTCGAAGAAATCATCAGCAGCCGCAGAGAATGCACGACCCTTTCCCCCATCGATCCGTATGCAAGATTTTTCCCGGGCTGCAGCGGACCCTCTGTTGTTTCGATGATATCCGACGGAACGGATACAAAATCGATGCTCTGGTTCGGTCGTTCAGTGGGACATCTCAGCTGGAGCAAGGAAGAGTCGGGATTTATTCTGACTGCGGCAGGCGTTCTCGGTATGGCTCTCAAGAGGGGCAGAATGGAAGCCGATCTGCACAAGGCTGTCGAAGCGGCCGAGGCGGGCAACAGAGCAAAGAGCGATTTCCTCTCCCAGATGAGCCACGAGATACGCACTCCGATGAACGCCGTTCTCGGAATGTCGCGCATTGCAATGGACAGCGAAAACATGGACGAGATAAAAACCTGTCTCAAAAACGTCGAGTCCTCGGGCACTCATCTGCTCGGCATAATCAACGACATTCTCGACATTTCGAAAATCGAAGCGGGCAAGATGGAGCTTGACATCTCTCAGGTCGATCTGCCCGAGCTTATATCGGGTGTCAGCAACATGATCGGATTTGCCGCTGCCGACAAGGGACTTCTTTTCGTAAAGAAGATTTCAGCGGGTATTCCGAAAACTCTGCGCAGCGACAGCAAGCGTCTGCGTCAGGTTCTCATAAATCTTCTCAACAACGCCATAAAATTCACAAACGAAGGTCAGGTCACGCTCGACGTTTCGGCCGACGGCGACACCCTTCACATACTGGTATCCGACACGGGTATCGGCATAAAGGAGGAGGACAGTCACAGACTGTTCGGCGCTTTCGAGCAGCTCGACCGCGTGCGCAACCGCTCGGTCGGCGGAACGGGACTCGGACTTATGATAACCAAATCGATCGTCGAGATGATGGGCGGCATGATCACCTACGAAAGCACCTACGGCAAAGGCACAACTTTCATCGTCGACATACCGTACGAGAGCTGTGAGACCGAGGAACCGACCGACGCCGCAAAGCGTTCTACCGGCACCTTCAAGGCACCCGACGTGCGCGCTCTGGTCGTCGACGACAACGCAATAAACCTTCTCGTTGCGGTCGGAGTGCTCAAAAAGTACGGAATGACCTGCGACAGCGCCTCAAACGCTCTGTCGGCGGTGGAGCTTGCACGGCAGAACCGCTACGACATCATTTTCATGGATCACATGATGCCCGATATCGGCGGTATTGAAGCAACAGCCATGATACGCGAGCTCGGCGAGGAATATCTTTCCCTGCCCGTCGTCGCACTGACCGCAAACGCGATAGTCGGCGGACGCGAAATGTTCATATCACACGGTCTCAACGACTACATATCCAAGCCGATCGATCCGCACGAGCTCGACGCTCTGCTGCTCAGACAGCTTCCCTGCGAAAAGATAGTTTTCGACTGACACTGTTCAAAGGACTGATAACATGATCTCATCAGAAAAAGGATCGCAGAAGGATTTTCTCTCAAAAGTCAAAACCTTCTTCGCTGATTTTTTCGATAAAATAAAATTTCCGCCCTCTGTCCCCGTCATGACCGTCGGCGGAGTACTTCTCGCTATGTCGATACTTGCAGTCGTGCTCTTCTCCTGCAGCACCTGCGTTTCGGAAGACGCACCTATCACACCATCAGCCTCAGGCAGTGCAGTATCGTCCTCCGATGCCGTATCGGCCTCGGACCCTGTAGAGTGGTCGGGCTGGACCCGCACGACCGTCCGATTTGCAACACCCGTATTCTCCGAATGTGACGAAAACTCGCCTGTCATCGGTTCGCTTTCGTCGGGCGACGAAACGATCCTCATCAGAACGGGCGGCGAGCTTTCTCAGGTAAGGCTCGGGCTTGACACGGGCTGGATCTTCACATCTGCCCTCTCACCCGATACGACTCTGACCGATCCGCTCGTCACTGTACCGACCGACGGCTCGGCATACGACATCACCGACACAAAATACGGTCAGGAGCTCACCGCTCTGTGTCAGAAGCACGGCGGCAGAGGCATTCAGATAGCCATTATCGAAAACGGTCGCGTTGCTTACACCTTCCAGTACGGTTATGCAAACACCGCCTCCCGACGTCCCGTGACGGCCGATACAAAATATCGCGTTGCTTCCCTCTCGAAGGTCGTTCTCGGCATCAGCGCGATGTCCATGTGCGATCTCGGATATATCGATCTCGACACGGACGTCAGCGAATATCTGGGAAAACTTACACGCAATCCGCGCTACGAGGATACCCCTATCACCCTGCGTCATTTTCTCACCCATACCTCAAGTATGTCAAATACCCTTGATCACAAAAATCTGATGCATGTTCTGCATCTTTACAAAAGCTATACATACAACAAGCCCGGCGATTCAGGAAGTTATTCCTACAGCAACGTCGGTTACAGAATGGCAGGCACCATCATCGAGCTCGGCTCCGATATGACCATAGCCAAATTCATGAAATCATATTTTGCACCGCTCGGTATGAACGCATCATATAACGTCAGACAAATCGAAGGCGACGATTTCGGGCTGCTGTATTCAAGCCCGTCCGTTACGGAAAACCCTCTTGAAAGAAAAGTCTACTATTCATCAACACCGGGAGACATCAAAAACTATCAGCATTTCGCGGGCAGCTATGTCTCAAGCGCGAAGGATTTTGCAAAGTTGCTCTCGATCCTTGTCAATGACGGCTCGTACAACGGCGTGTACTACATGTCCCCCGAAAGGGTAAAGGAAATGGAGACGGTGTACTGCTCGAAATCCGGTTTTGACCAGTGCATAACACTGCGCCGCAAGACCGATATCTACGGCGGACGCGAGATATACTATCACACGGGCAATTCAAGCGGTATGCTTGCTCTCGCATCGTATGTTGACAACGAAAAGAGCGGCGTTGTCGTACTGACGAGCGGCGCTCCTCAGAAACTGGACGAAAACGGTCTTTACAAATGCTGCTCAAGGCTGACCGAATACTGCTACACGCAGATTATCGGCAGCGGACTTTATGAAGAGGTCTATTCTTCTTAATTTCAACAGCAAAGGAACCACATATGACTGATCCGAAAAACATCTCCTGCGTGCTGTTCGATCTCGACGGCACGATAATCGATTCCGCTCCCGGAATAATACGCTGTTTCGGCATCGGGCTTGATGCCGTCGGAGCGCCGAATCCGGGCGAGGAATTTCTTCGCGGCAGGATAATCGGTCCGCCGCTCGCATACAGCTATACCCATTACTGCGGTTTGTCCGAAGAAAAGAGCGACGAGGCCGTCGCCGCATACCGCCGCGAATACACCGTCAGAGGCTATGCCGAAAGCACGGTTTACAGCGGTATTTTCGAGCTCCTCGACTGTCTTCGTGCAATGGGCATACCGCTCGGCATCGCCACATCAAAGCCCGAACAGATGGCAGTTTCCATCGCAAAGCTTCACGGATTTTACGATAAATTCGACACCATATGCGGTGCAAAGCTTTCGGACAAGCACAGCACCAAAGCCGAGCTTATAGCCCGTGCTCTCGGCGACATCGGAGTGCCTGCCGACGAAAAAGCATTTATGGTCGGAGACAAGAGCTACGACATCGACGGCGCCGCAAAGGCGGGCATATCCTCACTCGGTGTGACCTACGGTTTCGGCACGCGTGAGGAGCTTGCCGCGGCGGGCGCAAAGAATATCATCGATTCCCCGAAGGAGGCCGCTGAGTTTTTCAGGGGTCTTTGAAAGGAGCAGCACACATGATAAAAGGTGTAATTTTTGATATGGACGGTACTCTGCTCGATACCGAAAGCCTTTCCATACTCGCGTGGGATTATGCAGGCGAGAAAATGGGCGTCGGCAAGGCAGGCTTCATGGTGCCGAAGGTGGTCGGCTACTCGACCGAAAACGCAAACGAAATTATCCGCACTCAGTTCGGCAAAGATTTCAACATCAAGAAATTCCGCAAAATAAAATGCGATTACGCTGTCCGCTGGATGAAAAAGAATGCACCGCCGCTCAAGCCGGGCGTGACGGAATCTCTCGACGAGCTTGACAGGCGCGGTATTCCCTATTCCATCGCCACATCGACAGGCACAAAGCTCGCAAAACAGCGTCTTAAAAAGGCGGGACTTCTCAAAAGATGTCCTCTGCTTATCGGCGGCGACAAGGTCAAAAAAGGCAAACCCGACCCCGAGATTTTCGAAAAGGCCCGTCAGCTTATAGGCGTTGACCGCGAGGAGTGCATCGTTATCGAGGACTCGCCCGCAGGTGCGATGGGCGCTCACAACGGCGGTTTCCGCGTTATCATGATTCCCGATCTCGTCCGACCTGACGAGACGGTCAGTTCCGTTCTCTGGAAGGAGCTCGGCTCGCTGCTCGAGCTGCCCGCCGTCATAGCCGAAGAAAACGACGGTATTTCTCAGTAAAAGGAGGATGCTTGCCGATGGCAAAGCTTGCATTATCTATCGAATCGATATCAAAGAATTTCGGTGACATTGTCGCTCTGCACGATTTCTCACTCGAGATAGTTTCGGGCGAGATAGTCGGTCTGCTCGGACCGACAGGTGCGGGAAAATCCACTCTCATAAGGATTCTCGGCGGTCTTGTCATGCCCGATTCGGGCGACATCAAGGTGGGAGGAGTAAGCCTTTACCGCGATTTTGAGGAATGTATGAACCGCGTGGGAGTCGTTTCCGATCACCCCGCGTTCTACGATTACATGACGGGACTTGCCAACCTCAAACTCATCGCTTCGATGTACAAGGGCGTGACAAACGAGCGCATCACCGAGCTTGTGTGCGCATTCTGTCTCCAGGAGTACATTCACGAGAAGGTCAGCGTTTATCCCGCAGGCGTACTCAAGAGGCTTGCCATAGCGGCGGCGATGCTCCACCGTCCGCAGGTACTCATAATGGACGAGGCATTCGACGGACTCGATCCCGTTTCGATAGTCGATCTCAGACGTATGCTCAAGAAGCTCTGCGGCGCCGTCAATATGTCGGTCGTCGTCACCTCGCATCAGATGGGCGAGCTTGAACGCATGTGCGACCGCGTGGCGATAATGAGCGGCGGCGAGCTGCTCGGCGTCGGCGCTGTCGAAAGCCTGAAGGCTCTCGGCATCGGCAAACCCCGCCAGTGCGCTAAGGTCGACCGTCCCGAGGCGGCTGCGCGATATCTCAACGAGTCGCTCGGCGTCGGCATCGAGGTAAAGAACAACGAGCTGCTTATCGAGACCGATCAGGCAACCGTCCCGAAAATCGTCAATATGCTCTATGCGAGGGGACATTTTGTCTACGAAATAAAACAGATAGACATCACCCTCGAGGAGGCATACTACCGCCTGCTCAGAAGCAATCCCGCAGGCGGCGGAGCTGACGATATTCCATATCCTTTCGAAAGGGGAAACGGTTATAATGGGTAAGCTTTTCCGTGCAATTTCCGCCGAGCACCGCAAGCTCTGGTACAAGAGAAGCAACAGCATATATTTTGCCGTTGTGACGATACTCACGCTGTTTGTCGCGCTGTACGTATGGGCGGTCGGCAGCGATTCGAGCGTTGAGCGAATGTCGATAATGAACAGCCGCTACGCTCAGAGCGCTTTTGCCGTCGATTCCTATTCCGACACCAACTGGGGTGTCGAGCTTTCGGAGGACATCGAGCAGTGGCGAGGAGAGATAACCGATCTGTCGGTCAGACTGGGCGAGCTTGAGGGTACCCGCTCGCACTACACCGTATCGACCGAGATACGCCTGCTCCAGAAAAAGGTCGCCACAGCCGAATATATGCTCGAGAACAGCATAACTCCCGTGAGCACTAAGGCTTACGATTCGGCGATATTCTGTATGTGGCTCATGCTTCCCGTCGTTGGATTCCTTGCCCTCGTCGCTTCGTCCGACCTCTTTGCGGGTGAATTTACACGCGGCACGATAACGACCGTTCTTCCCCGTCCCGCAACAAGAATCAAGCAGTACACGGCAAAAATCGTAACCTCGATACTCTATTCTTCTCTGCTTATGCTGACGGTATTTGCCGTATCGATGCTCGCCTGCGGTCTTTTTATCGGCGGCACAAACGGCACCTATGTCGGTTACGTCAACGAAAAGATATACGTCACCACACTTTCGGCGCACTGCGGCGAGGTTTTCCTCTGCTTCATCGCGGCACTTGCCGTTATCGTCGCGCTCTGCGCCGCTCTCGGCAACCTGACAAGGTCGCGCACCGTTTCCGCCGCTCTCCCCTTTGCGCTCATGTGCGTCTCCCTCTTCTTCGGCGACAGTCTCGGAGCGATAGGCAATCTCGTCCTCGGCTCGACGCTCTTTTCAACGCTCGATCTCGGCGCCGCTCTCTGTTTTGTTCCCAACTTTTCGGGTATCAGCTTTACCACCTGCGCCATATCGGTCGGACTTCATTTCCTCGTATTCGTCATATGCGGATACAATTTCCTCAAAAAGGACATTACCTGACGAAGTCTCTTATACACAAACAATATAAAAAAATCAAAATTTATTTTAATTTTTATCATCAGATATCTTTCATTCCGTATCAATTTGGAGTATAATAAAACAATAAATGTATAAATGGAGGAATTTGCCCTATGAAAAGCTCAGTTAAGATCAACATCTGCGGCACCGATTATATCATCACTTCCGACGACGATGAAAGCTACATCCGCGCTATCGGTGACGAGGTCGATCAGAGAATGAACGAGCTGCTCAACAGCAACCAGCACACCTCGATCACAATGGCTGCAGTTCTCTGCGCACTCAACTATTCCGACGAGTGCCACAAGGCCAACGACACATCCGACAATCTCCGTTCCCAGATAAAGAACTACATAGAAGACAGCCAGCGTTCCAGACTCGAGGCTGACGAGGCAAAGCGTGAGGTTGAGAGACTTCGCCGCGAACTTCAGGGTCTCAGACTCAGATTTGCAGAGCTGGAGAACAGATGATTTCACGCAGACCGGAGATACTGGCCCCGGCCGGGTCTCCCGATCAGCTTGTTGCCGCTGTGCGTTCGGGTGCCGACGCCGTATATCTCGGCGCTGACGGTTTCAATGCGCGGCGCAATGCGGCAAACTTCTCGAACGAAGAGCTTTTCGAGGCTGTGCGCTACTGTCACGAGCGCGGTGCTGCGGTTTATTTTCTTCTCAACACCGTCGTTTTCGATGACGAAACGGACAAGCTCAGGCAGCTCGTAAAACTCGCCTGCTCTCTGCCCGCTGACGGAATCATAGTTCAGGATATGGCGACGGCAGACCTTATTCGCCGCTGTGCTCCCGATATGAGGCTGCACGCATCGACTCAGATGACCGTGCACAATCCCGCCGCTATGCCGCTGCTATCCCGTCTCGGGTTTTCCCGTGCCGTTCTCTCTCGCGAGCTGAGCGGTCAGGAGATACGCGATATAACCGCCGCAGGCGATGTGGAGACTGAGGTCTTTGTTCACGGTGCGCTTTGCATGTCGGTTTCGGGTCAGTGCTTCATGAGCGCCGCTCTCGGCACACGAAGCGGCAATCGCGGAATGTGTGCTCAGCCGTGCCGTCTCCCCTTCCGCTCGGGTGGTTTTGATTACTGTCTCAGTCTCAAGGATATGTCTCATATCCCGCATCTTACGGAGCTTGCCGACGCAGGCGTCAGCTCCTTCAAGATCGAGGGACGAATGAAGCGTCCCGAGTACTGTGCGGCAGCGGTCACTGCCTGCCGTCTTTCACGTGACGGTCAGCCCGTACCGCAGCAGCTTTCTCAAAATCTCGAGAGCGTCTTTTCCCGCAGCGGATTTACCGACGGTTATTTTACCGGCAGAAGAGGAAAGCCGATGTTCGGTCACAGAACAAAGGACGACGCCGCTGACAGCGGCACGCTCTCATCTCTTCACAGCCTTTACAGAACAGAATTTCAGCGCGTTGCGGTCGATATGACCCTCCGCCTTGAAAACGGAAAGCCCGCAGAGCTTGCCGTTAGCGATGACGACGGCAACCGTGTCAGCGCTTTCGGCGATATCCCTTCGTGCGACAGCTCTTCGGTGCAGACAGAACCGCTCGAAAAAACGGGCGGCACTCCATACTTTGTCAGAAATATTTCGATAGAGAACGACGGCTGCTGCGTCAGACCGTCACTTCTGAAATCTCTGCGCCGCGATGCTCTCTCGCAGCTCTCCGCCGCAAGGAGCAATCGCAAACCGATAGAATTCTCGGAAGATATATCCGAGTACCCCGCACACACCGCTTGTTCCTCACCCGATCTTCGCGCCGTTATAACCGATCCCTGCCAGCTTGTTTCTGCAAAATACGCACAGCGTGTCTACGTTCCTCTTGAGGCGGACTGGCTCGAATCGGCAGCGAAGCAATACGGCACAAAGATCGCCGTCGAAGCTCCGAGGGCTCTTTTCGGACTCGAGGACAGGCTTCGCACCCTTCTCGCCCGTGCAAAAGAACTCGGCGTTGAGGAGTGCATGATTCACAACATCGGCATGATCGACCCGGTAAAGGACGCCGGGCTTGACATATACGGAGGCTTCGGTCTCAACATCGCAAACACACCTGCGCTTGAGGTTTACCGCTCGCTCGGTCTGTGCGGCACTGAACTCAGCTGCGAGCTTACGGCAAAGCGCATATCGGCTCTCGGCGGTCAGCTCCCCCGCGGTATCACGGTCTACGGACGAATGCCGCTAATGCTGACGAGAAACTGCCCCGCAAGGCTCGGTTCGGGCTGCGGCGGCGACTGTTCCATCACCGACCGCATGGGCAAAAGCTTTCCCGTCAGGTGCAGATGCGACCGCTCTTTCAGTGAAGTTTTTAACACTATTCCGCTCTGTATTGTGGATAAATTGAGCGATTTCCCCTCTGTTGACAGCTTTTTCCTTCGTTTCACTGTGGAAAACTCGGTGGAAACTGAGGAAATGTTTAAAAATATCACATTGAATCGTCCTCTGCGTAATAATACCTTTACGCGCGGTTCATATTATCGTGGAGCTGAATAATTTGGAAATAAATCTCAAGATAAAAAAGATGCGTGAGGGCGCCGTTATTCCCTCGAGAGCCACATCGGGCTCGGCGGGAATGGATCTCTGCGCCTGCATCGATGCTCCTGTCACCCTCGAGCCGCTCGCACGCGCGGTCATACCTTCGGGAATAGCCATCGAGCTGCCCGACAGCGGCTGCGTTGCATACATATGCGCCCGAAGCGGGCTCGGAATAAAGCACGGCATCACCCTTTCAAACAGCATCGGCGTTATCGACAGCGATTATCGCGGTGAGATAGCCGTAGGTCTTGTAAATCTTTCCGACAAGGCATATACCATCGCCCCGGGCGAGCGTATTGCCCAGATGATAATTTCTCCCGTACTGCTTCCCGTTATCGAGGAGGTCACCGACCTCGGCGATACCGAACGCGGAAGCGGAGGATTCGGTTCAACAGGTAAGCTCTGACACACCATTTGACATATATTTATGAAAGGACACGCGGATGAAACGTTCCACCAAGGTTATCATCGCCATTGTGCTCATTGCATGCATCACCTGGCTTTCATTCTCGGTACTGACAAGCGGATGCTCAACGCTTACGCATATAATGAAGGGTTCTCCCATCGATGATATCTTCGATGCCTGCCACGCCGATGTTTTCGGCGCGGGCGATCAGATATATTCCACCGTTGAGATAGCCCTGCCCTCACACTCGGCTTACACCGCACTCGGTGACAAGTCTGCCTATGCGTCGCTCACGACCGATTATCAAAGGCAGGCTTACAGAAGCATCGAGGAGAGTATTTTCCGTGTAACATATGACGGCGGCGGCTCTCACGGGCGCTATCAGCTCTCACGAGCTAAGATTCCCGCGCTGACCTCTGCCGAGATATTCATGGTCAAGGAGGCTGTCCTCTCCGACCATCCCGAGGTATTCTGGGTCACGGGAAACTACACGCTCGGTTCCAACATGCGTGACGGCAATTATATTGTTTTATATTCATATTATTCTTATGACGATATCATCACACGCGCACGCACGCTCGAGCAGAAAATAGCCGAGGCTCTTCGTTCGATTCCCGGCGGACTGAGCGAGTTTGACAGAGAGCTTGCCGTTCACGACTATATCGTCAACAACACCGAATACGACAGCGACTCCGTGGAGTTCGTCGATTCCTTTACCGACGCTTCAACCTCCTACGGCGTATTTGTAAACAGAAAGGCTCTCTGCAGCGGTTATTCCTATGCTGCAAAGCTTCTTCTCAACCGTGTCGGTATCCCCTGCTCGGTCATAAAGGGCGTCAGCAAGGGTACCGGTCATATGTGGAACATCGTCTGCATAGACGGTCTCTGGTATCATCTCGATGTGACATGGGACGATCCCATCAGCATAACGGCTGAGCCTGTGTGCAGCTACGACTATTTCAATCTGACCGACGAGTTCATCTCGCACGATCACGAGATCGCGGGCGGCTATGAGCTGCTCACGAGCGAGGTCATCGCGTCGCAGGACGAAAATTCCTCAAACTTCTATAACTTCCCCAGAGAGAAATGCATCTGGGACAAGGCAAATTTCTATACCGTTTTTGCCACCTCCATCAATGAGCTCAATTCGGACTACAAGTCCCTTATAGCACGTCAGATGAAAGAATGCAGCCTGTCGGGCGATACAGCGCTCTATTACCGCTTCCCAGAAACGATGGACAACGCGGTCATCGAAAACTGGCTCGATTCGGCTCTTTCCTCCGCAATGGCTTCTTCCAACAAAGACGCAAGGACAGACGGCGGTCTCAGGATACTTCGCTGTTCAAGGGTCGTACGCTCCGAGGATTCGCCTCAGCATTGGAGCAAGGTTTATTGCGTTTCGCTGATTTTCGATTCAAAATAACAGTACAATGAGGTACTATGGAGGTATCTATGAAAACAATTCTGGCTTCGACATCAGAATACCGTGCAAAGCTCCTCGAGCTTGCAGGTTTTGAATTTGAGGTCTGCGCACCTCATATAGATGAGTCAATGGTCACGGGCAAGAGACTTCCTCCGGCGGAGGTCGTCCGCTCGCTCGCCGCTCAGAAGGCCATCGCCGTATGGAACCACAACGACGGCGAGATCATTCTCGGCGCCGACACGATCGTTGTCTGTGACGACGAGATATTCGGTCATCCGAAGGATCGCGCACAGGCAAAGCATATGCTCGAAACGCTCTCGGGAAATCACCACGAGGTGTATACCGGAGTTCACATCTGCGGAGACTATATCGAGCTGAGCTTCTCCGAGCGCACGCTTGTCGATATGTACGAGCTCACCGAGAAGGAGATCGAAAACTATCTCGATCTCGAGGAGTTCTGGAACCGTCCCGGCGGCTACGATATCGCAAAGCACGGCGGACTTCTGGTCGAGCGCATAAACGGCGATTACAGCAATCTGCTCGGTCTGCCCGTCGGTGTTCTGATCCGTCAGCTGCGCGCCTGCGGATTCCGCATCTGATTTCGTTTCTCATTTATTTTGTGAACACGCGGTGAAATTTTATTGCAAAATTCTTTAATCGTATTGTGATAATCGTTTGACAGCGTTATAATACATAAGATTACTGAAAGGGGTAAATTATTTTGAATTTCTTCTCTAAAGACATTGGTATCGACCTCGGTACAGCAAACACGCTTGTATATATAAAAGGAAAGGGCATCGTCATGCGTGAGCCCTCTGTTGTCGCGGTAGATGTCAGAACAGACACCGTTCTCGCCGTCGGCAGCCAGGCAAAGGAAATGATCGGCCGTACTCCCGGCTCCATCGTTGCCGTCCGTCCTCTCAAGGACGGTGTCATCGCCGACTTCGATATCACCGCTACAATGCTCAAGTACTTCATCAAGAAGGCTGTTCACACCAACCTCTTCTCCCGTCCGAGAGTTGTCATCTGTATTCCTTCGGGCGTTACCGAGGTTGAGCGCAGAGCTGTTGAGGACGCTGCAAAGCAGGCAGGCGGCGGCGACGTTGACCTCATTGAAGAGCCTATGGCTGCTGCTATCGGTGCGGGTCTTCCCGTTGCCGAGGCTACAGGAAGCATGATCGTCGATATCGGCGGCGGTACCTCTGAGGTCGCTGTCATCTCTCTCGGCGATATCGTCACCTCCGTCTCCGTAAGAGTTGCGGGCGACCGTTTTGACGAGGCTATCGTTTCCTATGTAAAGAAAAAGTACAACCTCCTCATCGGTGAGCGTACCGCTGAAGAGATCAAGATAAACATCGGTTCGGCATTCCCCTACGAGGACGAAGAGAGCCTTTCCATCAAGGGACGCAACCTCGTTGACGGTCTTCCGAAGAATGTTGTCATTTCCGCCGCTGAGGTTCGTGAGGCTCTTGCCGATCCCCTCTCCAGCATCATCGACGCCATAAAGAGCACACTCGAAAAGACTCCGCCTGAGCTTTCCGCCGATATCATCGACCACGGCATCATGCTCACAGGCGGCGGCGCTCTGCTGCGCGGATTCGACAAGCTCGTCGCTCAGGAAACAGGTATGCCCGTTCACATCGCCGAGCGTCCGCTCGACTGCGTTGTTGACGGTACCGGCAAGCGTCTTGATATCGTCATGCCCAGCTCTTACTGGGGTGCAAGAAGATAATCAACCTCACTATTCTTGATAATTTCCGGAAAGGGAGTCTTATATGAGAAATCTGTTAAAGGCTAAAAGCTTCAAAATTCTCATTGCCGTTGTTCTCATACTGTTTGGCGTCATGATGTATTCCGCCAGCACTTCGGGACAGCAGAATTTTCTCACAGCGGTCACAAGCTTTATTACAACTCCTATTCAGAAGCTCAGCGCGCTCATCTCGGGCGGTATCGGCAGCATCGGCGACGACATGACCGATATCGACACCGTCAGGGCAGAAAACGAGCTGCTTCTCACGAAGGTGCGTGAGCTTTCCGCTCAGCTTGTCGATTACGAGGAGCTCAAGCAGGAGAACGAGCGTCTTCGCGGAATACTCGGCATCAAGGAGGAAAACCCCGGATTCCAGTTTGTTCCGGCAACGGTCATCTCCCGCGATGTTTCCGACCCCTACGCCACATTCATCATCGACAAGGGCAGCATGCATGACGTTGCTTACCTTGACCCCGTCATAACTGCCGACGGTCTTGTCGGTTACGTTTCCGAAGTCGGTCCCATTTCCAGCAAGGTCACGACCATACTCAGCCCCGCTACCGATATCGGTGCCATCGACAGACGTACGCTTGACGGCGGCGTTCTCGGCGGTGACCTCGAGCTTGCGGGAAACGATATGTGCAAGCTCAGCTATCTCGCAAGAGACTGTGACGTTGCAACGGGTGACATCATCGTCACATCGGGTCTTGGCTGTATCTATCCCAAAAACCTTGTCATCGGCGAGGTTACCGAGATTCGCGCCGAATCTCAGGATATTTCCCTCTATGCCATCATTCAGCCTGCAGCCGACGTCACGGGCTGCATCGATGTTTTCGTAATCAGCAGCTTTGAAGGTCAGGGTGCTGTCGTCAACGGTCAGCTCGCTGATACGGTTACAACAACCGCTGAGTAAAACCTCTGCGCGAGGAAGGTTCTGTCACACTTATGAATTTTTTCACACATAAACGACTCAAGTACATAGCTTATGCATTGGAGTTGCTTCTTGTCTTTATAATTCAATGTACACCGAATCTGCTTCCCGAATTTCTCGGGGTCAGACCCATGCTCATGCTCGTCTTTGCGATGGGCATTTCCATGTTTGAGAGCGAAGGAACCGCTATGTGGTTCGGTCTGGCCGCAGGTCTTCTGATGGACCTTGCCTCGGCTCATGTATTCGGCTTCTTTGCCGTTATTTTCACCGTTTGCTGTTATGCAAGCGGCGCTCTGGTCGTTTTTCTTATGAGAAACAACCTTCTCACCTGCGTCATTCTTACACTGGGCAGTCTGCTCATCAGCGGACTTCTGCAGTGGTTCTTCTTCTATCTGCTCTGGGGGGACGAAAAAGCCTGGTATTATCTTTACGCGATAATGCTTCCGCAGATAGTCTATTCGGCCGTATTTGTGCCCGTTGCATTCTATTTCAACAGGGCACTCGCAACCCACCTTACAGACAGCGATTAGAGTCGTATGCTTTCGGCTCTGTTTGAGGATTATTAAATGGAAAACCAAAAGTATTTTAAGCGATTTGCCATCATAACAGCTTTCGTTCTGATCATCCTTCTGGTATACGACATCATACTCATGAAGATGCAGCTCGAAAACGGCGAAACGTACAGAACCCAGGCTATTCAGAGAACCGCGACTTCGGTCACCATCACCGCCGCTCGAGGCGAGATAGTCGACCGTTACGGTCGTTCCATCGCTGAAAACCGCATGGGCTACAACATTGTTTTCAACCGCGCTGAGATGGAAAAAGGCTCCGAAAACGAAATAATCTGGCAGCTCACCAAGATCCTCTCCAAATCGGGCGAGCAATGGATCGATGCCTGCCCTATCACAATAGATGCAGCAGGTCTTGCGTCCTATATGCCAGACAGCGATCTCGAAAAGTCGAGAATGTGGAACACCCTCAAGCTGCAGAAATATGCCACTGCGCAGAACTGTATCGACACCATGTATACCGAGTTCGAGCTCGGCAACCTCGATGCTGCAACAGCCCGCCGCATTATGGGCGTCCGTCTCAACATGGAGATAATGGAGTTCTCCTCGGCAAACCCCTACACCTTCGCTGAGGACGTTTCTCTCGAAACTATGCAGACGATACTCGAAAACAGCGCCATACTCAAGGGCGTAACCGTCGAGGTCGTTCCTATCAGAATATACACAAACGGCGAGATCGCACCCCATCTCATCGGAAACACGGGTCCTATCTACGCTGAGGAATATATGGTTCTTAAAACTCAGGGCTACCGAATCAACGATACAATCGGTAAATTCGGTATCGAGAGCGAATACGAATCCTATCTTCGAGGCAAGAACGGCAAGAAGCAGATCCTTCGTGACGACAACGGCGAGATCGTTTATGAAAACATCTCGGTCGAGCCCAAGCCCGGCAACACCATCGTTCTCACCATCGATTCCGAGCTTCAGCTTCTCGCTCAGAAATCTCTCGAGACTACCATAAAATCGATCGCTGCTCGAGGCGGTTTCCTCACAGGCGGAGACGCCAACGCAGGTGCGGTCGTCATTATGAACGTAAAGACCTTCGAGGTGCTTGCAGCGGTCACATACCCCTCATTCGACCTCAACACCTACAACAAGGAATACAACAACCTCCTCAAGCAGGACGGCTCTCCCCTCTACAACAGAGCCTTCAACGGCAACTACGCTCCCGGCTCCACCTTCAAGCCCGCAGTCGCTCTTGCAGGTCTCCAGGAGGGCGAGATATCGCGATACACCACCATCTACTGCAGCGGCAGATACACACTTACCGAGTACAACAACTTCTCGCTTACCTGCCTGCACGTACACGGTACTCTCTCGGTTGAGGGCGCTATCTCCGAATCGTGCAACATCTTCTTCTACGAAACGGGATACCGTCTCGGCATCACCCGAATGAACGACTACTGCCGCCAGCTCGGTCTCGGTGTTGCAACGGGCGTCGGTCTCGGCGAATCGAGCGGACGTCTCGCAGGCCGTGAGGACAGAGAGTCGAGAGAAGAGAACTGGTACGCCGCTGATACGCTTACCGCCGCCATCGGTCAGAACGACAACAAGTTCACCCCGCTCCAGCTCTGTGCTTATATGGCAACCATAGCAAACGGCGGTACGAGATATCAGGCACGAATAATCAAAACGATAAAATCCTACGACATGACCGAGACTATCATCGAGGACACCTGCGAGGATCCGATCGTTCTCAACGAGCTCAACGTCGAAAAGAGCATTATAAACATCGTTAAAAACGGTATGCTCTCCGTTACTCAGGAAGGTACGGCGAGTGCTGTTTTCGAAAACTATATCGTTAAGGTCGGCGGCAAGACGGGTTCCGTCGATACCGACAAGAAACGTTATTCATCGAACGGACTGTTCATCGCCTTCGCTCCCTTCGACGATCCCGAGATAGCTATCGCCATCATCGGTGAGAAGGTGCAGTACGGAAGCTACATGACTCAGGTCGCAAGAGATATCCTCGACGAATACTTCTTCTCCACAAAAACCAACGGTTACTCCATCGTAACCGAGAATCAGTTGGTAGGTTAGCCCTCATATCCGAAACCTGTCCATAATACAGGTTTCAGCATTTGTCAATTGTGAACAAATATCGACCAAACTATTGACATAATTATAAGTTTATTGTAACATATAATGTAATATAAACTCAGTTTCATCCATAATCTGTGAAGGGGGGAACATTTTGGAAAATCAATCCGGCGCTAAAGGCTTTACCGCCGCGATCACAGCCTTTGTCATCGGCATTATCGCTGTTATCGCCGCTGCAATATACGGTCTTGTAACGCGCGTTTCCCCGCTTGTTCTCATATGTGAGGGTGTTGTTCTGGCAAGTCTTATCGTCCTTCTTGTCATATGCCTGAAGGCGAAGTCGAAGATTTCCGCTCAGCTCCTCAAGGAAGAGATTTCCCCCTACGCTTCTGTCAACAAGAACGAGATCTATAAACTGTTCGACATGATCGAGGACGCAAAGGACAGACGCGACAAATCAAACGCTTTCGCAGCAGCAGGTGCTGTTGCCGCTGCTGCCGATATCCTCGCTTCCGATGACGGCAAAGAAAAAACGGACGAAGCAAAGCCCGCCGACGATTCGAAGAGCGATAACGGCCAGGCAAAGACGGACGCGGACGATTCCTCCCTCAAGCCGGTCGACAAGAAGGCTGACGAAGAAACAAAGTCTTCCGACAAAAAGGATAAAAAAGAAAAGAAAGAGAAAAAGCTGTTCGGCCGCAGAGCTACCGACAAAACCGACCAGCCGGGCACCGAGAGTGCCGATAATCCGGACGATACCAGAAAGGACGATAAGACTATGGGCGAATACGATTACGATGGTCGAGGCGGCAGACGCCGCACAGATGCAGACCCCAACGCAAGAGCGCGTGATCCTTACGCCCGTCGCCGTCAGGGTTACGATCCCTATTACGACGATGTGTACTACAACGAATACGGCGAGCCCGTCCGCAGACGCAGACCGCCCGCAGCATACGACCCCTATTACGGCGGCGATGTTTATTACAACGAGTACGGCGAGCCCGTCCGCAGACGTCCTGCTCAGGATCCCTACGCTCGCGGTGATGTATACTACAACGAGTACGGTGAGCCCGTCCGCAGACGCAGACCGCCTCAGGATCCCTACGCAAGACAGGGCCAGCCGCCCAGACGCAGACCCGCAGGCGAAGGTCAGCCTCAGCGCAGACGTCCCGCACCCGATCAGGCTGCCGAGCGCAAGCCCGCTCCCGAAGCTGCAGCACCTGCCGATACAGCAGCACAGACCGCTGCCGAGAACACCGCGGCCGCTGCACAGGCAGTTCCCGAAGCTCCCGTGAACACCGCTCCCGCCCGTCCCGACAACTATTACGAGGACGATTATGTTCCCATTGTTCTTCCCGACGACGATCCCGTCGACGATGATTATTACGCACATTCTACCAAGCGTTCCGCTGCAGGTGTTGCACGAAGCGACAGAGACGAAGGCCGCGCTCCCGCAAGACGCAGCGCAGCAGGCGTCAGATATGACGACCGTCCTCCCGTTCCCGCAAGCAGATATGAGGACGAGATGGACGATTACGAGCCTGTTCCCGTTGTTGTTCCTGTTTTCGAGGACGATGATGATTACGCTCCGCGTTCCAATTACGACGACAGACGCGATTATGACAACACTCCCGACAGCAAACGCGGCGCTCCTGCAAACTATGATGACGAGGACGATTATGTCCGTATTTCTATCCCCGTCGAAGAGGGCGACGATCCCGTTCAGACCGAGAAGGATATTCCCCGTATGCCGGTTCCCAAGAAGAATATCAGCAAGGTCAAGATCGGTAAGATCAGACGCAAGAAGATCACTCGTAACTCGAGAAAGTACAAGAAGTTCCGTGCAAGCGTTCATTCACTTGACGATTATCTTCACAACTTTTCTCTCAAAGCAAAGAAATAATTTTAAGGCATCGAAGCCAAACGGCTTCGATGCCTTTTCCTTTGTCTCCTAAACGTAATTTCTGTACACCATAACAAACAGCCACAAGCCTATTGCAAGAAGCGAGAAGTTGCCTTTTGACCGAAGCAATATGTATATGCCGAGGGTCAGAAACAGCGTTAGCGACACGACCGATATAAAAAGTCCCGTTTTCTCTGCCTTCGGCGCAGAAAATCTTTTTCCGAGAAGCAGCATCATAAGCTCTCCCCCGTCAAGAGGCGGCACGGGAAAGAGGTTCATTGCCGCGAGCGCGATATTTGCCGCCGCAAAATGAGGCATACACGATAACGACAGCAGTGCAGCAGCGATATTTGCCGCAGGTCCCGCGGCAAATATCGCTGTATTCTTTGCGTGCTCGGGAAGGGTCATGGAAAGCCCCGAGGCACAAAAACGTATTTTTTCGGGAAAGTAACCGCAAGCCGATGCCGCTGCGACGTGAGCAAGCTCGTGAAGCAGGGCTGCCGCTATCCCCCACATACTCCAGCTTCCGATAACCGACGCTGCCGCAATCAGAGCAAAAAAGGAAAAATCCATGCACACGGCGCATTTCCCTATTCTGAATCTCAACCGTAAATCCCGCCGAGCACCCATTCGGGGTCGTATCTCTTCCCGCCCATTCGAAATTCGACATGAAGATGCGGTCCCGTAGAGTTGCCCGTGCTGCCGACTTTTGCAACAACCTCGCCCTTTTCGACGCTGTCGCCGACCTCTGCGAGCAGCTCGCTGCAATGGGCATAAAGCGTCTGCACGCCGCCTTCGTGCTCGATTATGAGATAATAGCCGTAACCGTCGTCCCATTTTGCTGTCGCAACTCTGCCCGCGAGCATCGCATATATATTGCTTCCCGATGCCGCCGCAAGATCATATCCGCTGTGAAAAGTGAATTTTCCCGTCACGGGATTCTGTCTGTATCCGAAAACCGATGTCACTCTCGCGCTCGTCAGAGGCGGATAAATCTCGCTTGTTATCGATATTCTGTCGAGAGAGATGTGAGCCGGCACGGCAAGCTGACCGTCATACTGTTCATCATTGCCGCCTATCTCCCCGCCTTCCTCCGAATCGTGCGCACTTACTATATCACTCTGCGTTACACAGGCTGTCGAAAGTGTAAACTGAGCCTTCGGAGAATCGGTCTTATCATCAGCCGTGCATCCGCCTGTAAGCAGCAGGCAGGCTGCTGTGATCGCTGCGGCGGCAATACTGTAAAACTTCAAATTATCACCTCTGATATCTAATTATTCCTCAAACTGTATGATATTATCCGCAAAGATATTCCTCGTAGAGTACAAAAAAGGCAGATAAGCGACGCTTATCTGCCTCATTTTATTTCCAGAACTCTTCCATGACTTTATTAAACCTGTCGGGCACGTCCATATTCACACAATGACCTGCTCCTTCAAAGACAACCGTGCGGCAATTCTTTTCGCTTTCCGCCCACATTCTTACCGCTTCAAGCTCCATCGGTATATCATGTTCTCCGCAGCCTATCAGCAGCGGATAACCCCTCTCGCCCGTTTTGTGCTTATTCACCATGCTCCCAAGCGATGCAAGATACATAAACGATTTCTTTTCAAACGATAAATTCATCTTATAGAACTCTTCCTGAGCTCTTTCGGTGTAGGCCGATATCTTCTTATTGGCCTTTGCAAACCATTTTACGGATATCATTCCTTTGAGCATCATGCCCATCTGCGACGAGCTGTTGCTTTTCTGCATCTCCATATCAAAATTATTGATATCATATCCGCCAAAGCAGGCGAGTGAGCTGACATTATCGGGATATTTGTTTGCAAAATCCTGCGCTATGACCGCACCGAGCGACACACCGACAACGTGAATCTTCTGCGCATTTTCTCTCTCCATTATTCTTTTTATCCAGAACGACATCTTATCGATACTGTCTGCGCGTTTTGCATCCGTGCTGTCTCCGTGACCGAGCATATCAACGGCTATGATATTGTAGCTGTCCGCAAAATACTCAATCTGCTGCGCGAACATTCCGTGATGAACAAACGCTGCGTGCAAAAACAACACCCAATCGCCGCCTTCACAACGACTTACATTATAAACTATCGGCGAATCCTCAAGTCTTATTTTCTCCATATCCTATATCTCTCCGTTTCTTATTTTATCAAGCAGTTCTTCATACCAACCGATATTGAATCTGATCGATTTTATTCCGTAATCCAGCGTCGCAAGCTGGTAATTTGCTATATCTCTTCCGCTCTCGGGCACTTCGGTTATTTTCGCCGATTCCCACACAAGCTCAAGCGTCGAAAGTATCTCACGCAGATTTTCTATCTGCAGCACGATATTTCTTTCCCTGACTTCTCTGTCGGAAAAACCCATGAAATATATCTTTATGAGATCAGGGTTCTTTATGTTGCTCGTTTCATTCGGTGCATTGACCCACTGCATAAAATGCTGTATACCCTGCGGCGTGATAGAATATATCTTCTTTTCTCTGCCGTTATCCACCCTCATTTCAAAGGTGATATGCTGCGCCGCAAGAAGCTTCTTTATCGCCGCCTGTATACTGCCCGTACTGCTGCTGTACATCAGATTTATTCCCTTGTCTATTCTCTCCCTCAGCTCATATATGCTGCGGCTCTGAAGAAGGAGCAGTCCCAGTATTATAAATTCCATACGCCCTCCATATGTTACTAATAGTAACATTAAGATATCACAAACCGAATAAATTGTCAATACCTTTTGCCGCAAACTTGACATCGCGTCCGAAAATGGTAAAATAAGTCAAGTCTAAAAAACGGAGGAATCGATCGGTGGAATACGTTATAAGAGAAATAAAACCGTCGGAATATCACTTTCTCGGCGACTTTCTGTATGAGGCAATCTTCATACCCGAGGGTGTGGAGCCTCCCGACAAAAGCATAATAAATCAGCCCGACCTGCAGGTATACATTGCCGATTTCGGAAAGTATCCCGACGACAGATGTCTTGTGGCTGAGGCTGACGGCAGGATCGTCGGCGCTGTCTGGGTGCGTGTTATGAACGATTACGGTCATATCGACGACAAAACACCCTCCTTTGCCATCTCGCTTTATAAGGAGTACAGAGGTCACTCTATCGGCACAAATCTCATGAAGCAGATGCTCTCTCTTTTGAAAAGTCAGGGGTATGAGCAGGCTTCACTCGCCGTTCAGAAGGCAAATTACGCCGTTAAGATGTATAAGAACGTCGGGTTTGAGACGGTCGACGAAAACGAAGAAGAGTACATTATGGTATGCAGACTTTAATATAACGCACAAGAGCCTCGGGCAGCCGCCCGAGGCTCTTGTGCTGTTTCGGATACACGTCCGTTCTTTCTGTATTTGCGAAATGATGTGCCTATTACTTATTCAATCGTCCCATGCATGAAAATCCGAATCGATAACCTCAAAACTCTGTGATCCTTCGTCGAATCTGAGTACGCTCTCCGCAAGACCAAGGCCGTCGGAATGACTGTATAATGAAACATACTGTTTACATACTATTTCATAAATCCCGTCGCCGTCGATATCGTTCGGTGAAAACTCGCAGAAGCTGTCACACATTACACCCCATCCGCTGTTTTTTATCACCTTGCCGTCCGCATCAAAAAGCACGCCTTCATATCGTTCTTCCCCTGACATATCGAGCTTATGTTTTTTGCCGGTAAAACTGTTCCTGATCTCCACAACATAACCATTCTTCAGCCGACCAAAAAAACCGGTATACAGCATATTTTCGTTGTCAAAGCAGTATAATTCTTCTATCTCGTTCCCTATGACCTTGAAAATTCGCGCCTTGTAGCTTCCCGCTCCGCCTGCTGAACCGACAAGCTGATGCACAATGATCTCGTCCTGTGCATCGCTGTCGATATTGCAGACATACAACTCGTCCCACATACTGCTGATACCTTCGGGCGTTATATCTTTGATAATCAACCCGAAATTACCCTCCACAACAAGATACGAACAGCTCTCTTCCCCTTCACAGTCCTTCAGCACATACACATCCGCAATTACAGGCTCGCCATCATAGTTTGGTAAGACTCTGCCCTTCTCATAACCGAAAAGCTTCATCCCGTTCAGGGAAAGCAGCGATATCTCAACCCTGACGGCCTCTTCTCCCCTTATCATTTCCACAAAGTCAAAGCCGTCAATTTCAATACCGCCAATTCCCCTCAGCGCACAGGCAGGTATCGTTGTGTCAACCTGCGTGCAGCCGCAAAAACAAAAGACAATCACAAATACCGCAAATACCACAAATAACCTTTTAATTTGCTCATCCCCCCTTGCGATGTGCCATTATTTTACATCAAAATAAAAGTTATGTCAATATGTTTATTGTAAACTCATAAATAAAACTGTCTGCGTATAAATATTTGCAAAATGTCGCAAAATGCCACATCAAACATTTTATGTAAACACGGTAAACCTGTTGTGCGGCGTAAAAAACGCCCGTTTCGCAGAATCTGCAAAACGGGCGCGAATATAAATATTTATTTATCAGTCGTCGTTACCGGAAACGGCGGTCTCATAAATTTTTGCAACTTCCTCACCGGGAGCCTTTGTGATAAGGGTTACCACAACAGCTGCGAGCATACCGACGATGAAGCCGGGAAGTATCTCGTAGATTCCGGTGTTGAATACGATAGCCTCAGAAATGGTCGAGGTGAAGAGAACCAGCCACGCAATGTCGGCAAGAGCGCCGCAGACGATACCTGCGAGAGCACCTGCGAAATTGAAGCGCTTCCAGAAAAGTGAGAGAATGACGACCGGTCCGAATGCTGCGCCGAAGAGACCCCAAGCATTCTCAACCATGTTCATGATGTCGCCTGCCCACTCGGAGCCGCTCGTTGCGATAAAGAACGCAACAACAGCAACTACTGCGACAACTGCACGTCCGACCCAGAGGACTTCCTTGTCGCTTGCCTTATCCTTGCGCATGGGCTTGTAGATGTCGCTTGTAAAGGAAGAGGAAGCAACGAGGAGCTGAGAGTCTGCTGTACTCATCGATGCGGCAATGATAGCGGAAAGAAGGATACCGGCTATTGCTCCGGGGAAGATATCCTGAACCAGTCTGATGAAAACAGTGTTTCTGTCATCGGGAAGGATAGCCTGCGCGAGAGATACGCCGTCGGAAAGCAGCCAGGTGCGTCCGAAAACAGCGATAAGAGCCGCTGCACTGAGGGAAAGAATAACCCATATGATAGCAACCGTTGCAGATTTCTTTACCATGGAGGGCTTCTCGATAGCCATGAATCTTACGAGGATATGCGGCATACCTACATAACCGAGACCCCAGGAAAGACCTGTGACGATGCTTCTCCAGTCAGCGCTGAAAAGATCCTTTTCAAATGCGCTGCCGCCGATTTCGTTATAAAGCTCGCTGCCGCCGAAATTGCCCATGGTTACCATGATTATGGGAACGGAAACAAGAGCAATAAGCATCAGCATACCCTGGAAGAAGTCTGTCCAGCAGACAGCCTTGTAGCCGCCGAGGAAGGTGTAGATAAGTACGATAACCGCAAAAATAACGATTGCAAGTGTGGGATCAAGTCCCGGAATGATTGCTGTGAAAACGGTGCGTCCCGCGACGAATGCGGAAGCAACATATACTGTAAATGCTACGAGGAAAACGACAGCGCATACGATCTTGAGCGCGGGGTTGGTCGATGCGAAGCGGTTTGTGAGATACTGAGGAAGGGTTATGGAGTCGTTTGCCGCTTTCGAGAATTTACGCAGACGGCTCGCAACAAATATCCAGTTGAATGCAGTACCGAGGGCAAGTCCTATGGCGATCCATACCTCGCCCATACCGAAAGCGATAATGCTGCCGGGAAGACCCATAAGAAGCCATGCGCTCATATCGGACGCCTGTGCACTGAGAGCCGTTACCCACGGACCCATCTGACGTCCGCCGAGGAAATAATCCTTGTCACTGTAATTCTTTGATTTTACAAAGAATACGATTCCGATTCCGAGCATCAGAAGCATATATCCTCCGAATGCCAAAAGCTGTGCAACGTTCATAACATCAGTCCTTTTCGTTAAAATATTTTTTATTATATATTATAATCCATAATATGTCAAAACTTTTTTGACAAAGGAACGGCTGCCCCAACCGCAAAAATATTCAAAAACCGCCATTTTACAGCACAAAAGCTTGTCACATCGCCACATTGACATATAATTTTCGCAGTGATAAAATATTCGGGTAAGAAATAGTGATTTGTTTTTCGAGTAGTGCTTGTCGGCACTGCTCATTTTATTGTGAAAGGACTGAGTCTGATAAACACCTTCAAAGTGCTCGCAAAAAGCATACGGGAATACAAAAAGGCTTCGATCGCCACTCCCCTGCTTGTCACCTGCGAGGTCATCATCGAATGCATCATTCCGTTTATCATAGCCTCACTTGTCAACAAAATCAAGGCCGGCTGTGAGATGAGCGATATTCTCAGATACGGCGCGATCGTTTTCCTGCTCGCCGTGCTGTCGCTCTCCTTCGGTGCGATAGCGGGATTCACCTGTTCGACCGCCTCCTGCGGTCTTGCGCGCAATCTCCGCCGCGATATGTTCTACAGCATTCAGAACTATTCTTTTGAAAACATAGACAAGTTCATGACCTCGTCGCTGGTCACCCGAATGACAACCGACATATCCAACATTCAGAACGCCTACATGATGATTATACGTCTTGCGATACGTGCTCCGCTCATGCTCATCTTTGCGTTTGTCATGGCATTCGTCATGGGCGGCAAAATGGCATGGATATTCCTTATCGTGCTTCCGATTCTCGGCACGGGACTTGCTCTTGTGGCATATTTCGCGATACCCCTTTTCCGCAAGGTCTTCAAGAAATACGACCGTCTCAACAGCTCCATCCAGGAAAACATCAAGGGCATGAGGGTTGTAAAATCCTTCGTCCGCGAGGATTATGAACAGCGCAAGTTCGGCGATGCCGCCGAGGACGTATGTGCCGATTTCACAAGAGCCGAACGCATAATCGCCGTCAATAACCCCATCATGCAGTTCTGTCTCTACACCGTTATGATATTCGTTCTCTCCTTCGGCTCATACACCATCATAACATCGCGCGGTCTCGACCTCGACGTAGGTCAGTTTTCCGCCCTTCTCACATACAGCTTCATGATGCTCAACAGCCTGATGATGATATCGATGGTGTTCGTCATGATAACAATGGCGGGCGAATCGGGCAAGCGTGTTGTTGAGGTACTTTCCGAAAAGAGCACTCTCGAAAACCCCGAAAATCCGATTTTCGAAGTTCCCGACGGTTCGATAACCTTCGAAAATGTCAGCTTCAAATATTCAAAAAAAGCAAAGAACATGGCTCTTTCCGACATCGATCTTTCGATAAAATCGGGCGAGACCATCGGCATTATCGGCGGTACGGGCTCGTCAAAGTCCTCCCTTATCCAGCTCATATCCCGACTTTATGATGTCACCGAGGGCTGCGTCAGGGTCGGCGGCATCGATGTGCGCCAGTACGACCTTGAAACGCTTCGCAATCAGGTTGCGGTCGTTCTTCAGAAGAACATACTTTTCTCCGGCACGATAAAGGAGAATCTGCGCTGGGGCAACAAGGAGGCTACCGACGAGGAGCTCGTCGAGGCCTGCCGTCTCGCCTGCGCCGATGAATTCATCTCGCAGTTCCCCGACGGATACGACACCCACATCGAGCAGGGCGGCACCAACGTATCGGGCGGTCAGAAGCAGCGTCTGTGCATCGCACGCGCCCTTCTCAAGAAACCGAAAATACTCATTCTCGACGATTCGACGAGCGCGGTCGATACCAAAACCGACGCCTCCATCAGGCGCGCAATGCGTGAATTTATCCCCGAAACCACAAAGATCATCATCGCTCAGCGTACAGCTTCGGTCGAGGACGCAGACAGGATAATCGTTATGGACAAGGGCCGTATCAACGCTGTCGGAACCCACGAAGAGCTCCTCCGCACCAACGACATCTATTCGGAGATCTATACCTCCCAGAACAAGGAGGGTGCCAACAAATGAAAAAGAACACTGCAAAGAAAGGCACGATCGGCCGCCTTATAAAAATGATGTTCGAGTTCTATCCCGTACTTCTCCCCCTCACCCTTGCCTGCATAGTTTTCAGCGCTGCGGTCAGCTCGATCCCCGCGGTATTCATGCAGAACGTCATTGCGATAATCGAGAGAAGCTGGCAGAGCGGCGACTGGAGCGCTGTGAGCGGCGAGATAATAAAGTTTGTCATCATTCTTGCCGTATTCTATATGCTGTCTCTTGTCGCGGGTTTCTCATGGAACCAGATGATGGCGGTCATCACTCAGGGTACGCTCAAGAAAATGCGCGAGAAGATGTTCTGCCGTATGCAGACTCTGCCCATCAGGTATTTCGATACCCACAACCACGGCGACATAATGAGTCACTACACAAACGATATCGACACCCTGCGTCAGATGATATCGCAGAGTATCCCTCAGCTCATAATGTCGGGCATAACCGTCATGACGATATTCGGCATCATGATCTATTACTGCGGCTGGCTTACCATCGTGGTCGTCGGCGGCGTGGCTCTGATGACCGTTCTTATCAAGAAAATCGGCGGAGGCTCTGCCAAGCATTTCTTCCGTCAGCAGACGGCTCTCGGCGAGGTTGAAGGCTTTGTCGAGGAGATCATGAACGGACAGAAGGTCGTCAAGGTTTTCTGCCACGAGGAAGAGAGCAAAGCCGATTTTGACCGTCTCAACGACAGGCTCTTTGCCGAATCGGAGAAGGCCAACAAATACGCAAACACTCTCGGACCGATACTCAACAACATCGGCAACGTTCTCTATGTTATAGTAGCGATCTGCGGCGGTGCGCTTCTCATCTCGGGTGTTGACAACTTCAGCCTTTCGGGATACCCCATCGGCATCAGCATCGTCGTTCCGTTCCTCAACATGACAAAGCAGTTCACCGGCAACATCAATCAGGTTTCGCATCAGGTCAACGCCGTTGTCATGGGACTTGCGGGAACACAGCGCATCTTCGATCTTCTCGATCAGGAGCCCGAAACGGACGAGGGTTACGTCACGCTTGTCAACGCAAAGGAAGAAAACGGCGTGCTCTGCGAGTGCGAAGAACGCACGGGACTCTGGGCGTGGAAGCATCCGCACAGCGCAGAGGGCAGCGTCACCTACACAAAGCTCTGCGGTGATGTCCGTCTTGCCGAGGTTGATTTTGAATACACCGAGGGCAAGCGCGTTCTCAGCGATGTCACCCTTTACGCAAAGCCGGGACAGAAGGTCGCTTTTGTCGGCGCGACGGGTGCGGGCAAGACAAGA
>SVPG01000040.1 GCA_015065975.1 Oscillospiraceae bacterium | reverse complement strand
TAGCCTTAGTTTGTTTTGTGTGTTTTGTTATGGGAGATAAGGAGAAATTTCAAAATACGGTTTTAAAATATGAGGGATTATGGGAAAGGCTTACTCTGTTTTGCATGTACATTCCATTAATTTATAAGTCTGTTTACAATCTTGCATTCTTCAGATAAATATATTAATTAGATATCAATCAGGTCATCGCACATTCGCACCTGCCGCATCTTTTGGTACAATCAAAAGATGCGGCAGGTGCATTTTTATGCCGTGCAGCCTTATTTGACACCCGATAACAAGAAATGATACAATAATATAGTATTCCGAATACTGAGCATCTCTTTCACAATCCTTTCACTGTTCGGGATTGTGTTTTGAGTATGGCCTCAAAGAAAGAAGGAGCGCCCGGACCATTTTTCGGAATATTTGAAATTTTTTTCAATTTGCTTGTAAGTTTTTCCTCTGCTTGTCGTCTTATAGGGCGAAAGGATCCTTAACTGCTTGAAAGGAGGCTCACAATGAACGATCCCGAGATCATAGAGCTCTACTGGAACAAAAACACCAAGGCAATCTCCGCTTCGATGGATAAATACGGCTCATACTGTTTTACAGTCGCAAACGGTATACTGGGTGACGCTCAGGATTCCGAGGAGTGCGTGAATGATACCTGGCTGAGAGCGTGGAACGCTATACCTCCCACCAGACCGACCGTGCTTAAAGTGTTTTTTGCAAAGATCACCCGTCATCTGTCCTTTGACAGATACAAGGCGAAAAAGTCACTCAAGCGCGGCGGCGGAGAGACCATGCTTGTGCTCGAGGAGCTGGCGGAATGCATTGCTGACGAATCGGATGTGGAGAGTCAGGTAGGCGCAAAGATACTCGGCAAGTCCATCAATCGATTTGTCTTGTCCCTGTCGGAGCGTGAACAGAATCTGTTCGTCAGAAGATATTTCTTTTCTGAGCCGATAAAGTCGATCGCCGACCGCTACGATACGAATGAAAATAATGTAAACGTAACGCTCAGCCGAATACGCAAACGGTTGCGAAGCCACCTTTCAAAGGAGGGTTATTTCGATGAATAGAAACGATTTGTTCAGTGCCATGGAATTTATCGATGAAAAAATCATAGAGAACAGTGAGGTCAAAAGAACAGTGAAATTCCAGAAGAAATTTTCCAGAAGAACCATTATGCTTGTGGCGGTTATCGGTCTGATCACAATTTTTACAACCGCAGTATTTGCCGCAAACTTATTCGGTCTGAGAGACGCTCTTATCAACAGCAACGACCCCGAGGTCAAAAGCATGATGAGCCTTTCCGGCTTTACCGACAGCAAGGAGTATAAGGCAGCGGCCGAGTGGAAAGCATTCGCAGACAGCTATGACCCTGACGGCTCTATCCTCGCTCAGGTCATTCAGGAAGGCTCCGACGCTGAACTTGACGAAAAGTATGATCATTACCCTGTGTACACACAGGAGATGGCCGACAAGATCGATGAGATCGCCGCAAAATACGGACTGACTCTTCACGGCAGCCTCAAGGATATGGCTCTTGAGGACTGGAACACGGTTGTCGGTAAGTTTGTTATCACCGACTACGACCATGAAGAGTTTTCCGACGATGCATACAGCAGCATACTGGGCGGATACATGTACGATGACGGCACATTCAGATATGACGGAATATTTAATGCAACAGCCGGTCGTTTGTCCGTGGATTATCAGTTCAGCCGCACCGCAAAGGGCGTATTCGATCCTGTTTTCCTCAACATCGGAGACATCGAGGACTATCAGGAACAGGTGATTACAACAGATTCCGGCATCAGTCTCGTAGCAGCCATATCGGGATACAAATCGGTGCTTATAACAGAATTCGAGTCCTGCTTTGTTGCCATCAATGTTATGGGCGGCACCGATATGGGAATAACATTCGACGATCTTAAGGATCTGGCGAACACCTTCGATTTTTCCGTCATTAAAAACGTAAAGAGCACGTCCTCACAGGGCAGCACCACTACCCAGCCTGTGACTGACCCCACGCAGAACACGACCACCCCGCCCGAAGCGGATGTAAACGAGATCGCAGACGGCGAGTCTGAATGGGAACAGGGTTATATTGAGGTCACCCGCGAAGGCGTTACGGAAAAGATCCCCGTGGAGACCGTCCGTGTTGTCAACTTCGACACCACCATCGCCACCTGCCGCGAATACTTCACCCACAGTGTCTGCGAGAGTGTTGATACCTTCTCCTGCGACGCATGGGAAGGCCATGCGGACGTTTATTATTCCGTATATGAGGACGAATCCCACACCGCCGAAGAGCTTGCCGGCCTCCTTCAGCAGCACTATACCGACAGCTACAGGAGTGTCAATAGCGAGAAGACCCGTGTGGGCGGATATGACGCCTTTGCCGTTTATCTTGACGGAAACAACAACATACCCGACTACAATATGCACTACTTCATTATCCCGACCGATTCCGGCTGCATTGTTATTGAGTCACAGTTCAGCATCGAGATGTATGAAGGACTTTATCAGATTATGCGTGCCCTTTTCGATACCATAAAGATCGGCTGAAAATAAATCTCAGCCTGCAAAAGAGAACAGCAGCAGGGATTGCTCCCTGCTGCTGTTTCAGTACATATGAGTGTGATGGGTTTTGCGAGGTTCAGGATACCTCGCTCTCCCCCGTTATTTCAATGCCGCCAACGGGACGGATACGAAGCTTAAGACATGAACCTGCGCCGAATATCCGATCCATTTCGGCAATATACTCATCTGCGGTATCGAGTGGAACGAACGCCTGGATCGTTCCCGCAAAGCCGCCGCCGTGCACACGCACAGCACCTCTGCCCTTCAGGATTCGTTTGCTTGCCATTATCGCAAGCGGAATTTCCTGATTGGCAGGCTTTGAAACAGAATAGAGATTCTGAAGAAGATTTGCGGAAGAATCGCCCGATTCTCTGACAATTTCGAGGAATCGGTCAAAATCACCGTTCATAAGAGCCGCGGCTTCGTCCTGCGCACGTCTGTTTTCGCTGAAAAAGTGAGCCGCTCTGAGAACGGCGCGATCCGAACAGGCAAGTCGAATTTCGGGGATACGCTCATAAAACGCCTGCTCGTCCACGGGACGCAGACAGCTTTCGCCGAACTGAGCGGCGACAGCCTCCATCTCCGACCTCACAAAGGAGTAATCCTCTGTGAGGTCGGCGTGACTTCCCTTTGTGTCGGTGATGCACAGACAGCAGCCCTGCGCTTCAAAGTCACACTTGAAGCCGTTTATCACGGGCTTTTCGGTATCGGCAAAATCAATTGCCACAAGACCGCCGACCGAACTCACCATCTGATCCATAAGTCCGCTGTTCTTGCCGAAATACACATTTTCGGCATACTGACCGATTTTTGCGATTTCCACAGCGCCCGCCCTGCCGCCGTTATATTGCTCGTCGATTATGGTTCCGATGAGCGTTTCAAACGCAGCGGAGGAAGAAATACCGCTTCCGCTGAGAACATCGGAGGTGGCATAAAGATCAAAACCGCCGATCGCAGCGCCCATATCGGTAAATTTTGCGGCGATTCCTCTGACTATATCAGAGGAATCCTTTTTGCCGTCTCTCACTCCAAGATCGGAAAGACTGACCTCAAAAGCATCATACCCCTCGGATCTGACACGGATAACGCCTTCGTCATGGAAGGCGGCAATGCCGATAATGTCAAGATTTACAGCAGCCGCAAGCACACAGCCGTGCTGGTGGTCGGTGTGGTTGCCGCCGATCTCCGTTCTGCCGGGTGCGGAAAATATGCCGATCTCCGTTCTGTCGGGGAATATATCGGAAAAGCTTTTTACAGCCTCGATATACCGTTCCTTCTGACGCAGGAGTATCTTTTCATCAAAACCGTAAAGCAGCCTGAATGAAGGCATAAAACCGTCGTTTTCAAGTTTATTGAGTAATCTGTTGATTTCCATTGCTTCTCCTTGCGCCCGATTGCGGGCTTATCTCATAAAAAGCCTATGACAGAGATATTTCATCAATAAGACGAAGCTCATCGTCGGAAAATACCGTATTGCGAAGTGCTCCGATATTATCCGTTATCTGCGAGGTTTTTGAAGCACCGATGAGAACCGATGTGATCGCGTCATCTCTCAGTATCCAGCTCAGCGCCATTTCGGCGAGGGTCTGACCGCGCTGTGCGGCAAGATCGTTGAGGCGGCGTATCTGCGCAAGCCTCTGCTCGGTGAGAGCCGATTCATTGAGGAACACACCGCTGGTGCGGATTCTGCTGTCCTCGGGAATACCGTTCAGATAACGGTTTGTGAGCATACCCTGAGCCAGAGGGCTGAAGCAGATAATGCCCTTGCCGAGCTCGGCAGAAGATTCCTTCAGACCGTTTTCCTCGATGGTACGGTCAAAGATGGAGTATTTATTCTGATTGATAACAAAAGGACAGCGCAGCTCATCGAGTATGGCGCACGCCCTGCGGAGAGTGGGACCGTCGTAATTCGAAATGCCCGCATAAAGCGCCTTTCCGCTCGAAACGGCTTGAGCCAGCGCACCCATGGTCTCCTCGAGTGGAGTGTTCGGATCCATTCTGTGATGGTAGAATATGTCCACATAGTCTATTCCCATACGCGAAAGGCTCTGATCGAGGCTTGCCAGCAGATATTTCCGGCTGCCCCAGTCACCGTAAGGACCGTCCCACATTGAATATCCGGCTTTTGTGCTGATTATCAGCTCATCGCGGTAGGGTTTCAGATGATTTTTCAGTATTTTTCCGAAATTGATCTCTGCACTGCCCGCGGACGGACCGTAGTTGTTCGCCAGATCAAAATGGGTAATCCCGTTGTCAAATGCGGTAAAGCACAGAGCTTCCATATTGCTCATATCGGCATCGTCACCGAAATTGTGCCACAATCCCAGCGAAACTGCGGGCAGCATAAGTCCGCTTTTTCCGCAGCGGTTATATTTCATAATGTCATAGCGTTTATCGGATGCAGTATACACAAAATCACCTAATTGAAAATTTTAATTAAAAACAGCACCTTCATTGTCAGAATCTGATTCTACAAACGAAGGCGCTGTTTCGGTTTATGATTTATCCCAACCGGCATACAGCGTCATATCTGCTTCTGTACCGCCGCCGAAGATACTCCGCAGCCTGTGTTATCATGCTTACTCTAACACCAACGCGCGAAAAAGTAAAGTAAGCAAAGCAATTTTTGGACGAAAGGACAAATGCTGTTGTACCGATTAGTGCAATCTTCATAATCGGGTGCCAAAACGCCATACAATGTGATATAATGTATTTAAGAGGTGAAAATATACTCTCGAAGACCTGACGGATATGGGATTTGACAGGACAATCACGGACGCAGTCGCCCTGATGACGCACTCGGACGGTGTCGATTATATGGATTATGTCCGCATGATAAAGGAAAACCCTATTGCAAAAGCGGTCAAGCTGGCAGACCTGAAGCACAATTCGGATTTGACGAGATTGGACGTCGTTGACGAGAAATCTCTGAAAAGACGCGAAAAATATCTGAAAGCAATCGCACTGCTGGAGGAATGATTTAATCTTTCCAAACAAGCGATCCCCCTGCCGATTTCGGCAGGGGGATTCTTATATCCGAACATGTATGTCGAAAAGAAATTAAGTAAATCATTGACAACATAACAGGTGTTATGTTATAATTTCTACAGGTGATACAGATGCACGATGAAATTGATGTTAAGGTACGGCTTAAAGATTCTGCACGAGCAGAGTTTTTGGAAAAAGGCTATGAAAAAGCGTCACTGAGAACAATTTGCAGGAACGCCGATGTTACCACGGGTGCGCTCTATTTTTTCTTTCGGAACAAAGCCGACCTGTTCGACAGTATTGTAGCTGAAACGGCACAGC
>SVPG01000016.1 GCA_015065975.1 Oscillospiraceae bacterium | reverse complement strand
CGATTGCAGTCTCACTCTTACCTACTCCGCTGTCACCGATGAGAAGTATACCTTCACCGTATACCTCGACAAGAACTCCGTGTCTTGTTATACGCGGTGCAAGCTCGACATTGAGGTAAGCAACCAGACTCGAAATTACGTTGTATGTCTGGTCTCCCGTTGCAAGAACAGGCATGGAATACTGTTTTGCAAGATCGATCATTTCCGGCAGCGGCTCAAAACCTCTGCACAGTACCAGCGCAGGTGCGCCCTTCGACATGAGGTCAAGAAGCACTTTTGCGCGTTTTTCATCGTTCAGTTTTGCGAGATACGCCATCTCCGTATTGCCGAAGACAAGTATTCTGTTCTTATCGTAATACTCGAAGAATCCCGTAAGCTCGACACCGGGTCTGTTGAGCTGTGTCGAAGAGACCATTATGGTATCGGGATCACTCGGCATAAACACAGTCTCAAAAGACATTTCTTTGATTATCTGGGAAAGCGACACACTGAAATTTGCACTCATAAGCAGCCGTCCTATCTTTTTGTTTTCGCTTGCGCAGTTATAGTTATTATATACTATCTTAAACCGTTTTTAAAGATTAAAAGCTTATTTTTTTCATCTGCACTGTAATAATTTTCTCAAAGCCGCAGACAATAAACCCAAATCAGGTAATTTCAGGGTGGTTTTCATGGAAAACAGCGGCAAAACACTGTTTGATATTTCAAAAGATTACGATCAGCCGGTTTTTATCGGAGAGAACAATTTTGAAAAAAACTATGAGTACTGTGCCAAACTCAAAAACAAGAGCAGTGATATTCTCATAAGGAAATTCACGCTCGCTGACGGCAAACGCTGTGCCGTTGTCAGCGTCGACGGAATGGCAAACAAACAGCTCGTCGAACAGGACGTTATTCTCGCCTCAAGACGTTTCTCTCACACATCAGACGAAAACAAGTTCAATATCGCAGACAGGGTATCTCAGATGTTCGGCTCGAGCGAACTGACCGTTGAAAAGAGTCTGTCAAACGGATTTATCTCGGCACTCACGGGCGATGTTCTCGTCATAATAGAGGACTGTCCCGAAGTATATGTCCTCGGCTATCGCGCAGTCAACTCGCGGTCGGTGTCAGAAAGTCCTAACGAGAGCAGCATAAGAGGTCCGCATGAAGCCTTTACGGAAAATATACGTTTCAACACAGCCCTGATAAGACGCAGGGTCGCCGACCCAAACCTGACCATTGAGCACCTGCGTGTAGGCAGACGCTCGCACACAACGGTCGGTCTTTGCTATATCAACGGACTTACCAACCCTGAGATTGTAAACAGCATAAGGGAACAGATAAACAGGATAGATATCGACATTCTGAACGATTCGGGTGAGCTCGAACAGCTGCTTGAAAATCAGCCGTCAAATATATTCCCTCAATGCGGCGGAAGCGAGCTTTCGGACAATGCCGCTTCGGCTTTATGCAGCGGACGGGTCGTCATTCTTGTAAACGGCAGTCCTTACGCTCTTTTCCTTCCCGTTACGCTCGCCTCGCTCATGAAGGCACCCGAGGACGATTACCAGCGCTGGTCGGTTGCAAGCTTTGTAAGAATACTGCGCTGGGCCGCACTCATAATAGCTCTCATCGGCCCTGCATTCTATGTTGCGGTAATAGCCTACAACCCCGGACTTCTCCCCACAGAGCTTCTGATTATTTCCGCAAAGAACCGCTCAAACGTACCCTTCTCCGCCGTTACCGAAGTTCTTATTCTTGAACTGGCGCTCGAGGTACTGCGAGAAGCCGCAATAAGAATGCCCAAAAACGTGGGAACGGCACTTTCGATAGTCGGCGGTATTATCATCGGAGATGCCGCCATACAGGCAGGTCTGATAAGTCCGCTGCTGATTATCATAATCGGCATTACGACAATGGCGAGCTTTTCCATTCCCTCCTATTCCCTCGCCTCTTCTTTCAGACTGCTCAAATACTTTATCCTTGCACTTGCAAGTATTCTCGGTGTACTCGGACTGTCCGTCGGTATAATTCTGACGGTTACCCTGCTCGCCTCCACACAGTCCTACGGTGCAAGATTCACATCGCCGTTCATGCCGCTTCAGCGCAGCGACACGGCCGACAGTCTTATTGAGCTGCCGATAAGAAAGCGCACGCGCAGACCGGCCTATTGTGACCCTCTTGATATGATCAGAGCCGATTTGGGAGATGAATGATCTGAACACAAAAAACAAATTTACACCCATGCCGTCCATGAGGCTCTATGCCCTGATTGTCATGTCTGCCATGCTCGGACTGTCTCTTTCCGCATCGGAGCTTTACCGAACAGATTTTATCCCTCTTCAGGTAATATTATTTGTCCTGTGTATCCTTTCGCTGCTCTTTTCCGTATACGCTTTCGGCAAAGGTAATTTCAGGGGAATAACCGAGGGGTTTGACAGGTGCTTTTCGCACATCGGGTCGAGGATAATCCTCGCCGCTGCAGCTCTTTATTTCATCGCACAGGCTTCTCTCGCAGTGTTCACGCAGAAAGAAATGATAAAGCTGTATCTGCTGACAAAGACCCCTGACGACATAATCATAACAGCACTTGCACTGACCTCAGCTTTTCTTTTTTACACGGGACTTCGGCAGCTCGCAGGAACAGCCCAGCTCTTACTGTTCATCATAGCTCCTCTCGTTCTCCTTCTTCTTTCATTCGCGCTTTATCGCTCTGACCCCGACGAAATTCGCATACTTCTGCAGATAACCCCGCCCGAAGATATTCGCTCCTCACTTTCCGCAACCTGCGCATTATGGGGAATCGAATCGGTCGTTTTCTTCCTCGGTACGGGCAGATACGCAAAGACCGTCCGTCCTGCCGTAATATGGGGATTTGCAACGGTATTCATTCTCTTTCTTGTATCATTTCTTGTTACCGTCGGAACCTTCTCACTCGAAGGCTCCGCGGGCATTCTCTTCCCTCTAAGCGAGATGTCGCGCATACTCAACGTCGGCGGTCTTGCCGTAACGGAGCGGTTCGATGTACTTTTTCTTTTTATACAGATCATCGGTACCGTTATCCGAACCGCAATTGCCATGTACTGCGCTTCCGTCGGTCTCAGCTCATTCTTCGGGCTTCGAAGTCACCGCTGTTTTACCGTGCTGATCGCACCTGCTGTTGTACTTCTCGCCTGCGCCTGCACCGTCGGCTCGGTTGAGGATATCGTCAAGCTTATTTGCTCGGGCGGATTCTGTATTATCATGTTTGCGGTAATTCCCTTGTTTGCCGCTGCAACCTTTATAATTTCAAGAAGAAAGGGCGCAAAAAACAACTATGCTTAAACGCTTTGCCGCTCTGCTGTTGTCCGCTCTCATGCTCCTGACATTTTGCGGCTGTTGGGATATGTCGGAGCTGAACGAGAGAGTGTTTGTCCTCGGAATAGGTGTGGACGTTTCAGATTCCGACAGCGAGTATATCTTCACGTTTCAGACCGCACAGTTTTCGGGCAACAAATCATACACGGATATCACGGTAACCTCCGATTCTCTCAGCAAAGCCGTGCGCCAGCTCGAGAAGAGCTGCGGCGAGATAAGCTTTGAGCATCTGTCACTCGTTCTTCTCGGTGCCGATGCCGCAAGAACGGATTTTTACGGCACTATAGATTTTCTGTACCGCGAAGGCACTGTCAGACGGCAAAGTCAGCTCGCCGTGTCATACTCAAGCGCGGGCGATATGCTGAAAAAGAACGTCGGCAGAGACAGCATTTCCGCACACACTGCGGGACTTCTTGAAGATACCGATTCCTCAAGAGGGCAGTCTGCAACAATGACTCTCAGCCGACTTTTTGTTGCAAAAAGCACAGATGAAGGATATTATTTACCGCTTATCTCAACCGCCGACGCCTCTCCCGTTTCAGCGTCCGATACCTCCGATGTTGTAACCGTTGTCGGAGCATACTGCTACACCGCGGACGGATTCTCGGGAACTCTCAGCGAGGAGGAAACCGAACTTGCTCGCATATTTTCCGACAGTCAGACAAGCGGAATCATCGAGTCGGTCGATATGAACGGTGTGACAATGCGATACAAAATAGAAAAATCCTCCTGTGTAAAAACTGCCGAAATACGCAGCGGCAAGCCTTATTTCGAAATAAAAATAAGCATCGACTGTTCTCTGACCGAAAATCCCGCAGGCGCGCAAACAGACGAGGCTTTAATAGAACGTTCGATGTATCAAAAGCTCGACTCTCTTATAACGCGCTGCAAAAACCGGCTCGGTGCTTCTCCGCTCGGACTTGACCGCACACTGAGACAATCGCATCATTCATGGTACACCTCAAACCGACACGATTTTGCACAAGAGTTCAGAGACTGTGAAATATCACTTACTGTAAAATGCAATGTAAGAAGGGACGGCTGCATACAGTGAAAATGTTTTTTCCCGATTCTTTTATCATACTCCTCGTGGTATGCTGGTTTATTCAGCGCAGACTCGGCATTCGTCTCAAGGACAGCGGAATGACAAAAGAGGCCGCTTTTTCAGGCGTAACGTCGTATCTTTGTCTTGCCTTCGCGGTTTTTGCAATTTTTTTGCGAACCTTGCAATAATAAATCTTGCATAACAGCTCAAGCAGTGATATAATATACTACAATATATTGTATTACTGTGAATAGGAGTTACTGTTATGAGATGTCCTTTCTGTAATTACGCCGAAAGCAAGGTTATCGATTCCCGCCCCACAGATGAGGGCGAGCGCATTCGCAGAAGAAGAGAGTGCCTCAGCTGCTCCAAACGCTTCACCACATATGAGGTTATTGAAACCGTTCCTCTCATTGTCGTGAAAAAGGACAAGACCCGCGAGCCCTTTGACCGCAACAAGCTGTTCAACGGTATTATGCGTGCCTGCGAGAAGCGTCCCGTTTCTCTCGACACCATCGACCGTATTCTCGACGAAATCGAGGCAAAGCTCCAGAATTCCCTCGACCGTGAGGTAACTTCCAATCTCATCGGCGAATACACTATGGAGGCTCTCAAGAACGTAGACGCTGTCGCTTACGTCCGTTTCGCGTCCGTTTACCGCGAATTCAAGGATATAAACACCTTTATGGACGAGCTTCAGAAGCTTCTCACTTCAAAATAATCACACACATAAAAAGCTGTCAGGTTAAGCAAAACCTGACAGCTTTTTTATTATCTGAAATCTTCCTGAAGTTTTATGATATTCTTGTAATACTCAACCGCAGCGGGCAGACAGTTCGTCTCGATATTTTCATCAAGACCGTGCATACCCTTCATCTGCTCGGAACCGAAGATAACAGGCGAGAAACGCACACAGTTATCGCAGACATCGTTATAGAATCTGCAGTCTGTCGCTCCGGTAACGACATAGGGGCTTGCGGGCAGACCCGGGAAGGTCATCTCTATTGCCTTCTCGGTCAGGCGGAAAGCGCGACCTTTTATATCTATCTTCGGCGAAGGATCGGCTGCGAAAATAACCTCGGTCTCAAGATTGTATTTATCCGCGATCTTTCTGATGCGGGCAATACTTTCTTCGGATCTCTGATGAGGAATGAATCGCATATTTGCCGTAACCCATGCCTCCTGAGCTATTACGTTTGTTGCCTCGCTTCCCTGCTGCATTGTAAAGCAGATGGTCGAGCGAAGCATTGCTGCTCCCTGCGAAGAAATCATCGGCATGAGCTTTTTGAGAAGCGGTCCGAAAAGCCAGAGATTGCCGAACACAAATCTCATACCGAATCCCGCATAAGGAGCAAGACGTTTGAACATCTCATTAACCTCGCGCGAGAATTTCACCTTCAGCGGGCTCTTTTCTTCAACGTGTGACACAAATTTTGCAAGTCTCACTATCGGAGTGTTCCTCGGAGGTGCACTTGAATGGCCGCCGTTTGAACGCGCAGTGAACTTAATATCGCCCGTTCCTTTTTCGTAAACTCCGATCATGGCGAATCTTCCCGGCACGCCTGCGACAGGCTCGCTTATTATTCCGCCGCCTTCATCACAGAGCATAGCGAGATGTATTCCTCTCTCCTTGAGCCAGGAAACGATCTTCGGTGCTCCGTCTCCGCCGACCTCTTCGGTACAGCTTGAGCTGAGATATACATCAACGGGCGGGACATAACCTTCTTCAAGAAGGTCTTCAACTGCCTGATAGAACGCCATAACGCTGCATTTCGTATCTCCGCTGCCTCTGCCCCACACCTTGCCGTCGGATATTTCACCGCCAAAAGGATCCTTGCTCCAGCCGTTTCCCGCAGGAACTACATCCTGATGACTCATAAGCATTATGGGGTTTTCGCTCGACTTGCCTTTCCACAGCATAAGAAGATTTCCGTCGATATCGATCTTCTCACACGATTCGAATACTTTCGGAAAAAGCTGCTCGAGAACCTTATGGAACTCTCTGAATTTATCGGGATCAGGCTCATCACGCACGGAAACCGTTTCGCACTGTACCATTTTGCTGAGCTTCTCAGCGCACATAGTCTCCCTCTGTTTATCGGGGGAAGGCTCATAGCTCGAGACCTTTCTTCTTATAAACAGAGTTCTCACAAGAGCAATCACGAGAAGGAGAACTACAACCGCCAGTACTGCGCACAGCAGCGGAATTATCAATCCTCTCAGAAAGCTCCACAAACCGACCAGCGCAAAATACAGCGCTCCGATTCCCGCTCGCAGGGCATCCCATGCTCCGTCAGCAAGCTTTGAAAGAAAATCAAGCATTCAGATCTTCCTCCTGCTTATTCTCTTCTTCCTTGTTCTCTTCCTTTTTCTTATCGCTCTTGAACGCAAGCCATGCAACACCGATAGCCATCGCGCCGCTGGGAATAACGAGGAATCCGACGCTTCCGATGAGCGAAGGCATAACAACGCAAAGCACAGTCATAATAAGAAGAGGAAGAACCGCAATCTTGACACCCTTGCGGAAATACTTATATGCAAGTGCGCCGAACAGAGCGGGAACAACGTTATTGAACGCAGGTGCAAGCACAGGGCTTGAAAGCACGGGCTGAAGCGGTATCAGAAGAAGAACGCCTATTGCAATGACCGCAGTTGTAGTCAGCGCGGAAGCTGCAATCGAAAGAGTGGATACAATCTCATTTTCGGGAGTGCCCGACTTTGCACCGACAATATCTCTCGAATTCATCACGCAGGGTATCTTCATATTGATGAGGTTGCCTGTGATAAACGCAAGATAGCTTCCTCCTGCGCCGAGCATCGGTGTATAAATAAGGAATTCAACAAGACAGCTTGGTATATAAAGAGCTGCTACCTGAATGATTCCCTTGAGAAACGCATTCATATCGGGCATTGCATCGAGCACAAGACCCATCGCAAACGGGAATCCGACCATCAGAATCACACCGATTATCAGTCCCAGCCGGCCGTAGACGTGAGTGCGTGCATTGTAGTGTTCAAAATATGTTTTCTTTTCATTCTCCTGCTCGGAAACCTCGATGTTCTCCGCTGCATTTTCGAGATTGATGTTTTCCATTATTCTGACACCTCCTTATACAAGTGCACCGACTGCGACTGCCGATGCCATTCCTGCAAGCATACTGCCCGCAATTGAAAAATTCTCGAGCCATACGAGATTCTTCTTCTCGATAAAAAATGTAAAAACAGCCATAACAAGCGCGCTGACGACCAGCACTATGAGCGGCATATAGTCACCTGTTGATGTGTATGTACCGACATAGCTTCCGATGTAGGCTGCAACAAGACCGATGAACATTGCGTTCATAGCGTAATCACCAAAGCTTTTGCCGCCCGATTTTGCCGCCTTTTTCGGAGTCTGGAGCTTCTTGAGATAACCTTTGTTGAACAGTGCAGTGAATATCAGCGACCAGATAATACCAACACTCATTACAAGAGCGATCGTTGTAAACGCCTTAAGTGTCATTTCGCTTGCGTTGAGTCCGCTGAGACCGACGCCTCTTGCCGCTATATCGGCAACACTTGTCTCATAATGGAGAGCGCCTATGACCGAAAGTCTCAGCCAGGGAAGCGGAACACCAAGCGAACCCGAAAGAGCTATAACTCCGAGAAGTATACTTATACTCGGAAGAAGAGTGAATGTACAGCTCGACGTTACTACACGTCTGAGCTTTGCCTTATCCATTCCAATTGCTGTACCGGCCCGCCACGCGCGAACCATAAAGAATACGCTCATCACAATGACGAACAGGACGATTGTGCCGCATATGAGATATATCGGCAAACTGTTCAGTTGAGATAAAACTGACACTGTAAACACTCCTTTTTTTAGTTAATAAGAACATTGTATCACGCATCAAATCCAATTACAAGACCCGACGCAATAATTACCGACACAAAAAAAACGCGATGCATCCGGATAATTTATCCGATGCACCGCGTTATGCGATCAAATATTATTCATCACTGTTTTCAGGAGCGGAACGCGCCAGGCGTATCTGCCCGAACCAAGCCCTCAGATATATTGTATATGCCGAAGAAAACATCAGATTGTAAAAAAGATTCTTCTCCTCGGACTCGGTTTCTCCGTGTATCTCCAGCGTATCCGTCAGCTCAAAAATATAAAACAGTATACTTTCCATTTCCTGACACATATAGTCGTATGCAACAGGCAAAGCGTATGAATTCTGCTGTATTTCAATAAGCAATGCGATATCTTCCATCGAAAGAATATTCTTTGCAAAGGTGACAAAGAACAGATATGCTATATGTTCCGCTTCGTACCGCTTCCTTACAGGATTCGGTATCAAGCCTTTTTTTACATAATTGCTCACCATTGAAGGAGTGATCTCCGGGCAGCCGAGCGGAGCAAGGTTTTCGTTTATGAAATTTGTTGTCTGTTCAAGATACAGACCGTGAGGAATCTCATCATATCGGGGCAAACGGAATCCCCTTATCGATTCAGCCATTAACCGTTTCATTCTCGTATCCATGCTTATATTTTACTATCACAACCGAATTATGTCAATGACGTTTTTTAAAATCGCTTGACAAGTTTTTCGAAAACTGATATATTTATAGAGATAAAACATTAGGAGATTATAATATGGATAAAATCATTATGGACTCTGCCGGCGATCTCAAAGAGCTTGCTGATGTTGATTTTTCCTGTGTTCCGCTCAAAATACTGGCCGGTGACAGGGAGTTTGTCGACAACGAATCGGTAGACATCGCCTCCATGGTCGAATATCTGAAGGGATACAAAGGAAAGTCATCGACGTCCTGTCCTGCTGTCGGCGATTATCTCGAAGCCTTCGGCGAGGCCGACAACGTGTATTGCGTAACAATAACCAGCGGTCTTTCGGGAAGCTATAACTCGGCATCGATCGCTGCCGAGACTTACCGCGATCTGCATCCCGACCGCAACATACACGTAATCGATTCTCTTTCCGCAGGTCCTCATATGACCCTCATTGCGGAAAAGCTTCGCGATCTCGTCAAGGAGAAGCTCCCCTTTGACACAATCGTCAACAAGATAACCGAATACCAGAAAAAGACAAAACTGATATTCTCTCTTGAATCTCTGCACAATCTTGCTAACAACGGCAGAGTTCCCGGTGCTGTTGCAAAGCTTATCGGCATGCTCGGAATGCGCCTCATCGGAAAGGCAAGCGACGAAGGTCGTCTCCAGCCGACAGGCAAAGCCAGAGGCGAGGAAAAGGTCGTTCCTGAGCTTCTTAAAACTCTTATCACAACAGGATATCAGGGCGGCAAGCTCAAGATCGCTCACTGCTTCAACGAATCTGCCGCAAAAAAGCTCTGTGACGCTGTTATCTCCAAATTCCCCAAAGCCAACGTCTCAATATCCACAACCGGCGCTCTTTGCAGCTTTTATGCAGAACCCGGCGGTATGCTCATCGGCTTTGAGGTTTGATCAAAACATTATAACTATCAAAAACGGCTTCGGAAAATTTCCGAAGCCGTTTTCTTATCTGTCAGTTTTTAGCAACCGCAGCCGCAGGATCTGTTTCTTGTATAGGTCTCGTCGCAGCCATTATCGCAGCCGCAGCCGTTGTTCTGGCTGAGAAGGAATACGATGACAAGAATAAGAACCCAGGTGCAGGAATTGCCGCCGAAAAGTCCGTTGCACATATCTTTGCTTACCTCCTTTTTCCGTTTTCGTTACATACTATTCCCTCTCCTCAGTATGTGTTACAACCTCCAAAAAACATTTTTTGATTTTGACCTTGACTTTCTTTGACTTTTAGTTTATAATCAAGGCCAGAAAAGGTCAAACAGAAAGGAGATGCATTATTTTGAACTTGAGCGAGCTTGTAGCTCTCAGGATTCTTGAGATGCTCGATGCTGCGGGAGGCGAAGCTGAAATTCAGCGAAACGAACTTGCATCATCGATCGGATGTGTACCCAGCCAGATAAACTACGTCATAACTTCAAGATTTACGCCCGAGCAGGGATACACGGTTGAAAGCCGACGCGGCGGCGGCGGATACATTCGCATTTCCCGAGTAAATCTGAGCGGCGGACCTGCTATAATGCACATAATAAACTGTATAGGTCAGACGCTTGACTTCGCAACGTCAAGAGCTCTTATAAACGATCTTCTTGCACGGGGTCTTATAGACGGCACTTCAGCAAAAATCATGGCATCGGCAATGTCCGACTCAACTCTCAGGGAATGTCCGACTGAATCAAGAGAACGTCTTCGGGCACAGCTTTTCAAACAAATGCTCATGAATGCAGTAAATTGAACTTTGACAGAAAGGAACGATGAATATGAAATGCAGCAACTGCGGAAACAGCAATGCAACCACACACATCAAACAGAACATCAACGGTCAGGTAAGTGAAGCATATCTCTGCCCCGAATGTGCCGAAAAGGCAGGTGTCGGCGGAATGTTCAGCGGATTCGGCAGTTTCGGATTCGGAGGTTTCAGTCCGTTCGGAAGTCTTCTCGGGTCATTTTTTGACGAAGGATTCTCTCCCCGCTCGATCGCTCCTTCCAAGAGATGCGGCATATGCGGTTCGTCCTTCTCCGAAATCGCCGAAAGAGGTCAGGTCGGCTGCTCTCAGTGTTACGATACCTTCTCGGGAGAGCTTGCCCCTTCGATCGAGCGTATACACGGAAGAACTTCACACACGGGCAAACAGCCCGGAGGCTGTTCATCTTCCGACAAGACACCCGACAAAACGTCCGAGCTTGAGCTTCTCAGAAAGCAGATGGACGAAGCCGTCAAAAAGCAGGAATACGAACAGGCTGCTGTTTTAAGAGATAAAATCAGGGAACTGGAGGCAAATCTCAATGGCTGAAAAATGGTATCGCACAACAGGTCGTGACAGCGACGTTGTCATAAGCACGCGAGTTAGACTTGCAAGGAATCTGAAAGGTCTCCCCTTCCCCCGTCTCATGAGCGACGAGCAGCGTCAGAAGCTCAATATGCAGGTAAAGGACGCTGTCAAGAGCAGCCGCGAACTGTCAAGCATGGACTATCTCGAGCTTGCAAACGTTCCGAAAAATGAGCTTATATCAATGGTCGAACGGCATATAATAAGTCCTGACTTTGCAAGAGACCCGAAAGGCCGCGCTCTTCTCCTCTCACCCGACGAATCCATCAGCATTATGATCGGTGAAGAGGATCACCTGAGAATACAGGTCATGAAAGCAGGTCTGTCGCTCGACGAGGCCTGGAGCATCGCAGACAAAACCGATTCTGTTCTTTCTTCAAAGCTCGACTACGCTTTCAGCGAAAAGCTCGGTTTTCTCACCGCCTGCCCGACAAATCTCGGAACAGCGATGCGAGCATCGGTCATGATCCATCTGCCCGCATCGGAAAAGGACGGTTCACTTCGCCGCATAAGCGAAAGCATCTCGAAGCTCGGGCTTGTCATTCGCGGAATGTACGGTGAGGGCAGCGGTTCAAAGGCCGCCATCTACCAGCTTTCAAATCAGGAAACCCTCGGCGTATGCGAAAAGGACACTCTGAAAAAGCTCGAGGGCATTATCGCTCAGATACTGAAGATAGAGCGTTCGGGACGCGAGCGTTTCCTCTCTTCGGAAGAGGTCGAGGATTCGGTCTGGAGAGCTCTGGGAATACTGAAAACTGCAAGACGCCTCTCGGGCGATGAATTCTGCAGTCTTTTCTCGGCAATAAGACTTGCGGTAGCTTCGGGAAGGATAACGGATATTTCTCTCGACAGGCTCAGCGAGCTTTTTGTAAACGCTCAGCCCGCAACACTTATGTGTATTGAAAAACGTGATATGACCGCCGCTCAGCGCGATTCCGTCAGAGCGGCAATGGTAAGAAACGCATTGAATTAAGGAGGATGCTATGTACAGCTTTTCCAATTTTACTCAAAAAGCCAACAGCGCAATGAACAGCGCAATCGATACTGCCGGTTCGTTCGGACACACCTTCATCGGCAGTGAGCATATTCTTGTCGGTCTTGCAAAAACCGACGACTGCGTAGCTTCGACAGTTCTCACCGAAAACGGTATTACCGCCGATGTTGTAGAACACAAGCTCGAAGAAACACACGGCAGAGGCATCATGTCGTCCGTCAACCCCAATGACTTTACGCCGAGAAGCAAGCGTATAATCCAGCGCGCAGCACTTTTTGCCGCAAAACTCGGTCAGAGCTACGTCGGAACCGAGCATATACTCATCTCTCTTCTCAACGACCGAGACAGTTATGCCGTCAGATTCATCACCGAAGCGGGCGCTGATATCAACGAAATACTCAACGGCGTACTGGAAGCTATCGGCAAAAACGATTCTTCCTCGGACGAGAGCAGTGAACCCTCTTCCCCCTTCTCATCTCCGTTCAGCGGATTCGGAAGCTCTCCTCACAGCAGGAATCAGGCAAAATCCGGCACAAAAACTCTCGAGCAGTTCGGAACCGATCTGACCGAGTCTGCAAAGAAAGGTGAGATCGACCCCGTTATCGGTCGTCAGGAAGAGATCGACCGCGTTATCCAGATTCTCTCCAGAAGAACAAAAAACAACCCCTGTCTCATCGGTGAGCCCGGTGTCGGTAAAACCGCAATAGCCGAAGGTCTTGCTCTCAAAATAGTTTCGGGCGAGGTTCCCGAGCTTCTTCGCGACAAGAGGATCATCTCGCTCGATCTGACTTCAATGATCGCTGGAACCAAATTCCGCGGCGATTTTGAGGAAAGAATCAAGTCGGCAATCGAAGAGGTCGGCAAGGCGGGAAACATCATACTTTTTATCGATGAAATCCACACAATTATCGGTGCAGGTTCGGCCGAAGGCTCCGCCGATGCCGCAAACATTCTCAAGCCTCAGCTTGCAAAAGGCAAGTTCCAGGTCATCGGTGCGACAACGGTTGAAGAATACCGCAAATACATCGAAAAGGACGCTGCTCTCGAGCGTCGATTCCAGCCTGTCACCGTCGGCGAGCCGAGCGAAGAGGAAGCTATCCTTATACTCAAAGGCTTGCGCGACCGTTACGAGGCTCACCACAAGGTAAAGATTACCGACGAGGCTCTTGAAGCTGCGGTAAAGCTCTCTTCGAGATATATTGCTGACCGTTTCCTTCCCGACAAGGCAATCGACCTTATTGACGAAGCCGCTTCACGAGTCCGTCTCACAAAGCAGACCACCCCCAACGACCTTCGCACACTCGAAGAAGAGGTCAAGAGAATCTCCGCAAACAAAGCTGAGGCTGTAAACTCTCAGAATTTCGAGCTCGCAGCACGCCTCAGAGACGAAGAAAAGGGTATCCGCGAAAAGCTCGACGCTCAGATGAAGGAGTGGAAGAGCCGCAACGAGACAAGCGCTGCAAGCGTATGTGCAGAGGATATCGCCGCCGTTGTATCACAGTGGACCAAGATTCCCGTAACACAGCTCACTCAGGAAGAAAGCGAGCGTATGCTCAGACTTGAGGAGACTCTTCACAAGCGCATTGTCGGTCAGGACGAAGCCGTATCTGCCGTAGCAAGAGCTATCCGCAGAGGCCGTGTCGGACTCAAAGACCCGAAGCGACCGATCGGTTCATTCATCTTCCTCGGTCCGACAGGTGTCGGTAAAACCGAACTGTGCAAAGCTCTTGCCGAGGCGATGTTCGGCGACGAAAACGCCATTATCAGACTTGATATGTCCGAGTATATGGAGAAGCACACCGTATCCAGACTCATCGGTTCGCCTCCCGGATATGTAGGCTATGACGAGGGCGGTCAGCTCACCGAAAAGATCCGCCGCCGCCCCTACTCGGTCGTACTTTTCGACGAGGTCGAAAAAGCCCATCCTGATGTTTTCAACACCATGCTTCAGATTCTTGACGACGGTCATGTAACTGATTCTCAGGGACGTACCGTCAGCTTCAAGAACACTGTTATCATCATGACATCGAATGTCGGCGCAAGGCTTATAACCGACAAGCCTCAGACTCTCGGTTTCGGCGACAGCGGTTCATCCGATTCCGACCATGAGCACATCAGACAGCAGGTTCTCGGTGAGCTCAAAAAGACCTTCCGTCCGGAATTCCTCAACAGAGTTGACGATACCATCGTATTCCACAAGCTCTCCGACAATGATATCAAGCAGATCGCCGACCGTATGCTCTCAACTCTCACAAAGAGAATGGCCGATCTCGGACTTACGCTCAGATTTGAGGACAACGTTTCCGCAGCGATCGCAAAAGAAGGTTTCGACCCCGTATACGGTGCAAGACCGCTCAGAAGAGCTATTCAGTCAAAACTCGAGGATCCTCTTTCCGAGCAGATGCTTGAAGGAAAGTTCCTCTCGGGCGACACTGTAATATGCGGATACGAAGACGGAAAATTCACCTTCAGAAAGTAACACTCAGATCTTATTCAAAACAGCAAAGCCGCTTCCTTCTCCGAATATCGGAAGCGGCTTTGTATCTGCTGAGGTAAAAGATATGTATATAGAACATATTGCGATGTATGTAAACGACCTTGAAAAGACAAGGGATTTCTTCATAAAATATTTCAACGCCGTGTCAAACGAAGGCTATCATAATAAGAATACAGGGTTTCGTTCCTACTTTCTGAGTTTCGATAACGGTGCAAGACTCGAGATCATGAACAAGCCTATGATGCAGGATGATGAAAAAGCGTCCAATAAAACGGGATACATTCATATAGCTTTCAGTCTCGGTAGTAAAGCTGCGGTTGATGAGCTGACAGAAAAATTGAAAAACGACGGTTATACCGTTGAAAGCGGTCCCAGAACAACAGGCGACGGTTATTACGAAAGCTGTATTGTCGGTATCGAAGGAAACCGGATTGAGATAACTCAATAACCCGATATCAACAAACGGGCGAAGAAATTGTTTTCTTCGCCCGTTTGTTCACATATTCATCGGTTTTGTGAAAGCTTCTTTTTCTTTACACTCAGGGCATTTTGAGGTATAATAAATTTCACGCATTATTATTTCGAAAGGAGGTCCTCCCATGATTCTTATAATCGCAGAAAAACCGAGTCTTGCAAGAAATATCGCTGCCGGAATCGGAACCATGAGCCGTCGTGACGGATATCTCGAGGGCTGCGGATATCTTATATCGTGGGCATTCGGACACCTCTTTTCTCTATGCGATATCGAAGCGTACAACCCGTCTCCCGACGGCTCAAACAGATGGACAATGGATAACATACCTTGTTTCCCTCAGAAGTTCCGCTTCGAACTTCGAAAAAAGGACGGAAAAACCATTGACCCCGGAGTCAGGAAACAGTTTGATATAATAAAAAGCCTCTGCAACCGTCCCGATGTTGACACGATAGTCAACGCAGGAGACGCCGACCGTGAAGGTGAAATTATAATACGGCTTTGTATCGAAAACGCTCTCGAATCACAAAAACCGCTCAAGCGCCTGTGGCTTCCCGATCAGACTCCGCAGACCGTCGCTCAGGCTCTTCTTGATATGAAGGACGAATCGGATTACGACAATCTTGCAAACGAAGGTTTCGCGAGAACATATATCGACTGGCTTTACGGCGTTAACCTGACAAGATATGCTACCCTTCGCACGGGAACTCTTCTCCGCGTCGGACGTGTCATTGTGCCAATCGTACGTGCAATATACGAGCGTGATATGGCTATAAGAAACTTCGTACCTGGCAAATATATCGTCCCTGCCAGCCGCGAGGAAACCAACGGCGAAACGGTTGAACTGGTATCAAAAAAGAAATTTGACGAAAACGAATCGGACAAGGCTCTTTCTCTCTGTGAGCAGTATAATTCGGCGGGTGCTGTTGTTACAGCCGTTAAAAGAAAAAAGGACAAGCTCTCCCCCGGCAAGCTGTATTCGCTCTCAAAGCTCCAGAATGTTCTTGGTAAAAAGTTCAAGATGTCAATGCAGGAATCGCTCGACATTGTTCAGAAGCTTTACGAAAAAGGATATCTCACCTATCCGCGTACCAACTCGGAATACCTCGCAACGGCGGAAAAAGACAAGGTCAAAAAAATCATTTCAGAGTGTGCAAAACTCGGTTATCCCGTAAAATTCAAAGACGCAAAAACCATCTTCAACGACGCAAAGATCGAATCACACTCAGCTCTTACTCCCACATACAAGATTCCGAAGAAGGACTCTCTGTCAGAGCGGGAAGCGCTTGTTTATTCTACTGTTTTTCGCCGATTTATCGCTGTTTTCTGTTCTGAGGACTGCATAATTTCAAAAACGGAAATCACCATATCGGTCGGAGAGCTTGAAGATTTCACATTGAAGGGAAACGTAATACTCGAGCCGGGCTGGACAAAATACGATGACCGTTCTGGCAAGGATAAAATACTTCCGAAGCTCGAAAAAGGCGACAGTGTCACGATAGATTTCAAACCGACAGAAAAAGAAACCTCTCCTCCGAAGCATTATACGATAGAAACACTCAATAACTATCTGAAAAATCCGTTCCGTGAGGAAAATGCCGCAAGAAAGAACGCCTCAGCCGAAAACGCAGATATTGCGGACGAGGACGATGAAGAGGATTACCGTGCAATTTTCGAAGGTCTTGAGCTCGGCACCGAGGCTACGCGTACCGGTATAATCGATAACGCAAGAAAAAGCCAATACATAGCTCTCAAAAAGGATGTTTACACCATTCTCCCGGGCGGAGAATTCCTTATCGAATCGCTCGATCATCTTCGCATATCGATGGACAAATACAAAACGAGTGAACTCGGTCAGGCTCTCAAAAAGGTATTTCGCGGAAAGATAACCGTCGACGACAGTATCGCTCTTGCAAAAGAACAGATTTCAGATGTTTTCAACGCCTGCAGCGGAGATTCAGATTCCGGCTTCTTCGGTGATATCATCGGAAAATGTCCTCTGTGCGGCAGCGATATCCGCCGTATGAGAAGCTTCTACGGCTGTCTGGGATACAAAGAAAAAGGCTGCAAATTTTCCGTGAACACATCAATCTGCGGCAAAACATTCTCGATCGATAATCTCCGCGCCCTCATCACAGACGGAAGAACACCCATTATTGACGGTTTTATTTCAAAAAAGAGCGGCAAAACCTTTTCTGCCGCTTTGAAACTTGACGAAAACGGGCGGGCTGTTTTTGATTTTGAAAGCAAACCTGCTGTGAGAAGACAGAGTTTCGGCTCCTGCCCCAAATGCGGCAAACCTGTCATCAAAGGAAAGACTGCATACGGCTGCTCAGGCTGGCGTGAAGGCTGCGATTTCCGTCTGAACTTCGAACAAAACGGACATCTGATAACAGATGAAGAGGCTGCCGTTTTGATAAAAGACAAAAAAGCTGACTGATAAATTTTCAGTCAGCTTTTTCTTTTACATCAGGTTGTGTATTCGTGGAGCGTGCTGTGAATCTCTTTACCCATCTTCACATCTTTTGCTCTTTGAATATTCCATTCAAGGTGCTCCTTTATATCCTCCGAGCTGTCAAAAGACAATCCAAACATACTGTTCATTTTATCCACACAGTAAAGGCTGTGCTCGCCCTCTTCGTCCGATGCAAAGATTCGGCTCGTTGACTCGGGAACCATTTCTTTCGCCATGCAAGCAATATCGTACCACGACACAAAGTTCTTTCCGAGCGCAAAGAATATTTCCTCGTTGAGATCGCTTTCAGCAAGTTCGGCATAAAGCTGTGCAATCTGACGCGACGAAAGGAACTGTGTTCCGTCATTTTTTGAAAATGTGAGATCACGGTTATTTACAACAGCTTCAGCGATCATTTTAAAACGACCATCCGATTGAGAAGCTCCACCGGCAACTGCGGGATTGGAAAAAGTATATCCCGGTCTTATAATGTTACGACGCATTCTGACAGGCTCGCCGTAACCGCCCTGAGTACTGTAATACTGACGAAAACCGAGAATATACAGTTCGGCGGACGCTTTTGTCGAGCCGTAAAGATCTGTCGGCATACGCATCGCTGTTTCGTCCATGCCGTTTCTGAGCGGACCGGTCGCTGCCGTTGAGCTTGTAAAAATGAAATTTTTAACACCCGCACGCTCAGATGCATCTAAAAGAAACGCTGTAACTTTGGTATCGTTATCCATCATCGAAACGGGATCATTACCCCATCCGAGCGCTATATGGATAACCACATCACATCCCTGTACAGATTTCTCCAATACATCGAAATCGTTGATACTTCCCTTGATAACCGAAACATTATCCATCGAGAGATATGCAGGTATCCTTTCCGGTGTACGTGTAAGTATCCTTACCTTATGACCTCTTTCGAGAAATGCGAGTGTAACATACTGACCTATATTCCCCGTTCCGCCCGTTATAAAAACTTCCATAATATTCCCTCCGATCAAATCGTTATTTTCAGAGTATCATAACACAAGACCTTTAGCAAGAAAAATTGATTATTTAATATTATACAAAAAGAAAGCAGCAAAGCTCTATTCCTGCTTTACTGCTTTCTTCTCTAAATAAACAATTCTTCACATTGTTGATAAGAGAGGTCAAATTCACCTCTCAGCCAATTTATCACTATGCCTCTTCTTTTTGAAATAACATCTCGCAGCAAAGATACATTTCCCTGCCATTTTGAATATGATGGATATCCCCATCGCTCGCAATTCAGTTTCATTTCTTCTTCGATCATTTCTTCTATCTCATCAACAATCGAAAGAATATTATCCGGCATAAACGCAGTATTAAGTAGTTCTACATATCTCTCGAGATACATACTCTTGAACTTTTTGCTCTTAAAAAGCGATCTGATTAAAGGATCCGTCCTTGCTATATACTCATGGCCAATATTACTTTTCCCATCTGAGCAAAACGCTGCATCAAGATCAAAAAAAATCCAGTTCCATTTGCCGTTCTCACCTTTGAAGCATCTGATATTCTTACTGTCATAATTATCAAAAAAAGCCTCAAATATTGAATAATCAATCGCACTGTCGATATCGATCTGCGAGCAAACATATTCCCAGCACTCTGGAGAGTTCAGATTATGCGTCTGCATATATCTGAGCAGCTTTTTGTACTCATCCATCGTTCCTGCAATTGCCGTCTTACGATTGTAAATTATATCAACCTTTTCTTTATCAATCCCGTAATTCAGGGCAAGATAATCCTCATTTATCTTCTCCCTAAGATAATAGAGTCCCCAATATCTTCCGTTCAGATAAAGCGCAACAGGCTGCCAGTCCGCAACAAGAAACGTATCGCTGTTTCTCTGAGCGACCTCCGCACAGAGCTCATCTCGCATCATGGCTAGCACCTGTCCCTGACCGCCGCCGCGCACCTGAAATGCTTTCGCCGTTGTCGCTTCATCTTCACCAAAAAACGGGTAGGTCACGGATTTTGCACCGTATGCTCCTCTTACGTGCAGAGCAAACGACTTTTTGTCCAGCATTCTGGAATAATAACCCGTTATCTTTGCACCTGCTTTGAACTCGACCTGCAAGCCGTCATCGTCATAATACTCGACAACAACCTCTCTTTCCCAATCCTGCCAATAGTTTGATTGAAAATACGGCTTATAACCGCCCAGATTGATGCTGCAAAAGATTCCCCTCTGCTCACTGAACAATCCGTCAGGATCACCGCTTACGCATAACATCGGAATGCTGTGTCTGTTTTCAACAATATATGTCGCATGCGCACTGTCGCTCGGAACAAATCCATCAGCAAATGCAGCCGCCTTGAACGAAAAAGTATGATCGATAACAATCGGACCTGTATACTGTTGTGACGCTTCCGTCGGTTCCGATCCGTCAACGGTATACCTTACAACAAAGCCTTCCGGCACCTCTACAACCACATTGCTTCCATTTTCTGCATAACCGCCTTCAGTTAATATTTCGGGCTTAGGTGCATAACCGGTATAGCCTTGTGCATTCGCCTTTCCTTTTGTAGGAGTTGTAAAAAACACTCTGTCTGCAGTTCCGTCACATCGTCTGCCGCTGGTTACTCCTATACGCAGTTTACCTGTTGAAAAGCTGTCAATAACCTTTCCTGACGGGTCACCCAGAAAAACATCCTCTCCCGAACAATCTATATTGAAAACGGTCTTTTGAGGATCACTGTCATCACCTGCAGCATAAACAACAAGGTATTCTCCGACACCTATCGTTGTATCCTTGAAAACAAACATTGAAAGATTCTCAATTTGGTTACTCAACGTATAGCCGTTTAAGTTTACAGCTGCCTGAGTTCCGTTATAAATCTCTATCCAATCAGTTCCGACAATTCCGGTATTACTGTTCACTGTCGCTGCGCATACTTCACTAATCATAAGTGAGCCCTCAAGCGGTCTCACCGTTGAAAGCTCACTGAAATAATTATTATGATTCTCTTTTCCGGGAGATGAATTGGTGAAAAACACCCATTCACCGTTTATATTTCTTCCTGCAGATACGTTCTCCTGCAAATCGACAAGCTGTACACTGTCTATGATTCTTGTCGCACTGTCGCAAATGATAAGCTCTTTGTCCTCAATGTTAAGTCCGAATCCTGCATGAATCTCATTGTTTTCGACACAGTCTTTTCCCGAAAGATGTACAAGCAAATAACCCTTTGCGGGAATTACCGTACCACTCGGGAAAAGCCATTTCTGCAGATTGTCTCTTGTGTCACTCAGCGAACATGCAGTTATATCAATATCACTGTCAGTCGAGTTATAAAGCTCAACCCAATCGGAATAATCACCCTGATAATCGTATAAAACCAGAGTATTATCAGTCATATATTCGTTTATAACCACTCCCGACACCGGCGACGGAAGCTTAGATATTTCAGATGCCGATGTGCCGATATTCTCCGCAAACGGTGTCGGCTTTTCAAACCAAAGATACTGCGCCGAACCATCATCAGTTTCAGACAGTGCATAGGATATGTCCGGCTGCGCCTCTTCAAATGCAACTATCTGAGTATACTTATTCTCCAAGCAGGTTAGTACAACCTCTTCGCCTTCATTATTGAGCTTGAAATTGGTGTGATAAACGCTCACAGAAGAGTCAATTCTGTTTTTTCCTGAAGCAAAAACGACAATATACTCACCGGGGTAAACCGTTATGGGCGGGAACTCCCACTTATACGGATTCTCGCGATCATCTGACAGATACCAGCCCTTCATCGAAACCGCTTTATTTCCGTTGTTTCTGACCTCAATCCAATCGCTGTAATCACCGTCATCATCAGTGATACCCGCGTTATTCTGTGCCAGAACTTCTGAAATCAGAATACTGTCGGAAATGACATTGTCTCGATTTCCTTCATTTGAAGACTGCAGAAATACCGCTATCACCAAAAACACAATAATTACAGCTATCAATGAGATATAAATTATCATATTCTTTCGGTTTATATTCTTTAATTTATCAACATCAAGCACTTTAACAAATGCCTTCTTTTCCACTGCCATGCCTGATTCCTCCGGAGTCTATTCATACTGATTTGCACAAATATAAATATATCATAGCATCATATAAAAATCAAGGCATCAAAGTTTTCATCGGCATTTCATTTCAATCCCTTCATCAGCACAAAACATAAAAAAAGACCGGAATCTTTCGATTCCGGTCTCTGTTTATAAAGTTTTAATTACAGCTCAGCGAAATACTTGATGGTTCTGACCATCTGGCTGGTGTAGCTGTTCTCGTTGTCATACCATGCAACGACCTGTACCTGATAGGTATCATCGTCGATCTTGGAGACCATGGTCTGGGTAGCATCGAAGATGGAACCGTAGGTGGAGCCGATGATATCGGAAGAAACGATCTCGTCGGTGTTGTAGCCGAAGGAAGCAGATGCCTTAGCCTTCATAGCCTCGTTGATGCCTTCCTTGGTAACATCCTTGCCCTTAACAACAGCGATAAGGATAGTGGTGGAACCTGTGGGAGTGGGAACACGCTGTGCAGCGCCGATGAGCTTGCCGTTGAGCTCGGGGATAACAAGGCCGATTGCCTTTGCTGCGCCGGTGCTGTTGGGAACGATGCTGCAAGCGCCAGCACGTGCTCTGCGGAGGTCACCCTTGCGATGCGGGCCATCGAGGATCATCTGATCGCCGGTGTAAGCATGGATGGTGGTCATGATACCGCTCTGGATCTCTGCATAGTCGTTGAGAGCCTTAGCCATGGGAGCAAGGCAGTTGGTGGTGCAGGATGCTGCGGAGATGATGGTGTCTTCCTTGGTGAGGATACCCTCGTTAACGCTGAAAACAACAGTGGGAAGATCGTTGCCTGCGGGAGCAGAAATAACAACCTTCTTTGCGCCTGCGTCGATGTGAGCCTGGCTCTTTGCCTTGGAGCAATAGAAGCCTGTGCACTCGAGAACTACGTCAACACCAAGCTCGCCCCAGGGAAGCTCAGCAGCGTTTGCTCTCTTATATATAGTGATCTTCTTGCCGTTGACGATGATTGCGCCTTCGCTCTCACCCTCGCCCTCTTCGTAGCTGACGGAATCAGCATACTTGTAGGTGCCCTGTGCGGTATCGTACTTGAGGAGATGAGCGAGCATCTTCGGGCTGGTAAGATCGTTGATAGCTACGATCTCATAACCCTCTGCTCCGAACATCTGACGGAAAGCAAGACGACCGATTCTTCCAAAACCATTGATTGCAACTTTTACTGCCATTGAAAAAAATCCTCCTATAATTTGTTTTCTATCATATAATACCCCAAATTTTCGGGGATTACAATAGTTTGTTATAAATTTAACCAACAAAACAGCAAAATCTTCCTTTTGCCTAAATTGAATAAAAAGGCTTGCATCTTATTGGTTGTTTTGACGTTTGCTAATCAATAATCATAGCCATCGTCATCGTAATCATCGTATTCCTCGTCGTAGTATTCGTCTTCATCGTAATACTCGTCTTCGTCATACTCATCATCGTCGTAGTACTCGTCTTCGTCGCCGTCGTAGTAATTCTCGTCGTCGTAGCCATCGTACTCTTCATCGTATTCGTCGTAGGCATCATCATACGCATCATCGTAATCTTCTTCGTAGCCGTTATCCATTTCATCCTCGGCATACTCATAATCATACTCATCCTGAGCGTAGTCATCATACCTCGGACGTCTCGAGAAATCTTCCTCATAATCGCCATATCCCGCCATGCCGTAGCCGTCGTCATACGGTCTTGCAAACGGGGGAACATCGGTAGCACGACGTCCGTACGGGATATCAGTAGCACGGCGTCCGTACATCGGCTCCTCACCGAGAGGAACATCTGTCGCACGGCGTCCGTATTTTACTTCACCGTTTACGGAAGATTCAGCGAGCTTATCGGCAAGTCCTGTTCCGAGAACAACTGCCTTTGCGCTCTCATCGGAATCGCCTGCATCAACCACGGGAAGATTCTCGGTAACAGAGGTCTCCTCATCCGGAGCTGCCTCAACCGAAACATCCTTGGCATCGCCCTTTATACCGCCAAAGAGACCGGAAAGAGAGAGAGAAACCTCGTTGGTGAGACCCTCGAGTTCCTTCTGCTGCTCCTCAGCAAGCTTTTTGGCTGCTGCCTCCTCTTCGGGAGAGGGACCTATTTCAATATTGAGCGGTTTGAAACCGATGCTCTTCTTTGAGCTGTTTGTCTCGAGAACGTCGAGAGCTCGACGTCCGCCCTTCATCTGATTTCTGAAATCACCGAGACCGCCGTATCTCTGCGAAGAGCCTTTGCTGTATGCTGGACGGAGTGAGAAGTTATCGGCAACCTTCATTCCGGCGCCTCTGTTGGTGTACTGGTCAGCACCGCCGCCTCGCATCATTCTCTGCGGAGCCTGTCCGGCTCTCGCTCTGAGCGCAGCATACTGGTCTGCCATGGTGCCGTTCTGGCTCATCTGAACTCTTGAACCCTGTGTGCCGTATCTGCCCGAATCATACGCGTTGGAGCCGTATGCCGTTGCACCGAAGACCGTTCCGCCTGCCGCAGCAGCCGTTCCGAACTTCGCAGCCATAGATCTGTTGTAGCTCTGATTGGCTGCCTGAAGCTCCTGCTTGCTTACGGTTTTGCGCGAGATGTGGAAAAGGAACATAAACGCAAATACCGCAAGGAGCACATCAACAAGATGCGGCGTAAAGGAAGGATCGATCGTGACGCCTTCGTATTTTGCGGGATTCTGTGCCATATCAAGCTTTATGAAATATCGAGGAACGGTGCAGAGCAGCGAAAGCATCGCCGCAGGACATCCGACCGCAAACGCCCACTTTGAAGTAAGCTCAGCAGCACCCGACATAAACTTACCGACGGTAAGAAGGAATACAAGCATGAACGCCATCGCCAGAATGTCGTACGATGCTTCGGAAATATTTGCGGAAGATGTAGCATCGAAGAAGGTAAGTGTGAGTCTCAGACCCATCCAGCTCACCGGGAATATGAGCACAAGCGGGGTCGACTCGATCATATTGTCCGCTCTGAAAAATCCTATTGCAAGGAAGAAAAACGAGACAACGCTAACAAGACCGAGCACACTGCATACAGTACCTGCAGTTCCTTCAAACTCTCTGTTCTGTGTGTTGACAAAGTCCATCGACATATAATAGCTCATAACAAAAGCTATTGCTATACACACAAAACCGAGAGGAACAGACCTGTGGTTCGGGCTGAACTTCGGATATTCCGCAGAGACAAACGATGTAACCATCATTGCAACCACAGCAACACCCACAACTATCGGGAGCATAAGCGCCACGACACTGCCCTCTGCCGTAAACCCTGTAGTCAGGTTTATTGTATTGTCATAAATCTGATAGATTTTCAGAGAAAGAGCCGCAAGCGTTCCCAACAGAAAAACCACAAGTGAGAAACGAATCTTCATTTATATACCTCCCCGACAAAATATATCGAGACCGATAAGCATACAATTTATAAAATGCCATCAGCTTTCGGACATAACATCCGACCATACATTTTATATTTTATATTATTTAAAATATAAAGTCAATAACTTATCTTAATTATGAATAATATACAGTAAGGAGAAAACCATGAAAAAAATTGCCGTTCTGCTCATCTTCATAACCGTTCTGGCAACTGTCATTCCTGCTCTTGCCGCAAAGTCTGCTATAAGCCGTGACAAAGCTTTTTATGTATGCATCACTGACAGCACCACGGGCAAGACGAAAACTTTGCCGAGAGCTCAGTATATCATGGGCGTTATTGCAAATTTTTCCGAGCAGGACGACGAGGTTCTCAAAGCACTCGCCATAGTCCTCAACACTTACATAATCAGCGGAAAATCGGGAGAAAACTGCCCCGCGCCTCTTTCGAAAGAACAGATGAAGACCAAATTTTCAGACAGGTTTGAATATGAATACAACCGTCTGCGAGAAATAGTCCGAAGTACAGACAGCACGGTTATAATATCAAACGGCAGGTATGCCGATATAAAAAGCATTTTCACCCCCTCTGCCCCATTGACCGTTCAATACACCTCATACAGCGACATCATCTCATATTACTATCCTGACTCATCGACCGCTTCGCTGTCACACATCTGAGCCGCTTACATACTATGATACCGAAGTGATAAATTTTTTGCTTCATCGAAAGAATAAGCTCAACTCAACAGGAGGTTTTTATGGATACGAAAACCTTTGCCGTCATCGGCGGAGACCTCAGGTTTGCTCATCTGGCATCACAGCTTTGCCGCGACGGATACACAGTTTTTGCAGCCTGTCTGGACAACGCACGTGAATTCACGGGCAGTGCAGTAATGTCCGATGCCGTAACAGCGGCCGCTATGGCAGACACGGTCATACTGCCCATCGTTCCCGTAAACTCGCTCGGTATGGTAAGTGCTCCATACTCAAACAACGCACAGGAATACAACACTCAATTCTGTTCGGCACTGCGGGATTCCGTAGTATTTTCGGGTATGCCCGAAAGGCTCAGGTCGACTGCAGAGCATATCAGGGATCTCAAGATCCGCGATTATTCCTCGCGTGAATCCTTTATCGTCAGAAACGCTCAGGCAACGGGCGAAGGTGTTATTGCCTGTGCAATAGAACGCATGCCCGTCACACTGTGCGGCAGTGTCTGTGCAGTGACCGGTTTCGGACGCACGGGACGTTTTACCGCGCAGCTTCTCAACGCATTCGGCGCTCACGTTATCGTTGCCGCAAGAAGCGAAAACGACCTTGCATGGGCACGCGCTTCGGGGTATGAAGCTATCTGCCTTCACGCTCTTCCCTCACGCGCATCGACGCTCGGACTTATCGTAAACACCGTTCCCGCAGGCATTATCGGTGAAAACCTCATGAGCCGACTTTCTAAGGACTGCATTATAATAGATATCGCTTCCGCTCCCGGAGGAGTGGACACCTATGCGGCAGCAAGGCTTGGTATCAGATGCTTCAACGAGCCCGGACTCCCCGGAAGATATTCACCTGTTACCGCAGCAGGCATTATAAAAGACACGGTTCTTGCAATGCTTGACGAATGACCTTCTGCATTCTGTGATTTCCGTGTGGAAAGGAATGGTCACAAATTGGATAAGGTAAAAGCAGGATTCGCCATGTGCGGTTCCTTTTGTACTTTCAAAAAAGCTATCGAAGCAGCGGCTTCATTGCGCGACGCCGATATGGAGCTCTTCCCCATCATGTCGGCAAACGCTTACGGCACAGATACCCGTTTTGGAAAAGCACAGTATTTCAACGATCAGCTGACACAGATATGTCAGAGGGATATCATACACACAATCGCCGATGCCGAACCCATCGGTCCGAAGAAAATGCTCGACGTTCTCGTTGTCGCTCCCTGCACGGGCAACACGCTCGCAAAGCTCGCAAACGGTATTGCGGATACACCTGTGACCCTTGCCGTCAAGGCTCATCTGAGAAACGGCAGACCTGTCGTCATATGCGTATCCACAAATGATGCACTTTCAACCGCCTGCAAGAACATCGGGCTTCTTCTCAACAACAAGAATTATTATTTCGTCCCGATGTGTCAGGATGACCCGAACGGCAAACCGACATCGATCGTTGCAAGATTTGATCTTATAGCCGAAACGGTAAAAGCCGCTCTCGAAGGAAAGCAGCTCCAGCCGATGCTTATATGACACCAGCGGCAGTCCGGATAACCTCCGAACTGCCTTTGTTTATAACACGTTCATTGACAATCACGAAAAATAACATTAAAATAATAACAGAAAATCATTTTCTGTTTCGCTCATGAATATCATATAATGACTTCAGATGTTATATTTGTGTGAAAGGAATGATAAATACCATGTCTTTTAATATTGCCGCTGCTACAAATATCGGAACGAGAAAAAACGTAAATCAGGACAATTATCTCATAAAGACCGCAAAGACAAGCTTTGGTGATGTCTGTATTGCCGTCATGTGTGACGGTATGGGCGGTCTTGCCGACGGCGAGGTCGCAAGCATGAAAGCGGTAAGCGCGCTCAATCAGTGGTTTCTCACCCGTTTTGCGTCTATTCTTCAAAGCGGCTGCTGCGACGAACAGACTCTCGGCACCGAGATGGATACTATCCTCTCCACAGTCAACGCCGAGCTTGTGGATTACGGCAACAGCAAAGGCGCTCATGTAGGCACGACCGCAACCATACTTATTCTTGCAGGCGGAAAGTATTACGTTTTCCACGTGGGTGACAGCCGATGCTACAAGAGCGGAATCGACTGCTTCTCTCAGATAACCGATGATGATTCTCTCGCCGCACAGCGAATGAGAAACGGCGAGATAACTCCCGAAGAGTTTCTTACAAGCCGTGAAAAGCATATTCTCGTGCAGTGTATCGGAGTCAATCCTAATATGTCTGTGCGCAAATACACAGGCGATTATGCCGCAGGCGACTCCTTCCTTCTCTGCTGCGACGGACTCTACAACAAGCTGACCGCCGATGAGCTGAGAGATGCCATCGAAATGCAGAAAACTTCCGCACGCGAGTATATGGAGACCGCTATCGAGAGTCTGATCACAACAGTTATCTCACGCGGTGAAACAGATAATATCACCGGCTTGCTGGTCAACGTTAATTAATACTTATTTCCGGCTGCGGTTATTGACACCGCAGCCGCTTTTTATATTATAAATTCTGCCGCTTATATTCAGAAATCAACCACCTGTTTTATATCGGTGGATATCCCGTACAGAAGACATTATACTTTTCTCAAACACAGGAAAGGAGGTTTTTCAATGCAGGTTGAAGTTAAAATAGACCCATTGTGCGAAAACCCGAAAGTAATAATCATTACTGACAAAATGACGCAGGAAATAAACGATCTTGTAAAACAGCTTACCGACAGTTCTCCGCAGATAATCGTCGGCCAGCGGGAAGATTCACTTGAAATCCTTGAGCAATCAGACATAGTCAGAATCTATTCGGCTTCCGGAAAAATCTTTGCAGTTTCGTCAGGAAAAGAGTATATCCTCAGACAACGGCTCTATGAACTTGAAGAACGTCTTGACAAAACAAGATTTGCACGCATTTCTAACAGTGAGATAATAAACCTCAGAAAAGTCAAGAAGTTCGATATGAGCCTTTCGGGTACAATTTGCGTACTGCTTTCAGACGGTACTGCATCTTATGTATCAAGACGCTATGTTGCTAAAATCAAACAAATTCTGGGAATATAACTATGAAAGGACAATTATTATGAAAAGAAAAGCATTATCACGCGCTCTCATAGGCGCCCCTGTCGGTCTTCTTATCGGAACAATTATCACAATTTGTATATCTCTGACCGTCGGCGATGGCAATTACTATCCCGTTGCACCTCAGCTTATCACAGATTTCAAAAACGAATTGAACGCATATATAATTCAAAGTCTGCTCTGTATTATCTACGGCTCTGTCTGTGCAGCTTCCTCTGTAATTTGGGAAACAGAAAAATGGAGTCCACTGCGTCAGACTCTCACCCACTTTATCATACTGACAGCCTCTACATTCCCCATTGCATATTATATGCACTGGATGGAACACAGTCTTTCGGGAATACTCAGCTATATAACCATATTCTTTATTTCATATCTTATAATATGGATTACTATGTTTGCAGCAGCAAAAAAGCAGCTTACAAAACTGAATAAAGCAGTTGAAAACAAAACCGAATAAAAAAAACACCGCAGAACAATCTGCGGTGTTTTTTTTAAAGTTCAACAAACTTGTGCTGGTCACTTGCTTCATACTTCTTATGCTTTTCTATTATATCTCTTGCACATCTCGCCATGCAGGCGTTATGCAGAGGAATAACATATCCAAGCGGGATAATAAGCACACAGAGCAGATACCAGCCGATAAGAGACATTGCCATCTGAACAACTGTACTCTTATCACCGTGCATTATGACCTTCGATCTGTCAAACGCCTCATCTGCCTTTTCACATTCACCTATCGCAAAAAGATATCTCGACAGGAAAAAGTTGAGTGACAGGAAAACATAGAATATGATACCAGCTGCGGCAAGCACCAACGAAATCATGATAATGGTCTCGCCTTCCGAGTCGGGTTTGAGCGTGTACTCGCTGCCGTCTCTCTCAAACGCCATGACAAGCGCCACAAGCGACGGAGCAAACGACGCGATAGCGTAAACAAGCTTTTTCAGGAACAGCTTGATCTCAAACATGATCGACGCGGTATAATAGCTGTTGGTCTTGTAAAAGGCAAAAATGTTTCCTACCTGGAGGTTGCCGTTTGCCGCAAGCGAATAATACCACCAGCCGGTTCCCATCTTAAGCGGAGCGGTAATCAAGAAATTGAATATCGAAATAATTGCCGCTATCAGAAACGACGGATTGAGTATTGTCGCACCGATAAAACCGAGCAGGTCAACCATAAGGCTGTCTTCATTGCCCTGGGATTCGGATAAAATCAGAAAACTCGTATCGGTGTTGAGGAACGAGTTGAATGTCTGGTCGATCATCATAAAGACCGCCGAAAACATCAGCGAAACGCAAAGCACGGCCAGAGCACGGCTGAAGTTGTCGGAAAGCTGAGTTTTTGCTTCCTTTCTCAGCGCCTTTAGGGGTGTGCTGCTTGCCATAATCATACCTCCCTGCTTTTGAACATCTGAATAATTATACCTTCCGAAAATTGTATAAAACAAGAGAATTTCGGAGCTGCAAAATAATTATCTGGGCAGACCGACCTTTTTATATACCTTCTCTATGGTTCTGCGCGCAAGCTTTTCTGCATTTTCGGCGCCCTGTCTTGCACACTCTTCAAGATACTTTCTGTCCTTGACAAGTTCATTGTAACGGCTCTGTATCGGCTCAAGAACAGCAACGACAGCCTCGCCGACAGCGGTCTTGAAATCGCCGTAGCCCTTGCCCTCAAACTGAGCGACTATTTCATCATCGGACATACCTGTGCAGGCGCCGTAGATATCCATAAGGTTGTTGATACCTGCCTTGTTCTCGCCTCTGCATACGCATGCCTCACTGTCTGTAACAGCGCTGCGGAACTTCTTCATGATAACGGAAGGCTGGTCAGTGAGAAGAATGAAGCTCTTCTGGTTGTCGTCCGACTTGCTCATCTTCTTTGTCGGGTCGACAAGGCTCATTACTCTTGCACCCTGCTTCGGAATATAGGGTTCGGGAACGGTAAAGACGTTGCCGTATACACCGTTGAAACGCTCTGCGATATTTCTTGTAAGCTCAAGATGCTGTTTCTGATCGGCTCCGACGGGGACAAGATCAGCCTGATAGAGCAGAATATCTGCCGCCATAAGCGTCGGATATGTGAAAAGACCCGCATTGACATTGTCGGCATGTCTTGCAGACTTATCCTTGAACTGGGTCATTCTGGAAAGCTCGCCGAACTGAGTATATGTGGAAAGCACCCACGAAAGCTCTGCGTGAGCCGGCACCATACTCTGATGGAAGAATATGCACTTGTCCTTGTCGACACCGCAGGCAAGAAGCATAGCGTAAAGCTGTTCCGTATTCTGCTTGAGCTGCTTCGGATCCTGTCTTACAGTGATCGCATGAAGATTTGCCGTGGAATAAACGCACTCAAACTCGTCCTGCATTGCTACCCAGTTTCTTATCGCACCGAGATAGTTTCCGAGTGTCATTGCGCCGCTCGGCTGAATCGCCGAAAATATTCTCTTTTTTCTTGCCTGTGTGTTTTCCATAATATAGTTCAACCTTTCGTATCAAAGTAAATAATCCGTCTGTGAAATAACGCAGCCGCCGCGGTGATAAATCCTCGGAACTCTTCTCGCCATACGGCATACAAGCTCATAGTTTATCGTTCCGAGCTTATCGGCAAGCTCATCGACCGTTATCTCTTCATCACCGTCTTTTCCGAATATCGTAACGGTATCACCCTCTGTGACGCCTTCGACATCGGAAACATCTATCATAAGCTGGTCCATGCATACACGTCCGACTATGGGAACTCTTTTTCCTCTTACGATAAGCTCCTGATTGCCCGAAAGTATCCTCGGGAACCCGTCGGCATAGCCTATCGGGACGGTTGCGAGAACCATATCACGCTCGGCTGTGAATATTCTGCCGTAGCTTACAGTCGCTCCCGCTTCCAGCTTCTTTATCATCGAAACGACCGAGCGAAGCTGCATGACAGGTCTGAGATCATATTTTCCTCTCATACACCCGGACGGCGACAGACCGTAAAGAATAATACCGGGTCTGACCAGGTCGAGATGCATATCGGGATATTCAAGCGTTGCGGCACTGTTGCAGCAGTGTCTGTATTTGAAGCTTATACCTCTTTTGTTGAGTGCCGAGATAATATCAATAAAATTGGAATACTGAGCTCTCGTAAAGCCCTCTCCGTTTTCGCCGTCGTCCGCAACTGCGAAATGTGTGAAAATTCCGTTTATGCAAAGTCCGTCAAGTCTGCAGATCTTCTCCGCTTCGTCGGCAGCTGCACTTATCGACTGCTGAGCTCTGCAGTTGAGTCCGATGCGTCCCATACCTGTATCGGCTTTGATATGGCATTTTACACTGCAGCCGAGCGAGAGTGCAGCCTGTGAAAGACTCTCCGCATACCCGAGCGAAAAGACAGCCTGGGTTATTTCATATTCAGCAAGCTGAGCAGCCGCTTCGGGCGGTGTATAACCGAGAATGAGTATCTCACGGTCGATGCCGTATCTTCGAAGCTCCATCGCTTCTTCTATATTCGAGACACCGAGCCATTTCGCTCCAAGTCTCTGATACTCGAGCGCAATATGCTCAACACCGTGACCGTATGCGTCAGCTTTTACAATACACATCACGGGAACCTGTCCGGCTTTTTTTCTGATAAGTCTGTAATTGTGACCTATCGCATCAAGGTCGATCTCGACCCACGTTCTTCTAAGATATTTTTCCATTGAAATATGCTCTTCCTCAGTATTCAGAAATTGATATAATCATTCCAGAGTTGCACGATCATACCGATCAGACTCGGAAGATCGATCACGTTGTAAAGAACGAGCACCTCATATACGGAAAGCGCCACGGCAAGCACAAAAAGCGTGACGAGAATCTTTGCGAATGCTCCCCATTTTGTAAAGAAAAGCATGGCGATAAGACCTGCCGGAAAAAAGACCAGCATAAGCAGAAGAACCAGCGACGGGTGAGCATAAGTGCGCACCTTTATTTCCTGCTGTTCGGGTTCAGTCGGCAGATTCTCACTGTACACCGCTCCGTTGTCGGGTACGGCAGCGCCGCTCTCGCTGATCATTGCATTTTCAGAATAATAATTATCCATATCAGGTACGGCTCAAGATTCCGAGCCCCTCCTTTTCAACGCAAATATATACTTTATATAATATAACAATAACTCCTCTTCGTCAATTGATTTTAACAAATTATGTCAGATGTATTTTTTATGCTTTACCTGCGGCGAATGTGTGATAAAATGAATTTGAATAATTATTTGGGAGGCATTGCTTTGACTGAAATAAAAAAACTCGCCGAAATGGTTGAAAAGAGCCGCTCGATCGTATTTTTCGGCGGTGCCGGTGTTTCGACCGAAAGCGGTATAAGCGACTACAGAAGCGTAAACGGTCTTTATTATCAGAAGTTCAAATACCCTCCCGAAGTCATGCTCAGCCACAGCTTCTTTGTTTCACACACGGAAGAATTCTTTGATTTCTACCGCGCAAAAATGATCTGTCCCGATGCAAAGCCGAACGCCGCTCACATCAGGATCGCTCAGCTCGAAGCGGAGGGCAGGCTGTCCGCTGTCGTGACTCAGAACATAGACGGTCTTCATCAGGAAGCGGGCAGCAAAAACGTGCTTGAGCTTCACGGTTCGGTCCACAGAAACTCCTGCACAAAATGCAAAAAAGCCTTTGATGCACGCTTTATTCTTCAAAGCGAAGGAGTCCCGAAATGCGAATGCGGAGGTGTCGTCAAACCCGACGTGGTTCTTTACGAAGAACCTCTGAACGACGACACGGTCATGCGCGCCGTCAACGCAATAGCCGAGGCTGATATGCTTATTATCGGCGGAACATCACTTGCTGTTTATCCCGCCGCAGGAATGGTCAATTATTACAAGGGCAGCAGGCTTGTTGTGATAAACCGATCGCAGACCCCGATGGACAAAAACGCCGATCTTGTAATAAACGACAGTATAGGAGCTGTTCTGTCTCAGATATAACCCTTTTTCACTATAAAGCAAATTATTGTTATCTATTGAATAAAGACAATAAATATGTTATATTTAAAACATCTATATCTTTTTATGTCAGAGGTGCATCAATGCCTATCAAAATCCCCAATACCCTTCCCGCACACCGTATTCTTGAAAGTGAGAATGTTTTTGTAATGACAGAGCAGCGCGCTCTTATTCAGGATATACGTCCGCTCAAAATACTTATTCTCAACCTTATGCCCACAAAAATCGAAACGGAGACTCAGCTCTTCCGTCTTCTCGGAAACTCTCCGCTTCAGATTGAAATAGAGCTTCTTCAGACAGCGTCTTACAGCAGCAAGAACACTCCGGTATCACATCTTACCGATTTCTACAAGGTGTTTTCCGACGTAAAGGATTCGCGCTATGACGGCATGATAATCACGGGCGCACCCGTTGAAACAATGGAATTCTGCGACGTTGATTACTGGGATGAGCTGTGTGAGATAATGGAATGGAGCAAAAAGAACGTATACTCGACACTTCACATCTGCTGGGGTGCTCAGGCCGGTCTTTACTATCATTTCGGCATTCCCAAATACAAGCTTGACAAAAAGCTTTCGGGAATCTATGAGCACAGGATCCTCGATCCGCTCCATCCGCTCGTTCGCGGTTTTGACGACAAGTTCATGATCCCCCATTCACGAAACACTCAGGTTCTTGATGAGGATATCGCCAGACACGGCGATCTCGTCGTTCTCGCCCGTTCTGCCGCTGCAGGTTCAGCCATAATCGCACACAAGAACGGAAGACAGTTCTTCTGCACAGGTCACGCGGAATACGACCGTCACACACTCGCAAGCGAATATTTCCGCGATATTAACCGCGGGCTCAACCCCGATGTTCCCGAAAACTACTTCCCCGACAATGACCCGTCATCTCTCCCCTTCCAGACCTGGCGGTCACACGCACACCTCCTCTTCTCCAACTGGCTCAATTATTACGTATACCAGCAGACCCCGTATGATCTGTCCGAACTTATAAATATTACCGATTAACCGTAAAAGGAGGAACGATTATGCAAGAAGGAAAGCTCAAATACAAACGACTGCAGATCGGTCACATCTGGCTCAGAACGGTCATTGAGATCGTTCTTATCATCGCCGCGATAGTCGTTTGCAGCTATCTGACCGTAAGAAGCTATGAAAACACCTTCTATGAAGCAACAAAGGACTCTGCCCGTGAATCCACACAGCAGCTCAGCCATTCGGTGTCGGGTGCTGTCGACCCGGAGCTTCTCGAGATCACCGATCCAAAGCGTGAGGCATATGTAAAAGACTACTATTCAGAGCTTTTCAACGCCTGCTTCACAGATGGAAGCATACTCAATTCCTGCGCTGTATACAGAGTATCGGGCAGTGACGCCGTATTCTTCGCATCGTGTGACGGATATGACCTCTCCGATATCGACGAGAAAAAGCTTGCCGATATCACATCCGCTGTCACAACAGGTCAGCAGATGTCATGCTCATATGATGATGCGTACTATACATACACTCCCGTTTTCAAGGATGGTCAGACTTCTCCCTGTGCCCTTCTCATTGTCTCGTCACAGTATATGAACTCTTTCGATTACAACAGCCTTGTTATGGAGAGGCTCAAGACCATCGCCATATTCAGCGGACTGATGATAATCGTTTATTACAGCATATCGGGTGCTGTATCTGCTTATAAAAAGAGAAAGGCGGTGTCTGTCGGATGAAAAACGCCAATATTCTCAGTGTCTCATTGAGACTTGCCATTATCGCAGCTCTCTGCACCGGTGCATTCTTTATCGGACGTGCTCTTTCAGGAATTCTCGGAATTGTTGTCGTCTGCGTGCTTCTTGCCGCCGCGGCTGCCGTACTCGCACAGCTTGTCGTATGGGGCTTCAAGTGGCTCAAAAATGAACGGGTCAGCGAGCTCGGTCTGCACATAGTCAGATTCGCAATCATTCTCACCGCTGTTGCGCTCAGCGTCTTTGTAATGCTTTCACGTGATTACACAAAACAGCACAGCGACACAGCCGAGAACGAACTCACACAGCTCGTTCTCGCGGGTGAGGTTTATATGCAGAGCAGTGTCGGAGAGAAAACGGAATTCTCCTCTTCACAGCTCAACAGTCTGCACGCGGACCTTTGCACACTTCTCATCGATTCTCAGGATAACGTAAACCGCTTTTCCAATATATATGTATATCACGATGTAACCGACAGTTCCGTGAACACTCCCCCGTTCCATGCGCTCGACGGTTCTCAGAACATTCTTGCCGCATCATCGGACGAAACCATGACCTCATGGCAGAGTGCCGATACGGTCAACGAGGTATGCAGCAGCGGAACCGTGAGAATAAGCACAAGAAAAATCGGTTCGAGCGAATATCTCACAGCCTGTGCTCCCATCTTTTCCACCGACGGCAAGGTAGTCGGCGCTCTTGAAATATGCGAGCTCAAGCCTGCCGCAATTTCCGTTTTCGGTTTTGCAACACTCGAGCTTATGATGACCGTCGCAGCGCTCCTCATTCTCTTTGCCTGCGCTTTCTACGGAGTTATCCAGCTTATCGACATTCTTCTGCGCCCCAGAAGATACGACCCTACAAGAATCCTCCCCTTCGGACGCGAATCGGTTCGTCCCGTTTCCTTCTTTATAACAATGGCTGCTGTCGTTCAGCTGCCTTCTCTCCTTCTCACTGATATTGGACGCGGTGTTCTTTCACAGCTCGATCTGCCCTTTGGTCTCGAAGTTCTTATCCCGTTCGTTTTATATCTTCTCGGCACAAACGCAGGTCTCGTTATCGGTCGTTTCCCGAAGAACACTCTCCGAGTCGTAACCCTCGCAGGAGGAATCGTTCTTTCTCTTCTCTGCTGTGCACTCAGACTCTTCGGCGTTCCCGCGATGATTCCGACAGCCGAAAGCTATATCACGCTTGCACTCATCGCTCTCACGGGACTTGGACACGGAGTTGCTTTCCGCATCGCTTCAAGATTCCAGATGCATTCCGACGCCCAGTACAACAGAGATAAATACGCTTATCTTTCCCCCTGTTTCGGTGCAATTACAGGTATTATCCTCGGCGCATTTATGCTCGATGAGGTTTCCGTCACATTCAGCATGACGATGTATATGCTCCTCACACTTGCAGCCGCTGTAATATCCTTCGTTATGTTGCGTGATATCGAATTCACCGCAGATGACGGTATGAACGGAAAGAATCCTCTCGTTACCTTCAGAGGCGCGCTGATGGTCGTTATCTGCGCCGGCGCTGCCTGCTGCTTCAACTGGATATATTCTTCCGTCTACATCTCTTCGCTCGGCATTTCACTTACCGCAATTTCACTCTGTGCAATCGCTCCCGTTGCCGCTTTCTGTTTCGGCAACAGACTCAAGCTCAAAACACGCACAGGACAGAGAGTTTCTCTTCTCATCGGAGGACTTCTCGCTGCAGCTTCTTTCCTTCCGATGGCTTTTGCTCCCTCCCTCAACATGGCTGTACTCACCTGCGCACTGATTACACTGTCTGTAATCTTTATTTCAAGCTCGATATACAGCGTACTTCAGCCTGCTGAGATCACACGATGCATGCGAACACTCAGACTGCTCGGCTATCCGGCAATCATCATATTCTTCCTGATGACCGCCGGCAGCAACAATATGGTCTATCTGCTTATCGGAGCAGGCATCTCTCTTGCACTTTCGATAGTATTTATTATCTTCAGCCGATTCCCGAGACGAATCGAAGATGTGGAAATAACCACTCCCGCAATCGCCGCTCCGGCAGCTGACAATTTCGTCTTTGAACCAACTGAAACAATAGATTCAACCGAAAAAATCGATAAACCCAAAAAGAAGAAAAAGAAGGTCAAGGTTAAGCCTGAACCTGAACCTGAACCCGAGCCCGAGCCTGAGCCCGAGCCTGAACCCGAGCCTGAACCCGAGCCTGAGCCCGAACCCGAACCCGAGCCCGAGCCTGAGCCCGAACCCGAGCCTGAGCCCGAACCTGAGCCCGAGCCTGAGCCCGAACCTGAGCCCGAGGCAACAGAATCCGATGACGATTCATGGATGATCCCTCCAAACTTCGACGCTCTTGACAATGACAGTTCGGACGAAGCTCAAAGCGACGTTATAGCTCTTTAGCAAATAACAGCATATCGACCGCGGTACTTTCATCGGTATTGCGGTCGATTTTTTATGTAAAAAACGAATTTTGCATTTTCGGTCCATTGTGCATTATACACCTAAAACAGGTATATTTTATATGCAAATACAACAATAAGATAACTTTGTTTATTTTTTCACAAGTCCTTTTTATTGTCACAATGTACAAAAATCTTATTTTTCTTCTATTTATTAAATCGCTTAAAATAGTTATATTAACCAATTAAATAAATATTAAATTGTTGACATTCACCAAATAAGTGTTATAATAGCCTCGGTGGTCAGGATAGACGGCATTCATGAACTGACAGGGATCAGCGATCCCAATTAAGAAAGGATGGTTTTTCATGAGTAAAGTATGGTCACTCAGCAATGTAGACGTAAACGAATTCCTTAATCTGGTAGATGCCTGCAAGGGCAACATCTATCTCGTAACCGAAGAGGGCGACAAGCTCAACCTCAAGAGCAAGCTCTGCCAGCTCATCGGTCTCAAGAGACTTATCCAGGGCGGTATGATCGTCAACGCTTCTCTCGTATGCGAGAATATCGAAGACGAGGCAATGCTTGTCCGCTTCAAGCTGTACAGAAAAATCGAGCAGAACACCGAAGCAGAATAATTGAACACACATAGTCTTTAAGCCGTCATGTCCACCGGGCAAATCACCCGAAGGCTCCCACCGCTCACGCGGTGTTTACATATAATCACACTTTTTTACACTATAAAAAGCAACACCCGATATTTCGCAATATCGGGTGTTGCTTTATCTTTACAGCTTTTTTATAACCGCTTCATCGAGGAGCGCCACTGCATGGGCGCTTATTCCGTCTCCGCTTCCCGTGAAGCCCATATTCTCCTCGGTAGTAGCCTTGACATTTATTCTTCCGATATCCAGACCGCAGACATCGGCAATCCTGCTGCGCATCGCATCAATATACGGGCGCATTTTCGGTCTCTGAGCGATTACTGTAGCATCGATGTTCGATATACTGTATCCCGCAGCCTGCAGACGACGGCAGACCTCCTCAAACAGCACCATGCTGTCGGCACCCTTGAATCGGTCATCATTATCGGGGAAAAGCAAACCTATATCCCCCATCGCCGCCGCTCCGAGAAGTGCATCCATTATCGCATGAACAAGAACATCGGCATCGGAATGTCCGAGCAGTCCTTTTTCGTAAGGTATCTCAACTCCGCCTATAATGAGTTTACGTCCTTCGACCAGTCTGTGCACATCATATCCGTGACCTATTCTCATAAGACATACTCCTTTTCAGATAAAGTTTACCGCCCACAGAGATGTGAGCGGTAAATCCGTATTTTGAATTATGCCTCAAATGCGATTCCGAGCTCAAGAGCCTTGAGGTTGGAATCAACGAGGTGAGCCTTCTTTGCGGGAACACTCTTCTTGACGCCTGCAACAAGTGCATCCTTTGTGCAGAACTGAGTCTCTTTCCAGAGCTTGCCGATAAGGATGATGTTTGCAAGACCCTTGAGACCGTTCTCTTCTGCGATCTTTGTTGCGGGAACATAGAACGCTCTGACATCGGTTCTCTCAACCTTGCGCTCGATAAGGCTGCTCTCAACGATAACAACGCCATCCTTCTCAACGCTGTCAATGAACTTGTCAAAAGACGGAAGGTTCATTGCAACAAAGCCGTTGGGCTCGGTAACAAGCGGAGATCCGATAACATTCTCGGAAAGGCATACGCTGCAGTTTGCTGTACCGCCGCGCATCTCGGGACCGTAGGACGGAAGCCAGGAAACCTGCTTCTCATCAGCAAGACCTGCATAAGCTATAACTTTTCCGGCAAACAGGATACCCTGTCCGCCGAAGCCTGCAAGCAGGAAATTATTTTCAGCCATTTTTGACATCCTCCTCATCCTTATCCTTATATACGCCGAGCGGATAGTAAGGCATCATATTGTCGCGGAGCCACTGAAGTGCTTCTGCCGGAGTCAGACCCCAGTTGGTGGGACAGGAGGAAAGAACCTCAACGATGGAATAGCCCTTACCGTTTATCTGATTCTCGAAAGCCTTCTTGATAGCCTTCTTTGCGATATTTACGTTCTTTACACAGTCAACAGCAACGCGCTGTGCAAGTGCAACACCGTCAAGTGTGGAGAGCATCTCGCATACTCTTACGGGATAACCGGAATAGTTGACATCTCTGCCGTAAGGAGTGGTCTGGGTTACCTGACCGGGAAGAGATGTGGGAGCCATCTGACCGCCTGTCATACCGTAGATAGCGTTGTTGATGAAGATAACCGTGATATTTTCGCCTCTTGTAGCTGCATGAACAGTTTCAGCAGTACCGATAGCTGCAAGGTCGCCGTCGCCCTGATATGTAAAAACAACATTATCGGGAAGGGCTCTCTTGAGACCTGTTGCAACAGCAGGTGCACGTCCGTGAGCTGCCTCGACCATATCACAATTGAAATAATTGTATGCGAAAACTGCACATCCGACCGGTGCTACACCGACGGTCTTGCCGGTAATTCCGAGCTCATCCATGACCTCTGCCACGAGTCTGTGAACAATACCGTGTGTGCAGCCGGGGCAGTAATGTAAAGGCGCATCAGTCAATGCCTTCGGTTTTTCAAATACGATTGCCATTACTCATTACCTCCTGCCATTTCCTTTATCTTTGCAAGAACCTCAGCCGGTGTGGGGATTATACCGCCGGTTCTGCCGTAGAACTCTACGGGAAGTCTGCCGTTTGCTACAAGGCGGACATCCTCGACCATCTGACCCATGCTCATCTCAACAACGAGGAGCTTCTTTGCTGTATCGCAGACTGCATCGACTGCTGCCTTCGGATACGGCCAGAGTGTGATCGGACGGACAAGGCCAACCTTGATACCCTCTGCTCTTGCTGCGTTGACAGCACTTCTTACAACTCTGGAAGAAGCACCGTATGCAACAACAACGATCTCAGCATCTTCGGTCAGATAGCTCTCGCTCATCTGCTCCTCAGCTTCGATCTTCTTATACTTCTCATAACGCTCGAAAACAAGTCTCTCGAGTTCGTCGGGCTGAATATAGAGAGAGTTTACAACATTGTGCTCTCTTTCGCCGTTTGTGCCGTTGGTTGCCCAGGGCTTTTCGATCTGATTAACCTCGGTCTCTCTGATCTCTACCGGCTCCATCATCTGACCGAGCATACCGTCAGCAAGGATCATTGCCGGCATACGGTATTTATCAGCCTTATCGAATGCGCCTGCAACGAGGTCGACCATTTCCTGAACGGTGGACGGTGCGAAAACGAGCACCTGGAAGTCGCCGTGTCCGTTAGCCTTTGTTGCCTGCCAATAGTCAGACTGGGAGGGCTGGATACCGCCGAGACCGGGGCCGCCTCTCTGAACATTGATGATAAGGCAGGGCAGATCGGCACCTGCAAGATACGAAATACCCTCACTCTTAAGGCTGATTCCGGGAGATGAGGACGATGTCATAGCGCGGACACCTGCAGAAGCGGCGCCGTATACCATATTGATAGCAGCAACCTCAGACTCAGCCTGAAGATATGTACCGCCGATTTTCGGCATCTTCTTTGCCATATAAGCTGCAAGCTCCGTCTGCGGAGTTATGGGGTATCCGAAGAAATGTCTGCAGCCTGCCTGAATAGCAGCCTCAGCAAGAGCTTCGTTACCCTTCATGAGTACTTTTTCAGCCATTATAATTCATTCCTTTCTCGAAGCAAAACTTATCTTTCTACTGTAATTGCACAATCGGGACACATGGTTGCACACATTGCACAGCCGATGCAGTTCTCTTCATCGGTCAGCGTTGCGGGGTGATATCCCTTGGCGTTGATTCGTGACTTGTCAAGCTCGATAAGATTTCTCGGGCATGCGCCTGCACAAAGCTCACAGCCCTTGCATACATTCTCATCAACTATGATCCTTGCCATATTCATTACCTCCTGTAAAAGTTTATATATAAATTTAATCTATCCTGATTCTCTTACTCGACCGAGTCCTTCCACGGCGGTTTTACATATATATCGACCGGATAAATATCTCCCGGCACCCCTATAAGACCTTCGCAGAACTTTCTGTTCACTGCGGTTGCCCACAGAGGAAGATTTACCATTCCGGAAACTTCTGCCGTATATTCAACGGAATTGAGGATATCCTCATATGTTGTAAGATCCATAACATGAGAGTTGTTCACAACAGCGGTCGCAGTAAGTCTTGACGCTGCCTCAATCTCACGAAGGAGCTGCATCGTTTCCGTCGGAGTTTCAGACATCACACGATATTTATTTATAACGTAAAGCATCGAATATTTTACTCTGCTCAACTGCGGCGCAAACCTACCGAGAGCTGTTGCACCGGCATCGTCTCCGCCGACATCGATAATTATTCTTCCTTCGCGGGTAAAAATCGAATACATTTCCGGAGGAAGCGACGGGAGATCGACATTTGAATGTGCATAGATCGGTGCTATAAGCTCAACACCGTTCTCCTTTAGAAGCTCGGGATAATCGCTTGATCTGAAATAAGGATTGACTATATCCATATCGACAAGGGTTACCTTCTCCCCCGCCTTTGCATAATCAAGCGCCAGATTTATCGAAAGATTGGTTTTTCCGCAGCCGTAATGTCCACACACAAGAATTATTCTTTCAAGCGGTTGCACAACACTCCTCCTCTCCGCAATATCATCGGTGATTCTGAACATTTATTATATCACTAACCATGACATTGTGCAATCTTTTTCTTGCATTTTCCGCTTTTTCTTCAAATGACCGATGAATTTTATTTCTTATTTCGGCAACACTTATACCGTAACCGAAAATGCGGCAAAAGTCAACTTTCAAAAGGAACACGTATATAATGAAATTTCTTCCATATAACATAAAAAAGCTGCCCGATGCGCTCCTCTTCTTTTCGGGCGGAGCTATCCTTTACCCGATTATAGAACTAATATGGAGAGGACGCACTCACTGGAGCATGTCTGTCGCGGGAGGTCTCTGCGCTTCGATTATAAACCTCGCAAATATGAAATTGAAAAATCATTCTCTTGCACTGAGATGCTGTCTCGGCGGCGTTATAATCACCTGCGTGGAGTTTGTGACCGGCTGTATTGTAAATCTGGGGCTCGGCTGGAAAGTATGGGACTATTCAGGCTCAAAGTTCAATATCCTCGGGCAGGTCTGCCCTCTGTTCACAATACTCTGGGCACTGCTCAGCTTACCTGTTATAATGTTAAGCAACACCGTAAACCGATTACGCAGCAACGCCTGAAATCCTTTCTATATTTAATACAAAAAGCCACTTTCAAAAAAAGTTTGTATAAATTCAAAAAAAGACTTGCATTGAACAATTAACTGTGATATAATACTTAAGCATTCAAGAGAGACCGTCTCTTATATATCGCGGAGTGGAGCAGTCCGGTAGCTCGTCGGGCTCATAACCCGAAGGTCGTAGGTTCAAATCCTGCCTCCGCAACCATAATTGGCTACCAAAAAAGATGCAGCCAAGGAAAACCCAGTAACCACAACGGTTTCTGGGTTTTTTCTTAT
>SVPG01000015.1 GCA_015065975.1 Oscillospiraceae bacterium | reverse complement strand
TAAATTAGCAAGAAAAATCAGCCGTTTTTTCTGAGATTAGCAGGAAGGGCATTTTGATTAGCAAAAAACCTCATTTTCTGCTAATCGATTAGCTGGCTAATTTTGTTGTTTCATATAAGTTCGCTTCCTTTCGGCGTTTCATGATTACACGCTGTCGTAATCAATAACTAAAAGATCTTCGGAAATGCAAAAAGCCCGAAAACCTTGTAAGATCAAGGCTTTCGGGCTTTTATATGGCGCGCATAAAGGGATTTGAACCCCCGGCCTGTCGCTTAGGAGGCGACCGCTCTATCCAACTGAGCTATATGCGCAAGGACTAACTGATTATGAAATTTTATGTTTATAACTATTGCCTTTTCAGGCAAGGTGGTTGTTACTACGTAACCTTAGGAGGGGTTTATTATATCCATTTAACTAAGGAGGCGGATGCGGGTTTACTGAATTTTAATTATAACATTGCATCAATATTTTGTCAAATGCTTTGTGTCGGCAAAAATTTGCGCAATGAGGCGAATTGCACTTGAAATCGCGGCGCAAAAGTATTATTATGGAATATGTATGGTATATCGATTCGGTAGAAACCGTAAATAATTAGAGAAATCGAGGTATATCAATGGGATTTTTTAAAAATCTATTCAAAAAGAATAAGGAGACAGGAAGTATGAAGATTCTCGTAATCAACGCGGGCAGCTCTTCCCTCAAGTATCAGCTTATTGATATGGCGGACGAGTCTGTTATCGCAAAGGGCAACTGTGAGCGTATCGGCATCGAGGGCGGCATCGTCACCCACAAGCTTGCCGACGGCAGAAGCTTTGTCAAAGAGCAGAACATGACCAACCACACCGAGGCTTTCATGCTCGTCAAGGACGCTCTCACCACAGGCGAGGGCAAGGTAATCAACGAGCTGTCCGAGGTTTCGGCTATCGGTCACCGCGTCGTTCAGGGCGGTGCTATATTCTCCAAGTCCGTTCTTGTTGACGAGAAGGTCATCGAGGACATCGATTCCCTCAGCACACTCGCTCCGCTGCACAACCCCGCACACGTTCAGGGTATCCGCGCAGCAGTCAGCGTTTTCGGCGAGAAGGTTCCCCAGGCTGTCGTTTTCGACACCTCCTTCCACGCAACCATGCCCGAAGAGGCTTATATGTTCGCTATTCCTTATGAGTTCTATGAGAAGTACAAGGTCAGACGTTACGGCGCACACGGCACCAGCCACAGATACGTCACCGGACGCTGCCTCGAGCTGCTCGGCAAGGCTGACGATCCCACAGGCACAAAGATCATCAACTGCCATCTCGGCAACGGTTCTTCTCTCACCGCTGTCAAGGACGGCAAGGTTATCGACACCAGCATGGGTCTCACCCCACTCGGCGGTTTCATGATGGGCACCCGTTCGGGCAGCCTTGATCCCTCTGTTGTCACCTTCATCGCTGAGAAGGAGAACATGACTCCCTCCGAGATGGATACAATGCTCAACAAGAAGTCGGGTCTTCTCGGCGTTTCCGGCATCTCCAGCGACGACCGCGACGTCACCGCTGCTGCAAAGGAAGGCGACGAGCGCGCTATCCTCACACACAAGATGCTCCGCTATCAGATAAAGAAGTTCATCGGCGCTTATGCTGCTGCTCTTGACGGTGTTGACGCTATCACCTTCACAGCAGGTATCGGCGAGAACCAGACCTCCCACAGAGCAGAGATCTGCAAGGGTCTCGGCTATCTCGGAGTCAAGATCGACGAGGAGCTCAACGCCACCATCCACGGCACCGAAGCTCTCATCTCCACTCCCGATTCCAAGGTCAAGGTTTATGTCATTCCCACCAACGAGGAGCTCGTCATCGCAAGAGATACAAAGGCTCTTGTCGAGGCTGCAAACTGATAACTCAACAATTTACGGCGGCAGAAGGTCACTCGATCGTCTGCCGCCGCTTTTTTCATCTTATATTGTTTAAATAATATGGTAGAAATGTGAATATGTATATGCTATAATAACCGCATAAAGTCTTGCCTTTGGCAAGGCTTTGGGGCAAAGCCCCTATGCCGTGCGAAAAGCACGGCTGCGGTTATTGAACCCTCTTCGCAAAATGCTTATGCAAGCATAGCATGTTTGCTTCGCGGGTTTAATACCTCATCTCTGCGAATTTTGTTATTGAACCCTCCTCGCAAAGTGCTTATGCAAGCATAGCATGTTTGCTTCGCGGGTTAAATGCCTCATCTCTGCGAATTTTTGTTATTGAACCCTCTTCGCAAAATGCTTATGCAAGCACATCATATTTGCTTCGCGGGTTTAATACCTCACCACTGCGAAATTTTAGTTTTTAATCTTCCCGACATCAAAGTTATCTGAAGAAAGGGCAACATTATGGGAAATACTATAATCATCGGTGTAACCGGACCGACAGGTGCCGGAAAATCGACCCTCAGGCTCGCCTTTCAGGAGCGCGGCTGCTGCGTTATCGACACCGACTCGATAGCAAGAGAAATAGTTGAGCCGGGTCAGCCCGCTCTCGACGAGCTGGCAAAGGAATTCGGCGGCGACATCATTCGCTCCGACGGCACCCTCGACCGCGCACTTCTTGCGCGAAGGGCTTTCATTTCAAAAGAAAAGGCTTCCCGTCTCAACGCGATAACCCACCCGAAAATCGCCGAGAATCTCGCGCGTAAGGTCATCGCTGCGAGAAAGCAGGGTCTTCACGCAGTCATCGAGGCTCCCCTGCTCTTCGAGGCAAGGCTCGACACGCGCTGCGACGCTGTCATAGCTGTCATGGCGTCAAGACAGGTGCGCATCAATCGCATCAAGTTCCGTGACGGTCTCTCCGCCCACGCCGCTCACATGCGCGTCAACGCTCAGCAGGACGACGAATTCTATACTTCCCGTACTAATTACGTTATATATAACGATGGGGACACCGAATCGTTCATAAAAGAGGGCGAAAAACTGATTGATAAAATACTCAGGGAGTATGCCGAATGACAGATAACAGATCCCTGCGCCGTGTGCTTTCCTTTGCGCTGTGTCTGACTCTGGTCATCACGGCGGCGGTTTTTGCATACGGTGCTGTGCGAAAAATTATATATCCTCAGAAATATTCCGAGCTGGTCGAGCGTTACAGCGAGCAGTTCGGTGTGGACGAAAGCCTCGTCTACGCGGTGATATACACCGAGAGCGGTTTTGATTCGGGCGCAAGGTCGGACGTCGGCGCGATCGGTCTTATGCAGATCATGCCCGAGACCTTCGACTGGCTTCAGACAAAGCTTCGGCCGGAGGTGCCGCTCGAGGCAGACGACCTTTACGATCCCGAAGTCAATATCCGATACGGTGTGTTTTTCCTCTCCCTTCTGCGCGAAGAGTTCGGCTGTGACCGTCTTGCGATAGCCGCCTACCACGCGGGCAGAGGAAGCGTCAACTCATGGATAAGCAACAACCTTGTGCCCTCTCAGGGGTGCGAGCTTTCCGATATCCCGACCTCCGACACGGGGCATTACGTCAGCAAGGTCGAGAAGGCGCGCGGCGTCTATCTTGATATATATTACAGCGATAAAATTTCAGTCGAAAGGAATGTATGATAAATGGCAGACAAAGAAAACAAGGAACTGAGAGAAAAGCTCCTTTTTGAGAAGAAGAACGGTGCCGCAAAGGCGGGCTCTGAGGTTCTCGCTGCGGCGGACGAATTCTGCGAGGATTACAAGCTCTTCCTCGACACGGGCAAGACCGAGCGCGAGGCCGCGGCTGAGGCTGTCAGACAGGCAAAGGAAGCAGGCTTTGTCGAATTCGAAAACGGCAAAAAGTACGCTGCGGGCGACAAGGTTTACCGCCTCAACAGAGAGAAGGCTGTGCTTCTTGCGGTCATCGGCAAACAGCCTGTTGAGCAGGGCGTCAGAATTGCCGCCGCTCACATCGATTCTCCGCGAATCGACCTCAAGCAGAATCCCCTTTACGAAAACGATGAACTCGCATATTTCAAGACCCACTATTACGGCGGCATCAAGAAATATCAGTGGTCGGTCATTCCGCTCGCACTTCATGGCGTTGTATGCCGAAAGGACGGCAGCAAGGTAACCGTCAGAATCGGCGAGGACGCAGGCGATCCTCAGTTCTGCATCACCGACCTTCTCCCCCATCTCGCAGCAGAGCAGATGAGAAAGGGTGCGGCTGACATTATCCCCGGCGAAAAGCTCAACATTCTCATCGGCAGCCGTCCGCTCGACGGCGACAGCGGCAAGGACAGCGTAAAGCTCAATATCATGAAGCTTCTCAACGAGAAATACGGCATCATCGAGGAGGATTTCCTCTCTGCCGAGCTTGAGGCTGTTCCCGCATACAAGGCGGTCGACGTCGGCTTTGACCGCTCGATGATCGGTGCTTACGGTCACGACGACAGAGTGTGCGCATATCCCGCCTTCAAGGCTATGTTCGACTGCGGCGTTCCCGAAAAGACCGCTGTTGTATGCCTCGCCGACAAGGAAGAGACAGGCTCCGACGGAAACACCGGTCTTGCCTCCTCCTATCTTGAATATTTCATCCATGATCTTGCCGAGATGCAGGGCGGCTGCGGCAGACGCGCTCTCTCCAATTCGAGCTGTCTTTCCGCCGATGTCAACGCTGCATTCGATCCCAACTTCGCCGATGTTTTCGAAAAGAGAAATTCGTCCCTCGTAAACGGCGGTGTTGTTCTGACAAAGTTCACGGGTGCCCGCGGCAAGAGCGGAACCTCCGACGCTTCGGCTGAATATGTCGCCGAGATCCGCTCCATCTTCGACAATGCTGACATCGTCTGGCAGACTGCCGAGCTCGGCAAGGTCGACGCTGGCGGCGGCGGAACCGTTGCACTCTATGTGGCAAACCTCGATGTCGATGTTGTCGATATCGGCGTTCCCGTACTCTCAATGCACGCACCCTTTGAAGTTGTTTCGAAGCTTGACGTCTACATGACCTACAAGGCGATCAAGGCATTTTTTGAGAACTGATAGAAAGGACAGGTAAAAACTATGGAAAACGTATGGAACTGGCTCGCAAATCTCGGCACAGGCATCTGGAAGTCTATCGTTGACTGGGTATCAAACGCAGGTCCTCTGCTTCTGACCTCACTTCTCATACTCATAATCGGAACGTGGATCGGATCTCTTATCAGACGCGTTCTCAGAACAACCCTCAAGAAGGCTAAGATCGATCCCGGTATTTCGGGCTTCATCTGCTCCTGCGTCAAGACTGTTTTCAACGTCGTTGTCATAGTCTCCGCAATCGCAACTCTCGGCATCAACATCACCTCCATCATCACAGCTCTCGGCGCTGCGGGTATCACAATCGGTCTTGCAATGCAGGACACCCTCGCAAACTTCGCCAGCGGCGTTATCATTCTCTTCAACAAGCCCTTCAAGACGGGCGACTACATAGAGGTTGAGGGTCTTTCGGGTACTGTCGAGTCGATCGAGCTCATGTACACCACCCTTCTCACCGCCGACAACAAGCACATCGTTTACCCCAACTCCAAGCTGACCTCCGACAAGCTCATCAACTACACCGCTGAGCCCGACAGACGCCTTGACATGAAGTTCCCCGTTTCCTACAAGAGCAACGTTCAGCAGGTCAAGGAGCTCATAAAGAAGGTCGGTGCTGACAGCGAATACACCGATTCAAGCCGCGATATCATCGTCGGTATCTCCGAATTCGGCGACAGTGCGATCGTTTTTGAGCTGCGCGCATGGATCAAGGCCGACCGCTACTGGGACGCATATTTCACCATGCAGGAGAGCATGAAGGCTGCATTTGACGAGAACGGCATCGAGATTCCCGTATCGCAGCTCGACGTCAATCTTCTTTCCGACGACAAATAATGAAGAAAAAGAAAAACGCAAAAGTCCCGACAATCCCCGATGAGGCGCGCTTGGTCGAGCCGGGCGAGGTCATAGCCCTTCCCGCAAGTCTCGAAAATTACGCGCAGTTCTCCGCCTCGGGTGCGGCAATGACCCCCGAAGAGGCGGAAAAGCTCCCGACGGTCGCCGTCGTGGAAACGGCATCGGACAAAACTGTACATACCGAACCCGAAAAGAAAAAAGAAAAGACAAAGAAGCTCCAGAAATGGAAAGAAATATCCTTCGGGCGCAAGCTTATTATGTTTCTCGGAATCTTAATCACGGGGTATGCCTTTATGCCCGTGCTTTTCGGTCTGATTACGGTGGGAATGATACCTATCGCGCTCATCGGAATGTTCTTCTTTGTCACGGCGCTTTTCTGGAACGTCATCACCGCGCCAAAGCACTGGTTCTGGAACGCGCTCATCGGTATTGCGGGCGTGATAATTTCCGTCGGCGTGATACTTATGGCATATCTTTCGGGAATCATGCTTGCCGCTTCGCTCAAGACCCTGCCCCCGACCGACACGAGAGTGACGGTCGTCGTGCTCGGCTGCAAGGTGGTCGGCGACAGACCGACGAATATGCTTCGCGACCGTCTCGATGTCGCCGCCGAATACCTGCTCGCAAACCCCGAGGCGTACTGCATCGTAACGGGCGGCAAGGGCGACGACGAGATTTATTCCGAGGCTCAGGTAATGCGCGATTATCTCGTTGCAAAGGGCGTTTCCGAAATGCGCATAATCACCGAGGAGCGCTCGACAAGCACGCTCGAAAACCTCTCCTTCTCCGCCGAGCTTATCGAAAAGTACAACTGCCACGAAAAGGTGCTGATCGTTTCCGACCGATTCCATCAGTACCGCGCCCACGAGGCGGCAAGGCTTGCGGGCATCGAGCGCAGCTATTCGCTGTGCAGCGAGACTCGCTGGTACATGGCGGGGCATTACTGGTTCCGCGAGATGGCGGGCATTGTGAGAATTTACTTTTTGGGATATGATTAAAAAGGTGAGCCTGCCTCTGACGGGGCAGGCTCTTTTGCAAAGTGTTGTTTGTGGATAAGGATGTGTTAAAATGAATACCGTGAAAAAAATCTTTTCGATCTTTGTGAAAATTATTTGCATCGCAGTACCCATTGTCTCGCCGATTGCTATCGTGATCCGCCTGAATACGGGATATAATCTTATCACCTATTGTCCGTTTGCTCTGTTACCACCATCCCTCTACGTTTTCTTAGCTTATTTGTGTGACTTCTTTCTTTTATATTCAATACTCTTCTTAGCAGTTTACATCGCGGCTTTCTCGTTCTTTTCAAAATGTGTCTCAAAAAGCAAAAAGAAAAAAGCCTTTCTGATTTTTCCCGTTCTGCTTCTGCTGGTTGATATGGGACTGTCGGTATATTTCGGCATATGGCGTTTTCTTATTCCCGATTTAATTCTTTTGGTATTGATCATACTAAACAGCTTTTGTGACGTCGAAGAGGAAAATAACTGAAACTGAAAAACAGCTCGCAGCCAAATTCGCTGCGAACTGTTTTTTTCGCCTTATAAAGTTGGATTTATGCAATTTGTTCTATACGTGACATATTGCATAACGGATGTGTGCTTATAACACTTTTGACCGCTTCTTTCATTTCATTAAAACTTTGACCATAGAAATACAATGCGGTTTCCTTGCTTCCTTCCCACCAGCTATACATATGCCCCTTCTCACCTATTGCATCTTCCAAACAGGAGATAAGCTCATTTACATCATTTGTTTGATAAATCTCACTCGGAAGATCTGTTCCGTTCAAATATATAGCCATACCTTCGGCAGAACCAATTGAAGCAGTCGTTTCTCCGCAAATAATTTTACTTCCTTTTGGTATTATCTTAATTCGCTGAATGAAGCTGATAACTCTTTCTTTTTCATCTTCTTTTATACTCAGTTCAATATCGCAATTTTTTATTTCACCTGTAATTAACTGAAGTGTCCCTCCGCCGACTAATTCGCCGACATCAGCTTCCTGCAAAGCCTTTTCCAACGGTTCTTCAAACATTTCTACGCGATGTATCGGCTGCAATTTAGCATTCAACTCTATTATCAGTGTAATCATATTTTAATCCTGCGGACCGAGCTTATACTCGAGATATTCGTCGTAGGTGCAGGCGCGGTCGATGAGACCGTCGGGGGTGATTTCGATGATTCTGTTGGCGACCGTCTGAATGAACTCGTGGTCGTGCGAGGTGAAAAGCACAACGCCCTTGAAGGCGGAAACGCCGTTATTGACCGCGGTGATGGCTTCGAGGTCGAGGTGGTTTGTCGGCTGGTCGAGGATTATGACATTCGAGCCGAAGAGCATCATTCGCGACAGCATACAGCGCACCTTCTCGCCGCCCGAGAGCACCTTGACGGGCTTGAGAACTTCATCGCCCGAGAAGAGCATCTTGCCGAGGAATCCGCGCAGATAGGTCTGTGTCGGGTCCTTCGACCACTGACCCAGCCACTCGAGCAGGTTGAGGTCGCAATCGTTGAAGAACTCGGAGTTGTCCTTGGGCAGATAGGACTGGGTCGTAGTGCCGCCCCACTGGAATGCACCCTCGTCGGGCTCGAGCTCTTCGGTAATAATCTTGAACAGTGTAGTTACGGCGAACTCGTCCTGAGCTATAAACGCAACCTTATCGGTTCGGTTGAGTCGGAAGCTGATGTTGTTGAGAACCTTGACGCCGTCGACCGTCTTTGACAGATTGTCAACGTGCAGTATCTCCTTGCCCGGCTCGCGGTCGGGCGTGAACGCAACGAAGGGATATCTTCTCGACGACGCGGGAAGCTCCTCATAGCTGAGCTTATCGATGAGCTTGCGTCTTGCGGTTGCCTGTTTTGCCTTCGATTTGTTTGCAGAGAATCGTGCAACGAAGTTCTGCAGCTCGCGTATCTTGTCCTCCGCCTTCCTGTGCTGGTCGGAAAGAAGACGCTGAATGAGCTGGCTGGATTCGTACCAGAAATCGTAGTTGCCGACATAAATCTTTATCTTTGTATAGTCGATATCGCAGATGTGCGTACAGACGTTGTTGAGGAAGTGTCGGTCGTGGGAAACGACAAGCACCGTACCGGGATAATCGAGCAGGAAATCCTCCAGCCATCTTATCGACTGGATATCGAGCTGGTTGGTCGGCTCGTCGAGAAGGATTATTTCTGGCTCGCCGAAAAGCGCCTGCGCAAGCAGTATCTTGACCTTCTCACTGTCGGCAGTCGTATTCATCATCGCATAGATATCGAGATCGCGAAGTCCCAGACCGCGCAGGAGCTTCTGAACCTCGGTCTCGGCGTCCCAGCCGCCAAGCTCCGCAAATTCGCCCTCAAGCTCGGAAGCGAGCTCGCCGTCCGCCTCGGAAAAATCCTCCTTTGCGTACAGCTCGTCCTTCTGCTTCATTATGTCGTAAAGACGGCGGTTGCCCATTACGACGGTGTCGAAAATGGTGTATTCCTCATATGCGTAGTGGTCCTGCTTGAGCACCGACATACGGGTGTTTTCGGGAATGGAAACCTCGCCCGTTGTCGGCTCGAGCTCGCCCGAGAGTATTCTCAGAAAGGTCGATTTTCCCGCACCGTTCGCACCGATTATGCCGTAGCAGTTGCCCGGTGTGAACTTGAGATCGACATTCTTGAAAAGGGTCGATCCGCTGAAATTGAGACTAACATTGCTTACTGTAATCATAGTTCCTCCGATTGTTTTATTGACATTAAATTTTATGATACCATAAAACAGCCGCACTTACAAGGGGAAAAGAATATAACTGCAGCCGTATGGACTTTACATAACTTTTGTGATACAATTGTTATGGTAAAGTATACTTTTCACGCAATCAAATTCACGGGGGAATATACATGCTCATAACTCTTCTCGCTCTGGTCGACGAGCCGAGCGACAGGGAAAGATTTATTGCGCTGTACAACGAGAACAGGGACTCGATGTATTCCTACGCTCTGCGCATACTGGGCGACAAATGGCTGGCGGAGGACGCTGTACACGACGCATTCGAGCGCGTTGCGATAAACTTTTCCAGAATAGATTTTTGCCGTAACACGCGCAATCTTCTGCTGACGGTGGTCAAGAACATTGCGCTGACCATGAAGAAAAAGCTCTCACGCGAAATACTCATTTCCGACGCCGATTCCAAAGAGGCCATCACGGACTGCGGCTTTGAGGAGGAGGTCGAGACGGGCTGTGAGATCGACCGCATGGCAAAGCTGGTTTCCGCGATGTCGGAGGATTATCTGATCGTGTTCAGGCTCAGGTGCATACACGACCTGACCTATCCGCAGATAGCGTCACTGCTCGGAATCACGGTCGCCGCCGCCAAAAAGCGCATGCAGCGCGTGAGAGAAAAAATCGCCGAGTACAGAAGGGAGGGCTGAAAATGTCTGAAAAAGAAATATATTCAAAGGATTTTCTGCGGGACATAGCCTCTGCCCTTGAACGCGCCGACTTTGAAGGTATCGGCGATGAGCGGCACGAATTTTCCGACAGCTTCGAAAAACGCATGGAATCGGTCGCCGCACTCGTCGACCGTCCTCGGATAACGGGCGGCAGGATTCTGCGCGTACTCATCGCCGCAATAATAATCATCGCTCTGATAATCGGCACTATGAGCGTTACGGCACAGAAATCCCCTCAGCCGGGATTCTATATGAACGTATACCGCACGCACAGCGACATAAGTTTTCTGCCCACAGACCCCGAATCGGGGCATCTGATAGCGGACGGGATTCCTTCGCATATCGACGAGGTCTATCGCCCGACATATATCCCCGACGGATATGATGAAGAGTCTGTCACCGCCAATGATCAGCTCTGCAATCGCGTAAAATACCGAAAACCGTCGGGCAGCGAGATAATTTTCGAGCAGTTCACCCTTCACGCCAAACTGTCGGTCGACACTGAGGACGCTCCGCTCAGGGTCATGTATGTCGACGACCTGATGATATATTACAACTATAAAAACAGGCTGTATCACTGTTACTGGATACAGGGAAAATACGCATTCAGTCTCTTCTCCTCCTGCCCGCTGGGCGAGACTGTCAGAATCATTCGAAGCGTGGAAAGGGTCTGAAAACTGTCACCTTTTCCCTCTCGGACAAGTATAAATCTGTGAGGGGTATTTTCGACCTGATTGGTTTTGCCTTGTTAAATCATCCGTCATTCGTCAGGCATAGCTTTGTTGTGGAGGGATATGCCCGCTTATCGATTTGCCTGCTTGCAGTCAGGTTTCCGATACCCCTCCGCCCGTCACAAACCAAAGGCAAGGTGATCTGCATTGAATTTTCTGAAAAAATCGGTCTGTATTCTTCTGTGTGCCGCGTTCCTTCTTGCGGCGGTATCCTGCCGTGAGAAGGACGGCGAAGCACCCTCGCACGAGCTTGTTGAGCTGGAGCGTGAGGAATATCCCGCCTGCATCACACAGGGCGGGGAATTTCCCGAATCTCAAACAAATCCCGAGGAGTTTGCCGACCCCTATATCGCGCACAGCGACGACAACTGTATCATCACGGTATCTGCCGATTACAGCTCTCATGTAAAAATCTTTTCGGACGGCGGCAGGCTGCTCCTTGAGCACGTATTCGACCTTCCGCTTCTGCCCAAAATCGAGCCGTTCGGCGAGGATATTCTGATGCTTTCTTCGGATTACGGCGCCTGCAAAAACCCGTTTGTTTTTATCGACACAAAAAACGAGCGTCTCTCCCCCGTTTTCTCCGACATATGCACCTACAACTCCTTTGACAAGCTTATTGCATACGTCAGCACCGACACCGACGACCCGAAAGAGACTCAATATCTTGTCATAAGAGATATTTTCGACACCGACGTCTATTGCAAGGTGTTCCGACTTCCCTATGCAAAGATCGCAAACCCCGTGATCGCTTCAAGCTTCTACGGCAATGATTATTTCGAGCTTACCTATCTTGCGGGAAACGACCCCGAAAACCTTGACCGGTATCACAAAAGGATAACTCTCAGCCCGATAACGACCGTTTACGAAAGCTGAGAGCGCAGACGCGACAGTGTATAAAATTGGAGGTAACGATATGAAAATCAAAAAAATTGTTCTGACGGTACTGCTTCTCATGCTCGTTCTGTCGGCAAACGGTATGAGCGTATTTGCGATGAATACGGGATTTGATATCAAGCCTGTATCAGAAGAAGAGAAAGAATCTTTTGTTGATGCAATTAATTTTTCCATATTGGATAAAGAATACAAAAACAAATCTATTCACTGTTTCGATGTCAGAGAGGACGGAACATTTGCCATAGGTTCCGAGCACAACAAAATGGGCGCGATGAAAGATATCGTATCCGTATATTCAGCGGAGGGCGTTTTTCAGTACGGCTATATTTTTGACTCTCCGGGATCATTTTATTTGGAATGGGACGGAGAAAATGTTCTCATATATTTTGTTAGAAGTAATTTTATTATCTCCGTCAACCCTGAGGGAGAGGTAGAAGAGGCCGCTGATGTTCCGATGACACCAGCAAACGACTCATATTCATTTAAGTTATTAAAAAAGACCGAGTGTGTCGTCGGTGACAAGACATATGAGATAAAAAATGATATGGGAGCTTTTCTCAATTTCATCTCTTTTACTCACTCTCAATTGGTCGTTACGGACAGCGACGGCAACTCCACTATCCTTTATGACGTCGGTACCTATCAGCTCATTAAAACCTTGTTCGTCATCACAGCCATAGTCGCATTTTTTGTTTGCTTTATAATTTTTATGAGAAGAAATATAAAAGCTTACGAAAAGGAAAAGACGAGCCCGAAGCAAAACTCGGTGGAAACAAATTCGGAGAGAGACACTACGAAAACTATTGTAAAAATTTTACTCTTTTCACTTGCCACAACTATTGTTCCCGCTGTTTGCTGCACACTTATGTGCAGTGCGTGCGTACGCGGATTGGTGTCACCCGAGCACTCGGAAGCAAATTTTTATTTGCTCCAAAGCCGCATTGAAGATACTGCGCAGGAATACGGTTTTTCCGCAATTGAATGTTCGGCTGAAGAGCTCGAGGATTACACCTACACGATGCTTACCGTCGAGATAAGCGAGGAAGAAAAAATCACGATACTTCTGAAAAACGACAGCGATTCAAAAACAGGATACGGCAAAGAAACATTCACGATCGAATACACAAATACAAATCCGAGCGGCGGTGATTTTTGCCGCACCGATCTGCTCTGTGATCTTGCAAACACCATTGCTTATAAGGAATTTGACAAAAGCTTTCTTGAAGAATTTTTTAGTGCCGACGAAAGCGAATATCCCGCATCGGATTTCGGTTTCCAAAAACTCAACGGAGAAAAAATTGCAAAGCGGCACTATTTTGATTCCTTTGAAAACGAGATGATAGCCTATACTCTCGATGCCGAAAACTGCGAGACAGTGACCATTTGGGGACGAGTGAAACAAGTGACATCTTAAACGACTGAAAATTAAGGAGGTAACGATATGAAAAAGATAGTTTTGCTGATACTTGCATTTTCGATGCTGATTTTGTCTTCCTGCGCGATATGCGGGAACACTACCGACGTTTGGAAATTTGCCGAACCGCTCGAAAATGTCACAGCGCTGGAGATAATTGACCTTGACAATGATTGGGTGGTTTTGAAGGAGCTTCCGCCCGATCATGAAGTGTTGTCAAAACTCGAGGGTATGCATTGCAAAATAAAGGGTATGGATCCCGAATTTTATAAGAGCGGACTTGCCTTAAAAGTTTATTACGAGGACGGCACATATGAACTGGTAGGTTATGATTATAACTATCACGAATACCCTGACGGACGGCACTACGGCGGTCTTGAGCGGTTTGACGAAGAGGATTTCAACGATATACTTCGCAGTTATCTTGATGAAGAAAGCTTTGATATATCAGAATATGATGACATTATCGCGCGATTTCCTTCGGATAAGATTCTGGGACCTGTTGACAGTCAGGAGGACGCAAAAGAGCAGGCTCTCACCGTATGGACCGAGATATACGGCGAAGAGGTCGACAACGAGCGACCGATTGTCGTGCTCTTTGACGAGGAAAGCGAGACCTGGCTCGTTCATGGAACTCTGCCCAAAAACACAATCGGCGGCGTGCCGTATATTCTGATTCAGAAATCGGACGGAAAAGTCCTTGCCGTCTGGCACACAAAATAAAATCACGGGAGGTAACGATATGAAAAAGAAAATAATTATGATAGTCTCTTTGATAATGATGATTTCAATGCTGACAGCGATGTTTGGCTGCTCGGCGGAAAATAGTGGTGTGATTTGCGAGATAACTTCAATCGAGCCGGGCGAATATTTTGATCCGACATATTATCTGAATGATTACCATAGCACTCCCAATTACATACCCGATATCCCCGAAAATGTTTATGGAGATGATGTGTGTGACCTTGAAACGTGGAAGTATTTTCTGGACAACGAGTCATCATATTCAGCCTATAAAATCAATTTTGTTGTTACCAACAACACGAACGGTATGGCAACCGACATTGTAATAAATTTCAAAGAGGATTACGGCAGATCGGTCATTATGTACAGCGATTTTGATTTTGTACCTTTCTTTGAAAAAGGAACCTGTGACTGGGAGGAGCATATATTGATCCTCGTTGAGGACAAGGCTCTTTCCGAAAGCGAAAAGATCGAGCTTCTCGAAAGCATCGAGCTTACCGCTACATACGAAGTCGTACTAAAGACACCGCTTGAATTTCTTATGTGCGACGCATCTGCCACAGGCGAAGGCAAAGGCGGAGATGTTGAGTTTGTAAAATCCGAGGATTTTGAGATTGTTATTGAATAGTTCTTTAAGACTACAATTTGCACGCAAAAAGGACCACGCGTTTCGCGTGGTCCTTCTGTTATGTCTTTGATTATTCTTCGCCTTCGCGGGCCTTTGCGTCCTCGATGACCTTCTGGGCGATGTTGCCCGGGCAGTCCTCGTAACGGGTGAACTCGAAGGTGAAGGAGCCTCTGCCCTGAGAGCACTGACGCATGAAGGTGGAGAAGTCGCCCATCTCTGCCATCGGTACTTCTGCCATGAGCTCCTGGAGACCGTCCTCAGCGGGATTCATGCCGAGAACACGACCGCGTCTGACCGAAACCTCGCCCATAACGTCGCCCATGTTATCGTTGGGGATGAGAGCCTTGAGGGTTCCGACCGGCTCGAGAAGTGTGGGAGCAGCCTGCGGGATACCTGCCTTGAAGGCGAGGGAAGCGGCTGTCTTGAATGCCATTTCGGAAGAGTCAACGGGATGATAGGAGCCATCGTAAAGGACTGCTCTTACGCCGACAACGGGATATCCTGCGAGGACACCGTGCTTCATGCAATCCTGCAGACCCTTTTCGACTGCGGGGAAGAAGTTCTTCGGAACGGAACCGCCGACGACCTCTTCTGCGAACTCGAGTCCGTCGCTCTCGCACGGCTCGAATCTGACCCAGATGTCACCGAACTGACCGTGACCGCCCGACTGCTTCTTATGACGACCCTGAACGGAAGTGCTCTTTCTGATGGTCTCTCTGTATGCAACTCTCGGAGTCTCAAGAGTGACGTCGATGCCGTACTTTGTCTTGAGCTTGGAGACGATAACGTCGATGTGCTGGTCGCCCTGACCGGAAACGACCATCTGATGTGTCTCGGTGTTGGTGCCGTACTTGATGGAGGGATCTTCCTCAGCAAGCTTTACGAGACCCTGAGCGATCTTGTCTTCCTCGCCCTTCTTGACGGGAAGGATCGCCATGGAGAGGCAGGGCTCGGGGAAATCGACACCCTTGAGGGTGACCTTTCTCGAGGGAGAGCAGAATGTATCGCCTGTAGCTGCGTTTGCAAGCTTTGTTGCAGCGCCGATATCGCCTGCTGTGATGCAGGAAGTATCCTCCTGCTTCTTGCCCTTTACAAAGATGAGCTTACCGATCTTCTCCTGAGTACCGGTACGCATATTGACAACAGGTGTATCTGCCGAAAGCTTACCGGAGATAACCTTGAAATAGCTCATTTTACCAACGAACGGGTCGGCAACGGTCTTGAAGATGACTGCTGCTGCGGGATCGTTCTCGTCACACTTGACCTCGGTGCCTTCCTCGCTGGTCTCGCCTGCTGCCTCTGCGGGAGAGGGAACGAAACGGGTGATAGCGTTGAGAAGGAGGTCAGCGCCCTGACCCTCGGTTGCAGCGCCGCAATAGAGCAGTGCAAGAGTGCCGTCCTTGACGCCCTGGGAGATGCCTGCCTTGAGCTCTTCGGCTGTGAAGGGCTCGTCATTGAAGAACTTCTCCATGAACTCCTCGCTGGTCTCTGCAACAGCCTCGTTGATGGCTGCGCGGAAATCGTCGAGATGCTTGAGCTCGGGGATAGCGCACTCGGTCAGCTTGCCGTTTACGTACTCGTAAGCCTTGTTCTCGAACAGGTTGACGTAGCACTTGACAGCGTCATTCTCGATGCAGGGAACGACGATCGGGCAGACACAGGAACCAAAGGTCTCCTTGAGTCCTTCGAAGGTCTTGTAGAAGTTGGCTGTATCGGCGTCGAGCTGGTTGACAAAGAACATACGTGCCTTGCCTGCCTGGAGAGCAGCCTTGTTTGCCTTCTCGGCACCTACGGGGATACCCGAACGTGCGGAGACGGTTATGATGACGCACTCGCATGCGCGGACGCCTTCGTTAACGCCGCTGACGAAGTCGAAAAGACCCGGAGCGTCGATTACGTTGATTTTATGATCCTTCCACTCGAGGGGAGCAACAGCCGTTGAAACGGAGGTCTTGCGCTTGATTTCCTCTGCGTCGAAGTCACAGACGGTGTTGCCGTCGGCTGTTTTTCCGAGACGGTCGGTTGCGCCGGCGACGTAGAGCATGGCCTCGGCAAGAGAAGTCTTACCTGCGCCGCTGTGACCTGCGATCAGGACGTTTCTGATGTTTTTTGCTGCGTACTGTTTCAAAGTGGATTACCCCTTTCTTATATGAAAAGTGTTATGAATATGTAAGATTACCACGTTCACACTATTCAATTATAAAATACCCCACCAAGAAAAGTCAACAAAAAACCTTCTCGATGGGGTAAAATAATTTGTAACCCTATTGTACAATATAAACAAAAATTTTACTTAACTGTGTTCGTTACAAGGGGAAACAGTGAAGCGATGATGCAGATGAGCTGCATTATGATAAGTTTTGACGGTTCGGCAGCCGCATCGCCCGTCAGTATGCACAGCAGCACCAGCAGCATAAGTCCGAGGACGTAGCAGGCGAGCTGGAGAATCGACGACATGGTGAGCATTCCCTTGAGTCTGACGCAGGCTTTGACGCCCTCTGCGAGCGCAGAAAGCTTGCCGTTGGTCGCGAGGACTGCGGGAGCGCTGTCCCTGACCGTGTGGGTAAGCTCGTCGTAGACCGAGCCTGCGCGCGTGCTCAGCACGGACACCAGTCTTTTGGGTATTCTGTATATAGTGGATATCTGCTCGGCGGTGACGTTGGAGTCGCAGGTGTAGATGACGAGCGACACTCCGCTCTCGACAAGGCGCTGGACGGGGATTATGGTCGATGCGGGGGGACGGTACTCGACGAGCATGACTGCGGCAAGGCGGCCCGATACCGATATATATACGGCGCTTCGGTTTTCACTCTTGCCGATGATCTTTTCGTAATCCTTCGAGGGCATTGCACAGTTGTGAAGCTCGAGCATACGGCGGTTGCCGACCAGCACGGGCTTATCGTTGACCCAGCCGGAAACGCCCATTTCGTTCTCATAGCGGATTCCTTCCGCACGGGGAAGAATGTCTCCCCTCTTTTCGAGAAGCTCCTCGAATATCTGGGCAAGCGGTCCGCCCGCCTGTGTGACCACTGCGGCGGCATAGAGCACCGCCTTGTCGACCTCTATCGAGTTGTATGCTTTGACCGAGAGCAGTCTGACCGAGCCTTTCGGGAAGAGGGCGTCCGAGCTTACGGCGAGGACGTCGGCACTGCCGAACTCGTCAATCGCTGCCCAGCCGTTGAGCATTGCGCCCTTTTTGAGCAGTCTCGACGAAGCCTGTGCAAGCGGAGCGTTGATGCAGAGCAGTCTGCATATCGGCGCACCGAGCGTCATAACGGCGCAGAAACAGTAGAATCCGCCGAAGAAGCTCTTTGCAACAAGTCCGCCGACAAGTCCTGCGACAAGGGCGGCGATGAAGGCGTAGGGGCTTATCTTTGAGGAGATATGCTCACAGAAATCCTCCTCGGAGGAGTATCTGAGAAATCCCGACAGGTGGTTTGCTCTGACGGTATAGATCATCTTTGCGCGGTTGTGACCGCCTGCGGCGACCATTTCGTCAAACTGCTCCTCGCGTCCGACGAGCATCGCCGAATGCTTGACCGAGCGCAGGGCGCAGAATCGGAAATTCCTTGCCGAGCGGAGGGTCATGCACAGCAGACCTATATCGTTGACCAGCAGCGCCAGCGTCATCGGAGCGGCGCACACGCGCACGACGGGCAGCCGCTTTATCAGACACCACACGAACATCGAGACGATGTGGAGCATGACGACGGTCGACACCGACGCGAGCATCGTATCGCCGTCAGGTTTCTTTGCAAACAGCTTTTTATATCCCGCGGCGAGAAGGTCCTTGTTGAGCGCCACACAGAAGCCGCCGAGCAGCAGGTGGAGCGCAAGATAGGTCACGGGACCCTGTTTCGGGTCGAACATCGCGGGAACATTTCTTGTGAACAGGGGTATCAGCTCGACCACGCACAGGAAGAGCGCGATTATCGCCTCGACCACGATGCGGAAGGTTATCTGCCTTGTCTGCTCGATGAACTGCAGGCGAATCTCGTTGGTCCTGACCTTATCGCGCAGCTCGTCGTAATCGTCGCCGTCCTCCTCATATACGGGGAGCTGCGGCGGCTCGACCTGCTCGGGCAGTATTTCGCGCTGATTGTCCTCGTTGAGCCTTCCGATGACCTTGTCCTCGACCTCGGGAGGCGGCGGTGCAGGCTTCTCGGGAAGCAGTCTGACGGGAAGCCGCTCGAAGGGAATCTCGCCCTTTGACAGGCGGAACATTCCGTGTGCTGACGACGGCTTCGGTCGGTCGCCCCAGCCTTCGGGCACGGGCATTACCGACATGACGTTTATCGGGTAAGGCGAAACTCTGTCCTTTTTTCGCTTACCTATAAATGATATCTTCACTTTTTTCTATCACCCGTAAATCAGCTTCTTGAACGGCGGTTGAAACGCGGTGCGGATGCGGGGGCTTCGCCCGATGAGGAATCCTCCTGCCCTGCGTCAAAGGACTGCTCGGGCGCGGCGGCACGGTTTCTTCTGTTGAAGCGTGCCGAAGGTGCCGAAATGACCTCGCTCGGCATTTCGGGCTCGCTCTCATCCTGCGGTGCAAAGAACTCCTCCTGAGGCTCCTCCTCGGGTCTCGGGCGCTTTCTGTTGAAACGCGGTGCGGGCGGCGGCTCGGGCAGCGGCTCATAGTCCTGCTCGGGCTCGGGAGCCGGCTCGAAAACGGGCTCGGGTTCCGGTTCGGGGACATATACGGGCTCCGGCTCGGGAACGTAAACGGGTTCCGGCTCGGGCATATATGCTTCCTGCTCAGGCTCGGGCTGCATTCCGCGCTTTCTCACCGCGAGGCGGTGGGGCGATACCTGACGGTTCTTTCTGTACGTGCCCTGCTGGGGATAACCCACGGGGTAGACAAAGCTGACAGGCATCACGGGATAGGGCGGATACTGCATATAGGGGTAGGGCGGCGGATAGCCTCCCTGCTGATAGGGCGGCATATAGGGATAGGGCGGATAACCCATCGGCGGATACATCGGGGGATAACCCATCGGCGGCATGAGTCCCTCGTCAAAGGGTTCGCCGTAATCCTCCTCGGGAAACTCGATATTCTCTTCTCTGATCGGCTCTTCCACAACGGGCACCTCCTCTTTCTTCTTGTTCTTTTTCTCTTTCTTTTCCTCAGCCTTTTCCTCGCGGCGTCTCTTGGAAAATCTTCCTGCGCTCTTGGGCTCCTCCTGCTGTGCAGGCGGCTCGGCGGGCGGCTCCTCCTGAGGTGCGGGCTCGGACATCACGGGCTCGGGTCTCGGCTCGCGGCGGGGTCTTTCCCTGCGCTTTTTGATGATCGGCTCGGGGTTTTCCGCATTGAGGATACCGTCGTACTTCTCACCGTCGCCGTCCACCTTCTCGTCGTATGCAAGGGCTGCGAGTCTCGCCGCCTTCTCGCCCTTTGAGGGGCGGTCGTCGGGCTGCTCGTCGCTGAACAGATAGGAAAACTCCGACGACGATTTCATAACACGATGGCCGCTCGTATGTCCGCGTGTTCCCGAAGAAAGCCTGATCGGCTTGTCGGGTGCGATGAGGTCGTCGCCCTCGGCGTCGTCGCTGATTCCCGTTCTGCCCATACGGTCGCGCACGGGTCCCGTATGCTCCTCTCTGCCGCGTCTTGAACGCTTCGGCGCTCTGACGGCGTGCTGCTGAGTTCCGTTTTCTATATCAAAGTCCTCGCTCTCAAAGCCTGTGGACTGATCGAAATCTTCAAATCCCATAAAACTTCATTCCTTTCACGGTTTAAAGTCTATCCCTGCCGCTTGTCGGTATTGCCTCTCTGTCGGAAATTGCGGCTCTGACCGTTCTGCTGCTGCATCTTGCGGTACTGCTCGCCGAGCTGGCGCTGGTACTGCTCCATCTGTTTCTGATACTGCTCGTACTGTCGGCGGTATGCGGCGTAGCGCTTGTCCTGCGCGTCGGACGAGCCGCCCTTGCGCTTGCCGTCGTCGGAGAAAAGGTCGGGGTACTGACCTGCGTAAACGCCTGCCGCCTTCTTCCTCTCGACCTCGCGCCTGCGCTCTTCCTCCTCTTCCTCGCGGAGCCTGCTGCCCTGCGAGCGTCCGAGCATACGGGCCTCTTCGTACATCTCGTTATAGTTTGCGCCGATATACATCGGTGCACGGCGCGGCATACCCGCTCTTCTGCCGGGTGCGGGTCCTCTGCGGCGCTCGTATTTTGCCCTTGTACGCATCGATTCCTCGTATTCGAGCTGCTCGACCATTGCGCGCTGGCGCTGAGCCCACGCGACAAAATCCTCGCCCATGAGGTTGCCTCGGTTGCGCTGATTGAAATATTCGTAAACCAGCTCGTCATCGTTGAAGAAATCGGGCGGCACCCATCTTCCGCGATATCTGTGGTTCATTATCTGACGTATGCGCTCGGGGTCGACTCCCGCCTCGCGCACATATTCGTTGTCGACCGATTCAAAGCTGCCGTCGAGACGGGCGCGGATACGCTCTCTCGGGGCGACACCCCTGACCTTGCGGAAGGGGCGGTTGGGGTCGTATTCCACGTCGCTTATAAAGTGCGCACGGGAAAGGTCCTCCTCTTCCTGCTCGGGATTGTAGTTTTCGGTGATCCTCATTACCTCGGCCGCGCTCGGGTCGAGCACGGTAAGGTCGCTCCACCGTCTCGTCTGACGCTCAAACTCGGGCAGAGACTGCGAGCTTTCCATGATTCCGCTCTGTTTCGGGAGACGCTCGAGACGGTCGGTGCCCCTCTCCATATACTGCTTGAAGGCGGCCTCAACGAGGGGGTCGTTGTCCTGGAATCTCTTTCTGTATTCCTTCTCCTCGGGAGCCTTGCCCATCTCCTTGTCAAGGCGGGCCTTTCTCTTCTTCGACTCGCTTATTATCTTGCTCGTATCGTCGACCGCACCCTCGGGGATCATACGAAGTATCGCCGAGCGCCGCTCGTCGACCGAGGTGCCCAGTCTTCGGGTATCCTTTCTTAGCGCACCCTTGCGGTCGCCCAGACGGGCGCGTCTGACAGAGGCATCGCTCAGAAAGCTTATGTCCTCGGGCGGAGCCTCCTTCATTCCCGCGAGGACGTCGTAACGGCGCGGCGTGCTCATCGGCTCGGCGATGCGCTCGCTCAGCTTGCCGCTCGGTCTGTAACTCGGGGAATAATTGAGCTTTTCAAGCGCCGAAAGGGATATGCTGTCGCCCAGAAGGTCGTTCTTGACATCGAGCGCGAATCGGTCGGAGGACGGGCGCTCGCCCTTTTCCTCCTCCTCGGGTGCAAAGCTTTCCTTGTCGATATGGAAATCCTCGCTGTCGGCTCTCCAGCTGCCGGCGCGCCATTTCTGACGGGCTTCGTCCATTATGAGGTCGTAATTGAATTTTGCTTCGCCTTCCTGCTTTATGTAGGGATTTTTCCCGTCTGCACGGTATTTCCTGGCCACCGGCTCACCCCTTTCGTAATAAATTTATTTTTATATAATTATTTATTTCTCGCGTTTATTCCTGCGCGCTGACGTGCCGCTTCGTAGAGCAGTACGGCACAGGCGCACGATGCGTTGAGGGAATTGATCTTTCCGTTCATCGGCATGGAGACAACAAAGTCGCAGTTTTCCTTGACCAGTCTGCCGACGCCCGAATCCTCGCCGCCGATGACTATCGCCATTGCGCCCGCAAGGTCGCACTGACACCACGGGTCGCCGTCCATATCGGCTGCACACACCCAGACACCGCGCTCCTTGAGCTGCTCGATGCAGCGCACGAGGTTTGTCACCCTCGCGACGGGAACGTATTCGAGTGCACCTGCAGAAGCCTTGCCGACCGCCCATGTGAGACCTGCTGCGCGGCGCTCGGGCACGATGACGCCGTGAACGCCCGCCGCTTCGGCAGTTCTGATTATGGCGCCGAGATTGTGCGGGTCGGTCAGTCCGTCGGCGATAACGATGAAGGGCGGCTCTCCCCTCTCCTCGGCAAGTGCGAAGATATCGTCGACGCTTGCGTATTCATGGGCTGCGGCGCTGCACGCAACGCCCTGATGTCTGCCTCCCGGGCAGAGCGAATCGAGCTTTATCGGCGCAACCTCCCTGATGGGAACGCCCTTCTGCTTTGCGAGCTTTATGATATCGGCGACGCTTCCCTGTCTGTCGCCTCTTGCGATCATGACATAATCGACGGGACGTCCGCTCTGAAGAGCTTCCTTTACGGCGTTTCTGCCCGCTACTATATCGTTTCTTTCGACATTGCTGTTGTTCAAATCAAACACACTCTTTCGTTTTCGACATATTATGAATACATCGGATTTGTTATTATATCACACATTCTTATCCGAGGGGTAAATATTTTGTTAATTACCCTCAATATCCGAAGCCTTTTTCTCCCAGCATAATCTCCGTGACGTCTATTCCCGACGGGCAGACTGCCGTGCAGGCTCCGCAGGCATCGCACCTGTCGCCGCCGTACATCGCGGGATTTGCACTCTCGCCGTTTTCGTACATACGCACGGCCTCGGACGGGAAGAGGTTATGCGGACAGATATCGACGCACCGTCCGCAGTTTATGCATTTCTTCTCGACCGGGCGTTCCACCTGAGAAACGGCCGTTATCGCACGTATTCCCGGGAAGACGGGGACGTCGAGATTTGGGCAGAGCACTCCGCGCATGGTATCGCCCAGAATGACGTATTTGAGCGGTTTTTTCAGCTCGACCTGCTCGAGGATATGTCTGACCGTCGTGCCCGTCGGCACAACGACGTTGCAGGGATTCTCGATGCAGTCGCCGCTGACTGTGATGACCGTTTCGGTCTGCGGCTCGCCCGTTCTGACCGCGAGGGAAAGCGCTCTGAGCGCCTGCACGCCCACGCGCAGATATTTCTCGTGACAGTGCTGCTCGGCAAATCTCGGCCAGGCGGGATATCCGCCCGAAACCCTTATAACGTCGACAAATCCGAAGGTATTGAGCACCTTGTCCATATCGAGGTCGCCGGGGTCGTATGCCGCAAGGACGGCCTTGCCGCCGTCGAGCGCCTTGAGAATGAATCCCAGTCCGTCGGCGCAGTCGACGCCGTATTCGGAGATTATCTTGAGCGAGCTCGAAACATAGGGCGAATCGTCGATACCGTCGGCAACGGTCATCATAACCCTGTCCCTCTTCGCCTTCTGAAGCTTGTAGAAGAGGGGCAGTCCGTCCGACTCGTCGAAGATGCACGCCATTCGAGCCGCCTGAATGATGCCCGCCGAGGTCATGCTCGAGGGGTTATGCCCTCTGACCTCAAGCGCGGGAATGTTGTCTTTTATGTTTATGAATGCGCAAAGGACGCTGCCGACAACGGGGTGCTCCACCCTTTCGATGCGGCGGAGCTTGCCCGAAACGGGCGAAACGACCCACGCGGCGCCGTTTTTTGATTTGGCTAAAATGGCATTTTTTGCGACGTTCTCCCCCACTCTCGGCACGGGGAGCATCGCACCCGTTCCGAAATCAAATATCGGAACGACCGCCACCTCGGGCGGTTTTATTCTCATTATGGACTTCGAAAAGGCAGGCTCCTTGCACTGCGGCAGAAAAACGCCTTTTCCTAAATTTACTGCAAATGCCATAACACACCTCTTGAACACGGCTGCCTGTGAATATATTCTTGGATTTACACGGATAATCTTTCGGGAAAGGAAGGTCACAAAAATGACTATAAGTTTAAACTCGAACGAGCGCGCGGTCATAAAGCTCTTTATCGAGGACCTCAGACACTATCATCTCGATTTTTCCTCGATGAGCCTTGCCGACAGCGCAACGAAAAAGCTTCTGTGCGACCTGTTTGACACCCTCGAAAAGATGGGTATGCCCGTCAGAAGCTCGCGCATGACGGTAGAATGTGCCGAGAGCTGCGACGCACCCGTCACTCTCCTCGTGACGGCGCAGCCGAAGGAGCGCTATGTATTCCTGTCGGGTGCGGACGTCGCGTCGGCGCTTGCCGCCTTTCTCGGCAGGCACGTAGCCGACGGCACGGCTTCACTCTCGTTCGATTCGGGCAGGTGGACGGTCGAGCTCCATCGCCCCCTGAGCGGTCACGACACCGCCCTGCTGGCGGAATTCTGCGTTCCGCCCGTCGATATCTCAGCCGACCTTCTCTGAAAGCCCGGCAAAGGCCGCGGGCATATCGGACGCGCCGAAAACAGCGTTGCCCGCAACGAGGATATCGGCGCCCTTTGCGGCGACCTCGGCGCAGTTGGCAGCGTTGACGCCGCCGTCGACCGAGATGAGCACGTCGCTGCCGCAGATCTCGCGAACGACGGAGAATTTGTCAAGACAATCGTAGATCATCGACTGACCGCCGAAACCGGGCTCGACCGTCATTACGAGGACGTATCCGAGCTTGTCGGCGTAGGGCTTTATCGCCTCGGCTGGGGTCTTGGGTTTGACCGAGAGTCCCGGTTTTACGCCCTTTGCGGCGATAGCGTCGAGGCAGGCATCGATATCGTCGTCACACTCGACGTGGACGGTGAGGATATCGGCTCCCGCGTCGCAGAATTTGTCAATATATGAAAGCGGATGGGTCATCATAAGATGGACGTCGAACACGAGATCGGGTGCGAGCGGGCGCAGAGCCTTGACCAGACTGTATCCGAAGGTTATATTGGGGACAAAATGTCCGTCCATGACGTCGAGATGAAGCACCTCAACCTTGGCGTCGCGCAGACGCTCCATCTCCCAGGCGAGTTTTGTGAAATCGGCAGACAGCAGCGACGGTGCTATTTTTGCCATAATAATACCCCTTTCGCAAGATAACTTGTATATCACTTTATTTTAACCTATATTGTTATATAAATCAACATAAACACCTATGAAAATTATGTAAAAAAAGACATCGCTCGAAAAAACGAACGATGTCTTTGTGTTTTTATCAGAACAGCGGCGAATCGATGCGCCAGCCGTCATCGGTCATGACGAAGGTTACCGTTGCCGTGACCTCTTCATAATCGTTGATGTATTTTTTTACGGTTGCCGTTGCGGAAAGGTCGGTGTGATTTGTCAGCTCAAAGGAATCGTAGACCCATTCGACGCCGTATGCCGTGAGCGGACCGCCGAAAATATCGACGTAGAGCACGCCGTCGGCGTCCTTGTAGAGCGGGGTATCCGTGCCGAATCCGTCGGGATAGAGCCAGCTCTCGCAAAGCTGCGAGCTGAAGATCGCGCGCGTCGCCTTCTTTATATCGTCGACCGATTTGTAGCCGCCCTCGACGACGGGGAAATATGCCGTCGGAGCGTAGGGGTCGATGACTGCGTCCTCGGGGACATTCGCCTCGAGTCCTTCGCCGAGATACACGTCCTTTGCCAGCCCGACTCCCTGCTCAAGCAGGTCGCAGAGCTCCTTCTCGAGCTCCTCCTCGGTCTGAGCCGAAGAGCAGGAGCAAAGGCACAGAGCCATTGCCAGAGCAAGAACAAATGCTAAAATTCTTTTCATACGCGCCCCTTTCCGAGGTATTTCGAGAGATCGACATATCCCTCCCGTGATACCTCAACGCCTTCCTTTTCAAGAAGCTTTCTCTGCTCGTCGGGACCGCCGAAGGCAAACCCGGGAGCAAGTCTTCCCATGCGGTTGACCACCCTGTGGCAGGGTATCTCACCCGGTCGGGGGTTGCGGTGAAGCGCCATTCCGACAGCTCTCGCCGCTCGCGGTGAGCCGCACTGCTCGGCAATGCGCCCGTAGGTCGAGACCCGACCGTACTCTATGCGGCAGACCGCCTCATAGACAAGCTCGTCAAAGCTACTTTTCCGACTGCTCATCGGTCTTGTCCTCTTTGTTGACGAGAACCATGACCTTTGCGATGCGCTGGTCCTCGACCGTCTCGACGGTGAGGGTTGCGCTGCCGAAGGTTATGACAGGGTGCTCTCCGTTCTTGGGGATTCTGCCCAGCTCAGTGACTATATAGCCCGCGATGGTATCGTAATCGCCCTCGGGCAGCTCCACGCCTATCATATCGGTCACCTCGTCGATGGGCGTTGTGCCGTCGACTGTGAAGCAGTTGTCGCTCACCTTCGAGATGTCCTCGTCCTCGTTGTCAAACTCGTCCTGAATGTTGCCGACGATCGATTCGAGCAGGTCCTCCATCGTGATGATGCCCGAGGTTCCGCCGTATTCGTCGACGACGACCGCCATCTGTATCTTCTTCTCGGTCATTTCGGAGAAGAGATCGGCGAGGCGCTTGCTTTCGGGAATGAAGAAGGCAGGCCGCATTATATCGGTCGGCTTTATGTTGCTTGTATCGTGGTGTCCGACATATCTGAGAAGGTCCTTTACGTAGACTATACCCAGTATCGTATCGAGGTCGTCCTCGTATACGGGTATTCTCGAAACGCCCTCTTCGATCGCCGTATTTGCTATATCTGTAAGAGAATCGGTGTTTTCGACGGCGATGACCTCGGTTCTGTGGGTCATGATCTCGCTCGCCGTGGTATCGTCAAACTCGAAGATGTTTGCGATCATATCGCGTTCCGATTCCTCTATTACTCCCTTTTCTCCGCCGACATCGACCATCATGAGTATCTCTTCCTCGGTGACCGTCTTTTCGTGATAATCGGGGTCGACGCCGAAGAGCTTTGCGACAAGGTTGGTCGTTGCCGAAAGCAGCATTACAAACGGCTTGAATATCTTTCCGACGAAGAGCAGTATGCCCACGATTCTGAAGGATATTCTCTCGGCCTTCTGCATGCCTATCTTTTTGGGAACAAGCTCGCCGAATACAAGGTTGAAGAAGGAAAGCAGCAGTGTGATTATAACCGTTGCAACGGAGTTCGCGACGCTCAGGTTGATACCCGGTATCTTTGCGAAAACCTCACCCAGCATTGCCGCAAAATTGCTTGCCGCAACAGCCGATGACAAAAATCCCGCGAAGGTTACGCCGACCTGTATGGTGGCGAGAAATCCGCTCGAATCCTTTGTGAGCCGTACGATCTTTGCAGCCGCTTTGTGTCCGTCCTCCGCGAGCTTTTTGATCTTTGTGTCGTTAAGAGTGATGATGGCTATCTCGCTCATCGAGAAAAAAGCGTTGACCGCGGTCAGCAGCAGAAGTACTACAAGTGACAGTATGGGGCTCATCTGCGGTCACCCCCGTTCACATTCTTCCGCACGCACCATCGGGCGCAGCTGCCGTCAGCATCTGATGACATTTTTTGTTTTCTCCTTTCGGTAAAAAAATTTCCAAAGCAGTAAAGCTTTAGAGTAAATAATAATCCATAAGTGTAAAAAAGTCAATGCTTATGTAAACAAAGGGACACATCTGTATAAAAACAGACCGAAAAAGCATCGCACTTCTTCGGTCTGCCGCAAATTTCCTTTATCTTCGCCATGTGGCCTGAATATTTCCCTTTATCGCCTCGATGAGACATTTCGCCGTCCGCTCGGGCAGCTCGACGCTTGCCGACCGCTCGATCATGTTCTCGAGATAGTGCGCGTCGGACGACAGTAACTTCGGCATCAGTCCGATGCAGGGGTTGTCCGCCGTCAGCGCGGCAACGTCGCCCGCTCCCGTTATCTCGCAGGCGGTATATCCAGAAAATTCGGGAAAAACACCGAGGCTTGCGATGACCGAATAGGAGTCGCGGTCGATGTGCGCGGGGTACGCCACGCCGCCGTAACTCTCAATGAGCGCAGGCACCTCGTCGATACTGATATCGGACGCCATAAGCAGCGAGCCCTCTATCTCACCTATTATCTCGTCGTCCTCGTCCATGATGACCTGCTTGCCCAGCTTGTCGGGGTCGTTGCGGAAAAAGGGCGTTCTTTGCTCGACCTCGTCGGAAAAGGCAAGCGCGCTGTCAACATCGGGGAAAAGGCAGACTATGTGCGCTTCCTCCGACGTGCACAGCTCCATTCCCGGCACAAACAGCATATCGAGCTGCTCTGCGACAGCCGCCGCAGCGGGACAGTTTCGCGCCGTGTTATGGTCGGTCAGAGCTATCGCATCGTGACCGAGAAGCTTTGCCATATTGACAAGGTTGTTGGGAGTCATATCCATATCGCCGCACGGTGAGAGGCAGGAATGGATATGAAAATCGTAATAAATATTTATCATAAATTACATTTATTGCTTATCTCCGCCGCCAGTCTGTACGACGAACGGGGACTTGAAAATATCGGTATTTCAAGGTCTTCCGAGCGCGATCTTGCGTCATCGTCAAGCTCCGCGTCCTCGGAAAGTATGATGCAGGCGCAGCCTGTGAGCGATGCGACGGCAACTGCGTTTATGTTGCCCATGACGGTTATCCACGCGTCACCCTCGGTCGCACGACCCATGACCCAGCTCAGCAGGTCGCCTATATAGCAGCCGCACACCTCAGCGCACAGCGAATCCTCCGTACAGCCCGAAAGCTCGGTCAATGCAAGTTTTTCGGCGAGTTCTCCGACAGTCATTCTCACTCGCCCTCCTTCCCGTTGTGATTTATCATGCCGATCGACGAGAGTGCCGAAGCCGCCGTCTGCACCCTCTCCCTGAGGATAAAGACGCAGTCGGTGATATCCGCCTCGCCTCTGACTATATCCTCCGCCAGGCAGCGGCAGGAGGGCGCTCCGCACGAGCCGCAGTCGAGACCGGGCAGCTTTGCCGAAATCTCATCGATCTGACCCATCATTTCCATTGCCTTGCCGAGGTCGCCCGACAGCTCCATTACGGGGACAAATTCCAGCTCCTCGGTCCATTTCATATCGTCGGGTATCTCCTTTTCCTCCATATGGGCGCAGGAAACGGGGAGATATTTTCTCAGTCTCTTGAGTCTTGCTCTTGCGACATAGGGGTTTTCGACGGTCAGCACTCCGCCCAGACAGCCGCCCGCGCAGGCGTTGAGCTCGATGAAATCGAGGTCGGTGAACTTCTCGTCCTCCAGCCCTTCGAGCACCCTTATGACGTTCTCGATGCCGTCGGCCGCGAGATACTGCTCACGCAGAAGAGCCGACGACTCGCCGCCTATACCCGCCCAGCTTACGCCGATTATTCCCGATTCGGAAAGCGGTTCGGGCGTTTTAACCTTGGTCATCTGCGACGCAAGCTCGGCAAAAATCGCGCTTATCGCCAGCACTCCGCTGACCGACGAGCTGTCGGCTCCGATGGGCGATTTTACGTCGGTCACCTTCGCTGCGCAGGGCGAGATGAAGAATACTCCGACCTCGTCCTCGGAAAACTCGGGGTGCTCCTGCGCCGCCTTTCTGCGCGCTACCTGAGCAGCAATTTCCATCGGCGCCTTGAGGGGCAGCACATTCTCGCACAGGTCGGGGAATCTGACCCTGATAAGTCTCACTATCGCGGGACAGGCCGAGCTGATGACGGGTTTTTTGATATTCTTGTCGTGCATATAGAGTCTCGTCGCGTCGGAAACAAGCTCTGCGGCGGCGGCAACCTCCACAACATCGTCGAAACCGAGACCCTTGAGTCCCGTGAGCACGATGTCGATATCGTCGAGATTGCTGAACTGACCGTAAAGCGACGGCGCGGGAATCGCTATATTGTATTTGTAGTTTTTCAGAAGAGAAAGCGAGTCATAGACCGGTCTTTTGGCGTGGTGCGGGCAGATGCGGATACATTCGCCGCAGTCTATGCACCGCTCGGAAATGATGCTCGCCTTGCCGTCCCTGACCCTTATGGCCTCAGTGGGACAGCGCTTTATGCAGTTTGTGCAGCCCAGACATCGGTCTGCATCAAGCGTTACAGAATGAAAGTACTTATCCATAAAACATACACCTGTTATGTAATTTATGCTTTTATTTTACCTCAACAGCGCCGAATACCGCACTTCCCGAGACGGTAACGGTGGGCAGGTCTCCGCCCGAAGCACAGTTCTTCGACTCGACCGAGCCGAAAACCTGCGAGCCTGTGACGGTATATTTTGCGTTGTTTCCCGTGATGATTTCGAGAGAGCCGAAAACGCTGCTTGCGTCGATGCGGCAGTCGGCAGGAATGATGGCGTTTCTCAGGTCGAGCTCGGCCGAGCCGAACACACAGCTTACCTCGATACCCGAAAATTCAACGCCCGAATAGTCGACCTTCTTCTCGCCGAATACGACCGAAAGCTCCTTCGTATCGCTCGAGCCGATCTCAGATTTGCTCTCGCCCACCTTTCCGAAACGGAAAACGGAGGCGATGATCGAAATGCCCGCAATGCACAGCAGGACGGGAAGGATTATGCCCTTCCAGACCTCGAGCCCCGCAAACGGCTCAACGCCGAGGTTGCGAACAAGAAGAAGTCCGCCTGCGGCAATAAGTCCGAGAGAGAAGATGCGTCCGCCCTTCTCAAACAGTCCCGGAATTCCCGCCGCGACGAGAATCACCGGCCAGAATGTACCTATACTGAACGATATGACACCTGCCGAATTGAGCACAAAGAGCACCGCCGCCGCGATGAGCAGCAGTCCCGTCAGCACAGCCGATATCTTTTTTCCCATTTTTTATTGCACCTCTATGTAATAAATATTTTTCGCAATAATTATTTATTCTCGCTCGGAATTACCGTCAGATAAAGCTTTGTGCCCTTTCCGAGCTCTGTCTCGATCTTGAGATCGTCGGTATATTTCTTGATATTGGGCAGACCCATTCCCGCGCCGAAGCCGAGCGAACGGACGTTTTCGGGAGCGGTCGAATAGCCCTCCTGCATTGCCTTTTCGATGTCGGGGATACCGGGACCCGTATCGGCCATGAGAATCTCGATCCTGTCGGGATATATCTCGGCGTCGATCTCTCCGCCGCCGGCGTGGATAACCATATTTATCTCGGCCTCATACATGGCTATCGCCGTACGTCTGATGGCGTCGCTGTTATAGCCGAGCTTCTTGAGGGTCTTTTTCACCTGAGCCGAAGCCTCGCCCGCTCTTGTGAAATCGTCACCGGCAACATCGTAATGAAACGTGAGTCGGTTCATTTTGCTATAACACCTCCGCTCAGTCCGTTGCTGTAAAGCAGTCCGCACGCCTTGAACATTCCGTAATGTGTCTTGAGAAGGGTGATGTCACGCTCCTCGGCGAGCTCGATTATCGCATCGGTCGGCTCCTTGCCGCGCACGAAAACGATGCATATCATGTCCATCATGTCGGCAGTTCTGACGACCTGCGGATTGACAAGACCGGTGATGAGCACCGACTGATCCTTGACATACGCGAGGACGTCGCTCATCATGTCGCTTCCGCAGGCGGTTTTGACCTCTCTGTCGAGGTGCTCCTCGCCCGATACTATCTCACATTTAAGATACTGTGCTATGTCTCTGACTGTCATTTTATGACCATTCCTTTCTTTTTGTAACAGAATATTCCATAAAATCTGAAAATTTTTAGCCAAGTATAGTATATCAACATATCCCACCTCTTGCAAGATAAAATTTATTGACAGTGTGCCTCGGGGAATATATAATATAGAAATAGCCACACAGCTGTATTCTTTTATACAATTGCCGCAAGGAGAGGATAACCATAAAAAAGCTTGTATATATAACATTTGTCGACTATGACGACACCCGTTTCAGGGGCGTTCAGAAGAAGATCGACGGACAGATAAAGGTGCTTCGCGACGACGGGTTCGACGTCACCCTCATCGGTCAGTACAGAGACGGCGCCGTCGTTATCCGCGAAAACTCGCGCACCGTGCTCGAAAACAGCAGCGGGGCGGGGAAGAGGCGCTTCCTCTGCGACGCTGTGCTCGATGAGCTCGAAAAGAACCCCTTCGCCTTTTCCTATTTCCGCTTCCAGTTCTTCTGCCCGCAGGTCGTGCGCCTGCTCAAAAAGATGAAGGAAGCGGGCGTTGCAAACCTGATGGAGATACCCACCTATCCTTACGAGGGTGAGCTTCGTCTCCAGGGTGCGAGAGGAATCCCCAAGCTCATATGCGACAGAATGTTCAGAAAAAGCGCTGTTCGTTATCTTGACCGTTTCGTCGCTCTCTCAAAGGACACAAAAATATACGGTCTTGAAACCATCAGAATAATTAACGGCACCGATACCAGCCTGCTTCCGATGTCAAATTATACCTATGACCCCGATGACATCAACCTGATCTTCGTATCATCAATGCTTCCATGGCACGGTATTGATCGCGTAATAGAGGGTTTTTCCGAGTATTACAAAAATGGTGGAAACCGAAATCTTACCGCGTATATAGTAGGACAAAGTGAGCTGCGACCGTCTCTTGAAGCCCTTGCTTCAAAATATGGACTTGAAAACAAGATCATATTCTGCGGTGCAAAATACGGCACCGAACTCGACGAAATCTTTGACCGCTGCTGCTTGGGAATTTCATCGTTATCAGACCATAAGAAAGGTTTGGTTTTTACCAGTCCGCTTAAAACAGTTGAATATCTCTGTCGTGGACTGAGCGTAGCAACAGTACTTGAAACGGATTTTATTGAGGACTATGACACCTTCTCCTTCTATGTCCCCGCAGGAGATTCTCCTCTTGATATTGACGCTCTTGTGCAGTTCTGCGACCGTCTTTATGTCAACGGCACTGATGAAATCAAAAAGCACATATACGACTGTGCAAAAATGAGCTGTGATACCCACGCAACCTTCCGACCTGTTGTCGATTATTACAATAGCATAAACAAATGAGCACGCAAACATCTGAAAGGATTGACCTTATACATGAAAAACACACTTCTCAAAAAAATCGAAAACAAAGAGATCGTATGCGGCGTTGTCGGCCTCGGATATGTCGGACTTCCGCTCGCCGTTGAAAAGGCAAAGGCAGGCTTCAAGACCATCGGCTTCGACGTTCAGTCCAAGAAGGTCGACATGGTCAATGCGGGCAAGAACTACATCGGCGACGTCGTCGACAGCGATCTTGCCGAGCTTGTCAAGAGCGGTATGCTCTCCGCAACCTGCGATTTCAGCTTCATAAAGGACGTTGATTTCGTTGCCATCTGCGTTCCCACTCCGCTCGATTCCCATCAGCAGCCCGACATCAGCTATGTTGCCCGTTCGAGCGAGGCTGTTTCGAAATATCTCACAAGCGGCACAATGGTCGTTCTCGAATCGACCACATATCCCGGCACCACCGAGGAGCTTATCCGTCCCATTCTCGAGGGCGGCTCCGGTCTTGAGTGCGGCAAGGATTTCTACCTCGGCTTCTCGCCCGAGCGTGTCGATCCGGGCAACCTCATCTACAAGACCAAGAACACCCCGAAGGTCGTCGGCGCGATAGGGGAGGACGCTACCGAGGTCATCGCGGCTATGTACCGCGCCGTTCTCGAGGGCGATATCCACACCGTTTCCTGCCCTGCGGTTGCCGAAATGGAAAAGATTCTCGAAAATACATACAGAAACATCAACATCGGTCTTGTCAACGAGCTGACCATGCTGTGCGACAGAATGGGCATCTCGATGTGGGAGGTCATCGACGCCGCAAAGACCAAGCCCTACGGCTTCCAGGCATTCTATCCCGGTCCCGGACTTGGCGGTCACTGCATTCCGCTCGACCCCTATTATCTCTCCTGGAAGGCAAGAGAATACGGTTTCCACACCTCTATGATCGAGTCCTCCATGATGATAAACGACCGTATGCCCGAATACTGCGTTGACCGCGCGGCAAGAGTGCTCAACGGATTCAAGAAATCCCTCAACGGCGCAAAGATCCTCGTTCTCGGCGTTGCCTACAAGCAGGACATCGACGATTACAGAGAGAGCCCCGCGATCAGAGTAATCGAAAAGCTCCTCGAGACAGGCGCCGAGGTCACATATTTCGATCCGTGGGTCGAAAGCTTTAAGGAAGGTCATCTCGAGATGACGGGTATCCCCGAGCTTTCCGCCGAGGCTCTTGCCGATGCTGACCTCGTTATGGTCACAACCGCTCACACAAACGTCGATTACGACTTTGTCCAGAAGAACGCAAAGGCTGTATTTGATACAAAGAACGCAATGAAGAACGTTGTCTGCAGAGACAATATCGAGCTGCTGTAAAACAGGGGAGACGGCATGAAAATACTTACAGTTATCGGAGCGCGTCCGCAGTTTATCAAGGCGGCGGCTCTCTCCCGCGTTCTGCGCCGTGACAACGAGGAGATTCTCGTTCACACGGGTCAGCATTACGATGCAAATATGTCCGACATATTCTTTGACGAGCTGGAGATTCCCCGTCCCGACCACAATCTCGGCATTTCGGGCGGTTCGCACGGCTCGATGACGGGCAGAATGATAATCGCTCTTGAGGAGATTCTCCTCGCCGAAAAGCCCGACGCTCTTCTTCTTTTCGGCGACACCAACTCCACAATTTCGGGTGCGATAGCCGCTTCAAAGCTTCACGTTCCCATTATCCACGTTGAGGCGGGCGTGCGTCTCGGCACACTGGAAAACCCCGAGGAGGTCAACCGTGTTGTCACCGACAGGCTGTCGGCTCTGCATTTCTGCTGTACCGAAAGCTCGGTCGAATTCCTCAAAAAGGAAGGTCTTTCGTCGACCGCTCATCTTGTGGGCGACCCGATGTACGACGCGTTCCTTTTCTACCGCTCGAGAGCGCCGAAGATTTCCGATATCCGTCTTACCTCGCTCGACGGCGGGACGGTCTGCGTTCCCGAAAAATACAACTATATCACCTGCCACCGTCAGGAGAACACCCAGTCGCCCGACGCTCTGTTCGAGATACTCTCGGCGGTCAATTCGCTCTCGGTGCCTGCGGTGTATCCCGTCCACCCGAGAAACAGGGCGATGGCTCTTTCTCTCTGCGAGCAGCACGGCTTTGAAAACATCATCTTCTGCAACCCCGTCGGATATCTCGAGTCAATCGCACTTGTCAGCAGCGCCTGTCAGGTGGTCACCGATTCGGGCGGAGTCCAGCGCGAGGCATTCTTCGCGGGCGTTCAGTGCGTGACGGTACTCGATTTTGTCTGCTGGCCCGAGACTATGGTCGACGGCAGAAATCAGCTCGTACGTCCCGACAAGGCCGATATCCTCGAAAAACTGCGCGCTCCCATGACCGTTGACGAGTCCTACAAGCCTTTTGGCGACGGTCATTCCTGCGAAAAAATCTGTGAAATAATCGCTCAGACCTTCTGACTTTTTTTCCCGAAAGGATACATTGACATGAAGTACGCTCTCATAGGCTGCGGCAGGATCGCACCCAACCACATCGCTGCGGCAACCGCCAACGGTCTTGAGATAGTCGCCGTGTGCGACGTTGTTCCCGAAAATATGGAGAAGGTGCTCGCACCGCTCAGCGATGAGGCGAAGGCAAAGGTCGCCCGCTACACCGACTACCGCCGGCTTCTTGCCGAATGCGATATTGAGCTCGCCGCAATCGCAACCGAAAGCGGCAAGCACGCAGGCATTGCGCTCGACTGCATCGAGGCGGGTGTCAACATCATAATCGAAAAGCCCATCGCACTCTCCCTTGCCGATGCCGATAAGATAATTTCCGAATCGGAAAAGAAGGGCGTTGTGGTATGCTCCTGCCATCAGAACCGATTCAATAAGTCCATCTCCAAGATACGCGAGGCCATGGAGGAGGGACGCTTCGGTCGTCTGCTTCACGGAACTGCGCATATCCGCTGGAACAGGGGAGAGAGCTACTACACTCAGGCTCCCTGGCGCGGAACATGGGAGCAGGACGGCGGCGCACTGATGAACCAGTGCATACACAACATCGATCTGCTTCGCTGGATGATGGGCGGCGATATCGACGAGGTTTTCGCATATACCGACAATCTCAACCACCCCTTCATCGAGGCGGAGGATCTCGGGATGGCGGTCGTGCGTTTCTCCAACGGCTCCTACGGCATAGTCGAAGGCACGACAAACATCTATCCGAGAAACCTTGAAGAGACCCTTTACATCTTCGGTGAGAAGGGTACGGTCAAGGCGGGCGGAAAATCGGTCAACATCATCGAGGAGTGGCAGTTTGCGGACAGTCTCGATTCCTCAGACGAGGTCAGGGCACAGTTTGCGGAGAATCCTCCCAACGTCTACGGCTACGGTCACACCCCGCTTTATGCCGACGTTATCGGTGCGATAAACGAGGGCAGAGCTCCTTATATCACCGCTCACGACGGACGCAGAGCGCTCGAGCTCGTTCTCGCGATATACAAATCGGCGGCAAGCGGTCAGCCGGTAAAGCTTCCGATGACCGACTGCTCCACCCTTGATTTCAAAGGAAGATTTTCAAAATGAGCTATTTTGTTCACGAAACGGCCGTCGTTGACGATAACGTAACCATCGCCGACGGCGTTAAGATATGGCATTTTTCCCACATTCAGAGCGGCGCCGTCATCGGCGAGGGCTGCTCGCTGGGTCAGAATGTCAACATAAGCAACAACGTGCGCATCGGACGCGGCTGCAAGATACAGAACAACGTCTCGCTCTATGAGGGCGTTGAGCTGGAGGACTGGGTTTTCTGCGGTCCTTCCTGTGTTTTCACAAACGACCTGACCCCGCGCGCAAAATACCCCAAGGGCTCTGTCGGCTACAAGAGGACCCTCATAAAAGAGGGGGCTTCCATCGGCGCAAACGCGACGATAGTCTGCGGTCACACGGTCGGAAAATGGGCGCTCATCGGCGCGGGTGCCGTTGTCGCCTGCAACGTCCCCGACCACGCGCTGATGCTGGGAGTTCCCGCGAGACAGCGCGGCTGGGTGTGCGAATGCGGCGAGGTGCTCGGCGACACGCTCGTATGCGCAAAATGCGCAAGGCAGTATTCTCAGACCGAATCGGGTCTCGAGGAGAAATGACGAAAGGAATGATCCTGCGTGCAGTTTATTGATCTCAAGGCTCAGTACGAGGCTCTCAGGGGCGAGATCGACGCAAATATCGCCGCCGTTCTCGCTCACGGAAAATATATCATGGGACCCGAGGTCGCCGAGCTCGAAAAGGCTCTGTGCGATTACACCGGCTCAAAGCACTGCATCACCTGCGCCAACGGCACCGACGCTCTGCAGCTCGCTCTGATGGCGCTCGGAATCAAGGAAGGTGACGCTGTTTTTGTTCCCTCCTTTACCTTCATGTCGACTGCCGAGGCGGTCAGCGTTGTTGGCGCGACGCCGATTTTTGTCGATATCGATGAAAACACCTTCAATATCGACTGCGCCGATCTCGAGGAAAAGATCGGACAGGTCGTACGGGAGGGCAAGCTTTCCCCGAAGGCTGTTATCCCCGTTGACCTTTTCGGTCAGTGCGCCGATTATACAAAGCTTCTTCCAATCGCTGAGAAGAACGGTCTTTTTGTCATCGAGGACGCCGCTCAGGGTTTCGGCGGCTCGATAGGTGAGAGGCGCGCCTGCACCTTCGGTCACATTTCGACCACTTCATTCTTCCCCGCAAAGCCGCTCGGCTGTTACGGCGACGGCGGCGCGATGTTTACCGACGATGACGCTCTTGCCGAGCTTCTGCGCTCACTTCGCATACACGGCAAGGGACGCGAAAAATACGACAACGTGAGAATCGGTCTCAACTCAAGACTCGATACCCTGCAGGCGGCTGTGCTTCTCCCGAAGCTTCGCGCTTTTGACGAAAGCGAGCTTGAATCGAGAAACGCTCTTGCCGCGATGTATACCGAGGCTCTCGGCGATATCGTCAGGACTCCGTTTGTCCCCGACGGCTTTGTTTCGTCGTGGGCGCAGTACACCATCGTGCTCGAAAGCGCCGAGATGCGCGACGCGCTCAAGGAGCATCTCGCCCAGAGCGGTATCCCCTCGATGGTCTATTACCCGAAGCCCCTCCACCTTCAGCAGGCATTCGCAAACGCCGCCGAGGGCGTGAGCCTGCCCGTATCGGAAAGCACCTGCGAGCGCGTGCTCAGCCTCCCGATGCACCCCTATATGAGCAGCGAGGACGCACAGAAGATCATCTGCGCTGTGCGCGGGTTTATTATTCGGTGAGTTTATTTAACCGACGGTTATCGACGCAAAAATGTGTTGATATTCCGTCGGTTTTGTTGTATAATATATTTAGCCCGGCGAAAATGCGCCGTGAGTTAAATAACAGGCAATCATTGAACATAAAAGAAAGGAACGAGAGAAAATGGATAACAATCAGAACAACCAGTTCCCGAACAACCAGTTCCCGAACAACGCTCCCCAGCAGCCCGACGGTTACAGAAATTTCAACGAGTATCAGACACAGGCACAGCCTGAGGCTCAGCCGCAGAACACATATCAGGCTCCTCCGCAGGCTCCCTATCAGGCTCCGCCCCTTCCGCAGGCTCAGTACTACAACTACACCGCTCAGCCGAAGAATGAGTCAAAGACCTACGGTATACTCAGTATCATTTTCGGCGTTTGCGGCTGTTGCTGCTGCGGTCTGCCCTCGATCGCAGGCGTTATTCTCGGCATTATCGGCGTCAAGAAGAACAAGGACGACGTTCTGAGCATCGTCGGTCTCGTCATTTCCGCTCTTCTGACCGCTTATCTGCTTTACACCGTTATCGATTTCGCCGTTCATTACGACGATTATATGGCTATGTTCAACGAATTCATGGAGCAGTACAACGAGCTCATGGAGATGTCCATGGAGCAGGCTATGGAAAACATGGAGAATCTCGAGAGCGTAAGCGGAAGCTCGCTCACCCCCGTAAAGTAAGAGAAAGGTGTTTTAGCCTATGGATATCAAAGGCAGCAACCAGAGTCTTGTAAAAATCACGAATCAGAACCTTATTATAAAGGAAGTGCGCGCACGCAAGCGTGTCTCCCGTTCTGAGCTTGCAAAGCTTCTCGAGCTGAGCAACCCCAGCGTTTCGAAGCACGTTGATGCGCTCATCGCGAAGGGGCTTCTCGTCGAGACGGGCTCGCTCGTGACCGACGTCGGACGCCGTCCGATAATGCTCGAGTTCAACGGACATCACGGCTGTGTTGCGGTTGTCGATATGTCGAGTAACGACTGCCGTATCTGCATCGCCGACCTGCTCGGAAACAAGCTTGAGTATTCCCGTGTTGAAGGCGGTCAGACCATCACGCGCGCCGTACTCGACAGGGTCATTTCCACGCTTCGCGAAATGGTCGGAAGCATCGGCGACCGCTGCGGAAAGCTTCTCGGAATCTGCATCGGCGCACCTGCCGTTGTTGAGCCGAAAACGGGCAGAATACACTGGTCGGCACGTATCGAGGACTATGAGAACATCAACCTCTGCGAGATGTTCAAATCGGTCTTCAAGGTTCCCGTCATAGTCAAGAACGACATCAATCTCGCCGTTGTGGGCGAGAGGATATACGGCGCGGGCGGCGGCGTTGACAGCATGATGTTTGTCAGCATCGACGCGGGTGTCGGTCAGAGCGTCATTCTCGGCGGCGAGCTTTTTGAGGGTGTGCACGGCGTTGCCTGCGACCTCGGCGTTCTCATGCCATGTGTCGAGGCTGTCACCGATATGCCCAACCCCACAGGCATCGAATATATGCCCTACATTCTCGAGCGCAGAATGTCCATCTACCGCCTTGTTGACGATGTTCGCTATCTCTTCTCGCAGGGACGCGAGTCGGTCATGCGCGACTGGGTCACCGAGGTTGAGGATATAACATACGACGACGTTGTCAAGGCTTACGGAATGGGCGACCCGATGGTCGTTTCGGTCGTGCGCAAGTTCGCAAAGGGCTGCGCGGTCATTATCAAGAATCTCGCAAGCCTGTTCGACGTTGACATCATTCTTCTCGGCGGACTTGTCGCAAAGCTCGGCAAATCATTCCTGCAGGAGATAACCGACAGCATCGCGATAATGCCCGGTTATGCAAAACCCGACCTCAGGCTCTCGAAGCTGTTCGACACCGCAGTCATCTTCGGCGGCATCGAGACAAGCGTCCAGTACGCCATCGACAGCATAATCGAACACTAATCCCCAAAGTTTCGGTCAAGCCTTTTCAAAGGCTTGCGGTTTCCAAAGGCAGAGCCTTTGGGCGCTGACCGCAGTCAGCGAAACACTTTATCGGCAAAAACGCCGCAATCGTTGCGGCGCCGCAGGAAGGTAGGCAAAACAGTCCGGTGGACTGTTTTGGTGTAGGGAACCCTCGGAGGGGGTTCCCTGGATCGTCCCCTCGGGACGATAACTGCATAAATCAAGGGACACTTCTTTCGAAGTGCCCCTTTTATTTATCCCTCAAGATATTACATATCAAGATATTTCTCTCTCAGTTTTTCGATGTCGTCCTGCGTTATGCCGAGCTCTCCCGTGATGTACTCCATCAGCGAGCCGTGCTCGTTTTTGACAGTATCAAAATACACCGCGACGCACTCCTCCATGACAAGCCCGTGAAGCCGCGCGTAGTCGAGCTCCTCTCTCGATGCGCCGTTTTTCTCCATTTTCTCGAGCATCGGACGCACCGCGTCGTTTGTCTCGAGATAGTCGGCGATGATGTCGCGCTCATCGGCTCCAAGCGCTGTCAGAAGCAGGATAGCCGCAACGCCCGTCCTGTCCTTGCCCTGACGGCAGTGCCACAGCACGGTGCCGCTCGCGCCGATGACCGTCTTCATAAAGCGCGAATAGACCTCTTTCGAATGATCGTTCTGCGCAAGCCTTTTGTAAAGCGATTTGTACGAGCTGAGAGGGTCGTCGGCAAAGCTTTTTACGAGGTTTTCGTATACAAGCTCGCCCTGCTCCTCAAAGGGCGGAAACGCCGGCATATTGTGATATTCTGCGCCGCCCGGCAGACGGTCGGGCTTTTCCTTCGTCTCCCATTCGTCGCGCAGGTCGATTACGTCGGATACCGCGTATTCCTCCTCAAGACGGAAAATATCCCCGTCCGACGCTCGGCTCAGGTCGCCCGAGCGCAGAAGAAGTCCACGTTTCACCCTTCTTCCGTCAGCGCATTTTATGCCGCCGAGATCGCGTATGTTGTTTATGCTTTCAAACTCAAGAATCATTTCGTTTTCCCTTCTTATCTTCACTCACAATAGGTCACTTTCCATTCGCCGTCAATATATTCCAGTATGATATCATAACGGTTTTTGCCTGTCTGAATATTAAAACCTGCCCTGCGTCCGAAAACATTTCCTGCCTTCAGCTCACATTCGTTCGAGCTTTCACAGTAACCGCTGACACACAGATGGTCAACAGCGTTTTTATATGCGTCGGTGTTTTTCATATATGAAAAGCCTGCACAGTTATATGAAACGTATAATAATACGGCAGCAGCGATGACCGATATCCATTTTATTGCCGTGTTTTTGCCCTCGGCGCTGCACACCTTTGTTTTTGCAAGCCTGTCTCCGCTTTTGCTGTTATGCTTATATATTTGGAATAACGCCGCAGGGAAAACAATATCAACGCTGTTTCTCAGCAGCAAACGCAGTGCGGATACCTTCTCGGCTCCATCTGACGAATCGACAATGTATAATCCGAATATCCGCTTGCCGACGCTTCGTCCGATGATATCTCGCAGTTCAAAGACGATAATGCTTATCAAAAAGAACCATATCAGACTGCAATTGAGCCCTGTCAGTCTCAACAACTGCACAATCACCAGAGAGATGACCGACGATATCCCCATATCGACCAGAGCGGCCATGATTCTATGTAATTTGCCCGCCTCTTTTTTCGCTCCCATTTTCCACGCACCGACCTTTTCAAAATTTTCTCTCATATAAAGACCTGATACCAGTTATCATTTTCCTTTATCACACAATCCGCTTTTACCCGACCGCCATAATAAAAAAGGTGTGTGGGTCTTTCTCCGCCGGCGGTGTATACAACAGAAAAATCACCGTGTTTATTTCTGAAATCGACATATCCGTCATAAACCCTGATTTGGTATAATCTTGAGTCATTATCAAACGCATCTGCGATCTGTTCTACCGCTTCGCCTTCGCCGATTATGTCTCCCTCGTATTCAAGATAATGCTTTTCGGACTCCGAGTCATAACTCAGGGAAACAACAAAAGCTCCATCGGAGGCAGGCGAATGATCGGTTTTGCTTCTGAACAGTAACAGATCATCGGCAACCGTCTGAAAATAAGGCATTACAGAATCGAAATTTTTGATTCGGTTCTCCGATAAACACCCGTTCAGCACACACTCACACCTTTCTCCTCCTGCAAAAGCCATATTTAATTTTATCACCTCACCGTTTGCCTGTCAATCGCGGGACTGTTTACAAAATAATTATGGAAATAATATATACAATATGGTATACTGAATAAATAATAATTTTCAAGCGGGAGGGTCTCTGAGTGTTTTGCCGTCAGTGCGGATACAACAACGACAAATATGCAAGCGTTTGCAGGCGATGCGGCTCGGTGCTTCGTGATATCGGAAACTATGCCCCCGACACGCCGCAGGAGGCTTCCACCGACGAGGAGATCATCGACGAGATGATAACCCGTCAGAGCGGCGGTCTCAAACTCGCAAAGAAGAAGGACCCAATTCTTCTCACGATAAAAAAGCGATTCAAGAAGCTTGAATACGCCTCCGACGATACCAAGAAATGGCTCATCGCAGGCTGTGTTGCGGGCGCTATTGTCATATGTCTCGCCGTTTTCGGTCTGGCTCGACTGATCGAAAGCTGCAGCACCACACACGCATATGTCTACGCCTCCGAATCGTCGAGCATAGCCGCGGACACCTGCGCGCTGACCGACGAGCACGGCGAATGGATATATTTCTCAAAGCTCTACGGCGACAACCCCGGTCTGTTCAAGGTCTCCGCATACGACGACGGGGGAGAGGAGCTCAAGCTGAGCTACCACCGCCTGACGCAGATGCTCTATACCGAGGAATGGATATACGGCACGGACGCCGACGACGGCAGGCTGTGGCGCGTGCCGACCATCGGCGGCACTGCACAGCTCGTGACCGAGGACACCGTCGAGGACGTCAACATCGTCAACGACGACCTCTATTATATCGGCTCGGACGGCTGTATATGGAGCGCTTCGCTCCGCCGTGTGGACGAGGAAACAACCGTCACGCCCGAGCGTCTGAGCGAAAAGCAGGCGATGTGCCTGACTGTGCGTGCGGATAAGATGTATTTCATCGAGCCCGACGACCCCGCTCTCACCACGACAACAACAGCCGCTCCCGTTTCGGACAGCTCGCTGCCCTTCTTCGGCGCGGATGAGAGCGATAAGATAGTAAGCCCCTTTGAGGACACCGTCTACGGCAAGATAATCTCGATGGATACCGACGGTGGGAATGCCAAGGTCATCGGCTCGGAAAAGGCTGCCTATCTGACCGTCGAGGGCGATAATCTCTATTACGCCGTCGGCACTACCGTGCTCGTTTCGACGGGCGACGTCGATCTCATAACGGGCGAGCCCGAGACGGTCGACTATGCCGCTCTGCAGATGAGACGCAGGTCGGTCAAGGGCGGCGATGCCGTCAACTTCAACGAACCCGGTGTTGCGGGCGGATTTCTCAATTTCACCTCGTCCGACGTTTATTTCGTCTCGGCAAAATCGGGTCTGCTCAGATGCAGCCTCAAGGGCGACGAAACGACATATGTCTTCACGGGCGAGTCCGATATCGATTCGGTCAGCATAGTCGGCAAATGGCTCTATTACTGGGCGGACGACTATTCGCGCTACTGCCGTGTTCCGCTCGAGGGCGGCACGGTCGAGGTAATATGCGCAAAAAACCAATGGCAATAACGAAAGGATTATTTCTCCATGAGAGTTGCAGACAGATGGAAGGATTATGAGCTTATCGACACGTCAAACGGCGAAAGGCTCGAGAGATGGGGCAGCAAGCTCCTCATTCGCCCCGACCCGCAGGTAATCTGGAAAACCGAACGCACCTGCCCCGAATGGAAAACCGCCGACGCAAGATATGTCCGCTCGTCGGCAGGCGGCGGCGCTTGGGACGTAAAAAAGAAGCTCCCCGATTCGTGGACGGTCGGTTACGATTCGCTTCGTTTCGGCATAAAGCCGATGGGCTTCAAGCACACGGGGCTTTTCCCCGAGCAGGCGGTCAACTGGGACTGGATGCGAAAGAAGATTTCCGAAGCCGGTCGACCGATACGTGTGCTCAATCTCTTTGCATATACGGGCGGCGCGACGCTCGCCTGTCTGAGCGCGGGTGCTTACGTATGCCACGTCGACGCTTCGAAGGGCATGACTCAGTGGGCGAAGGAAAACGCCGCCATGTCGGGACTTGCCGATATTCCTCAGCGCTGGATAGTCGATGACTGCGCGAAATTCGTCGCGAGGGAGATTCGCCGCGGTTCCTTCTATGACGCGGTCATAATGGACCCGCCCAGCTACGGCAGAGGTCCGTCGGGTGAGGTCTGGCGCCTCGAGGATCAGATATACGACCTTGTCGGTCTGTGCCGCGGCGTGCTCACCGAAGACCCGCTCTTCTTCCTCGTCAACAGCTACACAACGGGTCTGAGCCCGTCGGTCATGAAATACATTCTTTCGACTCAGCTCGCGGACGCATTTTCGGGCGGAAAATGCAGCGCCGATGAGATAGGTCTGCCCGTGTCGAAGAGCGGTCTCGTTCTTCCGTGCGGTGCGACAGCTATTTTCGAAAAGTGAAAAGGAGATCAGAAAAATGCTTAAAAAATCGATAATCGCGCTTCTTCTCCTCGTCATGACGGTCTCCTTCGCCGCCTGTGAGGACAAGCCCGAACCGACCGTGAGCAGCTCGGGCAGCGCCGCCGTTTCCCAGTCGGATACCACGATGACCTTCGCCGCAACGGTCGACGTCAAGGGCAAATGGACCTTTGCCGCAAACGGTCATTCATATATCCTCACCTTCTACGACGACAACACCGTCGAGTTTATCTCAAACAGCTCTTCGGGTATCGACGGTCTTTTCCACGGACGCTGGTCGATGTCGGCAAACGAGGTCACGCTCGAGCTTTCCGACACGCTGACCGAGGCCGCATTTACCTCTGTGCTGACGGCAAACCGCGCCGATCCTCAGCTCACGCTCACATGGATCCTCGGCGAGCCGCTCATTTCCGGCTTCGATTACGGTCAGCCGATGGTCTTTACAGCCGCACAATAACCGAAAGGATGGACGATATGAAGAAACTTCTCGTAATATTCACTCTTGTTATAACTATTTGTCTTGCAGGATGTACCTCAACCCCCGCCGTCTCGGACGATACTCCTGCGGCTTCTTTTGAAAAATCGGATATCGCGCTCACATACGACGGCGTGACCGTGCGCCCGAGCGACAACGTTCAGACTCTGCTCGACAAACTGGGCGACGATTACGAGTGTTCCGAGATGACAAGCTGCAATTACGGCGAGAACGGCATGGACAAGGGCTTTACCTATTTCGGCGGCGATGTCGTCATTTCGACCGTTCCGCTCGACAGGAACGGCGATTACATCAACGGCATCGACGTTTATGCCGACGGCTGGAGCACTGCCGCTTCGGTCGGTATCGGTGACAGCCGCGACGATATCATCTCCGCTTACGGTCAGCCCGACAGCGAAGAGGGCGGTTTTATGATCTATTACGTCGATCCTTCCGACGCCGCTTCGATGTCGCTTTATTTCACTGTCGAGAACGACACTGTTACTTCCATCGGATTTTCCGCAGGTCACTGAGCCTGCCTTTGTGAGGGGGAATAAGCTTTGGAAACTTCGGTAACGACCGGCAGAAGAAAGCTCGAACCGGGCGAGGTCAGACCTTCGAGAACTCCTGTCAGGGCGGTCATAATACTGATGGTGCTGCTCGCCGCGATAATGCTTTTTGCCGCGGTCAGGACGGGCGTTTTTGAGGACGAGTCTGATGTCGATTTCGGTTCTTTTCCCGCCGCGATAAGCTCTTCCGACGTGTCCGATTCCGACCCGGGCGAGGATTACAGCATCGAGAGCGCTCCCGAGGGGGCACTCGGCACGGGCGTGCTTTACGGCGCTTCGGATATCTTTTCCGACAGCAGTCTCGCCGCGCCTGTCGGCACTCTCGACGCAGGGGCTGTCGTTTATATCATGGGCGGCAGCAGCGGCGTATATCACGTCATCAGCGAGACGGGGCTCGAGGGATATGTTTCCGCCGACCTTATAAACACGGGCGGTCTGAGCTTTATGCAGGACGAGACTGCCGAGACAACCGAGCTCGCCGCCGAGGAGACCGAACCTGTCACGACAGCGGCGACAACCAAACCCACCACCGCGAGGACGTCTGCCGCCGCAAATGCTCCCTCCGCAACGACCACAAAGAAACCCGCAGAGGTCGTTTCGCCCGAGAATTTCCCCGTCAATTCATCGCCCTATTTCGTCTATGTCGAAAAAGGGTCGCACACAATCACAATCTACGCAAAGGACGAGAACGGCAAGTACACCCGTCCCGTGAGAACATATCTGACCGCGGTCGGAAGAACGTCGGGTCTGACTCCCGTCGGCGTTTTCACCCTCGGCGGCAAGGAAAAATGGCACAAATGGGGCTCGAAATCCTATTCGCCCTACGCCACGAGATATCACGGCGGTCTGTTCATACACGGCCCGATATATACCGACAAGAATTTCGGTACGCTCAAGGAAAACAGCGTTTCCGCAATCGGCACGAACGCTTCCTCCGGCTGTATGAGGACGAGTGCTTCGGCGGCATATTTCATCTATCAGTTCTGCCCGTCGGGTACATATATCAAGATAGTCAACGGCTCACCGCTCGGAAGGGGAGCGGGCAAGCCTTCCATCGCGTCGCAGTACATCGACCCCGCAACGGGACGCATACCTGTCGCGGGAGTGTCGCTTTCCGCCGCCGCTGTCACACTCAAGCCCAATGAAAGCATTCAGCTCAAGGCGGTCTGTGCCCCCGCAAACGCATCGGAGCAGGCCTGCACGTGGCTTTCGAGCAACACAGCCGCCGCGAGGGTCGACGGCAACGGCCTTGTAACGGCTGTCGGTTACGGCACCGCCACGATATCGTGCAGAACGGTCGACGGCGGATTCGTCGCAAAATGCGTCATAACGGTCGCAGAACCCACCACCTCGACGACGACAACTACTACCACAACGACCACCGAGCCGACATCTGCCTCAACTCAGTCCACAACCGAGCAGACAACCTCCTCGACCACCTCGACCGACACCACAGCCGAGTCGACAAAACCCTCGGAAACGACCACAACGGTCGCACAGCCGACAGAATCAACCGCTCAGGAAACCGAATAATATAATAAGAAAAGGGATTCGCAGACGTTTTACACCCGCGGATCCCATATTTTTTCAAAAAAAGCTTGACACCTGCTGTCTGTTAGGTTATAATATACAAGCAATAAAACAGACGGACGCTTAGCTCAGCTGGTAGAGCACCTGCTTGACGTGCAGGTTGTCAGCGGTTCGATTCCGTTAGCGTCCACCAAAACAAAGACTCGACCTTTTGGTCGGGTCTTTATTTTTATGCATGCTTTCGGTTGAGCACCGTCTGCGAAAAGCCGCCAGGCTTTTCATAGCAATCAATGCGTGCTTTGCTCAAAACTCAAAATTCGCAGAACACTTCGAAAAGTACGCATTGTTGCTCAGCGGGTATGAGATTCCGTTAGCGTCCACCAAAAAGCAATCCCGACCATTCGGTCGGGGTTGCTTTTTTTGCGTGGTCGCCAACGGGCTGAGCACCGTCTGCGAAAAGCCGCCAGGCTTTTCAAAGCAATCAATGCGTGCTTTAACGTAGTCTCAAGATTCGCAGAACACCTCGAAAAGTACGCATTGTTGCTCAGCGGGTATGAGATTCCGTTAGCGTCCACCAAAAAGCAATTCCGACCATTCGGTCGGGGTTGCTTTTTTTGCGTGGTCGCCAACGGGCTGAGAATCGTCTGCGAAAAGCCGTCAGGCTTTTCAAAGCTGTTATTCTGTCCCCGGGCGCCTGCATTAAAGATAAGTCTCATTGACAGAATAACAGCTCAGCGGTATGAGATTCCGTTAGCGTCCACCACAACAAGCAAATCCGAACCTTATGCCGGTTGGCGATGGGTTCGGATTTGTTGTTTATATCAAATCGTAGACAAAGAACTCAAAGAACAGAGCGGCAAGGCTATTCC
>SVPG01000014.1 GCA_015065975.1 Oscillospiraceae bacterium | reverse complement strand
CTGCTTTTTCGTATACGGTATCAAGCTGCTGTTTCGACTGACAGACAAGATACCATCTCATCATTCGACCGCGGGAAGCCGAGATTTTCGACTCCATGCCATTCACATGCTGGTTGCAGAACTCATCCATGACAAAAGCTATGCTGCAGGGCGGCTTTTCGTTCTGGTATTTTTCGCTGAACTCATCGATGAGCTGGTTGTAGAAATAGTCGGTGAGGAGCGCCGATATCGAATTATATGCGTTGGTCTCATCCGGCAGGACAAGGAAGACACAGGTCTTCTCGCGGTACATGGACCTTACTTCAAAGCTTGATGTGCTGAGCATTTTGAGGAGCGACTCCTGAACGATGAAATCTCTCAGGAAGCTCGACACGGTCGACACTATGCAGGAAAGGGTCTTGTCGGGTGCGGCGAGAACGCCTCGGAGCATTTCGGTGGCATTATTGTTTTCCTTTATGTATCGCTCGAGCACGTGCTCAAGCTTCGAGGTCGCCTTGTCATTACTGAACGCCGCGATGGTCAGCATATTGACGTATTTGTAATAGTCCTTTCTCGAGGAGCAAACCTCGAAAAGTATCTGTATGAGCGAGAGGAGATATTCCTCGGCACACATGTGCCAGTAGGGATCGGCGTTGGAGCTTGCGAAGGGCTGCGAAAGGGCACGTATGAAAGCGGTCACGGTAGCCATCGCCTTGTCCTTTTTCCCCTTTCTGTAAAGTGTGAAGGGATATTCGAGCAGATTGTAGCTGTCCTTGTCAAACTGCCTGAAATCGAGGAATACGCATTTGCAGCCGACGTGTTCGAGATATCCTCTGATCTTCGGGTTGGACGAAAGCTCGCCCTTTATGTCGGTGACGAACATCGACTGCGATTTTGCCAGCATCGGAATGAGCGGCATTATCAGCGAATAGCTCTTGCCCGAGCCGCTCTCGCCGAATATGATGGTGTGTTCGATGCCGTCGTTGACATATCCCGTCTTTCCGTCGCAGGCGAGCGGTATGCCGCCCACCTCCGCTTCGTCACTGTCAAGCTCGAAACGCTTGAATATCTTCTTGATGGTCGAGGTGGACGCGAATTCCGATTCGGAATCGGGGAAAACGTACTGTTTCCAGTCCGATTCGTAATCATAGGCAGCGGTTAATGATCTTTCAGCGGTTTTCATGTTTTGCCTCCTTTGCAGGTTTTCTGCCGAGGAGGAGGCAGAGCAGTGATTCCCCGTCGGCGAGATAGCCGTCGAGCACCGAGAGCGTGACCGTCGCGCCGCCGCTTCTGTTTCTCAGTTCAAGCAGCACACTGTCGAGCATCTCGTAGCTTCTGTACTCTCTGAGCTCCTTTGTGAAGAAAAGCTTTGCAAGCTCTCCCGCAACTCTGCCGCTCAGTCTGCACTCTGACACAAGATATTGTTTAAGACCGTCCTCATTTGTGAAGGTGGTATCCTCTATGATGTGTCCGGCGAGGTAAGTTTTAAGTTTTATGTAGAGTTTGGTAACTTCTTCGCGGCGATGATCGCCCACCGTGAAGATGTATTTCCAGTGATCTCTCTGATCGTGCAGAAATTTGAGCATCACGGTCAGATATTCGTCCGATTCATGACCTATCCATTCGGAGAGGTCGACCGCGATGGTGTTGTCGGCGTTGATATCGTCCAGATCCTTGACGAGAAGCTGGAGATTTCTCAGCTCGCAAAACCTTTCAAACGGCGGTGTGTAGCGGCTTTTGTAGTAGATAGGGTGTTTTCGTCCCGTCATCTTTCTGATGATACGGTCGTTATCCTTTATCCCCGACAAAAGCACCGTAAAATCTTCTCTTCCAATCGACACAGTATTCATTTTATCCCCCTTCGTTTTATGTGATGACACGATTTTACATCATTTTTTATCGAAAGTCATCAGCAAACAAGACCTTTTAGGGGTGCTAAGGTGTGTAATTCAAAGTGTTATGTAAAATTGGCATAAAAAGACCGACAGCGTCCAATTCGAAGTGGACGCTGTCGGTCTTTCAAGTAATCAGGGTTTGGGTAAAAACCTCGTCACATCAGCATTGTCGCCGATGGGCAAGTAATCTGAGCAATGCTCTTTCATTTCCGGCTGCAGCAAATGCAACCGCATCTTCCAGATCTTCGATTCTAATATACGGCAGGTTTTCGTACAGAAGCGTTGCGAGTTCGGGGTTTCTCATATATCCGTCCAACACCGTTTGCAAACCCTCGCTGCAGCTGCCCTCTGTCAAAAAACTATCGGCAATCTGATTCTCTTCCATTTTTTATCCAACTCAATCCTATTACTAAAATCTCAAATTCCGGGAATTTACAGTCTGCAATCCATCAGCTCGGGCATTGAGCATGACTTACGGGACTTGACCCAACATTTTCTTCTGCTGTACCGTCTTTTGTCTTCTCACAATCCTGATGGATTTTCTCTTTGCAGCACTGCCCGGGTTTGTTTTGCCCGAATTTCTGCGCTTATCCAATCAATACCAAACTAAATCCAACTATTATAGATTGTACCCACATAAGTTATCGTCTTTTTCTTGCACCAATAGATCAATAAATAAATTTTTTCTGTAATCCATTTGAATACCTCTTATTGTACTGATTTGACTTTATCTGCGCTATATTCTTTTCAGTGTTCTGCTTTTCCCAACCATCTGTGCAAGGTCGATATGAATCGACCTTGCAATCTAACAGACGGGGGGTCAGCTCACACCCTCTTGTCTTCTTGTGTTAATGACAGGTGCCTCTTCTTTCTTCCTTCCTGCTCAGATGTGTCCATAATTTGTCTTTTCGTTTCGAGGACATCGATCGTACAAAACTCTCAAGCCCCGCAATATACTCTTTTGTCCTGTAACCCTTCATGCCGTCGAGCACGTAACCGTCAAGTATTCCGGCACTCTCAAGCCTGCGGCAGAGTGTGCGGTATGTACCGACGGGCAAGCCGACCGAGTAGATCGACTCGATCTCTCTGTCGAGGTATTCAAGCAGCTGCCGGACGGTCGGGTTGTGCTTGAGGATTTCGTTTACGAATCCCTTGGCGCACATTCTGTCCGTGAGCATATCGAGAAGAGGTTTTTCAGTCTCAGGGAGCTTGCCCTTGTTCTTCTGCATACGCTTGTCCCTGCTGTAAAAAGCACAGGCCAGCGCAAGCATTCCTCTTATCGCTTCTGCTTCGCCTTCGAGATAAACCGTGATGATATCGTTCATGGAGAGGTCGTCACCGTACACAATATTGCTCAGGATAACTCGTCTGCTCTCCTTGATAACACCCAGCCTGTCCCTGTCGGGCATGAATACCGACTGAGCGGATGCGAGTGCATCCTCCACAACGGGACGGAAAATATCTTTGCCGAGTTTCATCTCGTGAAACCTGACAATGATACCGCAGATCTTCGAGCCGATGCACAGGAGTATTTCAAGACTCGCAGCGTTGAGAGCCGCCGCAACCCCCTTGTACTCGCATATCCATTCGGAAAGAAGCTTCAGTCCGAGCGCTGTGGGAAGGGTTTTCTGCTCACCTCTCTCACCGTTCGGAAGAGTGATTCTGCGCATCCGGATACCGTCCGAGAAATACCTGAGTATCTCGTCGGTATGTGCATCAAGATCCTCGGGCAGGTCGCCCTCGGTCCGATGCGCGGCAACCGTCGAGTGAAAACTCTCGACAGCATTGCTCTGTGCCTCAGATCCGATCTCTCCGATGATGAAAGCTGAGAGCTCTTTCTCATCAAACCCGCAGCACGGGTTTTTGCTGTACTCCTGTTCAAGCTTGCTCTTGTAAACTCTTACGAGAGTCTCGACACCCGTACGCCAGGACTGTTCCAGCATGAAATCAACAAGGTCTCTGTTGTCGGGGTCAGCCTTCGGGTAACAGACAAGCGCCGCCAGAAGGAGCATGGGGTCGATGAAAGGAAGGAATATTTTTTTGTAGGAAGAAGAATTTGTGACACCTTTTTCGTCATTCTGCTTGTTTGACGATGAAGGTTCCGGCTGACATTTCTCAGGGTAAACACTCATAATGACCTCAATCCCTTTCTTAATGTCAGCGTGGACAGGCCGCCGAAGCTGCCCATCCGGTTTCGTTTTTCGTCGTTTTGTTTTGGTGATCGGTCTACTGTTTTTTTATCATCACCTCGGTTGAACATTTTACCCCTGCACCTTTATCACCATTCGGCTCGGGGCGCCAAAACAGTTTCCCAATCCACTTCCCGCCGGCACTACTGCGCTCGGCCTGCAGTGGGACCTCTGTGCATGAGATTATATCCTCGTTATTGACAAAAATCAAGGGTATTTTTACCACTTTTATCCTTTTCGCCATTTTACATAAAACCCACCGAAAAAAATTTACGGGAGGGCGGTGTGTAATTTCAAAAAAAGGGTATACAAACGCGAAAAAAAGTGATACAGTATGCAATGGAGAAAGGGACGCTTCGCAAAGAAGCGTCCCTTTTTTCGGTTTCAGAAACACACATTATCAATCTTTGAAAAATCGCTGAGACTGTATTTTGTCAGACCGTCCGACGAGCAGACAAAAAACTCGTCGCCGATGAAAAGACCTCTCGCCGAATAGTCGAGCACGTCAAGCTCTATCTCGGCGCGTTTTTCAAAACCGCTCTCTGCGTCATAGCCGTAGACGAGATACCTGTCGCCGCTGCCCGCAAAGGCGATGATATTTTTCTTGGCGCTGACGGTTATCGCCTTGTGGTTGTATGCCGCTTCGGAATCGTACACACCTTCGAGGACAAGCTTGTGCTTTTCGCTGACATCGGCGGGGTCGGAAACGTCAAACATGCTTATCTTCATATATTCTATCCATCCCGTTTCCTCATCCGCATCGAAACCGAGACCGAACAGCAGTCCGTCGTCGTAAGGGTGCAGATAGGTCGAAAATCCGGGTATCTTGAGCTTGCTGAGAACTTCGGGCGAGGTCGGGTCGGAGAGGTCGACCGCAAAGAGAGGATCGACCTGACGGAAGGTTACAAAATATCCGATATCGCCGTCAAATCTCACCGAATAGACCCTCTCGCCTTCTGCCAGCCCTTCCACCGAGCCGACGGTTTCGAGCGACTCGTCGAGGATATAGAGTCCCGTGCTGCGCGTGTCTTCCCAGTTCATATCGGTCGAGAAGATACTTGCGCTGTGAACGGAGTTTCCGAGGGTGGTTACAAGGCGGAAATATCCGTTGTGCTCGTCCATCGAGAACTGATTGAGAAGCGTGCCGGGGACAGACGCCGACGCGGTCATATCGATCTCGCCGTCACGAAGCTCAAAGCGCGTGATAAGCGTGCTGTTTTTCGTTTCTCTCTCCAGATACGGTCCATTTTCGTAGGTTACCCGTGTTACATAATCACTTTTGTACGCCGCGAGATAGAGGTTGCCCTGCGAGCTCACATAAACGTCCGAAGTGCCGCCGAGAACCGAGCTTACATCACGGAAATCGTCGGGTGAGGTCACATCGACCGACGTTATGACGCTGAAATATCTCTTCGGCGCTCCGTCGATTATCATTATATCCTCCGCCTTGATAATTCTGCTTTCATCTTCGCAGCTCACCGACGGTACAAAGGATTCGGGTGTGTTCTTTTCGGCTTCATTGGAATAGATATAGCTGAGCGAGACCGTATAGACCGTATCGCCTATCATTCTCGAGGTGCAGTAACTTCCGTCCTGCGAGAGGCGGGACACCACCTTCGGCTCGCTTCTGTCGGAGATATCATATATAAGGGTTATCGTTTCCTGCCTGTCGCATTTTCCGTAATAGTCCGAATCCTCTTCGTCCCAGTATCCGTTATAGTAATATACCGTCACAAGCACATCGCCCGACACGTACATCTCGCAGTTGCTCACGCTCTTTCCGATTCGTGTATCGGAAAGAAGCGTCATTGTATGCGGGTCGATTATCACAAGGCGGTTATCGACAATGCGATAGATATATTTTCCGTCGGTCTTGATGATATCGCCCTCGTCAACTCCACGCGACTGTGTGTTTGTCTGGGAATAGTCGTCGGCAGACATTGCCGCGTTATAACTGACCTCCGAATCCTCCAGCACCATTTCATCGTACACGATGCTTCCGACGATAAGGTCGTAAAGCTCATCGACTGCGGTGTCTTTCCGCTCGGCTTTTATCGAATCATAGATATCCCTGTAATCGGACGCACGTCTTGCCTGCGTTCCGACTGTCAGGCTGTCCTTATCTGCGCAGCCGCCAAAAGCCGCCGAAAGCATCATCGCCGCACAGAGGAAGATCGCCGTAAAAGTAATTTTTCTTTTCATGTTTACCATCCCTTTCTGCCTGTATAACCTTCGGCAGATCAAAAAGGTTGGTATATTTTTGAAAAAAATTTTTATTTTATCGTTCCGCTCTCTATCGACACCCTTCTGTCCGCCTGACGGGCAAGGTTTTCGTCGTGGGTTATGAGCAGCACCGAGCACCCCGATTCGGTCAGCGCCCGCAGAAGCTGCGCCACCTCGCCCGACGCTTTCGGGTCGAGGTTTCCCGTCGGCTCGTCGGCGAGAATGAGCTTCGGCTGGCTTGCTACCGCACGGGCAATGGCCACCCTCTGCCGCTGACCGCCGCTCATCTCGCCCGGTTTATGGGTGAGTCTGTCGTAAAGTCCGACGCTCTCGAGCGCCCTGACAGCAAGCTTGCGCCGCTCGTTCTTTTTCATGCCTCTGTAAATGAGCGGCAGCTCCACATTCTCGAGGGCTGTCAGATTCGAGATGAGGTTGAAGCTCTGAAACACAAAGCCGATGCTTCGGCTTCTTATCGCGGTAAGCTCCCGTGAGGTCATATCCCCGACCGGTTTTCCGCAGAAGAAATATTCGCCGTCGGTCGGCGAATCGAGCAGACCCGCAATATTCATCAGCGTCGATTTTCCCGAGCCCGACCTTCCCGTCACGGCGCAGTATTCCCCCTCCTCAAGACAGAAATCGACCGAATCGAGAGCCTTTATCTCTCCGAACTTTCCTTTATATATCTTTGACACATTCGACATCTGCATAATCATTTTCCGTCACACTACCTTTCCCTGCTATCTTCTCCCGAAAAGGCGGCAAAATCCCGTTTTGTCAAACCTTTTCAAATTTTTTACACCGCCTGTTCTTGACTGGGATAACAGGGCATAGTATTATAAGGAAGCGGGAAACGTTTTTCCGAAATCCGTCTGAAGGGAATGGTCACTATCACTTTCAAAAAAACACTGCTGTGTGTATGTTCGGTTCTCCTCATATCGGCTCTTCTGATGTCCGCCTGCACCTGTACGGCGTGCGGAGCAGGCTCTGAGCTTGCGGGAAAGTGGACCTCCACCTCTTCGATAGGCACCCATCTCTCCTTCTCCTCAACGGGCAAGGTCGTCATGTCGGGAGACGGGGTAACCCTTTCGGGTACATACACCGCCGACGGCTCGACTCTCAAAATGACCCTCACCGCCCCCAACGACACCGTCCTTGAGATCGAGGCGAAATATGAGGTTCAGGACAACAGGCTCAGTCTGACCAACGAGCTCGGATATGTCGAGGTCTTTACCAAGTAATCGCAGCGGAGAGGTTTTTCCTCTCCGCATTTTTGTTTATTTGTACTTTTCGCCGTTGAAATAGTATGCTATAATGGTCTTGCGAAAGTATCGCAGGATGCGATACTTTCGGGTTTCACCCCTGCCGCGTGATACGCGGCCAGGACCATTGAATCATCTCGCAAAAATGTCCTTGCGAGCAAACATTTTTGCTCGTGATATAATTTTTCGCTGATGGGAGGATTTATGTGAAAAAGCTTTTTTTGTTGCTGCTGTCCTGTCTGCTCACCCTTTCTCTGAGCGGATGCCAGTTCCCCGCATTCGATTCCGACAGCCTTATGAATCCGCCCAAGGCGGCAGGTGACGGACAGGAGATTCAGGAGGCACTTGACAGGGTCCTCGGAACCGACTACACCCTGCGTTATCCGCGAAGCGGCACCAACCGCTCGGCCATTATCCGCGCCGACCTCGACGCAGACGATATCGAGGAGGCTCTCGTTTTCTACCGCACGGCCGCCGACACGAGCGGCGCCCGGCTTTCCGTTATGGATAAAAACGACGCCGACGAATGGAACGTTACATACAGCATCAGCGGCGAAGGCAGTGAGGTCGAGCGCGTGCTCTTCACCGACTGCGACGGCGACGGCGGCGTTGAGCTTATTATAGGCTGGCAGACCTATACGGGGAGTAATATTCTTGCCGCATATAAATATACGTCGGGTCAGCTCGTATCGATTCCTGCGACCGAAACCGCCGAAGCGACGGGAGTTACGTCGCGTCTGAGCTATTCGGAGCTTATCGCCTGCGACATCGATTCCGACGGTCGAGGCGAGCTTTTCATCGCATCGATCGACAGCATAAACAGCAAAGCCATCGTAAAGATGGTCAGATACGGTCTTTCGGGAAGCTCGGGCGAGCTGACCGTTGCGACCGACATCGACCTCAGCCCGTCGATAACCGCCTTTTCGGGCTCGGGCTACGGCAAGGTATACGGCGACACCACGGGAATTTATTTCAGCTGTTACAGAGGAAGCGCTTCATCTTCGACCGAGCTTCTTCTCTGGGACAGCGAGAACGAAAGACTTGAGGCTCCGTTTTCGGCGCTTGACGAGCCGTTTCTGAGAACACGCGACACTCAGGCAATCGACATCGACGCCGACGGCATTATGGAGTTTGCAACCGATGTACCCCTCCCCTCCTTCAGTATGGAAAACAGCGAGACCCTTTATCTCACGACATGGCATTCCTACAATCCCGAAGAAAAGTCGCTCGCGGTCGAGGAATTCACCTGTATCGAGTTCCCCGACAAGGGATACAGCGTTTTCTTCACAAAGGAATGGTCCGAATCGATAACCGCACAGCGTGACACGAGCGACGACACGGTGTATTTCTATTCACACAGCGAATCGGATCTCGGCGAGGAGCTTTTCAGGATCAAGCTCTTCTCGGTCGAGGAATGGGAAGACCTTCCCGAACCCGAAAACGACGAATCGGAATATGTATACAGGGAGCTTTATTCCGACAGTTACAGCGTCTATGCCGTTCTCATATCGGCTGTCGCAAGCGATTACGATATCACGTTCGAAACGGTGAAGGACAGTTTCCTTCTTAACAGCTGACAAACATCTCTTGAGAAAGGAGCCGCACTGAGCGGCAGACAAAGCTATGAAAAAGATACTCGTTGTTGAAGATGAAGACAATATCCGCGAATTTGTCGTCATAAACCTCAAGCGCGCAGGCTACGATGTCACCGAAGCATCGACAGGCGAGCAGGCTCTTGAGATATTCGATGAACAGAGAGGCGGCTTCGACGTCGTGCTTCTCGACATAATGATGCCCGGCATCGACGGTATCACGGTATGCCGTCAGATAAGGTCGCAGAGCAGCAACATCGGCATTATCATGCTCACCGCCAAGACTCAGGAGATGGACAAGGTCAGCGGTCTTATGATGGGTGCCGACGATTTTGTCACAAAGCCCTTCAGCCCGAGCGAGCTCGTTGCGAGAATCGACGCTCTCTACCGCCGTGTCGCACTCGTCGGCGGTTATTCGGAGGAGCTTCATTCGGGCGATTTCACACTCAATCTGCGCAACAGGACACTTCTCAAAGGCACCGCTCCTATCGAGCTCACTCAGGTTGAGTTCCAGATAATGGAGTATTTCCTTTCGAATCCCGGCTGTGCGCTCGACCGCACAAGCATTCTCAACCACGTCTGGGGCGAGGGCTATTTCGGCGAGGAAAAGATCGTCGACGTAAATATCCGCAGACTTCGCATGAAGATCGAGGAAGAGCCGTCCACACCGCGCCACATCGTGACCGTGTGGGGACTGGGATATAAGTGGGAAGCCTGAGCTGACACTCAAATATACGCGAAAGGAGGCGGCGGTTTCTGAAATTCTTCAAATTCATCGGTCAGAAGATAGCTGCGCCGTTCATATCGATATGGCGCATGATTCGCAGCACGGGTATAACAAAGCGATGGCTGCGGAATTCCTTCACCATCATCATGCTCACGCTGGTGCTTATTGTTTTTGCTCTTTCGCTGCTCGTTCAGCAAAGCTATTATGACAATATCGAGCAGGCTCTTTTTGAGCGCAGTACCGCCACCGCCGAATATTTCTATTCGATAACGGGCGGCTCCTCGGGCAGCGGCAAGACCTTCACCTCAGCGGCGCAGGCGTTCGTCGAGGACTTTGAAAACCGCGACCGTATGGAGCTTCAGATAATCGATCAGACGGGCTCCATAATCGTCTCGTCGACCGGTTTTGAGACAGACCCGCTCGACAGCGTCACCGATTTCACCATGGCGACTCAGGATCCGAGCGGTGTCGCCTCGTGGGAGGGCACCAACTCAAACGGTGAGCATATCATCGCCGTCACACGGCTTCTCTCGGTTCGGGAAGGAGCCCGTGCAGGTGCGGTCCGATTTGTCGTATCTCTCGAATCGGCGGACAATATGGTCATCACAATGACCGTCTTTATGTCGATCCTTGCAATAGTCGTCATGTTCTTCGTGCTGCTTTCGGGCAACTATTTTATCCGCTCCATCGTCGAGCCCGTCAAGAGCATCACAAAGAGCGCAAGCCAGATCGCAAAGGGCGACTTTGATATCCGTCTGCAGAGCGAGCATCAGGACGAGATCGGCAACCTCGCCGATTCGATAAACTCGATGGCCGCCGAGCTCGCCGCGGGCGAAAAGATAAAGAACGATTTCATCTCCTCCGTTTCTCACGAGCTTCGCACCCCGCTGACCGCCATTCGCGGCTGGGGCGAGACACTTATGACCTGCTCGGGCGACGAGGAGCTTGTCACAAAGGGAATGAAGGTCATAATCGGCGAGACCGAGCGTCTGTCGGGACTGGTTGAGGAGCTTCTCGACTTCTCCCGTATACAGAGCGGACGAATGCATCTCGACTTTGCCAAGACCGACGTTGCGGCGGAGGTTGCCGACGTCGTTCTCTTCTTCTCAAAGACCGCCGAGCAGGAAAAGGTCAGCCTCACATTCTTCGAGACCGACACCCTCCCCCCCATCTATGCCGACCGCGGTCGATTCCGTCAGGTGCTTGTCAACATTATCGACAACGCTATAAAATACAGCGAACAGGGCGGCGAGGTCTATGTCACAGCGTCGTGCGACGGCGACCACGTAAAGGTGCTCGTGCGCGACCACGGCTGCGGTATAGCCGAAAAGGATCTCGCCCTTATCAAGAGAAGATTCTACAAGGCAAACGCCAGCCGACGCGGTTTCGGCATCGGTCTCGGTGTCGCCGAAGAGCTCATCTCTCTCCATCAGGGTAACCTCATGATCGAGAGTGAGGAGGGCGTCGGCACGCTCGTCACCATATCCCTGCCCACCGCCGAGCATTTTGACCTTATCCGCGCTTCCCGTGCCGCAGAGCAGAGCGACACTCAAAAAACCAACAGCTGACATCAGATGCGTATTTCGGATTACTTCGGAATGCGCATTTTTTGTCTCCCTTTGCGGCATTTTTCGACACGGCATAAAGCTATAATCAAATAAAGGAATTATAAGAAAGGACTCTCTTATGGACGGTGTGAAAAGCGGAAGACTTACAAAAAAGAAGATCGGCGAGAGCATAGTTTTTGCCGTGCTGGGCGTACTCATCTCGCGGGTATGTCTCATAGACAGGCTGGCGCCCTTCGGCGCGGCGTACGTTGCGGCACTGCCAAGCGGCGGTATGTCGTCGGGACTTCTCGGCGTTATCACGGGAATCCTTCTCCCCGGTTCTGTCGAAAACCGACTTCGGTACATAGCCTGCGCGCTTGCCGCCGCAGGCATAAAATGGGCGCTTGCAGAGCTGCGCTCGATCAGCCGTCACCCCGCTTTTGCACCCTGCGCCGCTCTCGCGGGGGTGCTTCTGACGGGAGTTACCGTCAGCGCGTCGGTAGGCTCGGTCTCGCTTTACGACCTGACCGTATATTCGGCGGAGGCTCTCATAGCGGCGGGAAGCACCTTCTTCTTTGCCGAGGCTCTCGAGTGTCTGCCGAAGCTCGGCGGAGGATATCTGACGGGGCGTGAGCAGGGCTCACTCATCGTGACGGCCGTCGTCGCTTCAATACCGCTGTGCCGGATAACGCTTGCGGGCATCTCGCCCGGCGCCGTTCTGCTTCTTGTATGCATAATGGCGATCGGACACGAGCGCGGCTCCCAGGGCGGAGCGATCGCGGGAATTTCGGTCGGTGTCGCCATCGCCGCCGCAACGGAAAACTACGCTTTCGCGGGCACCTGCGCTGCGGCAGGTCTTGTCTGCGGCGCATTCTCGATGGTCGGAAAAATCGCCTGTGCCGCGGCGTTTTCCATCGCCTGCTCAATAGCCTCCCTCGCATCGGACAACATAAACATTTATTTTCTCATCGAGGTGCTTCTCGCCTCCATCATCTTCCCCCTGATACGAGGCGGATTCTACGAAAAGCTGTTCTCGGTGTTTCGCCGCCGTGAGCCGCCCGAGACCCTTCCTTCAAACGACATTCCCGAGAGGCTCAATATGGCCGCCGACGCTCTGAGCGGCATATCGGAGACGATGGACGAGCTCGGTCAGAAGCTTGGCAGAATAAACGAGCCCGACGCCGAAGCCGTCTGCCGCAGAGCCGCAAGTGAGATCTGCGACGGGTGCAGCATAAAGAATTACTGCTGGGAGGAAAAGGCCGAGCGCACAAAAGCCGCGCTTGACCGCGCGTGTGAAATCCTGAAGGAGGGCGGCACGCTCACAAGGGCAAACGCACCCAAAACACTTACCGAAAACTGCGCGAAGGCGGACGAGCTTATCGGTCGGCTCAATATGCTCTTTGCCGAATTTTCGGCAAGACGCATCGCAAAACGCCGCACGGCTCAGGTTCGCTCGGTTCTCGCCGAACAGCTCGGCGGAATGGGCTCGATGCTGTACGAGCTTGCCGACGAGACCTCGGCGCTCGAAAGCCTTGATGCTTCCCTGACCGATCAGGTATCGAAGGCTCTCACCGACGCGGGGTACCGTGCCGACAGCATAAGGTGTTCGGGGTCGGACGGTGCCGTAAAAATCAGCGCCGTCATAGTCGACCGTGACCGCTCCTGCGTTCCGAGAAAGCTGCTCGGCGATGTCATCGGCGAGCGCATCGGTATCGAGCTGTCGGAGCCGACGGTCACGGCGTGCGACAAGGGATACACGATAAAAATGTGCGAGACGGCACCCTTTGAGCTGATGTGCGGTGCCGCTCAGCACAGCTGCAGAGGCGAACGGCTGTGCGGCGACAGTTACGATATTTTTACAACGGACAGCTCGTCATATATGCTCATCAGCGACGGTATGGGCAGCGGCGGCAGGGCGGCTGTCGACAGCGCGATGACCTGCGCTCTTCTCTCCCGTCTGCTCAGGGCGGGGTTCACCTGCGAAAATGCTCTGCGCATCGTAAACTCAGCCCTTCTCGTCAAATCGGACGATGAATCCCTCTCGACCGCCGACTGCTTCTCACTCGACCTCTTTTCGGGAAAGGCGTCCTTCGTCAAGGCGGGGTCGGCGCGCTCCTTCATAAGGCACGAAAACAGGATAGTCGAGATTGAGCCTCACTCACTCCCTCTCGGAATACTGCGCGGTGCCGACACCTCGATGGAGACGGTCAGTCTCGACGCGGGCGACGTCGTTGTAATGGTCAGCGACGGCGCCGACGACGGCGACTGCGAATGGCTGACCGAGGAGCTCATGCAGTTTGAGGGCGAGCCCAGCGCTCTTGCGAAAAACCTTCTCTCCCTCGCCTGCGCCAGAAGGTCGGGCGGACACGACGACGATATAACCGTTCTCGCGGCCATCGTCTCCGATTCTCGCAAATCGGCTTAAATGAAAAATTGATTTTCTCTTTCGATTATGATACAATACCCAAAAAGAGACATATATCATTTTGTGAAAGGGATTGATAAAATGAAAAAGATAACCTTTTTCGCTCTGTGCTGTACGATCTTCCTTCTCATCGCGATGACCGCCTGCACGGGCAAGGCTTCCGCTTCTGGCTCGGCTTCGGGCGAGGCTGCAAACGATCCTGCCGTTTCCGCAGGCGATGCAGTCACCGAGCAGACCACCGCAGCCACAACAACCAGACCCGTTGTCATCGAGGCTGTTACCTACACATGGCCGACTGCGGAGGACTCGGCTCAGTACCGCGCAGGTGCCGCCGCAAGACTTGACGAATACACCGATCTTCTCTTCTCGATCTCGGGTCTTGAGGACGAGCTCGCAGGAACATCTCCCTCAAAGCTCGGAAGCAACAAGAAATACATCGTCCTGCGCGACAGCGTTTCAAGCTGGACGAGAATGATAAACAACTACCCCACCGACAGTCTGCCTGCCGACTGCACACAGATACATTCCCTGCTTATAAATCTCTCGGGTGCAACCGATGCATATATGAATTCGTATCCCGATTTTATCGCTTCACCCTCGTCTCAGAATCAGCAGGATCTGCTCAACGCCATCATGGATATCGTCGTCGAGCTCAACGGTCTGCTGGCGGCACAGTAAATTACAGCAAAAAGCTCCCTGCCTTGCGGCAGGGAGCTTTTATATTTATCAGTCAATCTCTATCAGCTCATACTCTCTCGAGCCGTAGCCGAGCTCGGCTGCCGCCTCGATGGTATGCACGCCGTTGCGGCTCTCGATTCGCTCGAGAAGATGCGGTTTGCCCGGATCGTCCGATGCATTGACAAGGTCGATGCAGGCCTGATCGATGGCGATGGGATCGGTGGAAACGAGCACACCGATATCGGCTATGCAGGGATCCTCTGCTATCGCACAGCAGTCGCAGTCGACGCTCATATTCTTCATGACGTTGACATAGATGATGTTTCCGCCGAAATAGTCGACGACCGAGCCTGCGGCGTCTGCCATCGATTCGAGGAACAGATCGTGCTCGGCGGTCCATATCTTCTCGGGCTCGCCCGCTCCGTGGATATACGCCTTGCCGAAGGAGGAGGCAACGCCTATGGAGAGCTGCTTGAGCGCTCCGCCGTAACCGCCCATCGGGTGACCCTTGAAATGGGACAGAACAAGCATCGAGTCGTATTTTGCAAGATTCTTTCCGACGAAGTTCTTCTTTATGACCTTGCCGCCGGGGATATCAAGCTCCATATCGGGACCCTCTTCGTCGAGCAGGTCGACGTCAAAATTTTCTGTCCAGCCGTGATATGAAAGGAGCTTCTTATGACGTTCGGTATCGTTGCGCTCGCCGTCATACGCGGTGTTGCACTCGACCACCGTGCCGCCGACAAAATCGATAACGGGTTTCCAGAAATCGGGCTTGAGGAAATTCTGGTTGCCCTTCTCGCCCGAATGTACCTTTACCGCGACCTTGCCCGAGAGTTTTTTATCTATCATTTTGAAAAGCTCAAGCACCTTTTCGGGTGTAATGGTGCGCGAAAAATAAACGGCAGTGCTCATATTTACCTCTCCTTTTATCCTTGTTTGATCTGATTATAACCCATGGCACGGTTTTTCACAACATAAAAGGACGCGTCAAATTAAAATTGACGCGTCCTTCTTTTTTATCAGTCGATGACTCCTGCGTTTTCGAGGATCTTCTGAACGCCGTCGTTGTCGTCAACACGAAGGACGACACAGGCGTGACCCTGAGTCTTTGACAGGAATGCATAGGAGTATGCAAGACCGATATTGTTCTCGGCAATGACCGAGAGGATCTTTGTCAGGCTGCCGGGCTTGTCGGGAACCATAACGGCAAGAACGTCGGTCACGGAGCAGGGCCACTCGTTTGCGCGAAGAAGCTCTGCGGTCTCCTCGGGCTTGTCGACGACGATTCGAAGAACGCCGTAATCCTGTGCCTCAGCCATCGAGAGAGCCTGGAGATCTATGTTGTTGTCAGCAAGCAGGGAAATGAACTCTGAGAGCTGACCGGTCTTATTTTCGATAAAAACGGAAATCTGCTTTATAGTCATTGTCGGATCTTCCTTTCAAAATATCAATAGAGCTTGCGCTTGTCGATTATTCTGACAGCTTTGCCCTCGCTGCGGGCAATGGACTTGGGTGCTACGAGGTGAACCTTTGCCATGATGCCGAGCATAGCCTTGAGAGCCATGACGATCTCCTTCTCCTTCTTTGCGATAACTGCAACGGAGTCGGACATGAGCTCGGGCGGCATCTCGACCTCAACGTCGAGTGTATCGCTGTTGTTTTCACGGTCAACGATGATCTGATAGTTTGCGCTCATTCCCTTGTTGAGGAGAACGGTCTCGATCTGGGACGGGAATACGTTGACGCCGCGGATGATGAGCATATCGTCGCTTCTGCCCATGGGCTTCGACATACGGATATGTGTACGTCCGCAGGAGCAGGGCTCCTCATTGAGGACGCAGATATCGCGTGTGCGGTAACGGATCATCGGGAAGGCTTCCTTGGTGATAGCTGTGAAGACAAGCTCACCCTTCTGGCCGTAGGGAAGAACCTCCTCGGTGACGGGGTCGATGATCTCTGCGATGAAATGGTCCTCGCAGATGTGCATTCCGCCCTGTGCGGAGCACTCGAAGGATACGCCCGGTCCGCTCAGCTCGGTCAGACCGTAGATGTCATATGCCTTAATACCGAGTTTTTCCTCGATGTCGTTTCTCATTTCCTGAGTCCACGCCTCAGCGCCGAAGATACCTGCCTTGAGGCAGAGGTCCTTTCTTAGGCCGCTCTCGATTGCCGACTCTGCAAGATATGCAGCGTAGGACGGTGTGCAGCAGAGAATGGTGGCCTTGAGGTCGGTCATGAACTGGAGCTGACGGTCGGTGTTGCCCGAGGACATCGGGAGGGTCAGACAGCCGACCTTATGGGAACCGCCGTTGAGACCGGGTCCGCCTGTGAACAGACCGTAGCCGTAACAGACCTGGCATACGTCTTCCTTCGTTCCGCCGACAGCCGTAATGGCTCTTGCGCAGCAGTCTTCCCAGAGGTCGATGTCGTGCTGGGTGTAGAATGCGACAACACGGCGTCCTGTGGTACCGGAAGTGGACTGGATTCTTACACATTCCTCAAGAGGCTTTGCGAGAAGTCCGTAGGGATAGGCTTCTCTGAGGTCGTCCTTGCTGAGGAAGGGCAGCTTGTGCAGGTCTTCAACGCCCTTTATATCGGACGGCTTGACACCCTTTGCGTCCATCTTGGCGCGATAATAGGGTACGTTGTCGTAAACGTGCTGAACCTGCTTTACCAGTCTCTCGCTCTGAAGCTTTTTAAGCTCCTCGCGCGGCATGGTCTCGATTTCCGGTTGATAGTAGCGTTCCATTTCTTAATCACAGCTTTCTAAAAAGATTGAATAAAAAAACATCCATCGCTTCGGCTGCACGCCAAAACTGCGATGGATGTCTGATTAACTGTTTGTGACTCTCGGTCAGGCACGGTCAATGCAGCAATCCATCGCTTTAGTAAAGTAAAAGTAAAAGTAATTGCTAAACATTACGCGCCCGTCCTTTCGAGAAAGTTTTAATAATTATACATCTGCTTTTTCCTCTTGTCAATATTCATTTGAAAAATTTCTTATACACGGCGGTTGACTGCCCGACACAACACAGTTATAATTAAAGTAATATTATGTATTTATATGTAAAAGAAAGGAAAACATACGATTATGAAGCGTTTGATTTCTGCCGTTCTTCTCTGCCTCGCTCTTATGCTCACCCTCAGCGCCTGCATAACCTCCGAGGACGGACCTTCCGTACCCGCCATTTCCGGCGGCGGTCAGCAGTCCGAGGCACCCGCAACCGTGCGCGTGACCTTCCCCGAGGGATACAATGTAATGCAGATAGCTCAGCTTCTCGAGCAGAACGGAGTCTGTACGGCTGCCGATTTCTACAACACCATGAACACCACCGATTTCTCCGGAGAATACAGCTTCCTTCCCCCCTTCTCCGAGCTTTCCGACAGGGTTTATTATCTCGAGGGTTATCTCTATCCCGACACATACGATTTCTATATCGGCGAATCTCCCGCATCGGTCATAAGACGTTTTCTCAACAATTTTGACGTCAAGGTCACCGACGAGATGATCGCTGCCGCCTCTTCGACGGGCGATTACTACAACACCTCGCTCACCTTCGACGACGTTCTGATAATGGCGTCCATCGTCGAGCGCGAGATATATGTCGTCGACGAAATGCCCAAGTGCGCCGCGGTATTCTACAACCGCATCAAGTATCCCAACGGCAACGGCGTCAACGGCACCGCAACCGCAGGCTATCTCGGCTCGGATATCACCATTTATTATCCGTACATCAAATCGACCTGTCCCGAGGGTTTTGTCAGCGAATATGACACCACCAACGGCTCGGGCAACGTCGGACTTCCCAAGGGACCCATCTGCTGCCCGAGCATCAACGCCATCAAGGGCGCGCTCTATCCCGACCACAGCGTCAATTCCTTCTTCTTCTATATCGATGCCAACGCAAAGGTCTACTACGCTCTCACCTTCTCCGAGCACCAGGCAAACTACCGCTACTGCGTCGAAAACGGCATAGCCGGCTGATAAAAATTGTTACGGAGGGTAAAGCATGAAACTTCTGCTCGGTGACATCATATTAACAACCTCGCAGGAAAAGGAGCTGTCGGAGCTTGACGCTCTCTACGGCGAGGCCTGCGGCTATTTCAAATTTGACAGCGCACGACCGCTCATTCACCCGCGCTCATGTATGCGCGGCGGCGATCTTCCGCCCGGAGGAAAACCCGAAAACTATGAGCTTCTGTCGATATACGTCGGCGGAGTCATGGTCGGCTACGCGGCACTTTACAGGGATTTCCCCGGCAAACAGTCGGTTCAGATCCCCCTGCTTTTCATCTCCGAAAAGGCACGCCGCTGCGGCTTCGGCACGACCATAGTCAGGGCGCTCAAACAATATTTCTACGAGACGGGCTATCATAACCTGCGCGTGCTTGTCTCCCTGCGCAACTGGGGTGCGCTCAGATTCTGGTACAGACACGGCTTTGACCGCGTTCTCTGCGTCGAGACCGAGGGCGAACTTACCGACGGCGGCAACGGCTCCATCGGACTCGAATGCTCGCTCGACAAAAACTGAGGTAACTATGGAAAACATCGTTCTTGAGAACAACATAACAAAAGCACTTCTTATATCGCTCGATCTGGGCGATGACGATTTTGAGATATCGCTCGAAGAGCTGCGCGAGCTGTCACGCACAGCAGGCGCTGAGGTCTGCGGCGTGATGACGCAGAAACGCTCCTCGCCCGAGCCCGCGACCTGTATCGGCACGGGCAGACTCGAGGAGGCAAAGCAGTTCTGCGAGGAAAACGAGATCGACCTGATAATATTCGACGGCGAGCTCTCTCCCGTCCAGCTTCGCAACATCGAACGTGAGACCGACACCCGCACCATCGACCGCACAATGCTCATTCTCGACATTTTTGCCCAGCGCGCTCAGACAAGCGAGGGCAAGCTTCAGGTCGAGCTGGCACAGCTTCGGTATATGCTCCCCCGTCTGACGGGTAAGGGTATCGAGATGTCCCGACTGGGCGGCGGTATCGGCACGAGAGGTCCGGGTGAAACCAAGCTCGAAACCGACCGACGTCATATCCGCAGACGCATCGAATCTCTCTCCGAACGCCTCGACGAGGTCGAACAGCGCCGCACGAGAATGCGTGAGCGCCGCCGTCGCGACGGAGTCGTCACGGCAGCTGTCGTCGGTTACACAAACGCGGGCAAATCGACGCTGCTCAACCGTCTGACCGACGCGGGCGTACTCGCTGAGGACAAGCTTTTTGCAACCCTCGACCCTACAGCCAGAGCGCTTGTTCTGCCGTCGGGAGCGCAGGTGCTTCTCGTTGACACGGTCGGATTTATCCGCCGTCTGCCCCACCATCTTGTCAAAGCCTTTCGCTCCACCCTTGGTGAGGCGAAGGAGGCCGATATAATCATTCATCTGTGCGACGGCTCCGACCCGCAGTTCAGAAGCCAGCTCGAGGTCAGCTCGAAGCTTCTCGAGGAGCTCGGTGCGGGCGACAAGCCGACCGTCACGGTCATAAACAAATGCGACCTCTGTGACAACGAGGCTCTTCTCGGCACAAGAGGCGTGCGCATCTCGGCTCTGACGGGATTCGGCATCGACAGCCTGCTCGAAGCAATCGAAGAGGCTATGCCCTCAAAGCCGATACGAATGAAGCTTCTCCTTCCCTTTGACAAGCTCTCGCTCGCCGCTCAGATACGCGAAACGGGCGACATACTTTCCGAGGAATACACCGCCGACGGACTTCTCGTCGACGCTCTCGCAGACAGGATAACCGCCGCGAGATACGAGCTCGAAAAATATATAACGGAATAATATCCGAACACCGAAACCGTCGCTTTTGCGGCGGTTTTTATTATTTGCTATTTTCAACAGTTGACAAACGCAACTAATTATCATATAATGCTCTCAGACAGAAAGGTTGTGATAAGCAATGGATAAAACAGCACGTTTCAGAGAAAACACAAGAAAGCTCGAGTTTGAGCTCGCGAGAATCAACCGCGCCGATTGCTGCTGCGCCGTCAGCTCCGCACAGTGCTTTGCACTCGTTGAGATAGGGCGCTGTCCCGGCATTTCGGTCAAGGAGCTTGCAGCGATTCTGAATGTTGACAAAAGCAGTGTCAGCCGCACCGTCGAGGAGCTCGTGAAGGGTGCTTTTGCCGAAAGAAGAATTTCGGAAACTGATCGCCGCTTTGTGTCGCTCTATCTGACTCAGAAGGGTCTCGAGCGATTCAACTCGATCGAAGACAGCATGAACTCGATATTTGAAAATATCCTCGGCTTTATCCCCGAGGAAAAACAGGAAGAGGTCATAAGCTCGCTCGAGCTGTATATTGAAGCCTGTCGGAAGGCTGAGAAAGGAGAGGAAACAGACGATGAATGATTTTGAAAGAACCGCTCTCGACTATTTTGAGAAAGGGTACAACTGCTCTCAGGCGGTTTTTACCACCTATGCGAAGACAATGGGATTTGACGAAGGGCTCGCGCTCAGAGTTGCAACTCAGTTCGGCGGCGGTGCGAGAAAGGGCGAAATGTGCGGCGCTGTCTCGGGTGCGCTTATGGTGCTCGGTCTCAAATACGGTCACGACCGCTTTGGCGACACCGACCAGAAATCCCGCGCTTACGCCATTTCGGAACAGTTCATGGACAGATTCATCGCAGAAAACGGCTCTGTCGTCTGCCGAAATCTTCTCGGCTATGACATCTGCGTCCCCGCTGATAAGTTAAAAATCAACGAGCTCGGACTTTTCAAAACGGTCTGTCCGAAAATGATAGCAAGCGCCGCGAGAATCCTCGGAGAAATGATCGAAGAGATAGGCGAATAACAAAAAAGGAGCAGTTTACTGCTCCTTTTTTACTTCTTCTTTTGTCTCGCGTTTCAGGATTTTATTTATCCAGCCCGTCACGCGTTCCTTTGACAGCAGCCAGTTGATAAGCAATGCGACGGCAACGCCGATGCCCGTATCGATCATGCGGTTGATCGAATAGGATATATAGCTGTCAACGGGGGTGTTGAAGAGGATTATGCACAGCACCACTCCGCCCGGCTGCACTGCACCCGGCCAGCGGAAGAGCTGGCTTGCGAGAATGAGTATGACGACGCCGACAAACAGCAGAAGCAGCATCAGCGCGTGATAGCTTCCGTCGGGATAAAACAGGATATATATCCTGAACAAAAGCATTCCGAGCACACCGCCGATGATCGTGCCGAAAAAGCGGTTGCCTCCGTTTATCCTCGAGCTGTCCATATCGCTGCCGACACCGAATATCGCGCCTATGCACGCAAATGTCGGGTTCTTGTCAACGATAAAATACAGCAGCGCGCATATCGTCGCCGCCAGCGCAGTCTTTATATTCCTCTGTCCCACATGTATCTTCAGTCGGCTGCGAGGCTCTTTTTCACTCATACACTTTGCCCCTTTGTGATTTTTTCAGACATATATTATATCATCAATTTGTTTTTCGACAAGAGGGCAGATAAAAAAAGAGAGGACGAAAGTCCTCTCTTAGCGAATAAATCCTATTCAAATCAACAACGTATTATTACTAAATAAATAAGTATAATTAAAAGAATTGATGCAGGGATTAAAGAATATTTTACCATTTTATCAATCATTTCCTGCTTATCGTTAAAATCTTCGGTATCTCGCTCATCCTGATATGTATCGATTTTTTCTATATCAATTTCTTCCGCTGACGGCTGAGATTTTTCAATAGATTTCCGATTCTCAAACAGATTATCATTTACTGCTGACGGATTAACGATACTGCTCCTTATAGCATCAAGATCGTCGACCATTTTACCGAAAGCATACATAAACCATAAAGGGATTATCGGAACAAAAGCTATCAAAAGGCAAGGAATTATAAGTTCAAAAGCCTCCGAAAACAACGCAACAAAAGCTGCAATTATTCCACCAACAAGCAAAACAGCGTTAAGGATAAGCGCGAGTGTCATAATTTTTTTACCGATGTTTCCGTAAAGCGTTTCAATAATTTTTTTCATTTTTACCCTCCTAAATACAGTTATAACCTATCGTTTTACAGCGGTATCAGTAAACGCAATACCGTTTATAAATATTATAATATCAATATATTACCTTTGTCAACACTGCTTTGCACAATATAAATAAGAGGATACAGAGCAATCTGTATCCTCTTAAAAATTTTTGAAGTTTAATCGTCAATTTCCTTATGGTGCTTGATTATCTCGCCCGTCTGAGCGTTGATGTCGTAATCGTACTCATAGCCGTTATAATCAAAGCTGACCTCGTATTCATTCACGCCGTTGTCGCGGTCATAGTCGACCTCGAGACGTTTTGCGTCGCTCTGTGCGACACCTGCGTGGCTGAGCGCGATGGAAACCGCTTCATCCCGGGTTATTTCCTCGGTCGCTGCCTGCTCGGTGGGAGCGGGTGCGGCGGTGGTGGTGGTTGTTGCCGCAGTTGCCGCGTCGGGTCTTTTCTCGGGCTCCTTTTCAAAACGGATAACCTCGCCCGTGTCGGCGTTGATCTCATAATCGTACTCATACCCGTCGGCGTAGAACTCGACATCGTAATTTGCTGCGCCGTCGTCGTAGTCAAACTGAGAATGCAGCCCGACTGCGTTCCCGGGCGCGACTCCCGCGTGGGTAAGTGCGGCGGATTCAGCCTGTGAAGCTGTTACCGCGGGTTCCTTTGAGCCGACTGCGGCTTCGTTTGCCGTGCAGCCTGCGAGTACAAAAATCATTGCCGTAAACAGGGTTGCAATTTTTAACAGTTTCATCTGAATCCTCCTTTGACGATTATTATAAGTATTTCCCGATTTTTTTATTTTACAGCCAATTCATCAACATATCTCTCCACACGCAGGCGCAGCTTGTATTTGCTGCGAAGCTCTGCAATCTGTGCCATCATGGGCGATTTATGGTGGATATCGATTGCCTCCTGATCGCGCCAACGGTCTATCAGCAAAACGGTTTCCGGATCGTCCATCGGAAAGAAATATTCATACCGCTCGTTGCCCTCCTGCGCACGCACGGCTGCAACGATACCTTTTTCGACCATTTCTTCGGCAAACCTGCGGGCATTGCCGTCGCTGCCTGTATAATACAGATTGACCGTAATGCTCATCGGATTATCCGAAATATCTCTTGAGCAGACCCTCGAAAGCTCTGCCGTGTCTTGCCTCGTCCTTTGCCATCTCGTGGACGGTGTCGTGGATAGCGTCAAGTCCGAGCTCCTTTGCTCTTGCAGCGAGCATCTTCTTGCCGTCGCAGGCGCCTGCCTCAGCCTCAACACGCATCTCGAGATTCTTCTTTGTGGAATCGGTTACTACCTCGCCGAGAAGCTCAGCGAACTTTGCTGCGTGCTCTGCCTCTTCGTAAGCTGCCTTCTCCCAGTAGAGACCGATCTCGGGATAACCCTCGCGGTGTGCAACTCTTGCCATTGCAAGATACATACCGACCTCGGTGCACTCGCCCGTGAAGTTTGCGCGCAGTCCCTCGATGATCTCGGGGTCGACGCCGTTTGCAACGCCTACAACGTGCTCGTCAGCCCATACGGTCTCGCCGACCTTCTGCTCGTTGAACTTTGATGCGGGAGCCTTGCACTGGGGGCAGAACTCGGGAGCCTCGTTGCCTTCGTGAACATAACCGCAGATTGCACATACATACTTTTTCATAATTCTTATCTCCTTTGATATTATTGATTTTTATTCAGACATTCGGCACATACGCCATGAACGCACAGCTCATAGGAATGTACCCTTGCTCCCGATCTCTCCTCGATAAGAGGTTTCAGATCACCAAGCTTTACATCGACCATGCTTCCGCAATCGCTGCATATAAGATGATCGTGCGGGATTATCGACTTGTCGTATCGGTCAGCAGCGTCGGGAACGGCTATCTTCCTTATCTCCCCCGCTTCACACATCAGGTTGAGATTTCGGTAGACCGTTCCAACCGCTATCGACGGCATCTTTTTCTTCGCCTTGAGATAGATTATGTCGGCGGTCGGGTGGCTGCTGTCGGCCCGGATAATATCGAGTATTACCTGTCTTTGCTTTGTGATTTTAACCACCTCCCAAATCAAGATTAGGAATAATTCTTAATTTTAAAATACACTATCTTTCTGTATTTGTCAATAGGGTCGGAGAAATTTTTTATAAAAAAAGACTGCCAAAAAGGCAGTCTTTCTTATCCTTATATAAAGCTTATTCGTTTCTTCCGCCGCCGGGTCTGGGATTTCCGCTGCCGCGGTTGCCGCCGCGATAATTTGCCGCTCTCTGACCGCCGCCGCGATTATTGTTGTTATTATTGCGTCTTCTCTGATTATTACCGCCGTTCTGGTGGCTGCCGTTGTTGTTTGTCTGTGCGGAAATATTCTCCGTGCGGTTCTGATTCTGACCGCGGTTCTGATGGTTCTGTCTGTTCTGACCGCCGTGATTCTGACGGTGCTCGGGAGCTTTCTCCTGCTTCGGCTTCTCCTCCTCGAGCAGCTCGGGCGGAAGCTCTTCCTCCTCGACGGGCTCCTCAACAGGTCTTGCACCCTTGCCGATAACCTTGACCAGCTTCTTTGAATAGCTTCTCGGTGCAGCGTCCGCAAAGGCATCGAGGCTGACCTTGAGAATACCCGAAATGAGGTTTACGTCGATGATGGTTCCCTTTCCGTCGGGAGTGTTGACTATGCTTCCGACCCTCGGGGTGGTCTTTATGAGATCCTCATATGCCTCCTGCTCGTATTTGAGACAGCACATGAGTCGTCCGCAGGTACCCGAAATCTTGACGGGGTTGAGCGAAAGTCCCTGCTCCTTTGCCATCTTTATCGAAACGGGCTGGAAATCGCCGATGAAGGTGGAACAGCAGAAGGGTCTGCCGCATATGCCGAGACCGCCGAGCATCTTCGCTTCGTCTCTGACACCTATCTGGCGCAGCTCGATCCTTGTGCGGAAAATACCCGCAAGGTCCTTTACAAGCTCGCGGAAATCGACGCGGCCGTCCGACGTGAAGCTGAAGAGGATCTTGCTGTTATCGAAAGCACACTCCGCACCCACAAGCTTCATGGGCAGATTATGCGCGGCGATTCTTTTCTCGCAGATGCCGAATGCCGACTCTTCCTTTTTCTTGTTATCCTCAACGCGCTTGAGGTCGGCGTCCGTAGCCTCGCGCACGACCTGCTTGAGCTGATGTGTTATCTGCTCGTCGGGAATCTCCTTGCGTCCCATGGCGACCTCGCCGCACTCAAGTCCTCTCGCCGTTTCGACGATGACCTTTGTTCCCTCCGCAAGCGGCTGATCGTTGGGACTGAAATAGTAAATCTTGCCGCCCGATCTGAACTTTACTCCTATAATCTCTGCCATTATATCATGCCTTTCAGCGCAGCATCTGCCGCGCGTTATTTTTTATTTCTGATACTTCTGAGCCGGGACACCATTCCCGTTGTAACGAGGGTGAGCGAAACGTAGAGTCTTACCGCGCGATCGGTCTCGTCCAGCTCGCACAGCATCTCCTCCAGCCGCTCGGACGGTATCGCGGACATCTTCTTTGCCCCATCCGAAATATCCGAAAGAACCGACTGCGCTCCCGCAGAAATTATCATTGCGTCACGGATTATTGCGCGAAGCAGACCCGTGAACTGCAGAAGCTCCTTCTGTGCCGCCGCATTCTCTTTCCTGTCGCGGATAAAGTACGCCGTGAGCCTCACAGCGTCCCACTCATTGGGAGCACACAGGGCAGCGGCGAATTTATCGGCAAGCTCACGCAGCTCGTCCGATATCTCCTCTTCGTCCTTTCCGCCCTCTATCCTGACAGCGGCCGCTCTCGAACGAATGGTCTCGAGCAGGTTCATTCCCTGTCGGCAGGTGAGAATGAAGGCTACCCTCTCGGGCGGCTCCTCCAAAAGCTTGAGAAAGGCGTTCTGAGCTGACGAATTCATCGTGTCGCAGTCGTGAAGGATAAAGACCCTTCTGCCGCCCTTTGTCGGCGAGAGCTGAGCCTCGATGCGCATATCGCGCACACGCTCGACCGAAATTGCTCCCGTCTTGCCCTCACCCGTTATATCGACCATATCGGGGTGAAGCTCGCCCTCTGTCAGCAGACGGCAGCTTTCGCACTCGCCCGACAGAATCTCCTCACACGAGCACATCTGAGCCCGTGCAAGCAGCTCGGCAAGCCCGTCGCATTCCTGCGCCGACTGACCTTCGATATACAGACCGTGGGGTATTGCGCGGGAGCTCAGCATCGCTCTAACCTGTTCGAGAGCACGCTCATTCTCCGCCCGCTCAAAGGGTTCAAAGAGCTTTTTCAGCATTTCTCAAAACGCTCGATATCGAGCACGAATACGGTCGCGCCGCCTACCTTGACCTCGACGGGAGAGGAGCTGAACATTCCGCCGCCGAAGGTGCTGTCCGCTGCGGGGATTATCTGTGTGCGCTGTTTGGAATTTTCCTTGATAATTCTGAGCACGTCGTCCACCTTCTCGTCCTGTGTACCGACGATGAATGTGGTGTTGCCCGCCTTGAGATAGCCGCCTGTGGTCGCGAGTCTCGTTGCCATGAATCCTTCAGAGGTGAGTTTGTCGGCAACTGCTGCGCTGTCGTCGTTGTTTATGATTGCCATAATAAGCTTCATTTTTGTCCGTTTCCTTTCAGAATTTGTTATATTTATAAGATATATTACTTTCTGTTTAGTCCGAATCGCTGCCCGAAACGTATGTAATGACCGCGATCGGCTTTTTTGTGTACTGGTCCTCGATGACCGCTTTGGGTGATTCCTTTTTCGCGAGGGCTATATACTCCTCGAGGCAGAGGTCGTATTTTACCATATACTGTGCCGCATCGACACCGACATAGCGCAGGTGCCACGGCTCGGCACTATGCCCCGTTTCCTCGGTCTTGTCGGCAGGATATCGGAAAATGAATCCGTATTCGTGGGCATGACGTCTGAGCCATTTGCCCTGATCGGTCTCGAGGAAAAGGGTCTGCTGTTTTCCGTTCGAGCTGAGGTCGACCGCCGTGCCGAGCTGATGCTCGTTTGCACCGGGCAGCTCCACCGTCTCAAGCGCCTTGTCGGACGCCTGCTGCTGGCTCATACCCTGAGCGGTGTACATCGCGATCTGCGCATTGTACCGTCCGACCTGATCGGCATAGCTGACGTAGGCATCCATGACGATTACCGAAAGACCGTCCGCCGCCATCGCATCGTGCATGAGCGTGTATGCGTCGGCAGCGTCCTTTCTAAGCTGCATTCCCGTACCCTCGGGTATCCTGTAAAGATATGTAAGCTCCTTTGGAACATATGCCGCATCGAGCCTGTCGTTTATTCCGACCTTGCGCGGATAGTATGCAAGACCTGTCAGCTTGTGACGTTCATTGAGCGCCGCAACAGCCTCCTGCTCCTCTCGCTCACGGCTGAGATAGAACCACGCAATCCCTGCCGCAATGGCTGCGACAAGCACAAGAGCGATTATCTTTATAATCTTTTCTCTTTTTTCCGCAGCGGCATTTCCGCGGCGTGTATAATACTGCTTTTTTGCGTATCTTTTTGCCAAGCGCAACCGTTCTCCTTTCAGGAAATAATCTGATCCTTCGCACCCATCGCCGCATTGAAAAGCTTCGCCTTTATGTCGGGATATTCCTTTTTGAGCCCTTCCATAATGGCACGCACCTTCGCCCTCTCGGTATTTCCGTCGGCAGGGCATCGGCTTTTTACAACGGGCAGCTCATATCTTTCGACAAACGAAGCAACCTGCGTTTCGTCGCAGAATATCAGCGGGCGAATGAGATTGAGCTCCTTTCGCGAAAGGTAGCTCTTCGGCGAAAAGCACCCGAAGGTGCCGCCGCAGAAAAGATTCATAAGCACCGTCTCGGCGGCGTCATCGCTGTGATGACCGAGCGCGACCGTGTCGCAGCCCGCCTCCTTCGCCATATTGTGGAGTATTCCCCTTCTCATCTTTGCACACAGCGCACAGGGATTCTTCTCCCTTCGCTGCTCGAAAATTATGTCGTAAAGTGTCGTTCTTCTTATTATATGCTCGACTCCGAGCTCCTCGCACATTCGGGTGACATCGAAAAAATCGCTCTCCTGCCCGAAAAAGCAGGGGTCTGCCGTCAGCGCCGTCACGGTGAATTTATTGGGATAGAACCTGCGAAGCTCGCACAGAAGCCTGAGCAGTGCAAGCGAATCCTTGCCGCCCGAGACTCCGACCGCGACCGAAGCTCCGTCGGCTATCATATCAAATTTGTCGACCGCCGCTCTGACGCGGCTGAGCAGCTTTTTCATAAAACACCGTCAGTCCAATCGCGCTGTCATTATTACCGCATCGTCCGCAGGCTCGGTATAAAAACCGGGACGCTTGCCGATATTTTCAAACCCTGCCGTCTCATAGAGCTTTATCGCACCTTCGTTTTTCGACCTGACCTCGAGCGTAATCTCCGATTCGCCGAGGGCGCGTGCGCGTTCCATAAGCGCTCTGAGCAGAGCCGAGGCAACGCCCTGTCTGCGATGCTTTTCAAAGACGGCGACGTTTGTTATATATCCCGTGATACCCGTGTGCTGCATACCGATATAGCCCGCGATCTCGCCGCCGCGAATTGCGGCAAGCAGAACACTGTCGGCAAGCTCAAGCTCCTCGGAGAGTGACTTCTCGCTCCACGGCTGAGAAAAACATTCACGCTCGAGCCTTGCTATTTCGGAAATATCCCCGGCGTCCGCGTCCCTGACGGTCACGTCTGCGGGATTCGGCGCGACTCTGAACAGCAGCCGTCCGACAGCCTCGTTTATCTCTTCAAAGCATTGCATATAAACGTCCATATCGCCGCCGTAGGGGTCGGGTATCTGCCTGTCGAAACGGTAGATATTCTTCTCCTGCGCGCCGAGAGCCGAAAGCCACGCTTCGTGCGAGGAGGTCATACAGACAAATATCCTGTCGGGGAGAAGATCGTCCCGCGTTATCTGATGGGAGGTATGCTGCGATATGTCAAGCCCGTTTGCTGCGCATACCGCAACCGAATTTTGTGACGCGGGCATACCGTCGACCGTGGCACAGCCGCCCGATGATACTGTGACATCAAGTCCTCTCTCGCTCGCCGTTCGGAGAGCTGCCGCCTGCGCCATAGGTGAGCGGCAGGTGTTGCCCGTGCAAACAAAACAGATATCCAAATCTATTTATTTTCCTCTCGTAAAAGAATCTTTATTACCTCGCCTGCCGCAGCAAGTCCTGCCGCAGGTGCGCACCACGGTGCGCTTCCCGGAACGCTGCCGCCCTCTCTCGGTCGGACAGGCTCCTCCTTTGAATATATGACCCTCAGCGAAGAAACGCCTCTTTTGCGAAGCTGTGAGCGCATGACCCTTGCCAGAGGGCATACCGATGTTTCATAGATATCGGCGGCCTCAAACCTTGTCGGGTCGAGCTTGTTGCCCGCCCCCATACAGGAAACCGTCCCGATTGCCGACCTGTAAGCCGTCTCGATAAGCAGGAGCTTTGACGGCACACTGTCGATCGCGTCGAGCACGCAGTCATACCCCTCAAGGCTAATCTCGTCTGCGGTCGAACTGTCGTAAAAAAGCTGTTTTTTCACGATCTGCGCCGACGGGTTGACCGAAAGAATACGCTCCTCCATGACATCGGTCTTGTATCTTCCGACCGTGTCGTATGTAGCGATGACCTGACGGTTGATGTTGCTCTCGGAGACCGTATCGGCATCAACGAGCAGAAATCTTCCGACGCCCGCTCGGGCAAGAGCCTCACACGCCATTCCTCCGACGCCGCCCAGTCCGAAGACCGCAACGCCCGAATTCTTCAGCCGCCCGACACCCGAATCGCCTATGAGCATCGCCGTCCTGCTGTGTCTTTCCTTTTCGTCCATCGTCAATAAACAAATCCGCCGACAGGTCCGAAACCTATATGCTCATAGAATTCGACCAGACCCGACAGGCACATTACATATATATCGCCGTCGCGGTAATGCTCAATGAGCGCACCGACGACATCTGCCGCGTATCCCTTGCCTCTGTGCTCGGGAAGGGTTGCGCACATCGTGACAAGTCCCGTACCGTCGGCAATGTGCAGAGCCGCACAGGCGGCGGGCAGGACATCGGAACGAAGCAGGGCCGTTATCTGGGTGCCCATCTTGATCCTCTTCTTGTTGTCGTTATAGAACATCTCGAAGGGAGGCACGTCAAAGCCCATTCCGGGGCATCTCTCGATAACTGTATAGAGGTCCTCGGTCGGAGGATTTATCTCCGTCTCCCCTCCCGCAAGAGCCATTCTCGAACGGTCGAGTCTCATTACGACGCCGTCCGCAACCTCGCCCTTTCTGGCGGGACGCAGCGCACCCGTCTTTCCGACGCACATCTCAACGAATGCGTCGACCTCTTCGTAATCATATTCGCCCTTTGCGCAGACGGTCATGCCGTTGTCCAGTCTTCCGATAGCCGCGGTTATGTTTCCGCTCTCGTCGTACTGCAGCCAGAACTGAGCAAAGCTCTCGCTCGTGCCGTAGGTCCTCTCCGCAGCGACTATTCGCACACCGTAGGGATCGCCCTTGCAGTATGCCTCAAACTCGGCAACGTTGTCGCGTTCAATCAATCTTATCATCTTGTGTCTTGCCCTTCCTTATCTCAGGCTTTTGTGAGATATGCCCTTGTGATTGTGATGTCCTCGACAGGTTTGTCATAGGAATCGGTCTGCACCTCGACTATCGCATCGACCACAGACATACCCTCAAACACCTGACCGAAAACGGTGTGTCCGTTGTATCCGGGATAAATATAAGCGTTGTAAATGCCGTCAAGATGGGGTGCTCCGCCGATCTCGGCATATTTTTCGGCAGCCCAGTCGGCATAGCCGAGCTCCTTGAGCTCCTCGGCAGTATACTGACAGTTGGGGGTCTGCACGATGAAGAACTGGCTTCCGCCCGAAGCGGGCTCGCCCGTGTTCGCCATAGAGAGAGCTCCGCGGAAATTATAGAGGTTCTTTCCGAGCTCGTCCTCGATCGTTCCGCCGCCGTAAGCCTCTCCTCCAAAGCCTGTTCCCTCGGGATCACCGCTCTGGATCATGAAATCGGGTATAACTCTGTGGAATATAACTCCGTTATAATACCCCGAGTTTATGAGATTTTTGAAATTTGTAACAGTAATGGGGCTCTGCTCGGGGAAAAGACGCATTTTGATGACACCCTTTGTTGTCTCAAAAACAGCGATCTCCTCACCTGCCGCAGGGGGTGCAAGCTGTGCAAGGTCGGCAGCCGCGCCCGCGGTATGCTCGAACTTCGCAACGGTCGGCTGTGTTGTCGGCGCAGTAGACGGGGCAGTCGTGGTCGTTGCCTGCGCAGCGGTCATGACAGTCGTTCCCGATGTGGTGAACACCGATTCACCGCCGCCGCAGCCTGCCGTCAGTGCAGCGGTGACAACAAGTATCATCATCAGCGCCGCGCTTATCAATACCGTTTTTCTCATTTGCTCTCAAGACCCTCCACGATCGTTCTGAAATGCTCGCCTCTTGCCTCGAAGTTGGGGTACATATCGAAGGAAGCGCAGGCGGGAGACAGGGAGACTATATCGCCTTCCACGGCACGCTCACGTGCGGCATTGACCGCCTCTTCCATGTTTGCAACTCGGACTATCTCGAGTCCGCTCGACAGAAACTCTCTGCACTCGCGCACAGCCTTCTCGATCTTGTCGGCAGTGACACCCATGAGAATAAGTGTCTTTACCTTGTCGCACACAGCGGGACCCATCTCGTCGAAGGGTATCTTCTTGTCGTAGCCGCCTGCGATGAGGAGAATCTTCTGCTGCCAGAGGGAAAGTGTTCCCTTGATGGTTCTTGCGGGAGTGGTTGCGATGGAGTCGTTGTACCACGAAACGCCGTCCAGCTCGCGGACAAGCTCAGCTCTGTGAGCAACGCCGGAGAACTCACGCGCAGTCTTTACAATGGCCTCGTCGCTGACTATGCCGCCGACGGCACTGATCGCAGCGAGGAAATTCTCGACATTGTGCATACCGGGAACCTTGATGTCGGCAACGCGCATGATGCGGCGTGCAACGCCCTTGTCGGAGAACCATATTGCACCGTCGCTTCCGCAGTAAGCACCCCAGGAGGGCATCTCGGTTCTCGAGAAGGAGAGGCAGGCGCCTCTTGCACCCTCGGCAAAGGAGGAGGCTATCGGACAGTCGGCATTTACGATAAGCTTGCCGAAGCCGCTCTGATGTCTGTAGATATTTCTCTTTGCATCGACATATTCCTTCATGTCCTTATGCATATCGAGATGGTTGGGAGATACGTTGGTAACGACAGCGATGTCGGGAGAACGGCGCATGGAGATGAGCTGGAAGGAGGACAGCTCGACAACCACCCAGTCGTCAGCGGTCATCTGCTCGATATCGGGCAGGAGTGCCTTGCCGATATTTCCGCCCAGCCATACCTTCTTGCCGTCAGCCTTGAGGATCTCGGAAATGACGGTGGAGGTCGTGGTCTTGCCGTTCGAGCCTGTTATCGCGATTATGTTGGACGGGCAGAGATCAAAGAATACCTCCATCTCGCTGATTATTGCAACGCCCTTTTTTCTGTATGCGTCGAGCTCGGGCAGGTAGAATCTCATACCCGGAGTTCTGAATATGACATCGACGTCGAGTCCCTCGAGGTAGTCTGCACCCAGCTTGAGAGTTGCACCGAGCTCTGTCAGCTTGTCGGCAACCTCGCCCAGCTTTTCGGCGGGACGCTTGTCGCATACGGTCACCTTGCAGCCCTTTTTGAGCAGCATCTCCGCAAGCGGGGTGTTCGTGACACCGACACCGCACAGAGCGATCGACTTGCCGCGCATTTTCTCGAAGAAGTTATTTATATTATTTTCCATAAAGCACCTGTCCTTTCAATGTATGCCGCAAAGACGGCTTCACATAGCTATACATTATATATTATACGTTTTTTAGGTTATATTTTCAACTGTTATTTTAATCCTTTCCAATAAAAGCAAAAAGACCCAAAACGAGCGACCTCTCGGTCGCTCGTTTCGGGTTGAAAAGAGTATATATTGGGGATGAGACGTAATCTGTTTTAAGGTGCCGCCAAAGCGGCTTTGCTGTTTACAGTCTGTATGATAACACCGTTTTGTGAACTTAATGTGATACGTTTATTAAAATTTGATTTTTTCATAAAATATCCCGACTGCCTGCGTCATATCTATTTTGCGGGAGGTAACGGACAATGAACATCACATACATACTCGAACGGGCGAGCGAGCTCCTCTGGGGACCGTGGACCGCCGTGGGACTTATGCTCGCAGGTCTGTATCTTTCGGCACAGAACGGATTTTTCCAGATCACGAAACTTGCCTTATGGTTAAAGGAAACGGGCGGTCAGCTTTTTCGGCGAAACCGCTCCGACTCGATAACTCCCGTGCAAAGCTCGCTTGCCGCTCTCGCGGGCACCCTCGGCACGGGCAATATAATCGGGGTCGCCGCCGCACTGGCGGCAGGCGGTCCCGGCTCGATACTGTGGATGTGGATAGCCTCCGTTCTCGGAATGATGACATCGTATGCCGAAAACGTGCTCGGTATGCTCTACCGCACGCGCGATTCGTCGGGCGCACTTCTCGGCGGACCGATGCTCTATCTCGAGCGGGGACTTGGTGCAAAGCGCACGGCAAAGCTTTTCGCCGTTATCTGCGCGCTGTCCGCCTTTTCGATGGGCAGTATGACCCAGGCAAGCGCCATCGCAGACTCGGTCGACACGGCCTTCGGTCTGCCGCCCGCCGTCACGGGCATCGCTGTCGCGCTGCTTGCCGCGCCTGCCGTTTTGGGCGGAGTCAAAGGCGCAGTACGCCTGACCGAGAAGCTTATCCCCTTCGTCGCGGGAGCATATATGCTCGCCTGCGTCGCCGTTATCTGCGCAAATTACAGGTCTCTTCCCGAGGCTTTTTCCCTGATTTTCCGCGACGCTTTTTCAGTAAGGTCAGCCGCGGGCGGGTTTGCCGCCGCACTGCTTGTCGGCGTGAAACGCGGCGTCTTCACAAACGAGGCAGGTCTCGGCACGACCGTCATAGTCCACTGTTCAGCCGAAAACTCCTCCCCCGTTTCGCAGGGAATGTGGGGAATGTTCGAGGTCTTTGCCGACACGATAGTCGTCTGCACCCTCACGGCGCTTGCGATGCTGACAGCAGGCGGCGATATCACCGCCGCCTTCTCCTGCATCATGGGCAGCTTTTCCGACGATTTTGTGGCGCTTTCGCTCGCGCTCTTTGCCTTTGCCACAATCATCGCGTGGAGCTGTTACGGCGAGAGGGTCGCCGTCTATCTTTTCGGGCAGAGAGCTGTAAAACCGTTCAGATATCTCTATATCCTCTCCCCCGTTCCCGGTGCCGTGCTGGGAATTTCGGGAGCCGTTGCCCTGTCCGACATATTCAACGCGCTCATGTGCTTTATCAATGTCACCGCCGTGCTTCTACTGTCAAAAAAGGTCAGGGAGGAAACCGGGCGGCATTTTAAGAAGCGGCGATGACGGCGAGTATCTTCTCGACGTTTTCGAGGGTCGACAGCTTTTTGTCGGGCTTGACCGTGATGTACGGCTTCTCCCCTGCCGACAGCATTACCCTTCCCGGCAGCTCGCCCGCAAGAAGTGACACCTTCTCCATATCGAGCTGTGCCATGAAAAGGACGATGTTTCCGCCGAGCTGTTTTATCTCGGTTATGCCCGCTGCGGCGGCTGTGTTTCTTGCAAGAGCCACCTTTATGAGACCGTCCACCGCGGGCGGCAGGTCTCCGAAACGGTCGATGAGCTCGTCGATGACATCCGACGCCTGCTCCTCGTTTCGGATATCGGCGATCATTCTGTATACGTCGAGACGCACCCTGAGCGATTCTATGTATCTCTCGGGGATATGCGCCTCTATCGGCAGATCGACCGTACATTCTGCATCGGCGGCGGCAGGCTTCTCGCCCTTCTCCTGAGCGACCGCCTCGCCGAGCAGCTTTAAATACATATCGTATCCGACCGATTCGAGATGACCCGACTGCTCGCCGCCGAGGATATTTCCGGCGCCGCGTATCTCGAGGTCACGCATGGCTATCTTCATTCCCGAGCCGAACTCGGTGAACTCTCTTATCGCCTGAAGTCTCTTTGCGGCGATTTCGGTCAGCTCTCTGCCCCTCTTGAAGGTCAGATACGCATAGGCTCTGCGCGAGCTTCTGCCCACTCTGCCGCGAAGCTGATAAAGCTGAGACAGTCCGAATCGGTCGGCCTGCTCAACGATGAGTGTGTTTGCGTTGGGAACATCGACGCCCGCTTCGATTATCATTGTGCACACGAGGATATCTATCTCGTGGTCGAGCAGACGCTTCCATTCGCGGCTTATCTCCTCCTCGCTCATCTGACCGTGAGCGACGCCTATGACGGCATCGGGCGCCATCTCGGCGACCCTCGCCGCACACGACTCGATCGAGCCGACACGGTTGTGCAGATAATAGACCTGACCGCCTCGGCGCAGCTCGCGTCTTATCGCATCGGCGATGACAGCGCGGTCATATTCCATGACGTAGGTCTGAACGGGGAGTCTGTCCATCGGAGCTTCCTCGAGCACGGAGATATCTCTCAGCCCCGACAGCGCCATATTGAGCGTTCTCGGAATGGGCGTTGCCGAAATGGTGAGCACGTCGACCGACGAGAAGACCGATTTGAAATGCTCCTTCTGCTTTACGCCGAATCTCTGTTCCTCGTCGATTATCGCAAGACCGAGATCGGAAAATTCGACCGATTTTCCGATAAGGCTGTGAGTACCGATAAGCAGGTCTATCTCGCCCGCCTTGAGCTGTTTTATTATCTGATTTTTCTGTTTCTGCGTTCTGAAACGGGAGAGCAGCTCTATCCTGTAATCAAAGCCGTCAAAGCGCTTGAGCGCCGTCTGATAATGCTGCCACGCGAGAATCGTGGTCGGTGCGAGAATGGCGCACTGACGCCCTTCCGCGACGCACTTGAAGGCCGCTCTCAGCGCAACCTCGGTCTTGCCGAAGCCTACGTCTCCGCAGAGAAGTCTGTCCATCGGCACGGGTCTCTGCATATCCTGCTTTATCTCGTCGATGCATTTTATCTGGTCGGAGGTCTCCTCGTATTCAAACCTCAGCTCGAAATCGCGCTGACGGTCGTCGTCGGGATAGAAGGGGTATCCGTCCGCCTTCATTCGCTCGGAATAGAGCTTTATGAGCTCCTTTGCGATATCCTTGACCGCTTTTCGCACCCTCTGCTTTTTCTGCGACCAGTCGGTGCCGCCCAGCTTTGAGAGCTTGACCGTGCTGTCCTCCTTCGAGCCGATATATTTGCTCACCATATCGAGCTGCGTTACGGGGACATAGAGTATATCGCCGCGGTCGTAGGTTATCTTTATATAATCCTTCGTGACACCCTCGGAGGCTATCTTGACTATACCGCCGAAAAGACCGATTCCGTGCGTCACGTGTACAACATAATCGCCCATCGAAAGCTCGGAGAGCGACTGGATCGATTCGCCCTTCTTGAACTTGACGGGTTTTCTTTTTTTGCCCGAGGTCACTCTGCGTCCCCAGGTTATAACGGCCGTATCGGCACCGGGGTATTCCATTCCCGCCGAGAGGCTTCCCTCGAGTATTATGACCTTGCCCTTCTCGGGCTCGTCGCTGTCCGAACCGAGCCGCGCGGGAATATCCGCATTCACGAGGTCGGAGCAGAGCGCGTTTGCCGCACGGTACGAGCCTGCAAGCACAACGACGGCAAAATCCCTCATCAGCATCGGAGCGATATCGTCGATGAGCTGTTTTACGGTGCCGTCCCAGACGGGAAGCTGGCGCGCATCGACAGCCGCCGTCATTCTCACGGGAGTATCGAAGGAGCCGTGGGCGAAGGTGTCGCAGTAGATAACGCCTCTCTGCTCGAGGATAAGGTTGAATTCGCCGACCGATATCGCATATTCGGTCAGACCCCTGCACAGCATTCCGTCCTCCATGAGAGCCTTTATCTCCTCAGCGAGGCGGGCGGACGACTGTTTTGCCCGCTCCCTTACCGCGGTATGCTCACCCACGACGACCGTCGCACCTTCGGGAAGGTAGTCAAAGAGGGTCGCCTTCTCCTCGCAGAGGAGGGGCAGATATTTGTCGGCATTGGCGGGACGTATTCCTTCCGCCATCGAGTCGGCCTCGCGGTAGAGCCGCTCGCGCGCGATATCGGCATTCTTTCCGCGCAGTGATTTTGCAAGCGTGCGAAGCTTCTGTGCGAGCTCCTGCGTGTCGGTCACGGCGAGCTCCGCCGCGGGGAACATCGTAAGCTCGGGGAGGCGGTCGGTGCGCCTCTGGGTCTCGGCGTCAAAATAGGACAGGGTGTCTATCTCATCGCCCCAGAGCTCCGCTCTGACTGGGTTTTCAAAATCCGGCGGAAAGATATCGACTATACCGCCGCGTATCGAAAACTGACCCGCACCCTCGACTATATCTGTTCGCTCGTAGCCCGCCGCGACAAGCGCCTGAGCGCAGTTGTCCATATCGAGCGTCGCACCCTCCGACAGGGCTATCGTTCTCGCTCTGAGCTGCGAGGGCGAAAGGGTGAGCTGCATCGCCGCATCGGGCGTTGCAACGACCACGTCGCAGGTGCCCGCGAGCAGTCTGCACAGCGTTTCCACCCTCTCCTGCTCGAACTCTCTCGAGCGTCCTTCAAGCGGGTGAAAGGAGATATCCTTGACGGGATATCTGCACACCTTGAGCCCCATCGCCTCGAGGTCCTGCACAGCCTTCGAGCATTCGACCTCATCGGGCAGGATCATCGCCGCCGTGCCGAATTTTTTGCAGAGCGAGCAGACTATGTGAGCCTTATGTATCGAGCCTGTGCCGCTTATCGCCGCAGGCAGTCTTTTTTCCTTTATCGCCTCTTCAAGCTGGCTGTAGCCTGAAACATTGTCAAACAGACGGTCAAGAAATCTCATATATCCCCCGTTATTATTTGCTGAATTTTCCCATCGCCTCGTCGATCTTTCCCTCAATTATCATCGGCACTGCCTCCACCGCACGGGCAACAGCCTCGTCGAGAAGCTTTCTGTCCTCCGATGTGAATTTCGAAAGCACCCAGTCGGCAAGGTCGTATCCGTCACGCGGACGGTCGCCTATACCGAGCTTTATTCTCGGGAAATTCTCCGAATCGGTATCCTCGATTATCGAGCGCATACCCTTCTGTCCGCCGTCGCTGCCCTTGCGTCTTATGCGCATAACGCCCGGTTTGAGAGAGATATCGTCGAACATGACGAGCACCCTCTCGGGCGGTATCTTATAGAAATTCATCGCCTGCGAAACAGCCTCACCCGAACAGTTCATGAAGGTCTGCGGCTTGAGCAGAAGCACTCTGCTGTCACCTATTCTGCCGTCGCCCGTGAGCGCCTTCCACTTGAGACGGTCGACACTTATGCCGTACTTGTCTGCGAGTGCGTCGAGCGCGATGAAACCCGCATTGTGGCGGGTATCGGCATATTTCGGACCCGGATTTCCCAGACCGACAATAATAAAATCTATCGGTGAGCTTTTCTTTCCAAAGAGCATATTTTCCATTCCTTTTCTAACGTCGTATCAGGGCGGAGTTTTTATCACCCCCACCCTGTACACATTTTTATTTTATTATATTTCAGCCTGTATATATGTCGAATCAGAGGACGTCTGCCGAGCAGACATCGTTGAAAAGCGGAGATATGGGCTTGTCCTCATAGATTCTCTTGATGGCGTTGGCAAAATGCTTTGCCGTGCTGAGCACAACTATGCGGTCCGATCTCTTGTCCTGCGGGATCTCTATCGTGTCGAGCAGGACGACCTCCGACATGACGCTGCTGTTTATGCGTTCCATCGCAGGTCCCGAAAGGACACCGTGTGTCGCACCGGCGGCGACCGACTGAGCTCCGCCTATCTCTATGGCAGCCTTCGCCGCGTTGCACAGCGTTCCCGCAGTATCGATCATATCATCGAGAATGAGCACCTTCTTGCCCTTTACGTCGCCGATGATATTCATTACCTCGGATACGTTGGGCTTGGGTCTGCGCTTGTCGATGATGGCGATGGTGCAGTCGAGCATCTGAGCGAAATTTCTCGCTCTTGTGACCGAACCGAGATCGGGCGAGAGAACGACGTAATCATCGCTGCTGCCCGTCATTTTGCTCTTGAAATAGCTCGCAAGAAGGGGTGCGCCGACGAGATTGTCGAGCGGGATATTGAAAAATCCCTGAATCTGCGGTGCATGAAGGTCCATGGTCAGCACTCTGTTCGCGCCCGCAGTTGTGAGCAGGTCGGCAACCAGCTTTGCCGAAATGGGATCGCGCGAGCGGGCCTTCCTGTCCTGTCTTGCGTAACCGAAATAGGGCATTACGACATTGATGCGTGCCGCCGATGCTCTCTTCATCGCATCGATCATTATGAGAATTTCCATCAGGTTGTCATTGACGGGCGAGCTGGTCGACTGGATTATGAAGCAGTCGGAGCCGCGCACCGATTCCTCGAGCGTGACCGAAACCTCACCGTCGCTGAACTGAGTTACATTTGCCTTGCCGAGGGGGAGACCCATTTCTCTCGCAACGGCACGTGCCATTGTGACATTTGCGTTTCCTGCGAAGATTTTTATGTCCTTGCCGTGCAATCCGCTCATTTCAACATTCCTCCTCTTATACTGCCTTGTTTATTTGCCGATGACCTCAAACGGACCTACAACGGAATTTTCCTCAACCGTTGCATTCTTTACCTGCGAAGCGTTTATGACGCTGCCGCTGCCGATAACGCTGTTTTCGATAACCGAATGGGGACCTATTTTACAGTCGGAGCCGATGACCGTTTTGCCCGTTATGACGCTGCCGGGAAGCACCTGAGCGTACGGTCCGATCTCAACGTCGGGAGAGATTATTATGCTGCCCGTACAGGGAATGGAGACGCCGTTTTCGATGTGCTTCATTATGATCGACTGTCTTGCCAGCTTGCCGAGATTGTAGAGCTGTTTGGGGTCGTTTGCGCCGAGAACGACGTCGGGTGTGCGCGCCTCATAAGCGCCTGCGCGGTATCCTCTTGCGAGAAGTGCCGCAGGGGTATTTGTCAGATAATACTCGCCCGTAATCTCACTCTTTCCGATGATATCGGGGTCGAGAACCTCAAGCAGTGCGTCGATGTTGAACCAGTACGCACCCGAGTTGACCTCTTTTACGTCCCATTCCTCGGCGTTTGCGTCCTTCTGCTCGACGATTCTTTCAAGAGCGCCGTCAGCACCGCGGATGATTCTTCCGTAGCCCGTGGGGTCCTCGAGAGATGCCGAAATGACCGTTACGGCGTCACCTCTCGAGAGATGCTGTCTGAGCGCTTTGGATATGGTCTTTGTATCAAGGAAGGGTGCATCTCCGCAGGCAACGAGAACGTCGCCGCCGCGATGCTTCTCGAGGAACTCCTTTGCCATCATAACGGCATGGCCTGTTCCGAGACGCTCGGACTGGGTGACCGTCTCGGCGCTGCCGCCGAGATATGCCTTGACCTGCTCCTCCATATGACCCGTTACAACGCATATGTCTCCAATACCTGCGTCCTTTGCGGAATCCATGACCCAGCCGAGCATCGGCTTGAGCAGGACCTCACAGAGAACCTTCGGTTTGTTTGATCTCATTCTTTTGCCCTCGCCCGCAGCGAGGAGAACAGCGCAAAGGTTATTATCGGACATATCGATATTCCTTTCTTACAGATAGTCTTTTTATCATTTTATTTTCGCCGCACACAGTGCGACACCATATTATCTCATTTTTCGAGCATTTTTTCAAGTACCCTTGCAAAATATGCAAAAAGCTCTCCCCGCAAAGCGGGAAGAGCTCCGAGTATATTATTTTACCTTGTTGAAAACCGCGATGGTCTCGCCGTTTGCCGTCCATGTCATGGTGTTGCCCTCGAACGAGCATCTGACAACGATGGCTACCGAGCCCTTTGCGCTTCCGACATAGAGAATGAGTGTGCCGTGACCGTCATATTCATACTCCATGCTGTTCTTTATCGCGTAATAGGAGGGGATTCCCATGATGGTGCCGTCGTCCGAAATATCGATCTTGACTCCGCCGACATCCGAATCGGAGGCGATATAGCTTCCCGTGACGTCGGTCGATTCATAGGTGATTCCCGCGATGCCGATGAGCGTCTCGTCAAGTCCCTCAAAGAGCGACTCTATGTTGAGCTGGTCGACAATATCCTCGGCATTTATAAAGCTGCCGACACCCGGTATGGTATCGAGAATACCCTCGATTGCGGTTACAAGCTCCTTTTCTATCGCCGAAGTGATCGTTCCTTCAAAGCTTCCGAGCACCTGATTGACGACCGTGCCCGTTGCGAGCTTGCTTGTGATGAACTCGTCAACGTCCCACGTCTCAACCGTCCATGTACCGACGGGAGTCTCGTTCTTGACCTTGTTTATGCAGCCGGTCATCTTGAAGGTGTCCTCGACGCCGAGATAGTACGACGCCAGAAGAAGCAGCGCTACAAACAGAATGGAAACAAAGGACGAGAATATTCTTTTTGCTGCAGAAGGTCTTCTGGTCTGCTGCTCCGCAGCGCCGAGATTTATCACGGTCGATGCGGGATAACCGGGTGCACCGCCCTGATTATCGGGAATAACAGGCTCCTTGTAATCGGTTATTGAGGTGGTTCTTGCCGCGTTGAGGTCACAGCCGCACACGGCACATTTGCTTGCACCGGCTTTACATTCAGCCGCACATCTCGGACAGGTCATACTTTATCGCCATTCCTTTCTCAGGTTTATCTGTCAGATACCGAAGCCCTGGAGTCCTTCGCCGTCAGACTCATAAAGGTCGTAGTCGCCGCTGCCGTACATATCTCCCATGCCGAAGCTCTCAAGGAAGTCCATCATCTCCATGAGCTGCTCGGGATTCTCAGCGTCCCAGAGATACTCGTCATCTTCATACTCTTCCTTGTAGAACTCAACGGGGTCGCCGTCAGTTCCGACTCTGCGAAGAACGAAGGGATCCATATCGAGTCCAAGTGCCTCCTCGAAGAGGTCGGGCATTCCGACAACGAGGAAATCCTCGTGAAGCTTGCAGGGCATCGAGAAGGTATAGCTGAAGCCGTACATTCCCATCTCCCACTCGATCTCTTCCTTGTCATCATTGTAGCTGAAATTCATATCCATACCGAGAGAATCGAGATCCTCCATGTCGGAGTCTGCGAGAATGAGGTTGTGATCCTCGTCGATCTCAAAGACCTTTGTGCTCTCCTCACCGTAGACGAATTCCCACTCGCCGACGACGGAATACTGCTCGGGGAAAAGATTCTCCTTGAGTCCGTCACAGCTGAGCACCTTTGTTGCAAAGAGTGCGATAACAGTGCCGATAATGACGACTGCCGCGATGAGGGAAATCACAAGAGCCTTCTTGCCCTTCGAGGACTTGGGCTCGGGTGTGGGCACGGTGTTTGTGACAACGGGAAGCTGGGGTGCTGCGGGTGCCTGCTCAACGGGGGCGGGAGCAGCGTAAGTCATCTCTGCGGGAGCTGTCTCGACAGGAGCTACCGCGATGGGTGCTGCTTCAACGGGAGTTGCCTCAACGGTCGCCGTCTCAACGGCTGCAGCGGGAGCCTCCACGATGGGAGCGGCGCAGTTCGGGCAGAACTGCAGACCCTCAGTTATTTCTGCATTACAATTCTTACACAGCATAGTTCTCCATTCCTTTCTAAAAAAACATAATGTGGAAAAGCGTAAACTACTTTTCCACATTATCGCATATTTTTTTCTCTTTTGCAATACCTAATCGCACTGCGCGGCGGTCTTCTCCTGCTCCTCCAGCATACGTTTGTACTCCACGATATCGACTCCGAGCTTTCTGCATTTTTTAGCTATCGAACGCTGCATAGCGCTTGCCTGCACGAAAGGCCATGTAAACAGAAGCACAAAGGGTACAGTTATCACCAGAGTGATAAGTCCCATAAGGAGAGCATCGCCGATGCTGCTTTCCATAGCTGTCGGTATTATCATTCCGACAATGGTTCCCACCATAAACGTACCGACGATGATATCACCGATAAGTCCTATCATACCGAGCCTTTCGATATCGTCGGTAAACTCCTGCGGTGTTCTTGTTTTCTTGCCCTTTTTAATCTTTTTCTCGCATTCCTTTTCGTACTGCCTGCACAGCTCGAAAACGGTGGTCTTTTCGCGGTTTTCCCTTTTGAACTCTCTTTCGAGCTTTTTAAGGTCGATGGTATCCGAGCTGTTCTTTTTCTTTTCGACAACACGCATTACGATGTATGCCGCAATGAGGAGCGCTTCGATAATCATTACGGGAAGTGCGGGTACGGATATCGGCTTTATAAGTGCCGCCGCGACACCCGTTGCGACTATCACCGCAAGCATTATGAGCGCATAAACCCAGAATTTTACCTTTTTCCCCTTTATTATCGCATTGCGAACAAAGGCATCGACCGCACCGACAACAAACAGTCCCGCGAAAATTCCGACCAGATAGCCGCCTGCGTCTATTCTGTAGGTCATCAGCATAAAATCAAAGTCTTTCGCACGCGAGGCAATTATGACTGCAATTATTTCGAGCACAAGCATTACGCACAAAACAGGGAAAAAGTTTTTGAGCATCGCCTTTACCCTGTCGCGCCAGTCAAAACCGCTGAAATAGGAGCGGAAGAACTCCTCCTCGCTGCTTCCCGTTATCTCGCCCAGAGGTCTTCCCTTCTTCTGCGCCGTGAGAACGGTATCGGCAAGATCCATCATCATTTCATCGTGTGTTTCGCTGTCCATTCCGAGAGAGAGCGAATAAATCTCCGCTCTGTCAAAAAACTCGGCGTATTCTCCCTCGATGCGTCCCTTTATCTCAAGATATTTCATTACTCTTTTCCCTCACTGTCTTTAAGTATGGACTGAGCACAGGCGGATATTTTTTCATAACTTTCCCGAAAGAGCGCCAGATGCTCCTCGCCCTCGGGCGTGATGCTGTAATATTTCCTTATCGGTCCGTAGGGTGACTTTGTCTTTCGGCAGGCGATAAAGCCGTTTTTGTCGAGCCTCGTCAGTATCGGATAGAGCGTCCCCTCTCCGAGCCCTTCGAAGCCGTGCTCCGAAAGCTGCGTCAGTATCTCGTAGCCGTAGGTCTCCCCTTTCGCTATAAGCGCCAGCACACAACCCTCAAGCACACCCTTCATAAGCTGCGATGCGTCCAAGGTGTTACCTCCCTTCGCACTACCTTGCATTGCAAAGTAGCTGAGACTATTATAAGCAAGCTACTTTGCTTTGTCAAGTAGCTTGCAGAAAATTTCCGCAAAAAAAATCACCGCCGCCCGAAAAGGACAGCGGTGAGCGCATTTTTAATATCAGTCGACACGTTCGAGATCGTATCTTATCTTGGAGATGGTAAAGCTGAGGGAATCGCCGTCGAGGTCAGCCTTGACGGTATAACCGAGTCCGAATTTCGAAACGGTAAGCTCGCCGTCCTCGTACTCATAATCCCATGCAGTACCCGCGATGGTGCAGGTGCCGTCCTCCTTAAAGACGACCGTTTCGCCTGCCTCGCCCTTCCATTTGCCGACGATTGTCTCCTCCTCGACGACAGCCGCCGAAGGACAGGACAGTATCGGCTCATTTCCGAAAACGCCGAAAAGATAGCAACCTACCGCTGCCGCAAAAAGCACCAGCAGAACCACGAGAATCGCGACAAGTCCGCCGTTTCCCGATTTCTTCTGAGTCTGATTTTCCATAATGTTTTCTCCTTTCACAGCGTCTTTCGTCAAACGCTTTTATTTTTTGTAGATAGCCTCGATATCGTCAATGCTCTCCTCAAAAGCATCTGTGTAATCCTCGGTCTCATACTGAGTGAGGAGATAGGTCACATAGTCGTAACCTGCATAAACTTCGTATACGTTCTGATAAATGGCGATGCCTTCGTACTCATAGCTGACCTCGTAATGCATTGCGTCAAAGCCCTCTATGTCGATCTTCTCAAACTGGAGAACCTCTACGTTATCGACGTCCTCGGCCTCAAAGAGCTGCTGTACGACGTTCTCGGTGTACATGACGAAATATCCTGTATCACCTTCTGCCGCGAAATCGTCGCACTCCTCATATGACACGGAGATGAAAGCATACTCGTCTTCGCTCCAGTAGGTCTGCTCGTCCTCGGTGGAATCCTCTTCGCTGTAAACAAATCCGTCGGGAAGGTCATACTTGAGACCGTCAAACTTCTGCTTTGCGACCTCTTCCTCGAGCTCGTCCATATCGACGTCGGCGTTGTAGCCGTAGTCGTATCCGTTGGCAGCGTCATTCTGCTCCATAAGCTCGTCGATGAACTCACAGCCGCCGAGACTAAGCATGGAAAATGCGATAAGTGCCGCGATAAGAACTGCAATAAATTTTTTCATTTTGTTTTCCCCCTTTTGTTATTCGTAGATCGGCTCGATATCAGCGATGCTGTCCTCGAAATCATCGAACCAGTCTGCATCGCCAAACTGAGTGTAGGTGTAGATGTTGACCTTCTCGCCGTACTTGATGAGGTACTGGACCTGAAGGACATCGACACCCTTATAGGTGTAGGAGAACTCAACGCGAAGAGCCTCAAGTCCGCCTCTCTCGGTTCTGTCGAAATCATCGATGGTGAGATCAACGCCGAGAGCCTTCTCATATGCGGTCTCGAAATACTCCTCGTCCTGATTGAACTCATAGGTGTTTGTTCCCTCGATGGTGTTGATGTTGCTGCTGTCGGAGCTGTCGCCCTCGAGATACTCCTCGCGGCAATAGAGATCATATGTTGCCGAGCTCTGATCGTCGCTGTATGCAAATCCGTCGGGAGCGGTATAGTCAATACCGATTACTTCGCCGTTGTCATCGTCATCATCATCGTCGTCATCATCGCCGCCGATACCGGTGTAGTCAAAATCCCAATCGTCGTCCTCGAAATTGTCGTAGTAATACTCGACGGGGTCGCCGTCTGTACCGACTCTGCGAAGGATCATGGGATCGGAGCCCTCGGAGATCTTCTCGGGATCGATGATGAGGAAATCGCCGTCGGCATAGCAGTCGATGGAGATGGTTATGCCCTCATACTCGATGTCGAAGGTCTCATCTTCAAAATCATAGCTGAAATCGCAGTCAACGCCGATAGCGTCCTGCATAAGAGTTACAAACTCGCCCGCAACGTCGCCGTCCTCATCTATCTTGAGGTAGAGTGTTGCTTCGTCTTCGCTCTCACAGAGCTCCCACTTGCCGACTGCCTCGGGGATATCTTCCTCGACGATCTCATCGTCAACGATGTCGTCTTTTCCGAAATCATCACAGCCGACGACTGCGAACATGGAAACTACCATAATTGCTGCAAGAAAAATTGCCCAGAACTTTTTCATTTTCTACCATTCCTTTCAGATATGTGCCGCAGGATACACGTTCCCCCTGCGGTTATGTGATCGTGAGCCGAAGCTCAGAAATCCGATATTATACCTTCGTCAGGCGATTCTCTCAAGCTCGATCGACTGGATATCGGCAAAGCCCGTTGTTGTGAGGACAAGCTTGTCCTCGGTGACCTTGAGCTTATAGACGATGTCCTCGGTCTCGCCCTCTTTCGAGAGATAGATGTAATTATCATAGATAAGATATGTGCAGTCAACGGTCATGCTGTTGACTCCGCTCACACCGCTGTCGAGCGTATAATAAATGTGGCAGTCACCGTTTTTCTCGAACTTGTAAACCTGAGTCATGACCGAGCCGGTGGCGCTGTTTGTACCGACGCATTTCCAGCTTCCGATGATGAGGTCGTCGGGGCTCTTCGCACAGCCGACGGGAATGAGCATTGCTGCGGCGATAACGACCGCAAGAACTATTGCAGTAAACTTTTTCATAATATTATTCCTCCCGATTTTCCTTGTATCAGCCGAGAATCCCGTTGAGGAAAAGAGCCGCAGCGGCCGCTATCAAAAGAAGGATCGCCGCTGTCGCAAGCACTTTCCACACGACCCGTTTTTTCTTTTCGGGAGTCTGTTCGGTCGTTTCCTGCGCGGTCTTTTCGCACACTTCCTGCACCTTCGCGGGAAGTTCGGTCTTTTCAAAGCAGCTCGGGCAGACGACCGCACCCTCTGCCATCGGCTGAGCACATTTCGGACAGTTCATAATCTGCTTTCCTTTCTTTACTCTATTCTGAGAAGAATCATGTATTCGCCGCTGTCCTCCCACAGCATGAGGGACTGACTTATCGTACAGTTCATGACAAGGTCGGTCGAAGGCTCTTCGCCTATCATGACACCCTCGCCGCCTTCCTCCTCGAAACCGACCTGCTCATCCTCGCCGAGGAGGTCGTAGCTGAAGGTTATCGACTCGTCATAGTAATCATAAATATAGATCTTTCCGTCCATGACGGTGTATGCGTAGGAGTCGTAGTCGAGAAGCAGCTGACCCTCCTCAAAGATGAAGGTGCGGCTGTCGTCGCCTGTCATGTCGAGACTCTCCCACGTGCCGATAATGCTTCCCGTATCGGCAATTCTGTAGAGCACGTACGGCTCCTCGAGACCCTCTATCGTCCAGGTCATGACATCGCCGTTGATGACGCAGGCGTGACTGCGGTCATTGCCGCCGACCGACATCGACAGCACTCCCTCCTCGAAGGTGTAGCTGCCGCTGACGTCGCTGTAGCCGTCGTCCTCGAGGAAGCCTTCGGTCACGACGCCGTCGACCGTGAACTCATATGTTCCGTGTTCCGCGGGGAAAAGCCATTCGCCGACGATGGGCGGGTCCTTTTTCTGACAGCTTTCGGTCGATGTGCAGGTCATCACGACAGACAGCACGACCACTATCAGGATAAGCCCTCCGATCAGCGAGTAATAGAGAGGTTTGTTTTTTTGAAGATTCTGAAGAAAATCGAGCATCGCTTCATTCTCCTTGCGTTCGATTGAATATTCTATAATCAACATATATGTTATATTTTTTTTGAGCGTTTGTCAATGACGGTGAATGTTAATTTTGGTGCTTTAATGTACCGATATGAGCAATCGAAATGTGTAATATCATAAATTTATGTTTTTTTTAAGAAAATGCTGGAATTTTCAAATTATATATGGTATCATAACTGTTGCAATAAATTTAAGGAGGAAATTCCAATGAACAAGTTTGTTTACCTTTTCAAGGAAGGTAATGCCAACATGCGCGAACTTCTCGGCGGTAAGGGTGCTAACCTCGCTGAGATGACCAACATCGGTCTTCCTGTTCCGCAGGGTTTCACCGTAACTACCGAGGCTTGCACTCAGTATTACGAGGATGGCAGAAAGATCAATGATGAGATCCAGGCACAGATCATGGAGTACATCGTAAAGATGGAAGAGATCACCGGCAAGAAGTTCGGTGACAAGGAGAACCCCCTCCTCGTTTCCGTCCGTTCCGGTGCTCGTGCATCCATGCCCGGTATGATGGATACCATCCTCAACCTCGGTCTCAACGAGGACGTTGTTGAGGTTATGTCCGCTAAGTCCGGCAACCCCCGTTGGGCTTGGGACTGCTACAGAAGATTTATCCAGATGTATTCCGACGTCGTTATGGAAGTCGGTAAGAAGTATTTCGAGCAGCTCATCGACGATATGAAGGAAGCTAAGGGCGTAACTCAGGATATCGAGCTCACCGCTGAGGATCTCAAGGTTCTCGCAGGTCAGTTCAAGGCTGAGTACAAGAGCAAGATCGGCTCCGATTTCCCCTCCGATCCGAAAGAGCAGCTCATGGGCGCTGTCGAGGCTGTTTTCCGTTCCTGGGACAACCCCCGTGCAAACGTCTATCGCCGTGACAACGATATCCCGTATTCCTGGGGTACTGCTGTTAACGTTCAGGCTATGGCATTCGGTAACATGGGCGACGATTGCGGTACCGGTGTTGCTTTCACCCGTGACCCCGCAACAGGCGAGCCCGGTCTCATGGGCGAGTTCCTTGTAAACGCTCAGGGTGAGGACGTTGTTGCCGGCGTTCGTACTCCGATGCCCATCGCTCAGATGGCTGAGAAGTTCCCCGAGGCATTCGCAGAGTTCAACAAGGTCTGCGCTATCCTTGAGGATCATTACAGAGATATGCAGGACATGGAGTTCACCATCGAAGCAGGTAAGCTCTACATGCTCCAGACCCGTAACGGTAAGAGAACCGCTAAGGCTGCTCTCAAGATCGCTTGCGACCTCGTTGACGAGGGCATGATCGACAAGAAGCAGGCTGTTGCTATGATCGATCCCCGTAACCTCGACACTCTTCTCCATCCGCAGTTCGATGCTAAGGCACTCAAGGCTGCTACTCCGATGGGCAAGGGTCTCGGTGCTTCCCCGGGTGCTGCTTGCGGTAAGGTTGTCTTCACCGCTGAAGATGCAGAGACCTGGAACAACAACGGCGAGAAGGTTATCCTTGTTCGTCTTGAGACCTCTCCCGAGGACATCACCGGTATGAAGGCTTCCCAGGGTATCCTCACCGTTCGCGGCGGTATGACCTCTCACGCAGCTGTTGTTGCTCGTGGTATGGGTACCTGCTGTGTTTCCGGCTGCGGCGATATCATCATGGACGAGGAGAACAAGAAGTTCACACTCGGCGGCAAGACCTTCGTTGAGGGCGACTTCATCTCCATCGACGGTTCTACCGGTAACATCTATGACGGTATCATCCCCACTGTTGACGCTGAAATCGCAGGCGAGTTCGGCCGCATCATGGAGTGGGCTGACGAGTTCAGAACCCTTAAGGTTCGCACCAACGCTGACACACCTGCTGACGCTAAGAAGGCTCGTGAGCTTGGCGCTGAGGGTATCGGCCTTTGCCGTACCGAGCATATGTTCTTCGAGGCAGAGAGAATCGCTGCATTCCGCGAGATGATCTGCTCCGATACAGTTGAGGCACGTGAGGCTGCTCTCGCTAAGATCCTCCCCTATCAGCAGGGCGACTTCGAGAAGCTCTATGAGGCTCTCGAGGGCAATCCTGTCTGCATCCGTTTCCTTGATCCTCCTCTCCACGAGTTCGTTCCGACCGAAGAGGCTGACATCAAGGCTCTTGCTGAGGCTCAGGGCAAGACCGTTGAGGATATCAAGAACATCATTTCCGGTCTCCACGAGTTCAACCCGATGATGGGTCACCGCGGATGCCGTCTTGCAGTTACCTATCCGGAAATTGCTAAGATGCAGACCTCCGCTGTCATCCGTGCTGCTATCAACGTCAAGAAGGCTCATCCCGACTGGAACATCGTTCCCGAGATCATGATCCCGCTCACCGGCGAGGTCAAGGAGCTCAAGTACGTTAAGAATATCGTTGTTGCTACCGCTGATGCTGAGATCGCTGCTGCCGGCGCTGACCTCAAGTACGAAGTAGGTACCATGATGGAGATTCCGCGTGCTTGCCTTACTGCTGATGAGGTTGCTACCGAGGCTGAGTTCTTCTGCTTCGGCACCAACGACCTTACCCAGATGACCTTCGGCTTCAGCCGTGACGACGCTGGTAAGTTCCTCACCGCATACTACGATGCAAAGATCTACGAGAACGATCCGTTTGCTAAGCTCGATCAGACCGGCGTTGGCAAACTTATGGATATGGCAGTTGAGATGGGTAAGAAGGTTCGTCCTTCCATCCATTGCGGCATCTGCGGCGAGCACGGCGGCGACCCTGTCTCCGTTGAGTTCTGCCACAAGATCGGCCTCGACTACGTTTCCTGCTCCCCGTTCCGTGTTCCCATCGCACGCCTTGCTGCTGCACAGGCTGCCATTCGCCAAATGCACTAATCAGCATATAAGGCGAAATTCATAGTTAAATAATTGGCGGTCACATCACTTTTTTGAGGTGATGTGACCGCTTTTCTTATACCTCCGATCAGCCGTTTACCAACAATGGTAGGCGACTTTTTTTATTTTTAAAATTTTTTAGTAATGATGTTTACATTTTCCGTTTCCCATGCTCTACCCCTTGAGAGCAATACAAGTGCTTCTCAAAAATTGAATACCCATTCATCAGGTACATCAATTTTGAATCGAGCCAAAACGGAAAATACGCCATGACCCATTGCATTAAAGCTACTGGTGAGCGAGTTAATTTTTTTTCGTAAGTGTTGGGTTGCCCCCAACATGGCGATGACCTTCAAAAGGATAATGGTACTCCCGTCCAGTCACAGTCCGAGCGTGATAAAACCGTCGCAGGCAATGAGGAT
>SVPG01000013.1 GCA_015065975.1 Oscillospiraceae bacterium | reverse complement strand
TTGATGTTGCCAAGAGGTGTTTTTTTTGATATAATGCAATATGGATAATTGCGAATCGGAAAGGGGGAGAACCCGTGGCAAAAGCAAAGTTTACCGAAATGTTTGACCCGTCAGGTGTCTTTATAGAGCGTAACGAATCGGTCGTTGAAGAGATAAAGGAGATCGATTTTGAGGGAAGAAGCGATTACTCGCTCAAGGTGTTTGCGCAGTGGATTCGCGGACAGATAAAGGATCCCTCCGAGGCGAAGAAATATCTTATACCCGTGTTTGCGCTGACGAGAGAGGCGGCAAAGCGCGTTCTCGGTCTGCAGGCTTACGACTGTCAGATTCTTGCGGGTATTGCCATGTTTGAGGGCAAGCTGACGGAGATGTATACCGGCGAGGGCAAGACTCTTGCGGCGGTTATGCCTGCGGCGCTTCATGCCATTTCCGGACACCGAGTCCATATTCTCACATTCAACGATTACCTCGTAAAGCGTGACTTTGACCAGATGGGCAAGGTCTTTGAATTCCTCGGGCTGTCGGTCGGCTATATCGTTGCCGATACTCCCCGTGAGATCAGACGCGAACTTTATAACAGGGATATCCTCTATATCACCATAAAGGAATGCGGTTTTGACTATCTGCGAGACTTCCTTGCAACAAAAGAGGAAGAGATCGTACAGAGCCGTTTCCAGTACGCCATTGTTGACGAGGCCGACTCCATGCTCATAGATGAGGCACGTGTTCCGCTTGTTATCGCGGGTGACGTTCCCTACAACGATTCCATCGTGAAGCAGGCGGCTAAGCTTGCAAAGAAGCTGCAGGTCAACACCCATTTCAAGATCGACGGCTTTACCAATGCGATAGGTCTGACCGAAAAGGGCATACTTGTCATAGAGAGACTTCTCGGAGTGGAGAACCTCTATGCCGAGGAAAATATGGAAATGCTCCAGTGCATAACAAATGCACTTACTGCGGAGCATACCCTCAAGATAGATAAAGACTATATCGTCAAGGACGGCAAACTGCTCATCGTTGACGAATTTACGGGACGTGTCGTCGAAAACCGACATTATCCCGAAGGACTGCAGGCTGCGGTCGAGATAAAGGAAGGAATCGAGACCAATTCCTCCGGTATGATACTTTCTCAGATCACCATTCAGTACTTTATGAGAATGTATAAAAACATGACCGGCATGACAGGTACCGCGATGACTTCCGCATCTGAGTTTTACAATATGTACGGCCTGCAGATAATAAGCGTTCCTCCCAACAAACCGCTTATCCGTAAGGACAGAGAGGACAGCGTCTATCAGACCAAGGACGCAAAGATGCGTGCCGTTATAACCGAGACCATCAACCAGCACAAATCGGGCCGTCCCGTTCTTATCGGTACGACAACGGTCGAGGAATCGGAGTGGCTTGCCGACGAGCTCAGACGCGCGGGCGTGTTCACGCAGGTGCTCAACGCAAAACATGACGCAGACGAAGCAAAGGTCATTTCGAGAGCGGGGCAGCTCGGCGCTGTTACCGTTTCGACCAATATGGCAGGTCGCGGAGTTGATATAAAGCTCGGCGGCGCTTCGGAGAAAAACCGCGACAAGATAGTAAATCTCGGCGGACTCTTTGTTATCGGCACCAGCCATTACGAGAGCCGAAGAATAGACAACCAGCTCAGAGGACGTGCGGGACGTCAGGGCGACCCGGGCGAGACTCATTTCTGCTGCAGTATTGAAGACGAGCTTATGGTAAAGTTCGGACTCAAGCAGCTTCTTCCCAGATATGCATTCCAGGGCGGCAGCTCGCAGGTCGTGCGAGACAAGCGTGTCCTCGTTGAAATTGAACGTGTGCAGCGTATCGCAGAGGGCTATTATCAGGAAATGAGACAGCAGCTCTCTCAGTATACATCCATAATAGATGACCAGAGAAGATCGATACACTCCAAGCACTACAACATTCTGACCGGCGATATGGAGCCGAGAATGCTCGCGACGGCAAACCCTGCAAAGGCCATCAGACTTCAGAAGGCTTTCGGCAAGGAGAAGGTCGCACTCATCGAAAGACAGCTCATACTTCACTATATGAACCGCTGCTGGGCGGAATATCTTGAATACATCACGGGTGTGCGTCAGGGTATCCACCTCGTTGTCATCGGAGGAAAGGTGCCTCTCGATGAGTTCAGACGTGAAGCTATCGTTGCGTTCTCCGCTATGTTCAAGCATATCGAGGAATGCGTTGTAAATGCCTTTGATACGGTCGTTGTCAACGAAAACGGTGTTGACCTTGAGAAATCAAATCTCAAGGGACCGACCTCCACGTGGACATATCTCATCGACGAGTCTGCCGACCAGTTCAGCCGTATGCCGGAGATATTCCGCAAGCTGACGGGCAAGACCAAGGATGACGATGACGACGATGACGAGTAAAATGTAAAAGCAAGGCAGGATATCCTGCCTTGCTTTTTGAAGGAAAAGCGTTATTTGAAAAGATAGGACATATTGTCGAAAATATCGCTCATCATGTCTGCTGCATGGATGGCCTTTTTGCGGTGCATTCTTTTGCCCGAGCACATGAGGCAGCTCCCGACGGTTCCGACCGCCGCGCCTGCGGCAGCGCCGATAACCATGCCTTTAACAACGTTCATTGCGCTTTTTGTCATCTTGCGTATCCTCCTATACCTATTATATATGACCGCTGCGGTCAGTATTACAGAGTGCATTTGATGCCCGCTCCTTTGCGGAAAGTTACAGCGTCAACGCTGGTACTTCACGCATATTTTTACCCGAAGCGGACGAAAAATGCATCTTTTTGAAAAATAATGCCTGCGAAAGAAAGTGTTCGTTATGTCGGAACTGAATATTGTGCTCGTCGAGCCGCAGATACCTCAGAATACGGGCAATGTGGCGCGTACCTGCGCGGCGACGGGCGCACGGCTTCACCTTGTCGGTCCGATGGGATTCAAGGTCGATGATGCGAAATTAAAGCGCGCCGGGCTCGATTACTGGCACCTTTTGGATATAAATTACTATGTTGATTTGGGAGATTTTTTTAGTAAAAATACAGGTGAGTTTTATTACTTTTCAACAAAGGCAAAAAATGTTTACTCCGAGATAAATTACCCCGATAAGGCATACCTGTTCTTTGGAAAAGAGACTGCGGGACTGCCCGAGGAGCTGCTTTTCGACAACCCCGACAGGTGCGTCAGACTGCCGATGATAAGCGAGGCGAGAAGCCTTAATCTGTCGAATACGGTCGCGATCGGGGTCTATGAAGTGCTCAGACAATGGGGCTATCCCGAGCTGAAAAATTACGGAAGTCTCACAAAATACGAATGGTAAAAATCTGCCCTCGAGGCGTGAAAGGATGTTTTGAAATGAACATGAAAAAGCTTGCTGCTGCGGCATTTGCGGCGATTCTGATAATGATGCTTGCTGCCTGCTCGGGCAGCGGTTCCGCATCGGGCTCGGCTTCCGGCTCAGCGAGCGGTGATGCCGCTGTGTCTCAGAGCGACGTCATAGCCGAGGAGGATATGGTTTACGCTCAGGCGATAATGGACAATATTGACGCGTTCAATTCGCGCAATGCCGATGTCTATATGGCTTCGATGGATGCTTCCGCAGACACTCAGAAAAGCAGAGCGGCGTATCTTGATCTCATAAGCTCGAGCGATGTTGTCGCACAGTTCGATACGACCGATTTTGAGGTGATTTCCGCTTCGGAAAATGAGGCTGTTGTTCAGGCTGCCCAGCTGATGATTTCGACCGATGAAAACGGCGAATCTCAGACCGTGCGCTACGTCATTGAACACAGGCTCGTTCTCAGGGACGGACGCTGGCTTATCGGCTCGTCAATCCCCGTTTCTTCAAAAGATCTTGCTGAGGAAGAAATCGGCGAATAGACCGAAAAAATCACGAATATCAAAAAGTGCGATGACTCGACCGAAGACCACAATATATGGTGGTTGAAAATAAGGTCGGGTCATCGTTATTTAATTTAGTTAAATAATAGAGCGAAAATGTACGGAAAAATCATCCAAAATGAATTCATATTTATTGACAAAGAGTGGTGAATGTGAGAAAATTTCACTGTAAATGTAATAGTGCCCAAAAGCACCCGTTACATTGATCGGCTCGAAGAGAGCCGGGATGATTTTCGCTTATCCTGCGGAGAAATCCGCTAGGTTCAAATAGTAAATTATCCACCTGTCGTCCGACGATGGAAAGGACGGCAAATACACTATGCAAGGGGGATTTTGCAAAAATGAAGGGTTCAACGAAGAAAACGTTGAGACGGGTATTTTTCAGCATCATCTCTATCGTGCTTTGTATCTCGATAGTGAGCACCAGCTCAGTTGTCGCGTATGCAAGTGTAGAGTACGATGAGAAGCAGAAAGATAATGTCCTCCGTTTCAACAGCGTGGACGACATTGCGACCGACGAGGTCTGCCTTATCGTCTTCGGAGACATGACGCAGCTTGGCGCCGACTCTGAGGGTCGAGCGATCATCGGCGGCGACCTGACCATCGAGCAGGGTTGGTCGGCTTCCGTTAAGGCAAAGTTCAACAATGACTATGCTCTTATCGTAGGCGGCGATCTTACTGCTGACGGCTGGCTGTCTGTCGGCGGCTGCGCAGCCATTCCTGCAGATCATGTATGGAATGCAAAGAGCGGTTGGGACACACAGGGAATGTGTCAGCACTGCTCCAGCCAGTGTTCTTACTGTCAGTCGTGCTATAAGAATCATCTTCCCGGCACGGCATGCTCCACAGGACACTACAGCAACCAGCACATGCACGTGGATACCACCGGATGGATCGATGCTTATGTAAATTCTGCTGAGATCGCATTCAAGTCGGCTTCCGCACAGTATGCTGCAAGACCCAATGACGGTAACATCGCTATCAGCGGTTCCACAGCAACACTTTCTCCGTCGGCTGATCACGTTGCAGGCAATCCGCACGTATTCAACATCGACGGCAACGCTATCACAGCTGTTAACTTCGATGGCAGCTTCGGCAGCGACTCCATCCTGATCAACATCAGCGGAACCAAGCCCAATGTTTACGGCGGCAACGATTCCGATACAGTTCGTCAGGCTCAGGCTGTCTGGAACTACTACGAGGCTACCGCACTTGAGTCCAACTCCACTTCCGTTCAGGGTTCTCTGCTTGCTCCGTATGCAACTTACACTGCAGGCCAGGGCCACGTAAACGGTACAACCATCGTCCAGAACATGGTTGCAACAGGCGGATTCGAGTACCACACAGGTAACTTCTTCAAGGATCCTCTCAAGGCTACCCTTACCGTTGAGAAGAAGATGAGCGACGGCAGCACACCTGATGCTGACTTCGGCTTCACTCTTTATCATAAGGAAGGCAGCGGCTGGACAGAGATCGAGTCCTTTACCCTCAAGGCAGGCGAGGTCAAGGCATTCAATGACCTTCCCGAGGGCAACACCTACAAGGTCGTCGAGACCGACAGCGGCACAGGCTACGGCTTTGTATCGGTCACAGGCGGCACCACAAACGACAATGCTTCCAAGTCGGCAACATTCACTGTTGCTGCAACAGGATATAAGGTAGTATTCACCAACGAGGCTCAGACAGGTTCCATCACTGTCAAGAAGGCTCTTGAGGATGCAATTGATCCTTCCGCTTCCTTCAGCTTCACTCTTCAGAAGCAGAACGGCAGCACATGGGAGAACGTTGCGGGTGCAACCTTCAATCTTACCAACAACGGCAGCAAGACCATCGAGGGTCTTGAGTACGGCAACTACAGAGTTGTCGAGGACGTCAGCGGTTCTGTTTACACAACAACAGTTGGCGGCGAGACCGGAAATGCTGCACAGATCGCTCTTACCGCAGACAACGCAAATCAGACTGTAACCTTCACCAACACCAGAAAAGAGGCTAAGCTGACAGTTGTCAAGACCATCGCTGCAGGCGATAAGGATACAGGCGAGAGCTTCACCTTCCAGCTTTTCGAAGCAAAGAACGGCGCATGGGAGAAGAAGGACGCTGAGTTCTCTCTCAAGAACGGCGAGAGCAAGACCTTCACACTTCCCGTTGGCGTTGAGTATAAGGTTGAGGAAATCTCCTCCGGCAGCAGCTACACCCTCACAGGCGTTTCGCCGAGCAACGAGGTTAAGCTTACTTCCGATTATACAATGACCTTCACAAACTCCATCGCTCGTATGGGCATCACCGTAACCAAAGAGGTTATCGGCGGCGGAAATGCAAGCGATGTATTCACCTTCAACATCTCCGGACGTGAGCTCAACGAGAACTTCACACTCAAGGCCGGCGAGTCCAAGACTTTCGATAACCTTCAGGAGGGTGACTCCTATGTTATCAAGGAAGTCGAGAGCGGCGCAATCTACGAGCTCGACAGCATCGTAGGCGGCACTGTTGAAGGCAACAAGACTACAGTTGTTGTTGCACAGGGTGCATCCGTTACCTTCAAGAATAAGGTAAAGACCGGTGAGATCACCATCGGCAAGACCCTTGCAGATACAGTCAACCCCGAGGCAACCTTCACCTTCACAGTCAAGGATGCAGCAGGTACAGTCATCAAGACCGTTACCCTTGCAAACGGCGAGACTGCAACAGTCAGCGGCCTGCCCTACGGTCAGACCTACACTGTTGAGGAAGCAACCGACGGCGTTTCCTATGTAACTACCTACTCGGTAGACGGCAAGGCAGCAGTCAGCGGCACTTCCACAAACGTTACAATCGGCGGAAGCCACAGTGTAAACTTCACCAACAAGAGAGCTTCCACTACTCTCACAGTTGTCAAGAAGCTTGCTGACGGTTCCATCAACCTCGGCGAGACCTACACCTTCCAGCTTTACAAGAACGTAAAGGGCAGCTGGTTCGCACAGGGCGATCCGTTCACCCTCACAGCAGGCGCTTCCACTTCCTTCTCCGTCGATATCGGCGCTGAGTACGGCGTGGTTGAGCTGAGCAGCGGCGACAGCTACAAGCTTTCCACCGTAACAGGCGGCACATCCGTTGAGATCGACGGTGCTGCAGGTGCTTCCAAGGTTATCGCAGGCAACACCACCTTCACCTTCGTCAACGAAGTCAAGAAGGGCAGCATCTATGTTTACAAGAAGCTCAACGATAACGTTGCTACCGACGCTTCCTTCACATTCACCCTCCAGAAGTACGAGGGCGGCACATGGAAGGACGTTGAAATGATCGCCTTCGGAAACGAAGAAGGCTATGAGTTCAAGGGACTTGACTACGGCTACAACTACAGAGTTGTCGAGACCGTTGATTCCTCCATTTACTCTACTGTATATAATGTATATGCAGATGCAACCCTCTCGGGCGGCAAGCTCAACGTTTCCGGTTCTTCCGATTCCGGCGCAAGCAACGTCTCTGCTGAGATCAAGCTTGACAGCCAGTTCAAGGCAATCGTATTCACCAACACAAGAAAGACTGCTACCCTCAAGGTAAGCAAGGCTCTTGTTGCCGGCAGCGCAGACCTCGGTGAGGACTTCACATTCCAGATCGAGCGTCAGCTTGACGGCAAGTGGACCAAGGTCGGCTCCGCATTCACCCTCAAGGCAGGCGATAAGCCCTACAGCGTTGAGCTTGAAGTCGGCGTCAACTACAGAGTCATCGAGACCTCCACAGGCGCAAGCTATTCCTTCAGCTCCGTTGCAGGCGCAAATGCTATCGACGGCGTAAACGGCGGACAGATCAAGTTCACCAAGGATACAGAGGTCACAATCTACAACAAGATCAAGACCGGTGAAATCACCGTAACCAAGGTTCTCAATGACACCACCAGCCCGGACGCTAAGTTCACCTTCACTCTTTACAAGAAGAGCGGAAGCGGCTGGATCTCCACAGGCGAGACATTCCTCCTCGGTAAGGGCGAGTCCCTCACCATCAAGGATCTCCCCTATGGCGAGACCTATAAGCTCGTTGAGACAGGCAGCGATCTCTATGCAACCTCCAACACTGTTGCAGGCGTTGAGACCGCAAGCAATGAGACTCCTGAGATCACTATCAGCAAGGCAACAGTCGAGGTAGAGTTCGAGAATACCAGAAAGACTGCTACCCTCACAGTTGATAAGAAGCTCAAGGACGGCAGCTACAACTTCGGTGACACCTTCGAGTTCGTTCTCGAGCGCAAGCTTGCAGACGACAGCTGGACCAAGGTTGAGGAGTTCACCCTCAAGGCCGGCGAGAAGACCACCTTCAAGCTCGCAGTAGGCGAGACCTACAGAGTTATAGAGACCGGTATTTCCGACAACTATGACTTCTACACCGTTGAAGGCGACGGTTCCTACATCGTTGCTGAGAACGGCAAGGGCGCATCCATTGCATTCGCAGCTGATGCTTCCGTAACAATCGTCAACAAGACAAAGGGTGCTTCCCTTACAGTCAGAAAGTCTGTCAGCGGCACAGGCGCAGCAGAGGACACCTTCTCCTTCAAGCTCCAGAAGCTTGTCGGCGACAAGTGGACCGATGTTGAGTCCTTCGACCTCAAGGCAGGCGGCAGCAAGGACTTCGACGTACAGCTCGGCGACTCCTACAGAGTTTACGAGACCAAGTACGGCGCAAGCTATGAGCTGACCGGTATCACCGGCGGCGACGAGAATGTTGTTGAGAGCGCATATGCTCAGGTCACCATCGACGGTGCTGAGGATATCACCTTCGTCAACACAGTCAAGAAGGGTTCCGTAATCGTTACAAAGACCCTCAACGACGACCTCAATTCCGATGCTAAGTTCGCATTCACCGTTCAGGCTCAGATCGACGGCGAGTGGAAGACAATCGGCAACGGACTTATCGGTGGCGGCGAGTCCTTCACCGTTGGCGGTATCGAATACGGCACACTCGTAAGAGTTATCGAGGCTGTTGATTCCGCTAAGTATGCAACAGTCAACAACACCGGCGACGGTGCTCAGGCTGAGCTTACAATTTCCGGTGATGCTGAAATCAACTTCACCAACACCAGAAAGAACGCAACCATCAAGGTCGCAAAGCAGCTCTCCGCAGGTTCCTCCGATGTCGGCGACACCTTTGCATTCGAGCTCTTTGTAAAGAACGGCTCCGCATGGACCTCTGTTGAGAAGTTCTCTCTCAAGGCCGGCGAGTCCAAGACCTTCGATAAGCTCTACGCAGGCGCTGACTACATGGTAGTCGAGACCCTGGCAGACGGTTCGAAGTACATCTTCGATACAGTTTCCGGCGGCAGCTTCGCAGAGTACAAGAACAACCCCGCAGCAACAGTTACCGCTTCCGCAGATGCAGCAGCAAACGTAGTATTCTACAATGCTAACGCAGCAGCTAAGCTCCAGGTCGCAAAGACTGTTGTCGGCGATGCAGGTGAGGACAGCTTCTCCTTCGAGCTTCAGAAGAAGGAAGGCGCAACCTACACCACAGTTGACACCTTCGTCCTCAAGGCAGGCGAGACCAAGACTCTTGATGTCGTTTACGGCAGCACTTACAGAGTAGTCGAGACCAAGCTCGGCGACATCTATAAGCTCACCGCTATCGACGGCGCTGACACCAACAGCATTGCAAACCGCACCGCTGATGTCCGCATCGTTACCGGCACCGAGAAGATCACCTTCACAAACACTGTCAAGAGCGCAACCCTCGTTGTTGACAAGGCTCTTGCAGCAGGCAGCAAGGATCTCGGCGAGACCTTCACCTTCGAGCTTCTCGTCAAGGAAGGCACTGCATGGAAGTCTGTTGAGGAGTTCACTCTCTCCGCAGGCGGCAAGCAGGAGTTCACCGATCTTGTTGCAGGTAAAGAGTATCTCGTAGTTGAGAAGCTCGGCACCTCCTCCAAGTACAATTTCGTTTCGGTAACAGGCGCAACCTATACCGAATATAAGAACAACAACGGCGGCGCAGTCGTACTGCTTCCCGATGTTGCAAACAACGTCACCTTCACCAACATGGTCAAGGGCGCATCCCTCACCATCAACAAGTCGGTTGTCGGCGACGCTAAGGCAGATACCTTCACCTTCGACATCTACAAGAAGAACGGCACTGAGTATGTCGCATTCAAGAAGGGTGTCGTAGTCACCCCGGGTACTCCGGTCACCATTACCGAGGGCGTTTCCATCGGCGATGAGTTCAAGATCGTTGAGTCCGGCGCTGCAAGCAGATTCGAGCTTACAGCAATCGCAGGTGCAGATAACAGCAGCCTTGCAGACAATGCCGCATTCGTCAAGATTCCGGCAGAAGGCAGCAACGTTACCTTCACCAACACCGTCAGAAGTGCTACCCTCAAGGTCAGCAAGGCTCTTGCAGAAGGCAGCAACAACCTCGGCGGCACATTCGCATTCGAGCTCTACAGACTGGTTGACGGCAACTGGGAGTACGAGAAGAGCTTCGAGCTCGGTATCGGCAAGTCGGTTACCTTCACTGATCTTATCGCAGGCGAGCAGTATCTCGTAATCGAGAAGCTTGCAGACGGTTCTGTTTACGCATTTGCTTCCGTAGCAGGCGGCAAGGCAGAGACCTTCAACGGCTACAACGGTGCAAGCATCGCTGCAGACGCAGATAAGGCAGCAGCTATCGAGTTCACCAACAAGAATGCTGAGGCTTCCCTCACAGTCAAGAAGGTTGTCGCAGGCACAGCTAACGACAACGTATTCGCATTCAAGCTCCAGAAGAAGAACGGCACTGAGTATGTCGACGTTGAAGAGTTCAACCTGACCGCAGGCCAGACCAAGACCTTCACTGTCAAGTTCGGTGATCAGTACAGAGTAATCGAGACCGCAGTCAGCGGCAGATACACTCTTACCGCTATCACCGGCGCAGACGAGATCGATATCGCTGACAAGTACGGCGATGTTACCATCGACGGCGCAGAGGTCGTTACCTTCACAAATACCGTTAACACCGGTTCCCTCACCGTCAGCAAGACTGTTGTTGAGGACATCGATTCCGGCGCAAGCTTCACCTTCCAGCTCATGAAGTGGAACGGCACAGAGTTTGTAAACGACGGCGATGCATTCCAGCTTGCAAACGGCGAGAAGAAGACCTTCGAGGGTCTCGAGTACGGCAGTGTATATGTCGTCAAGGAAACTGCAAACGACAGCTACACCACCAAGTACAAGGTTGGTTCTGATGCTGAGGCTGCAGGCCTCGAGGCAGCTTACACCGTAAATGCCAAGGCACAGTCCATCAAGTTCACCAACACCCGTAAGCAGGCAACCCTCACAGTCGATAAGGCTATCGTGGGTGCTGACAACGGTTATGAGTTCACCTTCCAGCTCCAGCAGAAGGATGGCGACGGTTGGAAGAATGTCGGATCTGCATTCAAGCTTTCCGCTACCGCAGAGCCCAAGTCCTTCCAGCTCGACGTTGATACCAAGTATCGCGTGATCGAGACCGACACAGGCGCTACCTACAACTTCGCTTCCGCAGACGTTGCAGGCGCATCTGATGAGATCGTCATCACCGATAAGGGCAACAAGGGCGTTGAGTTCACACTCATCGGCAATGCTGATGTGACCATCACCAACGAGATCAAGACCACCAAGCTGACACTCAGCAAGAGAGTCGACGGTTTCGCAAACGGCGATAGCTTCACATTCACAGTATCCAAGAACGGCGGCGAGGCTGTCACATACACTCTCAAGGCCGGCGAATTTGTTGAGATCGACGCAGATTACGAGGATGTATTCGTAATCACTGAAGGCGCTCTCAGCGACAGATACGAGCTCTCCGGCATCGTCGGCGCAGACAGCACCGAGGGAATGCAGGCAACCATCACCATCAACGCTGATGATGAGGCTGTTGAGTACACCAACAAGGTCAAGACCGGTGAGATCATCATCACCAAGACCCTCAATGATGTCGCAAATCCCGATGCTAAGTTCGTATTCACAGCAGAGTACAGCACTGACGGCAACACATGGCAGCCGCTCAGCGACAGCACAAACAGCAGCTCCAAGTCTCTCGGCAACGGCGAGCAGTGGAAGATCACAGGCATCCAGTACGGCACTCAGGTAAGAATCACCGAGAGTGTTGACGGTAAGCTCTACACTACCACCAACACCGTTGGCAGCAGCAGCACAGCAATCGTTACAATCGATGCTGCAAGCGAGACTGTCGGCTTCACCAACACCAGAAACAACACCAAGCTTTCGGTCTACAAGCAGCTCAAGGCCGGCGATGTCAATACCGGCGACGAGTTCAAGTTCACACTCAACGGACCGAACTACGACAACTATGAGTTCACCCTCAAGATCACTGAAGGCACCACAACAAACGTTGTAACCTTCGATAAGATCCTTGTCGGTGCAGATTACACCATCACTGAGACCGATTCCGGCAAGAGCTACTCTCTCTACTCTGTAGAGGCTGACGGCAAGAACATCGAGAACGGCGCTTCCATCAACATCGTTGATGCAATGAGTGTTGTATTCACCAACACCGTCAAGGCCGGCGAGCTCACCGTCAAGAAGGAGCTCAACGACGTTATCAATCCTGATGCAAGCTTTGAGGTAACTGCTACCATCACTGATGCAGAGGGCAACGTCACAACTCAGAGCGGTGTCATCTCCGCAAGAACTTCCAAGACCTTCACAGGTATCCCGTTCGGCTCCACAGTAGTTGTTACTGAGACAGTTGACAGCGATATCTACACCACAACCTATAAGGTTGGCGAGACCGAGACCAACACTGTCGCTATCAACAGCGAGAAGAATGAGATGGTCATCACCAACACCCGCAAGAATGCAAGCCTGACAGTTGTCAAGACACTTGCAGCAGGCGGCACAGACGTTGCAGGAGACTTCGAGTTCGAGCTCCTCATGGCAAACGGCACCGATGCAAACGGCAACACCGTTTGGAAGTCTGTTGAGAACTTCACCCTCAAGCTCGGCGAGAGCAAGACCTTCGCAGACCTCTACACAGGCGTTGAGTATCTCGTAATCGAGAAGCTCGCAGAAGGTTCCAAGTATGTATTCAGCAGTGTGGCAGGCGGCACCGAGCTCGTCTATGACGGCAGCAACGGCGCATATGTCATGGCTGATGCAGCAGCAGCTAAGACCCTCACATTCACCAACGACAACGCAGGCGCTAAGCTGACAGTCGGTAAGGAAGTTGTTGGCAAGTCCTATGGCGATACCTTCACCTTCCAGCTCCAGAAGCTCACAAACGGCGCATACGTCAATGTTGGCGATGAGATCGTTCTTGCAGCAGGCGAGACTCAGGATATCGCAGTCAAGTACGGCGATTCCTACAGAATAGTCGAGACCAAGCTCGGCGCTAAGTACAGCCTTACAGCAATCGAGGGCGCAGACAACTTCGCACTTGAGAACCGTTCGGCTGACATCAAGATCGACAGCGCAGAGCAGACTGTCATCTTCACCAACACTGTCAAGTCCGCAAGCCTCACCATTAACAAGAAGCTTGCAGCAGGCAGCAACAACCTCGGCGGCACCTTCGCATTCGATATCTATTCCATCACCACCGATGAGAATGGTAACGAGGTCGTCACTCTCTACAAGACAGTTAAGCTCGAGATCGGCGGAAGCGAGACCATCAACGGTCTTGTCGCAGGCGAGAGATACTATGTAATTGAGAGACTTGACGATGCAACCGCATACGACTTCTACCAGGTAGAGGGCGCAGAGCTTGTTGTCTACGACGGCAACAAGGGCGGTGTCATCGAGCTCCAGCCCGATGTAGCAAACACTGTTACAATCAGCAACACAGCTAAGAGCGCTAAGCTCATCATCAACAAGGCTGTTATCGGCGAAGCAAGAACCGACACATTCACCTTCGACGTTTACAAGATGGTCGGCGGTCAGTACACCAAGATCCGCGAGGCTATGGTCGTTGTACCGGGCACTCCCGTTGAGATCGAGGCAAATGTCGGCGACAAGTTCATGATCGTCGAGACCAGCAGTGCAGCTCGCTTCGAGCTCACAGCAATCGACGGAGCAGATACAAAGGATCTTACCAAGCTCACCGCTGAGGTAACCGTTCCCGAGACCGGCTCCAACGTAACCTTCACAAACAGCGTCAAGGCTACAAGCATCACAGTTTCCAAGAAGCTTGCAGACGGCGGCGTAAACCTCGGTGATAATGCTAAGTTCGACTTCGCACTCTATCACAGAACAGCAGACGGCGACGTACTCGTTGAGTCCTTCCAGCTCGAGCTGGGCGGCAAGAAGACCATCAACGGCCTTGTCGCAGGCGATGAGTATATCGTAGTCGAGAAGCTCGCAGCAGATTCCAAGTACACCTTCGTAACTGTTACCGGCGGCGAGCAGATCACCTACAGCGATTATGACGCAGTCAAGCTGACAGCTCAGCCTGATGCAGCAAACGCTGTTGAGTTCACAAACGGCAACGCAGGCGCTAAGCTGACCATCAAGAAGATGGTTTCCGCACACGGCATGACCTGCAACGATACTTTCACCTTCCAGCTCCAGAAGAAGGTTGGCGACAAGTACGAGAATGTCGGCGAAGTAATCACACTTGCAGCAGGCGCTTATGTAAATGTTGACGTTAAGTTCGGCGATGTTTACAGAATCATTGAGACCAACCTCGGCGCAAGCTACGACCTCGTAGCAGTCAACGGCGCTGATACAGTTGACCTCAAGGAGTATGCAGCAGTTGTTACTATCAACGATGCAAACGAGACAGTCGAGTTCAACAACTGCCTCAAGAAGGGCAGCGTAACCGTCACCAAGACTCTTGACGACGATTACACCCCGAACGCTAAGTTCGTATTCAAGGCTGAGAAGCTTGAAGGCGAAAACTGGGTAGCTCTCAACGACGCTTCCGGCAGAAATTCCGTAGAGATCTCCGATAACGGTTCCTGGACCATTACCAACATTCCTTACGGAACTCAGGTCAGAATCACTGAGAGCGCTGGCGACGGCAAGACCTACACCACCACCAATACTGTCGGCGAAGGCAATACTGCAGTCGTAACAGTCAACGGTGAGAATGCAGAGATCGGCTTCACCAACACCAGAAACAGCGCAAACCTCTCCGTACAGAAGACCCTCACAGGTCTGATGGATGCAGACGAGGAGTTCATCATCACAGTTACCGGCGTATTCAAGGGCAGCCAGCTCGAGCAGACCAAGACCTACTACTTCGCAGCAACCGCTGCTGAAGCAACCGAGACTACCGAGGCAAGATATGCAATCGGCACAATCGTTCCGGTCGAGGGTGTTCTTTACGGCGCAACTTACGTCATCGAGGAGAAGACAGGCGATGTCAACTACTATGACACTTCTGTCAACGGAGTCCTCGGCACAACAGGTAAGGTCACAGTTTATGAGGATACCAACATTGTAGTTGATAACCCGCGCAAGACTGCTGATCTCACAGTTACCAAGTCCCTCGAGGCAGGCAGCGAAGATCTCGGCGAGGAATTTGCATTCCAGCTCTTCAGACTCCGCAGCGGCGAGTGGGAGAAGGTTGGCGAGCAGTTCGTCCTCAAGGCAGGCGAGAGCTACACCTTCACAGGTATCCCGGTAGGCTTCACCTACAAGGTCATCGAGACCGAGACCGGTGCAGATTACCTCTTCGGTTCAGTTCCTGAAGATACAATCCTTGTCAACGGCGAGGAAGGCATGGGCGCAATGTTCGTTCTCTCCAAGGACAGAACCGTCAACATCACCAACAGACTCAACCCGTACTCCATCACAGTTCGCAAGACTGTTTCTGCTGACGGCGGCGACGCTAACGCAGAGTTCACCTTCGAGCTCCAGAAGAAGAACGGTTCCAAGTGGGAGACTGTTGAGGAGTTCACACTTAAGGCAAACGGCGATAAGCTCTTCAAGAACCTCGCTGAGGGCGACGTTTACAGAGTTGTTGAGACAGACACAGGTGCTGCTTACGACTTCGACAACGTAACCATCAGAAAGATGGGCGACGAGGACAGCGTCGATAACAACAAGTGTGCAGCAATCGTTACAGTAGACGGCGCAGAGGATATCACATTCCACAACGTTCCCAAGACCCAGACCCTCAAGGTCACCAAGGAAGTCACAGGAACCGAGGATGCTTCTGCTAAGTTCAAGTTCGAGCTTTGGAAGAACACCGGCGACGGTTGGACCTTCGAGAAGGACTTCAACCTCAGCGCAGGCAAGACTGAGAAGATCGACGTAATCTACGGCGTAGAGTACAAGGTCGTCGAGTCCGCAACAGGTGCTTCCTACGAGCTCAAGAAGATCGACGGTGCTGACAGCTATGACCTCGCAAAGGCAAGCGGTACAGTAACAGTCGACGGTGATGAAGAGATAATCTTCACAAACGCTCTTGCAACAGGTACCATCACAGTTACCAAGACAGTCACCGGTTACGACACAAGCAACAGAGCATTCAGCTTCCAGCTTGTCGACCAGGATGGCTACGCAGTAGCAGCTGACGGCACAAATGCAAGCGGTAAGTTCTCTCTCAGAAACGGCGAGTCCGTCACACTTTCCGGTATTCCTTGCGGAACTATCGTATACGTTGTCGAGACTGTCGATGCTGAGGAATATCAGACCAGCTACACAGTTGATGGCTCCGATTACTACAGCGGCAACATGACCTCTACAGTAGTCATCGGCCCGGATAACTCCAGCATCAGCTACCTCAATAACTACATCGGTTCTGTCGTTCTTGGCGCAGAGTCCTCTGTTGACCTCGAGTCCACAACAACAAAGCCGACAGTTAACGAGACACCGACCATCAAGGTTGAGTCCTCCCCGGTCATCAACAAGGTCCTCGGCGATTACGACACACCGACCACCGGTGATGGCGATATCCCGATGCCGATCATCATTGCAATGGCAGTTTCCGTCATCATCATCCTTTCCATCGGAAAGAAGAAGAAGAGCGGCGTAGGCGTCAGATAATGATAATCAGAAGCTGATTTGAATCCCAAATAACATTAAGGGCAGAGGCCTAAAAACCTCTGCCCTTTTGTTATGCCGCTCGTTGGTAAAATTTCATAAAATTACTTGAATAAAATGAGGGATTATGATAAAATTGTTGTATAACTGAGCAAATCACAGTTAATTTCAGAAAAGGAAGATCATTATGAAAAAAGCGAAAAATGACAAGTATCTGACCACAGGGTTTGAAAGGTTTTCTTATTTCGGATTCTTTCTCGGACAGAACATAATCTATGTTATCCAGCTCCAGTATCTTTCCTATTTTCTGACCGAAGAGGTCGGAATAAGCCTCGGTACGGTCGCAATGATGCTCGGAATTTCGAGGGTATGGGACGCGATAAACGACCCGATTATGGGCGCTGTTATCGATAAGGTGAGATTCAGAAGCGGAAAATTCCTCCCGTGGATAAGAATATCGACCTTCCTCATACCGTTCTTCCTGCTGGCGATGTTCGTAAACCCGGCTTCGATTTTCGGTGCAGGTGCGCCGATGGCGGTGAAGATAGGATTCTCGCTCGCAGCGATCCTTCTCTGGGATTTCTCATATACGCTGTCCGATGCTCCGATCTTTTCCCTTGCAACGGTCATGACCGACCGCATATACGAGCGTGACAAGCTCATGTCGTCGGGTCGTATGGCGTCAGCTCTTGCGGCCATATCCTCGGCTGTCTATGCGACGATCAAGGCTGAGGTCGGAACGACCGCGACGGTTGGCGTGTACTGTGTGCTTGCGCTTGCTTTTATGATCCCCATAATGTTCAGCGCAAAGGAAAGGGTAAACCACCCCTCGAACGATATCGGTTTTGCCGACATATTCAAATATCTTTTCAGGAATAAACCGCTCTTTGTTTTCTATATCGGCTATCTTGCCATAGCGGCAACCAATACGCTCCAGCCTCTTGCGATATATTTTGCGCGATACAATCTCGGCAACGAGGGCATGACAACCATGATAATGGCGGCGGCTATTGTCCCCGTTATTATAGTGGCGCCGCTCCTGCCTTCGCTTATAAAAAGATTCGGCAAAAAACCTCTGACCATATTCTCGAGTATAGCTGCCGTTATACTGTGCGTAGTTCAGTATTTCACAGGATACGGCAATCTCTGGCTTTTCCTTGTGATAGCCGCAGTCAGAGTGGTTTTCATGCAGATACCGCTCCTGCTTTACGGAATGTTCACCGCCGACTGCATCGAGTGGTGTGCATATAAGACGGGAAAGAGAACCGAAGGCATATCCTTCTCGCTCCAGACTCTTATGACGAAATTCGGCGGAAGCCTCGTCACAATAATCGGACTTGCGATAATGGGTGCTTTCGGATATGTCGAACAGGCTCAGACTCAGTCGGCAAGCGCGCTCGACGGTATATGGCTGTGCATGACGCTGCTCCCCGCAATAGGCTATGTTGTGATGCTTGTGATAATGGCGTTCTTCTATAAGCTTGACGAGAAGGAAGTCGAAAAAATGATTGAGGAAAATATGGCAAAGGAGACGGTTATCGATGCCTGAATACAATAAAAAATCAACACTGCGTCAGATGACGGAAAGCCCCGTCGGATACGATATTCTGACAAGAGTGCTCGGCGGATTCGGAAAAGATGTCTCTTTCATAACTAAAAATTCGCTGATAGGCGGACTTAAGATAGGCACCCTCGAAAAGCTTGCGGGCGATAAGCTCGGTGAAGGCTTTTTCGATACGGTCATCGGCCTGCTCAATCAGGCTGAGGATATGCCGCCTGTGCTGTGTACGGGCAATTTCTCGCCCGAATGGTGGAAGGAAATGGTCGTATATCAGATATACCCGCGTTCCTTCTGTGACAGCAACGGCGACGGTATAGGCGACCTTCCGGGTATTACTTCAAAGCTCGATTATCTCGCACAGCTTGGTGTTAATGCGATATGGCTTTCTCCCATTTACGACAGCCCGAATGACGACAACGGCTATGATATACGCGATTATCGCCGCATAATGACCGAATTCGGAACGATGGAGGATTTTGATATCCTGCTCGAAACTGCGCATGAAAAGGGCATCAAGGTCATAATGGATATGGTAATCAACCACACCTCCGATGAGCATGAGTGGTTCCAAAAAGCTCTCGCAGGCGATGAGAAATATCAGAATTATTATATCTTCCGCGACGGCGAGCCCGATACGCCGCCGAACAACTGGCTCTCCTTCTTCAGCGGCAGCGCGTGGAATTACTATCCCGAAATAAAGAAATGGGCGCTCCATCTCTTCTCGAAAAAGCAGATGGATCTCAACTGGGACAATCCGCAGATGCGCGAGGATATTTATTCGGTGCTCAATTTCTGGCTCGATAAGGGCGTGGACGGCTTCAGACTCGACGTCATAAACCTCATCTCGAAGGCCGAAGGTCTGCCCGACGGCAACGACCTGATATCGCAGCTCGTCGGGTACAGAGGCATAGAGCATTATTTCTTCGGACCTCATCTTCACGAATATCTGCGTGAGCTCAACGAGAAGACCTTTGGAAGATGCGGCGCGTTTACGGTCGGCGAAACACCGGGTACGGGTATGCGTATGAACCGTATGCTGACAGCCGATTTCAGAAAAGAGCTCAATACGGTGTTCTGTTTCGACCATCTTGAAGAGGCGGGAAAGAACCGATACGATGATTACCGTTACGACCTGCGTTATATGAAAAAAGTGCTCAGCGAGCAGCAGCTCGAGTACGGCGATAACTGCTGGAATGTAATATTCTTTGAAAATCACGACAACCCCCGAATGGTGTCAAAGGTCAACCCCGACCCGCAGTACAGAGAGGCGATCGCAAAGCTTATTGCGGTCGTAAGCATGACCCTCTGCGGTACGCCCTTTATCTATCAGGGACAGGAGCTCGCGATGATAAACACCGAGTTTACAAAGGACGAGCTCAGGGACGTTGAAGCGATAAACCTCCTTGCGGAGCTTTGCGAAAAAGGTATGAGCGAGGGTGATGCGCTTGCCCGAGTCAATGCGGGAAGCCGCGACCACGCAAGAATCCCGATGCAGTGGAATTCGCAGGAAAATGCCGGATTTACCGAAGGTGAGTCGTGGATAAAATGCGCCGATAATATCGGACGCTTCAATGCCGCAGATGAAATAGATGATGAAAATTCCGTTTTTGCGGTGTATAAGAAGCTGATTGCACTCAAAAACAGTTCGCAGACGCTCAGATACGGTCGGTTTGAGCCGCTTAAAAAGAAGGCGGACAATCTTTTCTGTTATTTCAGAAAGACCGACAGCGAGTGTTTTTACATCGAAATGAATCTTACCGATAAACCTTGTGCAAGAAAGCATAATGTGAAAAAATACGAGCCTGTTTACCTGAGCTGCGGCAATATCGCGGGTAAGCTCAGACCGTATGAAGCGAATATCTACAGAGTAAAATAAAAGATGAAATTGTGAGCGGTTTGTGAAAATACTGACCGCCGCCGAAAAAGATAACATAAAGTTAATATCTGTGGTATAATGTAGACCAAAGGAGTGATATCGTTTGAAACTGACATTTTTGGGTGCTGCCCATGAGGTAACGGGATCGTGTGCTCTGCTCGAGGCCTGCGGTAAGAATATTCTCATCGACTGCGGAATGGAACAGGGTGCGGATATTTATGAAAACTGCGAGCTCCCCATTGCGCCGGGAGAAATTGATGCGATATGCCTGACCCATGCACATATGGACCATTCGGGCAAGATTCCCGCAATGGTTGCGGGCGGATACAGCGGCCCGATTTACAGCACGCAGGCGACACACCGCCTCTGTGAGATAATGCTCAGGGATTCGGCTCACATACAGGAGTCGGAGGCTGAGTGGAGAAACCGCAAGGCAAAGCGTTCGGGCGGCAAGCCCTATGTTCCGCTTTATACAATGGCTGATACCGAGAAGGCGCTCAGCCAGTTTGCGGCATATCCTTACGGCGAGGAGATCGCCGTGTTTGACGGCGTAAAGATCAGATTTGCCGATGCGGGACATCTTCTCGGCTCGTCGAGCATTTATATCGATGTTGAGGAGGACGGCGAGAAAAAGACTCTGCTCTTCTCGGGCGACCTCGGAAATATCGACCGTCCGCTTATCCGCAATCCTCAGAAGCCGACCCGCGCCGATTACGTTATTGTTGAATCGACCTACGGCGACAGAGTTCACGGAGAGCGTCCCGATTATGTAAGCCAGCTCACATCAATCATTCAGGACACCTTCGACAGAGGAGGAAACGTTGTTATCCCGTCGTTTGCCGTCGGAAGAACACAGGAGCTGCTCTATCTTATCCGAACGATCAAGGATAAAGGTCTTGTTAAAGGACACGACGGATTCCCCGTATATGTCGACAGTCCGCTGGCTGTTGAAGCTACAAATATCTACGGCGACGGGCTTACGGATTATTACGATAAGGAAACACTGGAGCTTCTCGCTCACGGAATCGACCCGATCCATTTCTATGATCTCAAGCTTTCGGTATCGTCCGACGAATCAAAGCAGATAAACTTTGACAAAGAGCCGAAGGTCATCATTTCCGCATCGGGAATGTGCGAAGCGGGACGAATCAGACACCATCTCAAGCACAACCTCTGGCGTGATGACAGCACGGTGCTCTTTGTCGGATACCAGTCTGAGGGCACGGTCGGAAGAAAGCTCATCGACGGCGCTCCGTATGTCAAGCTGTTCAGCGAAGAGATCGCAGTCAACGCAAAGATTGAAAATCTTGCAGGTATAAGCGGTCACGCCGATAAGGATATGCTTGTCGACTGGCTCGCAAGCCTTGAGGAAAAGCCGAGCAAGGTCTTTGTAAACCACGGCGACGACGAGGTGTGCGACCTGTTCGCAAAAGAGGTAGCCGAGAAGCTCGGATATGAAACGGCGGCTCCTTTCAGCGGCGACAGCTATGACCTTGTTACAGGCGAGTGTGTACAGAAGGGAAGAATAGTCAAGGCAGGCGGCAAGAAGAACTATGCCGAAAAGCGTGCCAACACTGTTTATCAGAGACTGCTTGCCGCGGGAAGAAGGCTTCTTTCGATCATCGAAAAGAACAAAGAGGGTTCAAACAAGGAGCTTTCGAGCTTTACAAATCAGATCAATTCTCTCTGCGATAAATTTGACCGAAAATAATAAAATGACGACCCGCCGTGGGCACATTCCCCTGGCGGGTCTGCCTTTGAGGAGGATAATGCTTGAATATCACTGTACTGGCAGAAAATGTTTCTGATACGGAAGGCGTTGAAGCCCAGCACGGTCTGAGCCTGTATATCGAAAGCGGCGGAAAAAAGATACTGTTCGATATGGGTCAGGACGGTCTTTTTGCAAAAAACGCTCAGGTTCTCAAAAAAGATATTTCGGCGGTCGATATCGCGGTGATATCACACGGGCATTACGACCACGGCGGCGGACTTGAAAAATTTCTTGAAATGAACGGCGAAGCTCCCGTTTATATAAACCGCCGCGCCTTTGAACCTCATTACAACGGAACGGAAAAGTATATAGGGCTCGACGATTCTCTTTCAAAAAGCGACAGACTGGTTTTTACCGATGACAGCCTGAGCCTCGGTGAAGGAATGGAATTGTTCACCTGCAACGAAAACCCCGGGAAATATCCAAGTGAGGGGAAAGGACTCAATATGCTCTGTGAAGGGGAATTTGTGCCCGACGATTTTCGCCACGAGCAGTATATGCTGATACGTGAAAACGGCAAAAGGATACTGATAAGCGGCTGTTCTCACAAGGGTATTCTCAATATAATGGATTGGGTAAAGCCCGATGTTCTTATAGGCGGTTTTCATCTGAGAGGGCTTGAGCTTTCGGGAGAAGACAGGCTGAGGCTCGATAACACCGCCGACATTCTCGCGCGGTACAATACGAAGTATTACACCTGCCACTGCACAGGCTGTGAGCAGTATGAGTATCTGAAAGAACGTATGGGAGAAAAGCTTTCCTATCTTTCCTGCGGAAAAACGATTGAAATATGAAAAGCTGATGTCCTGCAAACGCAGGACATCAGCTTTTTTTATTTCAGATGAGCGGATAATTCTTTGATAATAACGTCGGCGTACATTCTGTGTGCGAGCGGACCCGGGTGCTGACGTGAACCGTCGGTTGAAGGATCGGCGTGGGGGAGCATAACGGCGAATACTTTGTTGTCTTCGCTTTCGTTTGCGTAACGAAGAACGGCGTCCTTTATAACGTCGTTGAGAAGATCGCTGAGCATATTATAGCACCAAAGGATAACAGCATCGGGATTGAGCGCACGTATTCTGCGGCAGAAGGAGATAACGGCGTTTGCAACACGGTCGGCGTCTTCGCGGCAGGGGCGTCCGTTGTCGTCGAGATGCTGTTTGTGCGGTGTGCCGTTTTCATCGACCCATTCGGGGCTTGTGAATGCGGTGCAGTCATTTGCACCGAGATTGACAACAACGGCGTCAAAAGATGCGCCCGCGAAATCATATGTATCGAGCGAGCCGTATTCCTGCTGCAGCTGAGACAAAGCGGCACCGCATACCTGCTCGTATATTCTCGGAACAGCTTCGAGGGTGTTGTTGTACCACGAGGAATAAACTCCCCAGCCGCTCTGCGAGACTATGCTGACATCGGCGTCGAGAGCCTTTGCGGTCAGAAGTGCGTAATGCTCACGCGTGCTGAAAATACACGGTATCCACAGCTCGTGATGTTTGGCGCCTGCAAGACCTTCGCCGCTTGTGACGCTGTCACCGATGAATTCGATGTGAAGCTTCTTTGGAGGCAGGGGCAGAAGCGTGCCGTCGGTGTGAAGAGCAACCGCGTTCACAACGGTGGTTGAGCCCTGGTTTTCCCTTAAAATACGCACGTTTTTTATGCCGTCCGTTGTATATCCGCGGAAAATGCAGACCTTGTTTATACCCTCCTCGAGCATAAATCTGAGCATATCGGCGCCGTCGATCTCAACACGCAGATAAGCCTCGCCCTCGTCGCCGTAACGGCATTCGTATTCAAGCCACAGCTCGCTGCCCGTGATGTTGAGCTCTATTCCCGATGCGGTCCAGAAAAGCGGTATATAAGGCGTTTTGCGAGCGCTCTGTCTGCCGTGTGTTTTTATATCTTTCGCATTTGCGCAAAGTATTCTCTCGAGATTCATAAGATTCCTCCGTGCAGTTTATGTTCAGATTATAGCACAAACGAAAAAAATAGTACAGGATATGACCGCTTGCCAAGCAAAAAGTGCATCTTGCTCCAAAGCCACTTGCAAAGAAGCGTGCAGGTCGGCTATAATTTTCAAAGAAGCAAAACAAAGAATGTAAGGAGATCTTATGAAACTTACACTTGAACAGATAACGCAGGGGCAGGAAGAGATAATCATACGTTACCGTGAGATGACAGACAGTCTCGGCGGCCTTATCCGAAGCATAGAACAGCGCGGTGAGAAGATTATGGCGATGACCGAGGAGGGCAAGGTGCTGCTTGCGCCGTCGGAGGTTCTGTATCTCGAAAGTGTTGATAATTGCGTCTACGTATACACCGAAAACTCGGTTGCAAAAACATCGATGACGCTGGCTGTTGCCGAGGAAGCCTTTGCGTCGGAGGGCTTTTTCAGATGCTCAAAATCGATGGTCATAAATATTTACAGAATTTCGTACCTTAGAAGCATATCGGGCAACCGTGCCGATGTTACGATGGATAACGGCGAACACGTGATAATATCACGGCGATATGTCAAGGAGCTCAGACGCATATTGAAAGGAGAACAGATATGAATATATGGAAAAAATTCCTGTCGGCAGAGATTGAGATCGAGCTTAAAGCGTCATTGTATTTTTACACGATGCTGTTCTTTTATTTCGGTTACAGATTTCTTTCGGGCAGCCTGTCGGCAGATATAATAATCATAATCGAAATGATAGCCTCAACGTATATTATGGGTTTTGTTCAGTTTTTTCTTCTCGGAAACTTTGACGAGGAGGAAAACTTCTCGTGGAAAGAGTCGCTCAAGGTGTTCGGCTGCTCGCTTGGATATACTCTTGTAAGCTATCTTGGCGGCTGGTTCGACAGAAACCTTGCGGTAACAGCGATATATTTTGTGTTTATGCTCGTGTGCTACGGCTGCGTGTATTGGTTTTTCAGTGTCAGACGGTCGCTTCGGACAAAGCAGATGAATATTGAGCTTGAGAATTTCAAGAGAAAGAAGATTGAAAAGGAGAATGGATAATGTCTTACGGCGGCAGATTCTATAAGAAAAGCAGCGATTATAAACCGCTTGGAAAGACTGTTGCGGCGCTGTACGGAAAACAGCGTGCAAATGAGATTTTTCTTGCAGCGGGAGAGGAGCTTGACCGTCTGCTTGCGCAGTTCCCCGATATCCCGAAGGGCGAAAGGAATCACACCGACGGATATATTTTTCCCCGAGTGGCGCTTTATCGCGTTATGTCAAAGGAGCTGGGCGCAGATGAAGCCATGCGGCTCATTGACGAAGCGGTTCACAATCAGGGAATAAGAATGGGGAAGATGCTCAGAAATATGACCGCCCTGCCCTTTATGAAAGGAGCGTTTCTGAGGATATTTGCGTCGATGGCAAAAAATATGTTCGGAGAGAAAAACGGGTTTCGTCAGGTGTACTATGATACCGCAAAGGATACGGTGAAGTTTGATATCCTCGACTGTACCTACTGCCGATACTGCAGACTGTGCGGCTGCGAAGAGCTTATACATACCTTCTGCCAAAGCGACGCCGATTGTTTCGGCAGCCTTACGGGCATACGCTTTGTGCGTGAAAGTACGCTCGAAAAGGGCGATAAATGCGATTTTACTCTCATAAAAGAAAAGGGGAAAAATAAATGAATATGATACTTGCGCTCGAATGTGCGGCGGCGTGCGTTGTTTTCGGAGCGGTCATCACGGGCTCGACTCTTTGCAATAAAACGGCCTGGCTGCACGAATATGCACCCGAGGTTCAGAAGAGATTTCTCGAAAAGAACCCCGATTATGTGCCAAAGGATAAAAAGACAAAAACAGCCTCTCTGATTGCGGCAAAATGCGCGGTCAGCCTTCTGTTTGCAGCCGTGCTTGCGGCACTTGCCGTTTTTGCGGGAGCGAGGGACTTTATGACGGGTGCGCTTTACAGCTATATAATATGGACGGTTGTCAATGTGTTTGATGTCATAGTTCTCGATATCGGAATTTTTGCTCACTGGAAAAAGGTTCGCCTGCCGGGAACCGAGGATATGGACAGAGAATATGCGTCGAATAAGTGGAAAAGCATTCGCGACGGCTTTTTCGGAATACTCATAGGAATACCTGTGTGCGCCCTCTGCGCAGCGGCGATCGAGCTTATTTTCTGATATAAAGTGATTGAAAAAATCCCTGTTTGATGATATGCTACGATATGATACTTATTGAAAAGCAGGAGAGCATATCAGATGACCCGAATTGTTGAAATAACCGATTTTAATGTGCCCGAGCTTGACGTTTATGCCCGTCTTACCGAGGCGCAGCTTTATCATTACAACGAGCCGAAGAGCGGAATATTCATCGCCGAAAGCCCGAAGGTAATACACAGAGCTCTCGACTGCGGCTGCAAACCGCTGTCTCTCCTTATGGAAAGAAAGCATATCGAGGGTCAGGCAAGTGACGTCATAGCGCGATGTGCAGGTGTGCCCGTTTACACCGCCGAGCCTGAGATACTCACTCAGCTTACGGGATTTGAACTGACCCGCGGCGTGCTGTGTGCCATGCTCAGACCGGAGCGTCCGACCGTCGAACAGGTGTGCGAGGGTGCTCACAGAATAGCCGTGCTTGAGAATATAATGAACCCGACGAATGTTGGTGCGATATTCCGTTCTGCAGCGGCGCTCGGTGTTGACGCGATATTGCTGACACCTGCGTGCAGCGACCCGCTGTACCGCCGCTCGGCAAGGGTCAGTATGGGAACGGTGTTTCAGATACCGTGGACATATATCGGCAAAAAGACAAACGAATGGCCGCAGAAGGGAATGGAGATTCTTAAAGAGCTCGGCTTTAAAACGGCGGCGATGGCGCTCAGCGATGACAGCGTCAGTATAGACGACCCTGTCCTTATGTCCGAGGAAAAACTTGCTATTGTTCTCGGCTCCGAAGGTGACGGTCTGTGCGGCGAGACCATTGCCGATTGCGATTATACGGTCAAAATACCGATGTCGCACGAGGTTGATTCCCTCAATGTTGCGGCGGCAAGTGCCGTTGCTTTCTGGCAGCTGAGATATAAAGGATAAAAAAACAGACCGTCCTCGGACGGTCTGTTTTGCGTTAATTACTGCGCGTTTCCAAAATCTCGGTCGACACTATGCAGTCGGGATTTTTCTCGCGGATAATCTCTGTGATGGTGTTGAGGGTGTGGGTTTCATCCTTTGAACGATCTCTCTGTGCGAATGCAGAGGATTTCAGGAACATGTTGAAAAGGTCGATCTCTTCGCCCGAAAGAGTTTTGGCCGTAAAAACTTCATTGACATAGGGAGTGGCGTCGTAGCTCCAGAGGTATCTGACGATATAAATTTCTTTGATATCGTTGTATGTTACGATCTGGTTTGAGCTCATTGCGAAGATGAAGTTTTCGGTCATAAAGTTAGTGCGGGAGTTGAATTTATCAAAACCGCCGTCTCTTGTGCTGCATTTGAAAGCGTAATATTGGTCGCTGTCGTATTCGGCTGCGGCTGCCTCAAAAAGTCCGTTGCGGTCAAGATACTCAATGGTTTTGAAGCCGTTGGTCTGAGCTTTTTTGCCAAAGCAAATGATGGTTATCGAGACAATGATTGACGGTATAGCGATTAAAGCAGCCGCATAAATCACATAGACGCGGTTTTCCGGCGAAGAAAATTTAACGAAAAGAATAACGAGAAGCAAAATTGCAAAGACAACGTAGAATGCTGCCATGAATTTTGATGTTCCCGGTGCCTTTTTCAGCATTCGCTCAAGCTTTTTGGCGGTCATGGAGTGAATCTCCTTTTTAAGCTAAACCTGTCCGCGAGTTTCGGTAACGTCTGAGGAAATAGAGCAATCGGGATTTTTTTCTCCGATTATTGCAAGTATGGTGTTGAGAGTTTCCGTTGCTTTTTTGGTGTATCGGCACATATAGATGTTGTAAAGAGGGAGTTCTTCGCCGTCCAGAGTTCTTATCATGAGAACGTCATTCTTGTAGTGGATACGACCGTGCTTAGTTCTTTTGACCCACTGATAATTGACAAGATATACCTCGTCAATGTCGTTATATGTAATTACGGCGTTTGAGCACATTGCGAAAACAAAGTTGTTGCTCAGAATGTTTTTGCGGGAAGTAAAAAGAGGAATCAATCGGTTTACCTCGGAAAGACGGAAAGAATAGTTCTGGGCTCCGCCGTATTCAGATGCTGCTGATTCGATGATGTTATTCCTCTCAAGATAATCGATGGACTTTTGACCGCGTTCCTTTATCGATTTGAGATTATTGACGGTCTTTACCACGGAATAGATCATCAGACCGATGATTGCAAGGAATACCAGTGCATACCAGCCCATAGACGGGATAAAACATACGAATAGAATTGAAAGCAGGATTATGAGTACAATGAGAAATTTTGCGGTGCCCGGTGTTTTCTGAAGCATTTTCTTGAGTTTGTCAACTGTCATAATATATACCCTCCATCAATATAATTGCGTTGATTGTATTCGAACATCAACACAAATCAACACCATTATAATCGAAGAACAGTTGAATTTCAATAATTTCTCGAAAATAATTAAATATTTTTTTAAGAAAATGATGTATCGTTTGGGCTTCGGGCGATAAATGAACAAAAGCCTTATAATCGAATAAGTTTGAAAAATATAGAAGAATGTGTTATAATGTGGTATCATATTGAAAAGGGTCAGATATCGGAAAGAGAGTGATTTTATGAAACTGCATCTTATGTTTATTGTTCCTGCCGTGTTTGCGGTATTCTTTATTGTCGTTGTTATAATAAGCCTGAAGAATATGACGAAGATGAAGAACTTTAACGGCTTCCCGACTGGATTTGTTCCGGGAGGACAGGATCTGCCTCTCGAAAGCGGTATGGCAAAGGTCTTGAGCAAGAGAAGAGCCAGACGCGGTTCGAACGGAGGAACTTCATATTACGTCACTTTTGCGATCGGCGAGGAGGTCAAAGAGATTCGCGTTTTCTCTCCGACCTTCTATTCGATCTCAGAGGGCGATGAGGGAATGCTTTATTACAAGGGCTATATGCTTGTTGATTTTAAAAAGAATGCGTGAAGAAAAAAACGGAAAATATATTGTAAAACTTTAAAATATATATTACAATGAAACATATAAAATTATGATTGGATGTGTCGTTATGGAGAAGAATAAGAAGTTTGATGACAGCATAATCGAAATATTGCTTGGTGCTTTGCTTATCAGTTTAAATAATTTTAATGATGGAATGGTATGGGAAAAAAATATAGTTCTGTTAGGCTTTGTTATATTAACTGTTGGTATTGTTCGTGCAACCGTTAAATATAAAGAACAGAACAAAAAGGGAATGATGATATTCTTAATTATAATGGGATTGATTTCAGTCGCAGCATTTTTAGGATTATTATTTAGATTTATCTTTGCATAATGAATAAAAAGATGATTTGGAGTATGGTGCTCTAAATCATCTTTTTTGTTTCTTTTGCAGTATAATAAAAGGAATCAGGCTCGAATACGCAAATACTCCTGAAGGATTTCCTCCGTGTCATTCTCGTTCGGCTCATATTCTTCGTGAATTTCATTGCATATCCAAGCGAAGTAAGCTGTGATAGCTTCGACGAAAGATCTTAATATTTCTTCTGTTGTGCTGTGTTCCGTTCTGATGGGAAGCCTGATTTGCGGAATGTCATCTATATTATCAAACACAGGATAAGATGAAAAATCCGTCCAATAGAACATATATCCGACCCGTTCACCGTTCCTTCGGACAAGATAATGCTTGTATTCAAAATCCACCCACAGAGTTACAGGTATGTTAAAATTGTTTTCAACCCACTCGACAAAAGTACGTAATTCATTTTTAATTTCATGTGGTATCTTATCATCAAAACCAATGTCAAATCCGGGGACAATCTGATCCGATACCTGAATATCCACGCTTTTTGCTCTCAGCCATAAATTTGACTTATTCATTTTGCATTATCCTTAGCGGTGTTGATGGAAGAAATGAGCATTCTGCGAATTGATCCGCAATTATGCAAAATAGTTTTTGTGGTATCATCAGATATAATATTTGCTTTTTGAGCAATCTCGATCCAATATTCTGTTTCATAGCATTCCTTTAAAGCAATCTGCAGTTTTGCGATGAAATCAGGGCGGCTGTGCGCATATTTTGCTTCACGGATGTTTGCGCCAATGCTTGTTCCGCTTCGTTCAAGCTGATTGGATAATGAATAATGCCCTTTGATACCGTCTGTTAGCTTCAATATAGAAACTGCAAACTCTGTAGAGATATCTGCAAGCTTGTTTTCTGACATTGAAATCACCTCTTTTGATAATTATAGCTCAGAATGCTAATTTTTTCAATGAAATCGCGCAAAGCGCGATGAAATCCGAGCAATACTCGGATGAAATCTGCTGCCGCAGATGAAATTAAATCCGTCCTTCTCCCAACAAAGTTGGATTTCATCACGAAGTGATTTCATCCCACGCCAGTGGGATTTATCCCGTCCGAAAGGACGGATTTAGTTGAAAACACCCTTGACTTGTCGCAGACAAATCAAGGGTGTTTTCTGGAGCGGATGAGGGGAATCGAACCCCCACGGCCAGCTTGGGAAGCTGGAGTTCTGCCACTAAACTACATCCGCGTAAGAATAATTTTATCACACCGATATGGCGAAATCAAGTGATTTTTGTAAGGCAATGAGCGTTGATAAATGAGCACGATTGTGATATCATAAGAAAAAAAGACGGGAGTCGGGTTTTGAAAAGGAAAACAGTATTATTCATAGCCTTGCTGCTTGCCGCCGTATCTGCGGCGGTTGTGGGCTTTTCGATGAGCCTGCCGAAAGGAGAAGCCGAGCCGATACAGCGCGGCTTTTACGGCAAATGGACAGACAATGAGGGTGACTATTCCCTTGAAATAACGAAGGACGGACTTGTCAGGACGGACAATACGGAGTTTTTTGACATTTACAGTATGGTGCCGACGGTCAGCTTTCGCGAGATAACGGAGAATATGGGAGTGTTCTGCGTTCATTATCCCGATGTTACGGTTGAGTTTGCGTGTGAGCTTGACGAAGAGATACTCGTGATAACTCCGCCCGTCTATTACAGCGGTGCGCTTGTCCTCAAAAGAGAGGGGAGCAGCGCCGACACGGACGCATACTTAAAAGAGCATTTCCCGCATCTTGCAAATAACGGGTAATAAAAAAATCTGCCGAGAAATCGGCAGATTTTTTTATTACAGCTTTTCGGCAAGGGCGAGCCAGGCATGCACTGATGAATTGCGATAAAGCTTATACCCGTTTGAGTATTCAAGCTGATCGGGTAAGTCGCAGTCTGAGTCATAAATCGTGACCTTGCCTGCACTGTCGAGATAAAAGCTTACCGACCGCTCTGCAAGGGAAGTATCGCAATTGTATATCGAAAAGAACATATCGGTCATTTGCATTAGCTGCGAAGCGGTGTCCTGAGAAGTGCTGTCCTCTGACGGCGAAATGATGCAGTAAAAGCTGTTCTTTTCCCCGTTGGCGATAAGACCGTTGAGCTCGGCGCAGTAAAGCAGTGTGACCTGAGGAAAATCGTCCGAAAGAGTCCAGCCTCCGATGCCGTCGTTCATGTCGTGAGCGGTAAAGATAACAGATGAATAATCTTCACAGGATACGGTGTGATATAGATCGCCCGACTCCTCCCGGGTGGATAAAACACTGAAGCTGTAGCCGTATTTATCCGAGAGCTCCGCTTCAACCTGTGAGCTTTCAAAGGGGTCGCGTCGGGTGTTGTCACATGCGGCAAATCCGATGATGATACTGCCGACAGACAGGGCAAAGATCAAAACGATTGAAATTATAATTATACAGGTAATTTTCAGTATTCTGCTCATAATCTGCTCCTGAAAGATAAAGGTGCTGCCGCAGATTTCACTTTCTGCGGCAGCCGTAATTTGAGTTTGTGCTGTTAACGATTATTTTTCCAATACGATGGATTCTCCCTCTTTGAGAACGAGTCTGCCTTCGGGAGTGAAGTTTTCGCTCTTGTCCTGACCGACTTTGTTGAGCATATGGAAGGGAATGTTGTGTGTTGCCCCGATGATATTGGCGAGCTCGGTAGCTTCAACAGCGTCCATATTGAACTGTCCGTCGATGGGATAGAAAGCATAGTCTATATCGTAATCCTTGAGCACGTGCAGAGCCTCGTCGTTTGAGGAGTCGCCCGCGTGGTATACACATATGCCGTCGACCGTTACGAGATATCCGACTCCGCTGCCGATCGGGTGGGCATCGTTTCCGCCTGCAACAACCGCCTCGATTATGATGCCGTCATACTCAAAACGCTGATATTCGCCGTCAACAAGGGCTTCATTCCATGTTATCTGAATACCGTCCTCCTTGAGCTTGACGTCGCTCAGCGGCTTATGGTCCTCATGACCGTGTGTTACCAGAATGAAATCAGCCTCGTCGTCGTATGCTGTGGAAGAATATGCATTCGGGTCGATGAGAATTATTCTTCCGTCCTTTGCCTGAATTTTTATTGAAGCGTGGTCTATGAATGTAAGAACGGTGCCCTCTTTCTTCACCTCGGTCTCTTCGCCGGAAGTTCCCGAAACGGCGGGGGTTTCCGATTCGGGAGTGTAACAGCCCGCGAAAGAACACAGGAGCAGAACCGATGTCAGAATCATAACCGGAATCCTTTTGAACATAATATACCTCTTTTCTTTGTGTGATAAAATAATTATACAATAAAAAGAAGAAATAATCAATAGAGCGACCGCAGAAAGTGATAACTGCGGCCGCTCTTGAATGTTTTTGTTTTACAGAAGAGTCTTTCTGAGCTCTTCGCCCGATTTCGGGCTGAGATATGCGGGGGGGACGTCGAGTACGGTTACACAGCCGGTCTTGCCTTCCTTGTTGAGGCGGTAGACAGCTCTTGCATATGCAACCAGTACGCTCGAGGTGAATTCGGGGTTGGAATCGAGCTTGAGGCTGTATTCAATGATAGCCTTGTTTTCGTTGTCCCAGCCTGTTGCGCCTGTGCGGATAACTCTGCCGCCGTGGGGAATACCGTTGTGATCGCGCTTGAGCTCCTCCATTGTGATGAAGGTGACAGTGGTATCATAATCGGCAAAGTAGTTGGGCATTTCCTTGATCTCTTTCTCGATGCGTGCCTTGTCTGCGCCGTCTTTTGCAACAACGAAGCACTCTCTTGTGTGCTTCTGTCTCGTGGTGAGATCGGGGTTTGAACCGCTTCTGACCGCGTCGACGGCCTCGGGTACGGGAACGGTGTACTGACGTGCATCAAGAACGCCCTCAACGCGTCTGATGGCGTCCGAATGACCCTGGCTGACACCTCTGCCCCAGAAGGTGTAATCCTTGCCGAGAGGGAGAATAGCACTCGAATACATTCTCTCGATGGAGAAAAGACCGGGGTCCCAGCCGACAGAGATTGCGGCAAGTGTTCCCGCAGCCTTTGCGGCGCTGTCAACATTTGCAAAATGCTCGGGGATTCTTGCGTGAGTATCAAAACTGTCCACAATACAGAAGGTTTTTGCAAGCGCGGGAGTCTGAACGGGCAGATCGGTGGCGCTGCCGCCGCACATTATCATGACATCGATAAGGTCGGCCATTTTCTCGGCATCGTCAGCCTTGTACACCTTTGCACCCGGAGTGAGTATGCTCACGGTTGAAGGATCGCGGCGTGTGAATACGGCAACTACCTCGAGATCGTCGCTCTGTTTTGCGGCGCACTCAACGGCACGGCCGATATTGCCGTAACCCATTATTCCTATTCTTATGGACATAAATAACACCTCTTTTATAAAACTATGATTTAATATAATATCACGCAGTTTTGCAATAATCAATAGAAAATCCTGCATTTTTTTATTTTACCCGACGGCTAATTCGGGCAGCGGCGAAGCAATTAAAAAATAGGGTATTATTTTAGATTATAATATGTTATAATAAACAGATAACAGCTCATTCATCGGAAAGGAATGATGATTCAATGGGTAATAAAGCTCCCGAGACGGATTACCGCAAAACGGTCAGACAGGGAAGACTGACCACCATGCCGTCTGAAAACAGGCTTGCGGCGATGTTCAATATCGTAAGCTGTGTTGCGGCATCTCTCATATTGCTGCTGACATATTTTCTTGCAAAGCAGTTCGAGGCACAGACGTGGTTTGCGCTGATACTTTCCGTCGCGAACGCTACGATAGCCTTCTGCGCGGCAAGGATCGCTTTCGACGAAAGCTCGTTTGACGATTCGGGCAGTCCTGCATACGTCATGATGGCGGGTGTGCTTGCCTTTATCGGAATAGTGCTGACCTATGTAACCCTCGGTGTGTATCCGCTGGGTGAGAACAGCGTTATGATAGTCGATATGCATCATCAGTACGCCTGCTTCTTCTCGATGATGCGCGACAAGATAGTCGAGGGCAAGAGCCTTTTCTATAACGAAAGCGCGGGACTCGGCTCCTGTTATCTGCCGCTGTTTGCTTATTATCTTTCAAGTCCGTTCAATATACTGATGCTCATCTTCCCGAGAGAGCTTCTGACCGAGGCGATCGCGCTTGTCACCATACTCAAGGTTACTGCCGCGGGCGTAACCTTTGCGGTAATGGTCAAGGGTCTGCTGAGGCGCAACGATTTCTCCGTTGTCTGCGGCGGCGTTATGTACTCCATGATATCCTTCCTTATCGTTCATTCTTGGAATATCATGTGGCTCGACCCGATTATTCTTCTGCCGCTTATCGTGCTCGGTCTCGACCGTCTGCTCAGAGACGGAAAACCCGCACTTTACTGCATAACTCTCGCAATGGCGATAATCACGAACTATTATATTGCATATATGATATGCATATTCCTTGTTCTTTATTATATCGCTCACGTTATCTGCGAATCGAAGGGATACACCCTCTCGATGCAGGTCACAAAGTTCTGGCGTTTCTGTTACGGTTCGCTCATAGGCGGCGGAATCTCGATGGCGCTGCTTCTGCCGACGGCGATATATCTCGGTCAGACGAGCGGCGCGGAGGATTCGTTCGCACGTGATCTCGAAAGCAATTTTGACCTGTTTGAGCTCTTCCAGAGACTTATGTTTGCGCCCACTCCTTCGATAAGAGGAATGAGCCTGCCGAACGTCTACTGTTCGGTTCTCGCTGTTTTCCTGCTTGCGCTTTTCCTCTGCTGCAAAAAGATTCCCGCAAGAAAGCGTATCACGTGGGGTGCTCTCACCGGATTTGTTATCCTTTCGATGAGCGTCAACTGGCTCAATTTTGCGTGGCACGGATTCCATTTCCCCAACGACCTGCCCTACCGCCAGTCGTTCGTTCTCAGCTTTGTTCTTGTTTATATAGCGATGCAGGTGCTCGACAAGCTTGAAAGCGTGTCGGTCAGAGGCGTTGCCGTATCGTGGGGTATCCTCGCAGCCGTCATTTTCTATGAAGAACGTTACGGCGACAGCGCTATTGATTTCAGAACGGTCTATGTCAGCCTTGTTTTCCTTTCGATATATGCCGTTATTGCTCTGCTGTGCTCGACCAAAAAGTTCAAAAAGACGCTTTGCTACACCCTCCTTCTGCTCTTTGTTTTCACCGAAGTTACGGCAAACGCGTCGGTAAACATCAGAATGCTTGACGACAATGAGGGCGGTGTGGGCAAGGCAAATGCCGAGTATTTCACACTGCGCGACAATTATACACGCGATTATGCGGTCAATTCCGCCGCTGTTGATGTGGTCGAGGGATATGATGAGCCCGAGTACCGCATGGAGCTCAAGAGAGGATCGGGAACCTGCAACGACCCGTCCCTTTTCAACTATTCGGGTATAACAGTTTTTGCGTCGAGCAATCCCAAGGCAACAACGACCTTTATGGGCAAGCTCGGATTTGCGGTCAACGGCGTCAACAGCCATCTTTTCAGAAACTACGTTCCCGCCGTCGATTCACTTCTGGGAATAAAATATCTCGTGACCGAGACGATGGACAAGGATGCCGATAACGGCTCGGCAGCATCGCTCAATTATATCAACACGGTCTATGACAGCGAAGGCACAACAAGATATGTATATCAGAACAGCAACGCTCTGCCGAAGCTTTTTGCCGTGAACAGCACTATAAAGAATCTCGACCTCGAGCAGTACGGCGGATATCCCAATCCGTTCGAGGTGCAGAACGAGCTTTACAGACTGATGGCGGGCGTAGACGGAGTATACAAAATGAACTCCGACCTGTTCGTATCTGTCGGAAGTGACTATGCGTCGGTCTACGGCAACTATTTCAGCTACAACGGCTACGGCACAGCCTTTACCGCAACCTATACAACGGTTGAGGAGGGCAGCGTGTACGCTTATATCGACTGCAGAGCGGCCGAGACGGTGAGCATTATGGTTGACGGTGAATGGGTAGCATCGCCGTCTGCAAACGAGCCGTACATCGTTTCCTGCGGAAGAATCGGAGCGGGCGTCAATATCGATGTCAGCGTCGGTGCCGATGGAAGCTGCGGCGGTTATATCTATCTTGCAACTCTTGACGAAGCAAATTTCACAACCGCAATAAATCATCTCAAGAGCGGCGCGATGACCTTTGATGAATATAGTGAGGACACGATAAAGGGAAGTGTCACGGTGGGTCAGGACGGCGTCATGTTCACATCCATTCCGTACGATTCCGGCTGGAGCGTGCTTGTTGACGGCAAAGAGGTCAAGACATACTCGCTGGGCGATGCTCTTCTCTGCTTCGAAATCGGAGCTGGTGAGCACACCGTTGAGCTCAGATATATTCCCAACGGATTTATTCCCGGTGTTGTCGTTTCGGTAATCTCGATTATTGCGCTGGTCCTGCTTATCCGTCCCGACTGGGCGAAGGCGATAGCATCTCCGTTTGTCCGACTCTTTTCAAAGAAGAAAAAGAACACGTCGGCAGTGGTGGATCAGAGCGATCTGCCCGCGGACTTCTTCGACAAGGATGATTTCGAGGAAATAGACATCGACGACCTGTTCGACGACAGCGAAGAAACAACCGAATAATGATAAAAACTGCTGCGAGAGGCTTTTCGCGGCAGTTTTTTGTTTTCCGACGATTTGAAAGCGCAATGTCGCACAGAACGCTATAAAACAGAAAAAAGAACAAAATAAGAACGCTCGTTCAGAACAGTACCAATAATGGTACATAAAAATGGCAATTTGTGTCGAAAGTTGTACCCAATAATCGGAATTTGCGAAAAATAACACTTGAAATTCCCGAAAAATGCTGTATAATAAAGGTGTGAAAACGAACAAATGAGTATTTTTACAAATCACTTGTAGCATTATGATGACCTGTGCGTTTGAATGATGTTTACGGAATGGAGGATTTTATGAATATAATACTTTGCGTAATGGTTTGTGCTTTCGCTGTTGTGATGAAGCTCAGATATCGCCCGGAAGGAAAGGTCGCATCGAGACTGTTCCTTCTCACTCTGGCGGCAGGTTTCATTTCCCTGTTCGCAGTAAACGACTTTACCGGCGTATGGGCGTTCATCTGGACTGCGGCCGATGTGGCATGCTGTGCAACAATGCTTATGCTCTACAGAACAGAGCTTGTGCTTCAGCAGACCGAGCGTGAACTTCGCCGCAAAAAGGCTGTGAGAGCGGCAAGAGCTGAGAGAAGACCCGCAATGTGCCGTGAGGAGCGTATGGCGAGGGTTTCCATTTATTATGAAAACCACTCCAATATGGCTGCATAATGATGAATAGAAAAAACGCTCACACTCCGTATAAGAGTTGTGAGCGTTTTTTATTTGTGATATCTTGTTCCTGCGGTGATTGAAAAGGCTCTGTATATCTGCTCGCACAGCATAACACGGGCGAGCTGATGAGGGAATGTCATGGGGGACATTGAAAGCCTTAAATCGGCAGCGGCCTTGACCTTTTCGGAAAGACCGAACGAGCTGCCGATGATGAAATTTATCTGACTTGCGCCGCCGTTTGCAAAAGACGAGATTTTATCCGAGAGCTTTTCGGAGGAAAGCTCCTTGCCTTCGATGCAGAGAGCGATTATCCTGCCTGAGCATTTTGCAAGGATTTTTGTACCCTCTTCGTCGAGAGCCTTCTGAATCTGAAGGTCGGAGGGGGAAGAGGGAAGACGGGATTCGTCAAGCTCGATTATGGAAAATTTGCAGAATGCGCCGAGACGCTTGGAATATTCGGCGCAGGCGTCGCGCCAATAGGCTTCCTTGAGTTTTCCGACACAGATAATATTTACAGTCATCATAATCAAAACACCGTAAGCTGACCGCCGAATTGAGGGGCGGCACATATTGTAAAATCAATTCCCTCGCGCAGTCCGTTGTCAAAGAGGGTCTTGCGGGCTGTTTCAAGGGCGGCTTTTGCCGTGTTGTTCTCCTGGCTGAGATGTCCGAGAACAAACCGTGTGGTGCCCGTTTTTGCAAGGCGCGGCAATTCCCTTGCACAGTCGTCGTTTGAAAGATGTCCGCGTGGGGACATGATTCGCTGCTTGAGAGCGTAGGAGTAGGGACCGAATCTGAGCATATCGACATCGTGATTGGACTCGATTACGATATAATCGCTTCCGGTGATTGCTGTGCGTACTTCGTCGGTTACAACTCCGAGGTCGGTTGCGACGGCGACTTTTCTGCCGTCGGACGTCTCAACTGTGTAGCCGCAGCTGCCGACGGTGTCGTGCATGGTTGGGAAGCTGCGGACAAAGAGTCCTGCAACATCAGCGCCGCCTGCGGGCATAACACGTGTGTTTACGCCTGTGAGCTGCCCTGCACGTTCCATTCCATCGAGTGTGGCGCACGTCGCATAGACGGGGATAGAGCGTTTTGCGGCGAGAACTCTGATTCCGCCGATATGGTCGCTGTGGTCATGCGTAACAAAAACAGCCGCAACGCGTGAAATGTCAATATCGCGTTCGGCAAGTGCGTCAAGCGTGCGTTTTGCGCTCATGCCGGAATCGATCAGTATGTAACCGCTGCCGTCTCCGACAACGATGCAGTTGCCTTTGCTGCCGCTGAAGAGCGGACAAACCCGAGCCATTTGTAGGACCATTCCTTTCGAAATCGTAAAAATCAGCGCACAGGCATAATGTCTGTGCGCTGTGAAAATGCTGTTTGATCAGGAGGACATGGAGTCTGTATCTGCGCTGTAATCCTCAATCTTTTTGATATCTGCACCGACCGCACGAAGCTTCTCAACGATATCCTCGTATCCGCGCTCGATGTGGTATATCTGTTCGATCTCGGTTGTGCCCTCCGCGATAAGAGCGGCGATAATCATTGCGGCACCTGCTCTCAGGTCGGTCGCTCTGACGGGAGCGCCGGTCAGCTTCTTGACGCCCTCGAAGATTGCGATCTTGCCGTTGACCGATGCGTTTGCGCCCATCTTGCGAAGCTCGTCAACATACTGGAAACGGTTGTCCCAGACACCTTCCGTGACGATGCTTGTACCGTTTCCGACAGCGAGAAGAACAGCGAGCTGAGGCTGCATGTCGGTGGGGAATCCGGGATGGGGCATGGTCTTTACGTTGCATTTGAGAAGGGGCTGAGTTCTGGAAACTCGGACTGCGTCGTCGAATTCCTCAACCTTTGCACCGAGCTCGACCAGCTTTGTTGTGATCGACTCGAGGTGCTTCGGTGTGACGTTCTCGATAAGAACATCGCCGCCTGTTGCTGCAGCTGCAGCCATGTATGTTCCCGCCTCGATCTGGTCGGGAATGATGGAATAGGTCGCGCCGCCGAGCGATTCGACGCCGCGGATCTTGATAACGTCTGTACCTGCACCGCGAATATCGGCACCCATGGAGTTGAGGAAGTTTGCAAGGTCGACAATGTGCGGCTCCCTTGCAGCGTTCTCGAGAACAGTAAGACCGCGAGCCTTTACCGCTGCGAGAATTATGTTGATGGTGGCACCGACGGAAACAACGTCGAGATAAATGTGGCTGCCGATGAGCTTTTCGGAATCAAGCTGAACCATACCGCCGCTTGCGACCTTGGCCTTTGCGCCGAGAGCCTCAAAGCCCTTGAGGTGAAGGTCGATCGGACGAACGCCGAAATAGCATCCGCCGGGCATCGGAACTCTTGCCTTGCCGAAACGGCCGAGAAGAGCGCCGAGAAGATAATATGATGCACGCATATTCTTTACGAGATCATGCTGTGCTTCGTAGGTGTTGATATGACGCGGGTCGATCTCCAGAGTCGATTTGTTGATTCTGGTGACCTTTGCGCCAAGCTCCTGAAGTATCTTTGAAATGACGTTGACGTCACTGATGTTGGGCAGGTTTTCAAGTCGGCAAACGTCGCCTGCGAGAATTGTTGCAGGGATTATTGCGACAGCGGCATTCTTTGCGCCGCCGATATGAATTCGTCCTTCAAGGCGATGACCGCCGTTAATAACATATTTATCCAAGTGAGGATACTCCCCTCAAATTTTCTATTCTTTACCCAATTAGGGCAATCATAATTATAGCATAAAATTCAAAAATGAAAACCCTTTTAAGTAAATCTTCCGTGAAAGAATGAATTGTTTAACAATGCGTTCATAATTGAGCAACAATTGATCCGAAAATCACGGAAAATATCGAAGTCTGTCACTGTTTGCGGTAGAGCCTTATCTCAAATTCGGCCTCGGTGGAAAGGGTATCGAGGGAGAGCAGTTTCTGCTGATCCTTTTCGCTCGTTTTGTAGTAATAAGGGGTCATCATGAACAGAGTCGAGATCGACTCCCTGTCGGGAAGATCAAGGGGGTATATGACCTGCTTTGTGTCCGCAAGCTCGAAGCCCTCGACAGGCTCGTTTTCTGTCGGGTTTTCGTACGGCTGATCGTAAACTGCGGCTTTGAGTCCCATAAGATGACGGCTGAGCGGAACAACCTTAAGGAGAAGGCCGTCTTTTCTGAGCACACGGGCAAATTCCTGCTCGGCGAGAGGAGAAAAAATATTCAGAATAAGGTCGCATGAGGAGTCTGCTGCGGGCAGCTTATAAGCGCTTGCGACGGCGAGCGAGATGTCCGGGCTTCTTTTTGCGGCATATTTGAGAGCGTCCTTTGAAATGTCGATGCCGGCGGCGTTGCAGATTATTCCGTTTTCGGAAAAGTGTGAGAGCAGACCTGCGGTGTAATAGCAGTCTCCGCAGCCGCAGTCGAGGATATCGCAGCCTGTTGAGAGGCGGTCTGAGAGAATATCGCAGATGGCAGAGAGAAGCGGAGAATAAAAACCGCGGTCGAGAAAATCTCTGCGCGCTCTGACCATCAGGGAATCGTCGCCGTGGCGTTTGCCGCTCTGATTGCTCATGAGCAGGTTTACGTATCCGCTGCGTGCTATATCGTAGCTGTGAGATGAAGAGCAGACATAGCTTTTATCTTTTCTTACGAGAGTGCTTTTACATACGGGACATATAAAATCAGGCATAAGCCAAAGCTCCTTTTACGGTTGTTACAATAAGAAAAGATAAGGAACACAGTGTCCCTTATCTTTTCGGATTTGATCAGTCGCTGTCAAGCTCGTTTTCATCCTCATCGCCCTCGACGTATTCGAGGATATCTCCCGGCTGACAACCGAGCTCGGCACAAATGGCGCACAGTGTGGAAAAACGTATGGCTTTGGCTCGATTGTTTTTCAGGATGGAAAGATTGGACAGCGTTATGCCGACGCGCGATGCAAGCTCGGATGCGCCTATTTTTCGCTGAGCCATAACAACATCAAGATTGACTATGATCGGCATCATACCGCCCCCTTTTTAAATAGTAAGCTCGTTTTCCAGCTTGTATTCAATAGCCGTTTTGAACAGATCGGCGAATACTTTTGTAAGTATTGCGAGAAGGATGAATATGACGGAAATTATTATCGGAAAAACCGAATTCATAAAGAAGTATCCCACGACAAATGTGATTGCAAGTATAAGCGCGAGCAGACTTATTATGTTCAGATAGATAACATTGATGCGGACAAATGCCTTGCCGCTGCTGATGTTGAGCGTCATCAGGAAGGAAAGGGTGAGAAGAGAAAGTACGGGTATGCCCGAACAATAGAGCAGAGTCATGATGGCTTCCCTGCTGCTGACCTTCATACCTTCAATGTGTGCACGCTCGACATAAAGGTCGACCCAATAGGGAAGACCGATGTAAACGCAAAGTCCGACAATTATCAGAAGTCCGATTATAATGCTGGAAAAGCGTACAAGTCCGAGCTTTTCTTTGTTCTTCATCGAACCGCCTCCTTTTAGATTGTATAAATATAAGATAACATATCTGACAGATTTCTTCAAGAGTGAAAATCTCACAGTGTTCGAGCTGAAAGCTGTAAAACAGAGGAGAAATGACAATAAAATCACTTTTTTGATGTAAAACGCAAAAATCGGCGTATTGCACAAGTTTGTCTACGTAATCTGTTAAAAATACAAGCTGTTTCAACAGATTACGTAGTTGTATATATGTATCAAGGTGTTAATCTTGCACAAAAAATAGCTTTAGCTTTATTAAGTATTCATCTTGACTGGGGCAGGTGTTACAAAAATAAGTGTGTTAATGTGTTGACAATCTCCAAAAAAGTGATATAATGATAATCGTTGAAAGAGATATCGCCACTCACCACGGCGTTATTATTATCCACACTTCCTTTTTTATGGGCTTTTGCCCGAATTTGATTTTTACCTCTTTTCTTTTTTTGCGGGTGTCTGCATTTGCAGGCGCCTGTTTTTTTGTTCGGATAAAATAACACCCGGAACTTTTGCGGTTCCGGGTGTTTTCTTTTAATAGTCCATGGGAATGTCAAAACGAACGAGACCGAGGTTGTCTATACATCCGTAGTTGATGTCGATGTCATCGAGCTTCTGAGCACAAGCCTCGATATCAGCTTCAAAGTCCTGAAGCTTGATCTCGATGAGCAGACGGCTGTAGGTGTAGGAGATAAGGCTGTCGTCGATTTCGTTTCTTCTCATGAGCATGATGCAGTCATCGTACTCGAAGATGTGGTACTGACCGAATGCAAGCTGATACATTGTGATGACGTCCTTGTCGGTTGCGTCAAAACGGATGGTCTTGAAGGACTTTCCGAGCATACGCGGATTTGTTTCCGACATGGTGTCATAGTAGTCGCAGATTTCGTCGAAGTTCTTTCTGCCTGCGGTGCAGTCGGTTATGAGTGCTTCAAATTCAGCTTTCTTTGCGGCCTTCTCGGCATCGGTATATACTGTACCGTTGTCGTGAGTGTAATACTGGATAATATAGCTCTGAGCGATGTACTTCTTGTTGACCTCTTCCTTCATCTGCTCGATGGGATATTCCTCATATCCGCCCTTTGCGTATCTTGCTCCGAGAACGATACCTTCCATATAATCGTAATCGATAGCGCCCTGGAGGAAGGATTCAAGAGAGATTCCGTTTGCCTGATAATAATCGGCGGAGGAATTGTACATTGCGGTATACTCGCTGACCTTGTCGGGCATCTGGCTGTAATCGATAGTGTAGCCGAGAGCGGCGAACTGTCTGCGGAGAACGATATACTGTTTTACAAGAAGGGTTGCCTTCTCGTCGATGAACTTGTCGGCGCGGATTCCGTTGATGTTCTGGAGAGAGGGATCAACGGTTCCTTCGATATAACCGGCCTCGGCAAGCTCCTTATGGACCTGAAGGACGAAGTATCTGTAAAGTCCGCCCGAAATGGTCATCTCCTGAGATGCGACATCTGTCGGGGAAACGCCCATGTTGGTGAAATATGTGTTGAGCTGTTCGTCGGTTATAAAGCATTCGCCGGCGATATCGTATTTTGCAGCCCACGAGGTGTCACTGCAGGCGGCGCAGTTCTTACCGATTCCGCACTGATCACAGGCGTCCTTGCAGGATTCGGAGGTCAGCACAAGGTATCCGATAAGAGCGATGGCGATTACAAGAATGATCGCAAGAGCGATTTTATAATAGGATTTGTAACCGAATCTCTTGGTCTTTTTCTTGATGGCAGCCTTCTTCTTTTTCTTTTCAGCGGCCTTCTGTGAAAGAGCGATTTCATCCTTCACGTTTTTGGGCGAGTTGCTCATTGACATTTCCTCGATTCTGAAACATATTCCGTGTTATCGGTAATTTGGGCGTGCAAAGTCGCACGATGCCATTATACATAAAATATTATATTTTGTAAAGTGGAATTTGCTACAACACAAAAGATACACAAAGTACAGCTATTCGTTTGCTGCAAGGGCTTCTTTTTTCTTCCTGAGGGTGAAAAACCACATGACGGTCGAAAGCAGACTTGATGTAAGAATAACAATGATCGTTGTGACTGCGGCACCTGTCATTCCAAGCATATTTACAAGAATGAAATTGCCGACGGTGTTGATTATACCGCAGGTCACGGCGATGAACAGGTTGAATTTGAGCTTTCTCTGTGTAACAAGAAGGTTGCCGCTTATCGTCTTGAACGTTCCGTCAAAGAAGTATCCGAGGCTTAGTATTCTGAAACAGGTCACAGCGTCGAGATACTGCTTACCAAATATGAGAGTGATTATCTGCGGTGCGAAGATGATGAGGACTGCAGATATGACGAGATTCACGATTCCCATTGCGCCGAACAATTGCAGTGAGCGCTTTCTGAGCCATTTGACATCGTTTGCCTTTGAGGCGAAGAAGGGATATATATATGTTGTGATCGCTCCGGGGATTGCGTGGAGTGCTGTCGGTATGACCGTTGCGATTTTGTACGATGCGACGATTTCATCGTTTGCAAGAACAAAACCGATTACGAAGACGTCGAGCAGGTAGAACATCTGGGTAAATCCGTTGTTTACCATCGTGATGATTGATATCTTGTAAAGCGCTGAGCGGTCGGACGGTTCGATTTTTCCCGATTTGAAACCGAACGGAGCGCCGAAAAGAATCCTCGTGAGAATGATGGAACAGGCGCAGGCGAGGTAATGTGCGATTATGAGTCCGACGGTGCCGTAAATATAAGCGCCTGCGATGGAAAATACCAGCATGAGGATTGCCTCAAGCGTATTTGCGTAGGAGAATTCCTTGTTTTTGAAATCGGCGCGGAGATAGATCTTCTGGAATGACGCGGCAAGCGTAACAACGGGATAAAGTGCGAGAAGTATCAGAAGATCGTTGGAGCCTTCTATCTTAAGCGTGACAAAAAGCGAGAATATGACTATTATGACTGCAAGAAAAAGGTTGAAGACAGTACCGCTTCGGCAGGCATAAAAATATATTTTTTTACTGTAGGAATCGACCTCTGACTGCCCATGTTTTGCTCGTTCGCAGATAAGCTGAAAAGCTCCTGAAGCCATTCCCATGCCCGTTATCAGAACAAAGAACGAGAGAATGTTGTTGGCGTATGAATAAACGCCGTAGTCGGCTTTGCTGATGAGTCGGACAAGGACGATGCCGCTGAGAAACGAGATCATCTTGTTTATCATGTTTGAGCTGAAAACATGGAAAAAACCCGTTTTAAAGAGCGATGCTATCTGAGAGGAGCCTTTTTTTTCTTTTTTCAATTTAATAAAACATTCCTTTCGGAAATTGATGGCATGCTATTTGCGCCGTTCAACATCGCCTATCGCAGCGGTGAACGCTTTTGCGTTGTCTTCGGCGCAGAAGTCATCTTCCCACTTTTTGCGGGAGGCTTGTCTGAGGGAAAGACGCTCCTCCTCGGAGAGAGAAGCAAAAGCAGTTATGGCGTCGCAGATATCCTGTGCGGTCGACTGAACGGGAAGGAGTATACCGTTATCGTTTCCCACGATTTCGTCCATGCCTCCTGCCGCTGTCGCAATTACAGGAATTCCAAATGAAATAGCTTCCATAACTGAAACAGGTAATCCTTCGTATTCGGAAACTGTTATAAAAACATCGAATGTTTTTTGAGAATAAATTTTTTTAAGCTGTGTGTTGTCAACATAACCAGCAAAATTATATGAAATATTATTTTTAGCACCGAGCTTGGTTTGTGCCATGTTCTTGAGGGAATCTTCAAGTTTTCCGTTTCCGTAGTGAGTCCAATTGATTTCCATGTTATCAATCAAACTAAGAGAATCAATCAGCATTTCGACGCGCTTAACAGGTACCAGTAGTGAGCAACTGACAATGCGAAGAGTGGTCGATGACGTATATGGTTGTAAGCCGTATGAGTTTGATGATCCAAGTTTGCCGATATGGCATATTGGAGGTGTGGAACGAGACCAATGATGAAGATAATAGTCATAACCACCTTGACATACCAGGAACATAGCGTCGGTTTTCGTATCAACCTGATGTTTGAATGGATGATAACAAAAAGGAGCGCGTTCTTCGAAAAGATCGTAGTTATGACAACGTGCTATCAATCTCCATTTTTCTCGTTTTTTGCGAAACAGTGCCATACCGGTTAGAGATGCACTACCCCAATAAGAATAAACTATGTCAGGTGTACCTTGCATTTTGAATTCGCGGCGAAGCTGATCGTTGAACTGGGCAGCGATTATGAAGTGAATGAGACAATTTTTGATTTTTTCCTTGATATGCGATTTGGTTTTTCTTATATTTCTGAGTTCTTTGTAAAAGGCAGGGGTAAAAAAGGCTTTGAGACAATATAGTGCCGCGCGAAACTTACCTGTCTTATTACCGAGTTGCACGGCGTTTACGCCTTCTGGTAATTCGGGGTCGATCTCTCCACGTGCGCGAGTGAATAAAGTTACATCGTATCTTTCTTTGAGATAGTGCAATTCAGTTAAAAGAAAAGGCTTTTCTTTAGCGAGATAGGGATATCCACTTGTTATAATATATAGCTTTTTCATATTTGTGCACCTTTTGTCTACCTTTCAATATAATTTTATCCTTACTTTTTGGTGTTTGCGATAGCAGCGGTAAAAGCTTTTGCGTTTTCTTCGGCACAGAAATCGGCTTCCCACTTTTTTCGGGAGGCTTGTCTGAGAGAAAGACGCTCCTCTTCGGAGAGAGAAGCAAATGCTTTGATTGCATCGGATATATCATGCGCGGTCGATTGAACGGGAAGGAGCGTTCCGTTATCACTTGCGACGATTTCAGGGATTCCGCCTGCGCCTGTTGCGATGACAGGGACGCCGAAGGAGATTGCTTCCGAGATAGAAACGGGGCAGCCGCCTTCGCTTTCAGAGGCGGTTATGAAGCAGTCAAACGTCGTGCGGGAGTAGATTTCTTTAAGTTTTGTATTGTCGATATAACCAGCAAAATTATAGGAAATGTTCTCTTTGTTTGAGAGTTTTTCTTCAGCGAGTTTTTTGAGGGAATCCTCAAGTTCGCCCGTTCCGTAATGAACCCAATCAATTTTGATTCCCTCGATCAGGGAAAGAGCCTCGATTATCATGCCGACGCGCTTGAGCGGTATGAGATTTGAACAGCTTATCAGTCTGAGTGTGTCGGAAGGAGTATACGGCTGGATACCGTATTGATTTGATGAGCCGAGCCTTGAAAGATGGCACACGGGCGGGGCTGATGCCGACCAGTGTCTGAGATAGTAATCGTATCCCGCCTCGCAGACAAGGTACATACCGTCGATTTTTGAGTCGACCTGCCTCTTGAAGGGCTGATAGCCGTATGAGGTGCGTTCCCTGAAAAGGTCATATCCGTGACAGCGCGAAATAAGCTTCCATTTGTCGTGCTTTTTGCGAAGAAGGACCATTCCCGTAAGGGGCATATTTCCCCAGTACGAATAGACGATATCGGGAGTACCGAGCTTTTTGAACTGTTTTTTTACTTGTGAGCGATACTGCCTTGCGAGTGAAAAATGTTTGATACAGGCGACGGCGGCGCCGATTCCGCCGCACTTCAATGCGACAGGCAGTTCCTTGTACAGCGAAGGTGAAAGAATTCCTCCGAGAAAATAGAAGACCGCAGAAAGTGCAGTTGCCTTTTTTCCAAGCCATACGGCTTTTATATTTTTCGGAAATTCGGGATCAATGTCGCCGACACGCTGAGACATGACGGTGACTTCGTTGTTTTTGGAAAGCTCCTTCAGTTCGGTCAGTAAAAATGACTTCTCCGAAGGGGCAAAAGGATAATTTTCAGTGATAATAAAAATTTTCATAATGATTTATTTCGTGATGCGTTCAATCAGCTCGTCATAGCGTGATGCCAGATTTTTGTAATCAAATCCGGAGATGACTTCGGCAACAGGAGCAAAGGTTGTTGTTCCATTCTTGAAGGCGTTGTATTCGTCGAGAATATACTGCTTCATAGCAACGTAATCAGCCTCTTTGTTTGCTTCCTCATAAGCAGCTCCGAAATTACCGCGTTCAATCGCAGAACGCATTTCGCTCTGCCCCATGTTTCCGGAAATAAAAGCCGCGATAGGTGTTCCGGAAGCAGAATATTCAAGAAATTTACCTGAAAGGAATCCGTGTGATTCAGTGGTGTTCCAGGTTCCAAGAAGAAGTATACGTGACGAGTGCTGCAAAGAGATAGCATCTTCACGTTGGATAAAACCGAGATCGGTCAGAATATGCTGCATGTTGTGCGTTGATGCCTGAGTATAGAGTTGATTGAACTGGACTCCAGCATAACGAACCTCGACATCATTCAGATCGATAAGTCCCTCGGAAGAAAGTTCGGAGAGCATTTTGAACAGAGGAGTGAAGTTTGCTTTGCCGTCGTAAAGAGTGCCGGTATAGCTCATGAGAAATTTATCGCTTTTTTCTGCAGATACCGAGCAAAAGTCATCAGTATCGTAGCCGTTTGTTATTATTTCGAAGGGCTTTTCAGGTGAGATGTTATCAAAAGAATCACCGATGCCTTTGGTGACAAGTACAACAGCATCAGCTTTTCCGCAGATTTCGTCCTGAAGATCCTTGTAAATTTTTTTGTAAGGTTTTTTCAGGGATTCTATCTTCATAGTGTCTCTAAAATCCATTAACAGGGGGACAGAGGGATAATTATTTTTGATCCATATGGCGATGAGAGTGTCAGCCGCAGGACCGAATGAGGATATGACAGCGTCGTATTTTGAGAGTCCGCCGTTTTGTCCGAGATGTTTTTTGACCTCTTCGCAGAAATCAACTGATCGTTCATAATCCTGCTTGGAGAGCTTTTTTTGTATCGCGTTCAGAACAAAGCTATTCTTTTTTAGGAGCATTTTAACCCGATCGACAAGACTGATTTTTGACTGAGCTTTCTTTGCTATAATATTTGAACCACCCGCTCCGACAAACCCGAATCTGCTGTCCGAATGAGGAATTCTGATGACATTTCCGACCTTGTCGAGATCGGCGGCGAGCAGTTTATCCTCGGCGCATTCGTAGTCGCCCGTGATGACATCTATGTCGTATTTGCCCGTTGCGTTGAGATATTTCGCAAGCTTTGTCCATCTCACGGCGCCGATTTTTGCTGCGGGGGCAAAAAAGTAGCTGATTATCAAAAGCTTTTTCATAAGTCCTCCTGTTCGATATTCGGGGAATCGAAATCAATCATATTATGGGTTAACTTATATTCTATAATAACATGTGATGTTTTTCAACACCAATTTATTGTTTACAGACAGTTTCTCACAAAACGGTTGTCAGATTATGAGTAATTATGTTATAATAAAAAAGAACGGGGCTGATGTTTTATGGAAAAAGAAAACCGACGCCTTGCGCATCCGTTTGAGCCTGTATATAACAGCGAATCGAGGATACTCATACTCGGCAGTTTTCCTTCCGTGCGGTCGCGTGAGGAGGGTTTTTTCTACGGTCATCCGCGCAACAGATTCTGGAAGGTGACGGCATCTCTCTGCAGATGCGGTGTGCCCGAAACGGTGGAGCAGAAGAAAGAGATGCTGCTTGGAAACGTGATAGCCCTGTGGGATTCGGCTGCGGCGTGCGTTGTCGAAGGTTCGTCCGATTCGAGCATCAGGGAAATCGTGCCGAACGATATCGGCAGGATACTGAAGGTCGCAAGTATAGAGCGCATATTTGCCAACGGTAAGACCGCAGGCGCGATTTACGAAAAATTTATTATGGAAAAAACCGGATTGCCGATAACCGTTCTGCCGTCGACAAGTCCCGCGAATGCGGCGTACAGCCTTGAACGTCTGATTCGCGAGTGGCAGGTGATTTTCGAACGATCCGGAAAATAAAAAAAGAGAGGACAGAAAATTATGAGTGAGCTTCATGTAGTCGATCATCCGCTTATAAAGCACAAGCTGTCAATAATGCGTGAAAAGAGCACAGGCGCAAAGGATTTCCGTCAGCTTCTTGACGAGATCACAATGCTGATGGGATATGAGATATCGCGCGATTTCCCCATCAGCGAGAAGCAGATCGAGACCCCGATGGGTGTTACCACGGGATATGAGGTCGGCGGCAAGAAGGTCGCCATCGTACCTATCCTTCGTGCAGGAATGGGTATGGTAAACGGACTGCTCGAGCTTATGCCCGTTGCAAGAGTCGGACATATCGGTCTTTACAGAAACGAAGAGACCCATACACCCGTCGTTTACTATTGCAAGCTGCCCGAGGATATTGCTTCCCGCACGGTAATCCTGTGTGATCCGATGCTGGCAACAGGCGGCAGTGCAAGCGATGCTGCGGCAATGCTCAAGGAAAAGGGCGTCAAGGATATCAGAATGCTCTGCCTCGTATCGGCTCCCGAGGGAGTAAAAAAGATGCAGGAGGATCATCCCGATATCGATATCTATACAGCTTCTCTTGACGAAAAGCTCAACGACAACTGCTACATACTTCCCGGTCTCGGCGATGCGGGCGACCGACTCTACGGCACAAAATAAGACGATAAAAAAGGAGATAACACTCTGCGTGTTATCTCCTTTTTGCTGATCTTTATCAGCCGCTGATTTCAGCGGTCTTTTTCTTTGCACGCTTTTTTCCGAGAAGCTTTTTGAGAACGTCCATGAATCCGACGTATTCCTCAGTCTTTCTGAACAGAAGGAAGATGAAAAGGTTCGGAACAAGCAGGCAGAGAACGAGCTTTATCGCAAAAACGATGTACGGATTGAGCGAAAGATACGTGTCGAAAACGTGTCCTGCCGACCAGGTTGCAAAACATGAACAGACGGCAAAGGAAAGGTATACAAAGAACTTTTTGTAGTACTTTTTGAGGCTTTGCTTGAAGACACGCTTGTAGACGAGATATGGGTCGAACCACTGTATGGTGAGAAGCTGCGCGATGACCGTTGCGAGCTTTACGCCGAAAACACCCCAGAGCTCGCCGCTCTGTCTCCACCAGAGTGCGAGCACGACCGAAAGACCGATGTTTATTATGCACATGGCGACAGGTCGGAATTTTCCCTGAACAAAAAGTCCGTTTGCGTTTCTGAAGGTTGCGACGGGGTGGACAAGACTGTTGAGGAAAAAGTGGGTGGTCAGCACGACTACGATGACCATTGAGCGCACATATTCGGCGCCGAAGCATATTTCAATGAACGGGTTGAGAAGCACGATAAACGAGGTCGCGCAGAAGGTTGTCATCCAGAATGACATGAACTGCAGAATCTTGAAGGTCGAATACTGACGCTCGGTATCGGTTACGGCGAGATTGCCGACGCTCGGTGTTGCCGAATGGTAGAACTGGTTCATCAGATTGTTGACCTTCGACGTTACCAGCGTGTAGTTGGAGATATATCCGACCCAGCCCGTGCCGATAAAGCTCGAGATGATGACGCTGTCGCAGCCGTTCATCAGGGAGTTTGACACCTTGTACATCATCAGAGCGCCGACGTTTTTGAAGAGACCGCTGCGCTCCTCCTTCGACAGAGGTTTGCCGTGTTTTGACTTGAATTCGGGGTAATGTTTGTCCGCCGATACCGATATGAGGATATTCTGCAGCCACGTGATGCATATTCCGAATATAAGATAGACAAGGAAGTTGTGGAATACGAAAAGCAGCAGACATTCCACAGCCGAACGGGTCAGAGAAATGATTATCTGTATTCTCGAGACGTAATGGTGTTCCTGGTTTGCGGTGAAAAGGGTCGATTTGAAAACAAAAAGATAGGACACCGCCGTGTTGATGACGTAGAGAATATAGATAAGAACAATAGGCTCCTTGATGTCGGGAACCTTCTTGACGATGATGTCGAGGAATGGAACGACACACAGTCCTCCGATGAGAACGATGAGTGCCACGACACGGTATGCTGAACGGTAGAATCTCATCAGTGAAGCGACGCGTTCGGAATCCTTTTCGGCAACGGGCTTGTAGAGTGCGTAGGTTATGGCACTGCTTATGCCCAGCTCGGCAAAGGAAAGAACGGTGAGAATATCGGTGAACAGACTGGACACACCGGTGTACTGGATTCCCAGCGTGCGCAGGAACACCGTTCTCATGACGAGACCTGCGATAATATTTATAACTTTGGCCGTAACGCCCGCGGTCGTGTTGATAAGTGTGCTGCGGGCTCTGGATTTCTTTGCGATGACGATCAGCTCATTTCCGATTTGAATGGATTAAAAATATTATATCCCCGCAGGAAGGAAAGTCAACCGGAATTTATCGAAAAACGATAAATTCAGTCGGCTGAGTGAAAATGCTCATAGACCTTCCGGGCGGCGGATACGGTCATACCCTCGACTGAAGAGAGTTCCTCGATCGAGGCGTTTTTTATCGCGGTGATTGTTCTGAAATGCTTCAGAAGAGCCGCAGCGCGCCTCTCTCCGATTGAATCAATCGTTGTGAGAGAGGAACCTTTTACCTTTTTGGCTCTGGAGGCTCTGTGGTAGCTTATTGCGTAACGGTGGACCTCTTCCTGTATCGAGCCGATGAGGGTGAAGGCGGCGCGGCTTGATGTTATCGATATCTCGTGTCCGCCCGCAGCGATGGCTCTTGTGCGGTGCTTTGAATCCTTGACCATGCCGAAAACGGGTATTTCAAGTTCCGAAGCGTCGATCAGAGGCTTGACGCAGGCGACGTGTCCTTCGCCGCCGTCGAGAAGGATAAGGGACGGCAGACGTCCGAACCCTTCGTCGCTGTCGCTCTTGTGATATTCGTCGATGCGGCGGGTGATGACCTCGCGCATGGAGGCGTAATCGTCCTGCCCCTCAAAACCGTTGATGCGAAAACGTCTGTACGCCGACTTGAGAGGTGTTCCGTTTTCAAAGACGACCATGCCCGCAACGTTATCCTCGCCCTGAGTGTTTGAAATGTCGTAGGCTTCGATATATTCGGGGGGAGAGGGCAGTCCGAGCAGCTTTGCAAGCTCGTCGAGAGCGGCAGTCCGAGCGCCGCTGCGTCCCTTGCGGTGAGCGAGATGCTCGGTTGCGTTTGAGGCGCACATGGAGACGAGCTTTGCCTGCTCACCTTTCTGAGGTATGGTGATATGGACGCTTCTGCCCGCCTTTTCGCTCAGCCATTTTTCGCACAGCACGCAGTCTTCGACATCGCCGTCGACCGCGATGCGAGGCGGGATTCGCTCCCTTATCGAGTAAAACTGACGTATGAGCTGGCTTCTCGCGGCTTCGGGAGTGAGTCGGTCGGATACGACAAACTGTTCGCTGTCGACAAGTCTGCCGCCGAAGAATCGGAGCACGGCAAGACAGAGCTCGCCCGAGCTTCTTGCGAGGGCGAAGACGTCCTGCTCGTCCACCTTTGCCATGACGACCTTCTGACGGTCGCTCATCTTCTGCAGAGCGGCGATGCGGTCGCGAAGACGCGCGGCCTTTTCAAATTCATAGCTTTCGGCGTATTCCTGCATACGCTCGGTGAGACTCTTTATACTTTCCTTTGTACCGCCCTTGAGAAACTCCACGGCCTGAGCGACGGCCTCGTCGTAGACGGCTTTCGGAACACGTCCGCGGCAGACGCCCATGCATCGCTTTATCGAGTGGTTGAGGCAGGTGCGCCCTTTGCCGATATCACGCGGAAACTGCCTTCTGCAGGTGGGCAGGCGGAATATCGAACACGCTTCGTCCACCGATTGCTTGACGGCGTATGCGCTTGTATACGGACCGAGATACTGGGCGCCGTCGTCGGCAACACGCTTCTCGGCGGTTATTCTGGGGTACTGTTCGTTTGATATCCTGATATAATGATATCCCTTGTCGTCCTTGAGAAGGATGTTGTATTTCGGCTTGTGAAGCTTTATGAGGCTGCATTCGAGAACAAGAGCCTCGTATTCGGAATCGCAGACGATATAATCGAAATCGTGAACCGATGAGACCATACTGCGCACCTTGACGGTGTGGTTTTCCTGAGAGCCGAAATATTGGCTGACCCTGTTTTTGAGCACCTTCGCCTTTCCGATGTAGATTATTTTACCCTCGGAATCCTTCATGATATATACGCCCGGGCGCAGAGCAAGCTGCATTGCTTTTCTGCGCAGGGCTTTAATGCGTTCGCTTCTGTTATCAGTCTTCATAGACAAAAACGTAGGTCTGCTCGGCTTCCGCCTCGGCAAGCTGTGACTGCAGAGCGTCGTATTCCTCCTGGGTCATTACCGATGAGGTGTATACGTAATAATCGATCGCGCCTTTGGGAAGCATTTCCTTTGTGACGATATTGGGGTGGAGAAGTCTTGCAAGCTCCCATGTGGCAACGATAAGCTGAGAATCGCAGCAGTTGAATTTGGAAACGTCAAAATCGTATATTCTGTTGCCTGTAACGGCGGAGCAGGAGTTGAGCACACGTTTTGAACGGACGGTCGGCTGAGAGCCTGCGGGACAGAGAATGACGTCGGGGTCGCCTCTCGATACCTGATCGAGAGAAAACACGCCGTTCTTTCCTTCGATGGCGACGTTGAAGCCGCCTGCGAGCTCGATGCACATGGTCGTGATATCGTCGCCCGTGATATAGGAAGAAAGACCCGAGTTTGTAAAAATGCAAACGTAGGATGTGGGTTCCGAGCTGACAAGACGCTCGATGTCATCGAGGCTTATGAGTATCGATTCAGCCTTCTTTATGGCTGCATTCTGACCGTCACGGGCACCGCCGAGAGCGGCACCGATGCAGGAATAGGTGTTTCTGAAACTCATTCTGTCGCGCGGAGTACCGAGCTGAAGAACGGGAACTCCCGAATCGACAAGAGCCGTGAGCGATTCTTCGGGTATCATCTCGTCAACGATGACGAGATCGGCCTCAAGCCCTGCGATGATCTCGAGAGACGGGTTGTCGTTTGTACCGACCTCGGACGCATCGGAGACGGCGGAGGCTGCATATTCGTAGGGCTTGCCGACGATATATTTTGCATATCCGAGCTCGATGGCTATATCGGTGTGTTTTGATGAGGTGCAGACGACCCTTTTCGGACGCTCCTCGATTCTGACGGAGTTGATTGTTACGGGGAAGTTTGCCGAATCATCACAGGAGGTCAGAAAAGAATCCTCGTCGCTGCCGCAGCCGGCAGAGACAAAGGCGCACAGGAACAGCATGACTGCGGCGAGCATGGCTGCGGTGATGCGCTTTTTCATGGGCTTTACCCCTTTCACGACATAATTATTCTATTATAGTATTGTAACCGCATAACAGCCCGTTGTCAAACAACTAATCGTGAATTTTCATTGAGCGCTATTGCTTACCTCAAAAAGCGATGATATAATAAATAAACAAAGGCAAAAAAGTCAGAAAAAGGAAAGGGATGACAAAATGAAATATCTCGGAATCGATATCGGCGGAACGAGCATAAAAGCATCGGTCGTTGATGAGGAAATGAATATCCTGTCGCGGGCAAAGCTCAGAACAAGAACCGGCATATCGGGACAGGAACTCTGTGATGATGTTGTAAAGGCTGCAAAACAGTCGGTACAGGAGGCCGGGATAGAGCTTGAGGACTGCGAATATTGCGGCGTCGGCTGCCCCGGAGTGGTAAATCCGAAGAACGGCAGACTCGAATATTCAAACAATCTCGGGCAGTTTGACGTCCCTCTCAGAGATATGCTGAGCGAGATGCTGTCGATGGACGTATATGTCGACAATGACGCGAACTGTGCAGCCCTCGGCGAGGTCGTTGCAGGCGCGGCAAAGGGCGCGGAGAGTGCGCTTATGGTAACGCTCGGAACGGGTCTTGGCGGCGGTATAGTCATCGGCGGAAAGATATATCCCGGAATCAACGGCGTTGCAGGAGAGATCGGTCATATGGTCATCTGTCCCGGCGGCGAGGAATGCACCTGCGGAAGACGCGGCTGCTGGGAGGCTTACAGCTCTGCGACAGCGCT
>SVPG01000012.1 GCA_015065975.1 Oscillospiraceae bacterium | reverse complement strand
ACACAATCGGCCTCGCCCGCGCCGTGGAATGCACCCGCCATGAAGGGGTTATCCTCGGGAGCGTTGCAGAAAACGACCAGCTTTGCAGCACCGAAGCAGCTGTCGTCCGCTGTCTTTTCGGCACATTCTCTTATGATTCTGCCCATCATCTGGACAGCGTCCATGTTTATGCCCGCCTTTGTCGAGCCGACGTTGACCGACGAGCAGACCTTCTTTGTGACTGCCAGAGCCTCGGGAATGCTGTTTATCAGGGCATAGTCGCCCGGTCCGAAGCCCTTATGTACAAGAGCGGAATATCCGCCGATGAAGTTTACGCCGACCGTCTGCGCCGCTCTGTCGAGTGCCTGAGCATATCTGACAGGATCGGCACCGGGGCAGGACGCCGCGATCATTGCAATGGGTGTGACGGAAATTCTCTTGTTGATAATGGGAATACCGTATTCACGCTCGATATCCTCGCCCGTGCAAACGAGCTTTTCGGCGTAGCGGCAGATCTTGTCGTAAATAGCAGCACAGGCAGCGTCCGCGTCGCCTCTTGCGCAGTCGAGCAGACTGATGCCCATGGTTATGGTGCGGATATCCAGATTCTCGTCCTGGATCATCCTTATCGTTTCAAGTATATCTTTTGTATTAAGCATATTACCTCACTCAGACCCCGATCATATTCTGTGCATCGAATTGAAAATATCCTCGTGCATGATTCTGACTGAAAGCGCATTCTCCTCGCCGTATTTCGACAGTCTGGAGCTGAGCTCGTCAAACGGCACATTGCTCGCCGAAATGTCAACAAGCATTATCATCGCGAACATATCCTGAAGTATCGACTGGGTCACTTCAACGATGTTGACGCCCGTTTCGGCGCAGATGTTCGAAACGCCGGCAAGTATGCCGACCATATCTTTTCCTATAACTGTCAGTACGGCTCTCATATATATTTCCTTTCCTTCGAGACGTTCCGTCTCATTTTATGTATTGTGTGTATTCCCGTTTCTCACGGGCTGATTCCAACTATATATTTTACCACTTATATACGTTTTTTTCAATGTTAATTATCAAACAATTAAGCTGTCGCAGCACAATAGTTTTGTGCGTTTTAATTGCAAGATTTTCACTCGTATGGTATAATTGTCCGTAAGTAACCGTCAGAAAGGAACACATTCCAATGCTATACTTTGAAAGCGACTACAATCAGGGTGCACACGAAAAGATACTTGAGAGCTTTTTACGTACCAATTACGAGCATCTTACAAGCTACGGCTTTGACAAATACAGCGACAGCGCAAAGGAGAAGATCCGCGCCGCCTGCGGCTGTCCTGATGCGGAAATATTTTTTCTCGTCGGCGGAACCCAGACCAACGCCGTTGTCATAGACTCACTTCTTCGCAGCTATGAGGGCGCGGTCGCCGCAGTCACCGGTCACATCAATTTCCACGAAGCGGGCGCGATCGAGCTCACGGGACACAAGGTTCTCGAGCTGCCCGAGCACAACGGAAAGATCGACCCGACCGAGCTTTCCGCATATCTGCGCGATTTCAAGAACGACGCAAACAACAGCCACATGGTGCAGCCGGGAATGGTCTATATCTCCCACCCGACCGAATACGGCACCCTTTACACAAAGGACGAGCTCAGAGCCCTTTCGGAGATATGCTCCGAAAACCGTATTCCTCTCTATATGGACGGCGCACGTCTCGGCTACGGTCTGATGAGCTATGAGACCGACGTCACGCTTGCCGACATCGCGAAATACTGCGACGTATTCTATATCGGCGGCACAAAGGTGGGCGCACTGTGCGGCGAAGCGGTCGTCTTCACAAAGGGAAATATGCCCGCCTATTTCATGACCACCGTCAAACAGCACGGCGCTCTTCTCGCAAAGGGACGTCTTGTCGGCATTCAGTTCGACACCCTCTTCACCGATGATCTCTATTTTAAAATCAGCCGTCACGCCATCGATATGGCAAAGCTCCTGAAGGAAGCCTTCGAGAAAAAGGGATACAGCTTCCATCTCGATTCTCCCACCAACCAGCAGTTCATAATTCTCGACAACAAGAAGATGGCTGAGCTCAGCGGCAAGGTCACCTTCTCATTCTGGGAAAAGCTCGATGACGAGCGCACCGTTGTGCGTTTCGCCACAAGCTGGGCAACACGCGAAGAGGACATCGACGAGCTTCGCAAGATTCTCTGAAAGGAAACCGCTTTATGAAAACCCCATTTCTTGCCGACACACATATACACAGCATTCATTCCTTTGACGGACACGACAGCATCGCCGATATCGCCGCTGCCGCCCGCAGCGCAGGGCTTTCCTGCATTGCGGTAACCGACCATTTTGAGTGCGGAAAGGTCGATTCTCCCGACCAGTGCGAAAGTTCGCGCATACGCGATTCGGTCGCAAACGCCGCTCTTGAAAACGGCTCGGAACTGCGTGTCCTGCGCGGTCTTGAGCTCGGTCAGCCGCAGTGCGCCATGGAGCAGGCAAACGCTCTGCTCGCGGAGAACGACTACGATTTTGTCCTCGGTTCGGTTCACTATATAAACGACGGTGAGGATTTTTACTGGTTTGATTACAAGAAGGTCGACGCCGCCGCGGTCTACGACCGTTATATCAACGACGTTCTTCTTGTCGCGCAGAACTGCGAGTTTGACTCGCTCGCCCACCTGACCTATCCCCTGCGCTACATGACCCTGCGTGACGGAGCAACGCTTGATATATCGCGCTTTGACGATATCCACGACGCGATATTCGAGACCCTCGCAAAACGCGGGAAGGCTCTCGAGGTCAACACAAAACTCATCGGACGCAGCGGCGGCTTCTTCACTCCCGACGCCGCCATGCTCAGAAGATTCCGCGAGCTCGGCGGAAAGCTCATAACACTCGGCAGCGACTCCCACAGCGCATCGGTCGTCGGAGGCGGCATACGCGAGGGCATCGAGCTGCTTCGCGAATGCGGCTTCGATTCATATGTCATCTACGAAAACCGCACACCGACACAAATCGAGATATAAAATAACAGATATAATCAGCAAAAAGGCAGTTCGACCGAAAGGCTATACTGCCTTTTTTATTGACAAGTTCAGACTATCGTGATAGTATAGACTATAGTAATAGTCCACGGAGGTTCTTATGAGAAAAAAACTTTTTGACGGCGAAGCAAAGGTAATGGAAATAATATGGGCAAAGAGTCCCATTTCTGCAAAAGAAATCAGTCTGATTGCGTCAGAGACAATCGGGTGGAACAAGAACACCACATATACTGTGATCAAAAAGCTCGAAGCGAAAGGTTTTATTTGTCGCACCGACCCGGGGTTTATTTGCACTCCTCTCGTCTCACAAAGCGAAATTCAAAAAGCTGAGGCAGCCTCTCTTGTAAGAAAAGTATTCGGAGGGTCTCGCAAAGCATTGTTTTCCGCCTTGCTCGAAGACGAACCTTTGTCTGAGGAGGAAATCAAAGAGCTGCACAAGCTGATTGACAAAGGATGAGGAATATGCTTCAGGAAGTATTTTACTGGATATTCAATATGAGCATAACGGCAGCTTTAACCGGTACGCTTATCACGCTTGTGAGATCGGTGAAAAAGATACCGAGAAGACTCTCTGTGTTCCTTTGGGTGATACCTTTTGCACGTATGGTATTTCCCGTAGGATTAAACAGTCCGTACAGTCTGATGTCATTGTTATCCAAAACAGCAACAAAATTCGTTACTGTGTATCAGCCGACCGATGATATGTCTTTTTCCATGATGAACAGTGTCATGGCTGCAGATACCTATTTCCCGATAACATATAAAACAAATATTCTTGAAGATATATTCAACATCGCTTCCGTTGTATGGTTAGTAGGTGCCCTGATTATTCTTCTGATACTGGCGGTGGCATATTCTGCCGCATTTTATGAAATCAAGGATTCCATGCATCTGAGGGATAATATATATCTTTCTGACAAAGCTTTTTCTCCTGCGGTATACGGTATTGTAAAACCGAGAATCATCCTTCCCGCCTCATACAAGAACAGAGATGTTGAGCTCGTTGTCCTGCACGAAACCATGCACATACAGAGCATTGATAACCTGTGGCGTCTCTCTGCATTTGCAATCGTCGCCGTTCATTGGTTCAACCCTTTATGCTGGCTGTTTTTGAAGCTGCTTCTGACAGATCTTGAGCTTTCCTGCGACGAACGTGTTCTTGCAAAACTGGACGATAACAACCGTGCAAGAGAATACGCATTGGCATTACTTGAGAGCAAAACCGACAGAACCATATTCACCTCCGCATTCGGTGGAGCAAAAATACGCGCAAGAATCGAAAACATACTGTCTTATAAAAAGCTGACCATTTTTTCGACAGCTGTTTTTATTGTATTTATCGGAATAATTTTCCATGCACTCATGACAAACGCAGGATGAAAGGAGAACGAAAATGAAGAACAAAAAATTCAGTATTTATTATCTGCTTAGCTGCATCGGAGTTTTTGCCGCCTCATTCTATCCTCTTCTGATGGGCATAAGAGTAATCTCTGATATGATCGCTGACGGAACTGTACAAAAGGAAAACTACCCCAAATACGTAATCCCTTATACGCCAATAAGTATTGCGGTTATAATCGGTGTACTCCTGATACCTCTTTGTTTTAAGCTGCTTAAAAAATATGCTTTTGTCGGCGGTGCTTGCGTTTCAACAGGAACGTTCTTTTTGCTCGAACTGCTCTTTGAAAGAAAGATTATTGTGTCAAACGCCGAAACTGTTGTAAAGCTTGAAGATTGGCAGATGTATATGTGTTATATGCCTCCCGAAGGCTGGGGCGGAGAAACCGCAACCGAACACAAAACGCAAACCGCAGTTGATATATTGATGGGGGATTATGACCCCGCATTCAAGCTGCATTTTTACATTATTTCCGTTGTTTTGATTCTTGCAATTCTCAACTGTCTTTACGGCTTCGGTCAAATGATTCTGACAGGTGAGACCGCACGCATCAAGCCTCTGATCCTGCAAGCTGTCTGCTCCGTCACATTCCTCGGGCTTTGCATACTTGCTTGCTTTACGGCTTTCTGGAGGGACGGAAACCTACGGGTATCTGTTTTGTCGGCAGTGCTCATGACGGTATTCTTCATTCTTTTCGGTGTAACCTTCGGCGTGTTTGTCGGCTCGTTCCTTTTGGAGAAGCAGAAATTCATTTCCGTCCGTATTCCGGCAATCGTCTCTTCTGTAATGACATTACTTATGTATATTGGAGAGCTGTTTCTTCTCAACGGACATCTCTACACCTTCGGCAAAGGCTTCATATTCAGCAGTCTTCCCGGAATTGTTCTTGCGCCCATCGACATTCTGATTATTGTAATTTCAGGTTTAATAACCGCATCGATATTCTCGTTGATGAATCGGAAAACAGCATAAAAATAACCGCCTGTGACGTACCGTCACAGGCGGTTATCTTTATGCGGCTGTTTTCTTCTGTAATCTTTCGTGCATAAGCCACATCAGCACGAGAAGCACAAGAAGGTATATCGGCAGCAGCGCCACCGTTATATGATTTGCGATAAGCCCGAAAAGAGGCGGCATGAGGCATATTCCGACATATGCGCTTGCCATCTGGACGCCTATTATCGCCTGCGACCTCTCGGCGCCGAAATGCTCGGGCGTGGAATGGATTATGCACGGATAAATCGGCGCGCAGCCGAGTCCGATAAGCACAAGTCCCGCAAGCGTTACGATATTGCCAAGCGGGAGCAGCATTGCCGCAATTCCGACAAGTATTATCGCCTGACCCGTTCTTATCATCTGAGTGTCGGAAAATTTGTACGTCATAAATCCGTTTATGGCTCTGCCGAGCGTTATTCCGATAAAAAACACACTCGCATAGCCCGCTGCGGTCTGCGGCGAGATTCCGCGATGCAGCACCATATAGCTGCTTGCCCACAGCATGGCGGTCTGCTCGAGCGCACAGTAGCAGAAGAATGTCGCAAAAACCTCTTTTGCTCCCGAAATCGCGAATATTTCCCTGAGCGAAAGTGCCCTGTCGTTCTTTTTTGCTTCCTCGGTCTGAGCGGTGTTTTTCTTCCAGATGGGAACGCTGAGGAAAAGTATTACCGACAGCACCACCTGCATCAGGAAAACATAGAAATATCCGCCGCTCCAGCCCTTTCCACCCGTCAGAGCGTACCCTACGACGTACGGTCCGATGATAGTTCCGACTCCCCACATACAGTGAAGCCAGCTCATATGACGGCTTGCATAATGCAGCGCGACGTAATTGTTGAGCGCCGCGTCGACGCTTCCTGCCCCGAGTCCGTACGGAATCGCCCACAGACAGAGCATCCAGAACGACGTGCTGACCGAAAAGCCGAAGAGCGCTGCCGCTGTCATCGCAACGCTGATGGCCGTGACAAGTCCCGCTCCGAGCTTTTTTGTAAGCCGATCGCTCATAAGGCTCGAGATTATCGTTCCGACAGCAATCGTCATCGACACGATACCGGCATAGGATACGGGAACGGAAAACTCCCCGTACATAAGCGGCCACGCCGCACCGAGCATCGGGTCGGGAAGCCCGAGGCTTATAAACGCAAGATAGATTATTACAAGTAGAAGATGAACCATTTTTTGCCTCTTTTCTCAGATATCCCTTCCGTACACCTCTCGGTAGCACAGTCTGCCGTCAATCCTGTCAGACCTCATAAGGGATATTCTTCCGACGGTCATCGCCGTCCGTGCTATTGTAATCTCGGGTCTTTTTTTGCCGACGACCCTTCGGGCAAGAGTGATATGCGGTGTGAACCGATGCCTCTCGATATCAAAACCCGCCGCTCTCAGTCTGCCGCACAGGTCACGGGCAAGCCCTTCGAGCTCAGTATTTTCACCGATTCCCGCCCAGTAAAGATCGCCGAAGCTGCCCGAGCCCTCCACCGTCATTTCAAAGCGGTGCGCATCAAGGGAATCGATAATATTCTTTATATCTTCCGCACGGTCCGACTCACCTATAAACGCGAGCGTCAGATGAAGATTTTCGCGCCGTGTGAAGTTTGCCCCGATCCCCTGCAACTTCATTTTTTCTATCGCATCCATCAGGGCGTTTTCGATCTCCCGCGAAAAACGAATGGCGATAAAAAGCCTCATTTCTCCACCGTCCCGACCGTTTCGCGACCGAAAACATCGAGCACCGAACGGTCCATTTCAAAGAGCTCGCCGCCCGCGCGGTACATCGACAGGAAGAGGAAAAGCACCGACATACAGAGCGGCTGAGGGTTGTTTACAACAGCCTGCGCCGCATATGCAGCCACCGCCGCGAGCACGGCCGCTCTCGGTGCGCTCATCTTCTTTCTTATAAAGAGCGCATCACAGGCGGGCGCCGCCCACATGAAAGCATACGCCGCCGTACCGACAATTCCCGTCGTTATAAGATACTGAAGCCACTCGTTGTGCGCATTGAGAACTATCGCTCCGGGGAGCGTCGCCTTCGGGTCGCTCGCAAAAAGTATTCCGAAGCAGTCGGGACCGACGCCGAATATCTTCCCTTTTATATCAAGCTCTGAAAACATCTCCGCCGACCTGCGCCATATGTAACCTCTGAACGAGCCCCATTCGTCGCCGAAATCACGCGCCGCACAGAGCGCCGCACCGACCGCCGCTATCACAAAAACCGCGGCAGTACCGACTCGGAGCCATTTTGCAAAACGTGAAAAATCGGGCAATTTTACTATACTAATCGCAATATACGCAGCCAAAAATACTAACAGTATCACAACAAACAGATTTCCCTCGCATATATACGCCGAAACGCCCGTAAGATCGACGAACTTTTCTCTCGTCGAAACAAGCCTGAGCAGACGCACAAAGCAAACGGCGGCACTGAAAATAACGCCTTCCATAACGAGCGCACGGATACGCTTCATGCTGCCGACCGCGTAGAATGTCATACAGAAAGCAGCAGCCGCCAGACCGAGATACACGCCGTCGCAGTTTGCCACGACACAGCAGGTATATCCGAGGAAAAGAAACACTCCGTAAGCTATGCGCGAGCTTTTCTTCTCCGCCGCGACAAAGAGCACCCCCGCCGCAGCGGTAAGCATCGAGGCATACCCTGCCATACTGTTTGAGTTTCCTATGCTCGAAAGATAACACAGCGCCGCACTCTTGCCGCCGTAAATGCCCTCATGCATACCGAAAAGATCGACCGAGCACATATTGAGTATCGACCACAGAAAAATCACCGAGCCGCTCACGAGCATCGTGAGGAAGAATCCCCGTCCCGCCTTTATCGAGCGTGACACAAAAAAGTAGAGAAGAGCAAGGCAGACATACATCCACGCGCCGCCTCCCCAGCCTCTGCTGCCCGACATCGCTTCCGACGGATAGTCGGAGAAGATGCAGGAGATAACGGATACCGCCGCAAAGATTATAACCGCATAATCGACAATGTCAAGCTGTGAAATTTTCTTTTTCAGGCTTTTTGCAGCGTTCTCCCTGAATGCAAAGGTGAGTATCATAACAAGGAAAAGTACGATGAACGCCGCAGTTATTATCCTTAGCATCATCGCCTTGGCTTCCATTATATTGAAATAGGCATTATCGACGTAAAAAACCTCGAACACAAGTATCGAGAGTATATAGAGCGCCGATATCATGGAGCATTGCTGTTTCATAAAATCACACCTTCTGTAGGCAATGGAAAGAGCCGAAAGCCCAAAGATATCTCTGCGCTTCGGCTCTTTTTATTCAGTTTACCATCTGCTCATTCCGCCGCCGCCGAATCCGCCGCCGGAGAAGCCACCGCCGCCGAATCCGCCGCCAAAACCGCCTCTGCCGCCGCCCGAACTGTTCGCAGGCACGGAAGACATGGTTCTCGAGACCGAATTCATCGATCTGAGCAGCATACGTGTCATATAGATGTTGCCGTAATTGTAGCCTGTGTACCATGTGGGAGGCTGTACGACGAGATCCTTGAACTTCTCTTCCCAGATCTTGGACACGCCGAGAACCTGAGCGTAGGGAAGTATATTGTAGTAATAATCGGGGGTCTGCTCAAGGAGCATCTCGAGCCGCTCTCTCTCGGCGGTTTCAAGGAACTGCTTGAAGCCTATGCATCTGCCGAGGAGATAGGTTCCGGCATCGGTACGCTTTACGATCTTCGGAGAAACAAGAACTGCCGCTGCCGAAGAGACTGCCGTTATCAGCCAGCTGAAAGCATTGATGTTTCCTCCGACCACAGCGAGGCTTGCAGCCACACCGACGATTGTAAGGACAACCGCAAGGATTCCGAGCCAGACATTGCTTTTTCCGCCGATATACTTCTTCTCGCGGTTTTTCCGCAGAAGAATCAGCGTGCCGATAAGCACCGCTGCGGAGACTATATTGAGAATGAGATTCGTTTCGAACGAGAATCTGTATACAGCCGACGCTATAATATAGAGCACCGCAGGAACAATCGCCGCAGCGCCGCCGAACAGGATCGACTGCCAGTTTGCCTTTTCGTCGATCAGCGCACGGTTGCTTGAATAAATCTTCTTGACGCCTGCCGTTGCCTTATGGATCGCCGGGTAGAACTTCTCCTCAAGCTGACTGCTGAGAACATATCCGTCCTGACCGTATCTCCAGAGAGATGCAAACATGGCCTTTTCGTAGCTGCGGTGAATATCGTCGAGCTCGGACACGAAATTGAGTTTGAACTTATTCTTTTCATAGAACTCTATCGTCAGATGTCCGTGTGATGCCCAGTAGAAAATAAGCGAGGTTATATCCTCATTGTTGACCACATTGTCGATGATATATCCAACCTCGGCGGGATTGAGACCGTCGGGAGGATAGAACTCGATGGTCGGCACGAGCTGCTTTTCCTTCTTGATGCAGGAGAGCACTGCCGTTACCGCAAGGATCAGCACCGATACGAGCGGTATTACCCAGTCATACACGCGTGCCTTTCTCACAAAAGCGTCCTCTTCATAGCTGAGAGAGAGAATGAAGCTCTCGCTCGCGCCGAGCGGGTCTCTGAGCGTGAGCTGACCTCCGTCAGCCTTCAGCTCTCCGTCAAACGGACTCTCCATTTTGTACATATCTCTTATATAGCTGTTGAGTCCGCCGTCTGCAAGCGCATTTGTTTCAAGTCTGAAATCGACATCGTCAACGCGCACGATCGCAGAGCTTTCGTAATAATCAAAGGGAATATTTATCGGGACACCCGCATCCTCATCGACAAAATCGGTGACGACATCGTAGGTGATCGCAAACTCGACAGTCTCGTCCTTCTTGCCCGACAGACGCACCGTTGCATACCATACATCGTCGCTGCGCTGACCGCAATCGACTGCACTCGGATACTTGTCGCACACTATCTCGAGGTTTTCGACATACCACGAACAGGTGTTTCGGTCGTCATCGAGATTTTCGGTTATCGTTCTGTTGAAATATCCGCTGCCCGACAGCATCGTACCCTTGTACTTTTCGGTGACGGACATCACTCCGTGTTCGTCTGTCGTGACCGTTACTGCGAGGTCATCGACAACAAAATCCGGCTCGAGAACGGGTGCGTCCGCAAACACGCCCTCTTCCAGTCTTACTTCGATCGAAATTCCGTTGAATGCGGGAAGCTCCTTTGTCGAACGGATTTTTATAACGTTGCCGTCGACCGAACCCCTTGCATACTCGTTTTCGACAGAGCCGTATTCACCCGACGTAATATTGTAATCGAGTATCTGAGCGTCCTCGGGGAATATTATCTTCGCCTCGACCGATTCCATTCTGAGGTCGTTTTCAAGTCCGATGACGTTGGGATAGAAGAAATCAAAATCATCGGAAGAGTCGGCGTAAAGATTGATGGTGTAGCATATCGTATAGACCTGTCTGCCGATGACCGTTCTGTCTTCCCTGCCTATCTTGAACACGCCGTCATTGTACGTGAAGGGATGGCTTATGACCTGTGCATCGGTTATGGTGTAATACTCATGCAGAGACTGCGTCGGAATGGTTCTTATTATTCCGTGGCTTTCCTCATTGAAATAAATCTCGTATCGCTCGGTAATTTCAACGCTTTTATCCGACGCGACCTCCATGATTATTTCCGCATTTTCAACATAATAAGCCTCGTCCTCGTCGTCCGCAAAGGCTGTCATCGAGAAGAGCGATGCCGCAATGACCGCCAGCACAAACACGACGGCGATTTTTATTATCCTGTTTTTCTTAAAGCTCATATTATGAAGTCACTCCCCTTTAATAGTCTTTCCAAGGCGAAACAAAGAGTTACTTTTTAATTCAGCCTGCCGGCAGAATAAGCCGGCAGGCTGAACCTGACATCATTTGAATATTTATCAGAACTTGACCTCGACATTCTCTCTCTGAGTATCGTCGGATACCTCGAAGAATGCTGCCTTCTTGTGACCGGTCATTCCTGCAACGATGCTGGAGGGGAACATTGCAACCTTTACGTTGTACTGCTTTACAGCGCCGTTGTAATACTTTCTCGACTGAGCGATGTCGTTCTCTACGCTGCGGAGCTCACCCTGAAGGTTGAGGAACTGTGTGTCAGCCTTGAGGTTGGGATAGTTCTCTGCGATAGCAAAGAGACGGGAAACAGCGGAATCGAGGGTCTTCTCGCTCTCAACTGCTGCGTTGATGTCGCCGCGGTTTGCGGAAGCAGCGTTGTTTCTTGCGGAGATAACGCTGTCGAGAGTCTCTCTCTCGTGTTCAGCATAGCCCTTGACGGTGTTTACGAGATTGGGAATGAGGTCATATCTCTTCTTGAGATATACGTCCATGCCGGAAAATGCCTCTTCAACTGTCATCTTCTTCTGAATAAGAGCGTTCATCGTGGAGACAAACCAGATTATGAGAAGAACGACGATTACTCCTGCAACAATGCCTATGATAGCGCCTGTAGTCATTTACCTTCAGCTTCCTTTCATAACAGATTAACACAAGTATACAACACCATGTAAAAGATTTCAAGAGGTAAATTGAATGATTAACAAAATTTTATACAAAAGCCTAAATATGTAGCCGTTTTGCAGCAAAAGACCTGTCGGGATTATCCCGACAGGTCAGTGTACACTCTTTTTATCTGTCTGCGATCGCTCTGCGGACAAGATACTCCTGCCGCATCCTCTCCCACGTCGCCGTATTGACGATGCCCGTTATCGGCAGCTCGAATATCCTCTGGAATATCTTAACCGCGTCCTCGGTCTGCACGCCGAAAACTCCGTCCGCCACCAGATACGGTATCCCCCGCTCGGTCAGCGAGATGTAGCGGAGAAACTGCTGGATTTCCCTCACGGCTCTTTTATATTCAAAATCACTCATATCCCTTCTCCTTTCAACCTATACCGATATCGGCACCAGGCGCCTGACCCGTGACCCTCGTTTCGCCCTGTCTGAGAGCGGCATATTCCGACGCTATCGCATTCCACGTCGCAGCGCCGACCACTCCCGTCTCGGCAAGACCGAAAATCCGCTGGAAGGTTCTGACCGAATTTTCGGTTGCGGGGCCGAAAACGCCGTCAACCGCAACATTCGGTATCGATCCTGTACTGCTTGAAATATAGCTGAGAAACTCCTGGAGCTGACGCACGTTTTCTCCCCTCGACCCGCGCGCAAGCACCTCACCCGGATAGGGCACGACCCCTCCTTCAAGAAGTCCGACCGAATCTATTACATCTGTATACGCTCTGTCGAGCGCCTGCCACGTCTGCCGTCCGACTATGCCGTCCTCCGGCAGACCGTAAAGTCTCTGAAAGGCTCTGACAGCGCTTTCCGTCGCGCTGCCGAATATTCCGTCCATCTCGACAGGCGGTATCTCGTTGTAAAATCTTGCGAGTATGGAGAGATAATACTGTATCGACATCACCGCGCTGTTTCTGTCGCCCGGTCGTATGACACCCGGGTACTGCTGGAGGATTTCCGACTGTGCAAGCCCCTCCGACGTCAGCTCGGCAAGCCTTTTGACGCTTACATATATATAATTTATCCTGTTCCACGTTGCGTTGCCCACTATCCCGTCGGGGGTCAGTCCGAAAATCTGCTGGAACTTTCTGACAGCGTCCTGTGTCTGCTGATTGAAGACACCGTTGACGGGGTCTATTCTCGGTATGGCGGGGTAGCTTCGCGATATTCTGTTGAGACGCGCCTGCATTCCCTGAACCTCATTGCCCGAATCCCCGACGCTGAGCGGTCTGCCGGGATAGCTGGGCGCAGGGATTCGCACGGGCGCATTTTCGACTATACCGATATCGTTGCCGTAGTAGTACTGAAGTATCTGAAAGGGCGACAGACCGCGGTTTGCGAGAGTGACCGTTCCCGTCTGGCTCAGCCCCGCGCAGCTCACCTGCACCCCGTCGCAGTAAGCCGTAAAAAGCGGCTCGATATTGCCCTGACGCCGCACATAGCTGTTGAACTGGTCGTCAACTATGCGGCTTATGTTGTCGAAAATATCCCTTCCGTTGACAAAGGACTGGTCAAAAGCGGTCGAATTGGTTATATCAAAATCATAGCCCATGCTTCTGTACCATTCATTATAGATTCGGTTGAGCGCAAAGCTGGTCTGTGCATAGACATTTGCCCTGATCGCGTCCTCGGGCCAGGTCGGATATATCTCGCTCGATGCCACGTTTTTAATATAATCGGCAAAGGATACCGTCACATTCGGGGCATTCGACGCGGGTGTACCGAGATGAACTGTTATATACTCGGGAATATACGGTTCTCCTCCTATCGGCATGCTACATCATCTCCCTTCCCGAAAACACCTGACGCGGAGTCATCGCAACGGGCAGCGTCGCCGAGGTCGTTGCGACAAGGCTTGCGATGCGCTCCTGCGGAATATATCCGTCTGCGCTTATGCTCACTCTGTATTCGGTATATGAATCGGGATTGTTCTGCTGATTGCTACCCGATACCTCCACCGCAGGCAGCTCTATCTCGGGAGTCTGCCCGTTTTCGTCGGTGACTGCCGTTTTATATATCTCATCTCCGCCGACAGATGTTATGATTACATTTGCCCCCTGAATCGGTATAGCTTCGTCTGCGGCGTATACCACCACCTTCAGCTGTGCCGTACCATTGGTTGAAACGGGCGGCGCAGCGTCCGACATATCCGAAATACCGCCCACCTGCGGCTGACCTTCCGCGTTCTGCCTTATCCGTTCAAGCTCTCTCTCCAGCCGCTCGAGCTCTTCTCTCAGCTGTGCAAGCTCCTGCGGCTGCGGATTGCGTTCAATCTCCTCCGTTTTTTCGCGAAACTGCATCAGCTCGCGGCTGTAACGGTCGATCATCTCCTGCAGGCTGCCGCCCGTATTTGGTGAATATTGCGCCAAACGATCATATCCTTTCACTGTTACTTGGTAAATAATATGCCGCACGAGCGAGAAAAATAGCATTTTCTGGTTTTGTTTTTGAAAAAACTTGTCACAGTGAATACAATATGATAAAATGCAGTTATTAAAGGGAGGTAAAAAACTATGTCAACAAAGTACACATCAACTTTTGATAAAATTATCGGCGGCGCAAAAAGAGCCGCTTCAATAATTCTCTGCATCGCAATGGCGGCGCTTATGCTTGTCGGCTGTGACGATTCGGCAGCGTCCGAAGGCGCGGCAGACGCCTGCCGCCGTCTTATTGAAATACACAGCAGCGGCAGCACGCAGGACATGAAGTCTCTTCTTCCTCCGGGATACTACGACTATATCATAGACTCCCTGTGCGCACGTGAATCCACAGAAACAGAAGCTAAGGAAAAAACCGACAGGAAGCTCAAGCCGTTTTGCGAAAAATCCGACCGTCTTCGTGTTCTCAAAGATGACGAATACGACATCGAGGGAAAGATTCTGGAGCAGTATAACGCCACCGATAAAGAGACGGCGCAGCTTGCTGACCGTCTTGCCGAAAGCTTCGGCGTAAAAGGCGAGATCACCAACGCTTCGCTGATCGTATACAGCATCGATATCAAATATTCGATCGACAGAGAAGACGAATCGACAGATTGCCAGGCGATCTGTGTCGAAATAGACGGAAAGTGGTATGTTATCGATATGTATGACGATTACAGCCGCTCGATCTGGCTGACAAGATCGGGTCTTGACGTCTTCGATATCCATATTCAGTGGATATATGACTGGTTCGAAGAAAACACCTATAAAGATTAAAAGCACGATAAAACTCCCGATTCGAGTAATCTCGAATCGGGAGTTTTTATTACAGCGTTTTTTTCATGTTTATCGCTATCCAGCCGTTCGGTCTTTCAACGCGTCCTATCTCGCAAAAACCGCATTTCTGATAGCATTTATGTGCACCGATATTAAAATCGAATACGAATAACGTCACCTGAGAGAGTCCGAGCTTTTCTTTGCAATACTGCAGAAAAGCCGTCATCACTTCTGCGCCGATACCTTTGCCCGTAACCGTCTGGTCGAGGACAAATCTGCCCACAAGCGCCGAATTATTCTGCTCGTCGATTTCGATGATCTCTATCGTGCCGACCATCTCACCGCCGCGATGCGCCTCAAATATCTGAGCTCCCTCAGCCAGTCTGCCGCAAATCTGCTCGGCAGTCAGAGGGTAGCTGTATCCTGCACCTGCCCACTGTCTGAGAAAATCTTCGTCACGATCCTTGCACCAATCGACGATTATTTTCGCATTGTCCGATTTTAACTTTTCTATTGTAATCTCATTCATATTATACATTGAACAGGAAGTGAACAACGTCTCCGTCCTGCATAACATATTCCTTGCCTTCGGAGCGGATTTTGCCCTTTTCCTTTGCCGCTGCAAGAGTTCCGTACTGTGTCAGCTCATCGTAGGCGATTACCTCCGCTCTGATGAAGCCGCGCTCGATATCGGAATGGATCTTGCCGGCTGCCTGCGGAGCTTTTGTTCCCTCGGTGATGGTCCACGCTCTGACCTCGGGCTGTCCTGCTGTCAGGAAGCTGATGAGTCCGAGCAGATGGTATCCCGCTCTGATGAGACGGTCGAGACCCGATTCCTCAAGTCCGAGCTCGGAAAGGAACATCATTCTGTCCTCCTGATCCATCTCTCCGAGCTGAGCCTCAAGCTCTGCGCAGATGGGAACGACCTCGCTGCCCTCTTCGGCTGCAAGAGCGCGCACAGCAGTGAGATGTGCATTTGCCTCCAGATCGCCCGCAAAATCATCTTCGCCGAGGTTTGCCGCATATATGACCTTCTTTGCCGTCAGCAGCGATGCCGACTGAAGAAGCTTATCCTCGTCGTCGGTTCTCTCGACAGTTCTTGCCGATTTGCCCTCGTCGAGAGCCTCGCGGACTCTGAGGAAGAAATCGAGCTCATCCTGATATTTCTTGTCAGCCTTGAGCAGCTTTCTTGTCTTGTCGATACGTCTGTCAAGCACCTCGATATCGGAGAGTGCAAGCTCTGTGTTGATTGTTTCTATATCGCGCAGGGGATCGACCGAACCCTCAACGTGAATTATGTCGTCGCTCTCAAAGCAGCGTACAACGTGAACAACCGCATCGACCTCTCGGATGTTTGAGAGGAACTTGTTGCCCAGTCCTTCACCGTTGCTTGCACCGCGGACAAGTCCCGCGATATCGACAAACTCAATCGATGCGGGGGTGATCTTTACCGGGTGATAGATCTCTGCGAGCGCGTCGAGTCTCTTGTCGGGAACATCGACAACGCCGACGTTGGGCTCAATCGTGCAGAAGGGATAGTTTGCCGACTGCGCACCTGCGTTTGTTATTGCATTGAAAAGCGTACTCTTGCCGACGTTGGGCAGACCTACGATTCCTAATTTCATTCTGAAATGCGTCCTTTCAATTATAAATTGTAAAAATCGGGTATTATTATATCATACATAACCTATCGTGGCAAGTTTACAGAATAAAAAAAGAAAGTTTGCAAAATGAGACATAAATCTGATTGAAATAACGCGTTTGACGTGGTAGAATATATTCGACATAATATTACATAATTCCACGGAGGCTTACATTATGATAACTTGTCCGTATTGTGATAATCTCGTCGCCAACGGTGAAACCCACTGCGCGATATGCGGAAAGGAGCTGAATGTCGATCCGACTCCTCCCCGCCCCTTCTTCCGTCCCACCTCTTCAAGGCAGGGCGCAACACGACTCAACTTTGAGATGACAAGCACTCCCGAGCGCAATTACGGTATAAATTACGCCAAGGCGCTCAAGGTCATATCCATAATCATCTCGGTGCTCGTCGCTCTTTGCGGCATCGGTATCGGCATATATATGCTCACCCTTACCGACAATCCCGAAATGGTATGGACTGCCGTTGCTATAATGGCGGCAGGCGCGCTGCTGAGCGTGATCCTTCTTTTCGTGTTTATGGTCGGTGTCAAAACCTTCGAAAACCTGCTTTATTGTGCTTACAACACCGAAAAGGCATATATGATCTCGGAAAACCAGTCGAGAATGATGGTTCAGGCGGTCTCCGACCTCAAGTCGCAGACCGAATCGCTCACACAGGCTGTGCCCGTTCTGCAGAGCATACTTGCCGACCAGAAGGACAGGGGCAGATTCATCGAGCAGCAGTCGACCCTTATGCAGCAGCTCATTGCCCGTCAGGACGACGGCAATCTTTCCATTCAGCAGGCTACCGCAGCGGTCAAGGCTCTTGCCGCCGACAGAGAGGCAAACGGCGACAAGATCGTAATTCCCGAAAACGAAAAGCACACCGAGCTTCTCGCCGCCATTGCCGAAAAGCTCGACCGTCTCGCCGAAACACCGAGCCGTGAGGAAGCTCCCGTACAGTACGACTTCTCCCCCATACTCGAAAAGCTTGACATGCTCAACGAAACACTCGCGGGAATAAACGAACCCGTGCTGGCTCAGATAGATGAGGTCAAGGCAACGGTAATCGACTGTTCGGGCGATGTGATGACCGCCGTCGAGCAGGCTTCTCAGGAAGCGGAAGCTGTTGAAACAGCTGAAGAACTTGACAACAGCGATGAGAAGACGTATGATGTAGATGATATCGTTTCTGACGACGATTCGGACGACGACGATGACTCCTGCGAAATTGCTCAGCCGACAGAGGAAGATACCGAGGTCCCGGACGATATCATGCAGGAGGCGCAAGACGCTCCCGTCGATGACACACAGGAGGAGGAAGAGACTCCCGTCCCCGTTGATGAGCAGGACGAAATCGTCTCTGTCACTCAGGACGTTATAAGCAGCGTTCCCGACACACCGTCCGATGCTCCCGAAATTCCTTCGGAGGAGATTAAGGTTGCCGAAAAGCTGTTTATAGGGCTTGAGGACGTTGTCGGCGCAGGGCACGATATCGACCAATTTTTTAATTAAGGCTTGATAATTACGCCTTTTGGCGAAATTATAAATTATTTTCAAGGAGAGTATTGTTTGAAACATTACACCAAAAAGGAGATAGCAGCGTAAACGGGAAGGTTTGCGAATACTATCTTACACACAAACCTCCCCGTGTTGCGGTCAACAACTTTCAGGAGGAAAAACAATGAATAAAAATGACTATATTATCCGTTTGGAAAACACTTCCGATTACAGAACCGTCGAGAACCTCACAAGAGAATCATTCTGGAACCTCAGCTTCCCCGGCTGCGACGAACACTATTTTGTTCACGTTATGCGCACTCACGAGGATTTTGTTCCCGAACTCGCCTTTGTACTGGAAAAGGACGGCGAAATTATCGGAAATGTCATGTACTGCAAAACAAAGCTTGTTGACGAAACGGGATATGAGAAACCGATTCTGTCATTCGGTCCTGTCTGCATACACCCCGATTATCAGCGAAAGGGCTACGGCAAGGCACTGCTCGAACACTCATTTGAAAAAGCGATCGAGCTCGGTTATGATACCATCGTAATTTTCGGAAACCCCGACAATTATGTAGCTCGCGGTTTCAAGAGCTGCGCAAAATACAACGTCTGCCTTGAGGGAGATTTCTTTCCGTGCGCATTGCTCGTCAAGGAACTCGTACCGAATACTCTTGACGGCAGAAAATGGTTCTACCACGGAAGCAGCGCGTCAGACCCCTGCGGTGACACCGAAGCGGTCGAGGAGTTTGATAAGCTTTTTGCGCCGAAGGAGAAAAAGTGGCAGCCGAGTCAGGAAGAATTCTATATTCACAGCCATTCTGTCATAAACCGTTAAACGGATAAAGCTCGAGGGACTGCGGTAAAACGCAGTCCCTTTTTCTGTCCTTAAAAAATTATAAAAACTATTTGAAAAGATATCATATAGATGATATAATGTATTTTACACGTCCGCCCGTGGCGCAGTTGGATAGCGCGTCAGACTCCGACTCTGAAGGCCGCTGGTTCGAATCCAGTCGGGCGGACCAAAAGCAAAGGAGCCCTTTTGGGGCTCCTTTGCTTTTATTTCGTCCTGTTGGTAAGCAGATAACAGCGCGAAAATCGCGTCCGTAAGGCTCTCTCCCCCTATCCGCACTCTCCCGTTAGATTTTCATAGATGAACCGCAAAGCGGTTCGTCTGCCGGTCTCGAATCCAGTCGTCCTAAAGCCTCGCAGTATTTCTGTACCCTGTTGAAATTTTCAAAACTTGACATTATAATCGGTTTATAAATATTTTTTATTTATCTATTGACTGTTCCCTTACGGCTCGGCTTATGATAACAGCGGAGGTGACCAATATGTTAATAAATGAAATTGCAAAGCAATGCGGCGTAACCAAAAAGGCTGTACGATATTATGTTGAGCAAGGGTTAATAGTTCCAAAAATCATGGAAAACGGATATGCGGATTTTTCAGAAAACGATGCACGATTATTAAAACAAATCGTCCTGTACCGCAGATTAGGGCTAAGCATCGGTGATATAAAGCGTACAATCAAAACCCCCGAGGAAATTTCCCGCATTTTGCATCAAAGGACATTGGAACTGGAACAGGAAAAGGCAAAGCAGGAACTGCTGAAAAGGATAGCGGCAGGAGAATCGGTCGAAAATCTGGAGTCTGAAATAGATAATATCGGTGCGGACACGATTATTATAAAAAAATTGCTTGATCTGTTTCCCGGTTATTACGGGGAATTTATAAGCCTAAACTTTTCCGCATATCTTACAGGTGAAATCGAAACAGATGAACAGATGACCGCGTTTCACCAAATCACGGAATTCTTCGACAACGCGCCTGATATCGAGCTGCCCGAAGATCTTCGGGAATTTCTGGACGAGCAGTCGTCACTGTATTCGGGCGAAGAAGGCGCAGAAATAATCGGCAGTATCCTTGAGAAAAGGAATCGCGCCATTGAGGATATAGAGACATTTGTAAACGACAACAAGGAGTTCATAACCGAATACAGTAAAACGAGACAGACTGCAGAGTTCAAAAACTCACCCGCATTTCGTCTGATGGAATATATGAAAAGCTTTTGCGAAAGCAGCGGATATTACGATATCTTTATTCCCGCAATGAGAAAGATAAGCCCGCTGTACGACACTTATTACGAACAGATGCTGCGCGCAAACAGCAAATTTCTTAAACTGAACCCTGAGTTTTCAGAATAAATCACGGATTATATAATCGAGGAGGAGATTTTATGACTGGTTTTATTGTAACTTTTCTTGTTGGCGTTGTCTGTGTCTGTCTTGGCATCTCGAATATGCGCGGAAACATTTCATCAATCCACTCTTACCACAGAAGCCGCGTTTCGGAAGAAGACAGAATCCCTTTTGGGAAGATGGTCGGACTGGGAACAATTATCATCGGCTGTGCCGTCATTATATTCAGTGGCTTGTCTGCTATTTCTCTTTATACCGAAAATCAGATATTTATTTTAATCGGAACCGCGGTTATGATTGCCGGTCTCATCGTTGGATTGGTTCTGAGTTTTTATGCAATGATCAAATACAATAAAGGCATTTTTTGATTTCTCACTCACTGCCTGCCCGTCAGATTTTCGCAGACAAGCCGTAATCGGGCAAAATTTTATTTCAACAAGGGAGTGGATTTTATGAGAAAGTTAATTTACTGGACTGTGTCTGCAACGATAATAATGTTGGGGCTTCCCTGGCTGATCGTAACATTTGCAGGCAGTTCGGGAATGGCAATATGCTTTATATTGTTCTTTGCTGTCAATCCGCTGTTTTCTGCGGTGTGCGGCGCCTTTGCAGGAAAGAACATCAAACAGTTATGGGCACTTCCCATCATCGCCGCAGGATTATTCCTGACAGGCGTATGGCTGTTCTTTGAATTGGGCGAACCTGCGTTCCTGCTGTATTGCGGCTGTTATCTCATTATAGGAATCAGTTCTATGCTAGCAAGTGCCTTCATAAATAAAAAGCAATAACCCCCGAACGTCCATTTCAATCACACGCAAAAAGAACCACCTCGCGGTGGTTCTTTTTTATTTCGATTCGTTTTACATATTGCGGACTTTCTGTGCAAGGTGTTCTTCTCTTGCGTTTGTGCGGCCTTCTTCCTTGATATCGCCTGCTTTTGTGAGCGCGATCTTTGTGAGGTACGGACCGACAATTTCGTAAATCAGAACCGCAAACAATGTTATGTTGCGAACGATTGCTCCGTCGGGACCAAGCTCGATCGCCTTGATCGCCATGCCGAGCGCAACACCCGCCTGAGGCAGCAGGGTAATTCCGAGATATTTTATGATATTCGGGTCGCACTTCGTCATTTTTGCGCTGATGTTTGCGCCGAAGCATTTACCGACAGAACGTGCGATTATGTAGACAATACCGACAACTACAACTGCCCAGTCTGCAAATACCGAAAGCTCAAGCTCTGCACCGCTTATAACAAAGAAGAGAATGAGAATCGGGGTTGTCCATCTGTCCGCTCTGTCCATCAGCTCCTCGGATACCTCGCACATATTGCAGAACACCGTACCGAGCATCATGCAGGCGAGCAAAGACGAGAACGCGATATGAATACCGCCGACCTCAAACTTCAGACAGGATACGGCAACGGTCATCATAACAAAAGTAACCGACACTGCCATTCTCTTTGAACGGGAGTGGAAATACTTCTCGCAGAGAGTGAAAAGCAGTCCCATAACAAAGCCGAGACCGAGCGAAAGAACAACTTCAAGCAGCGGCTCCAGGATAACCGAGAGAATGTCAACGGCGCCTGTGCTGATGGATTTTGCAACTCCGAAGGAAATCGCGAACACTACAAGACCGACAGCATCGTCAAGAGCAACGACGGGAAGCAGAACGTCGGTAACCGGTCCCTTTGCCTTGTACTGCTTGACAACCATCAGCGTCGCAGCGGGAGCTGTGGCTGTTGCAACGGCTGCAAGAACAATGGCTGCAGGCAGCGACAGCTTGTCGGGCATGGCAAAATGCAGCGCAATCAGCACCACGTCAACAATGACGGTTGTGAACAGAGCCTGAAAAACGCCGATAACGGTCGCCTGTTTTCCGATCTTTTTAAGCTGGGCAAGACGGAACTCGTTACCCATGGCAAAAGCGATAAATCCAAGCGCCATATCCGAAATCAGACCAAATCCTTCGATCTGGCTTGCCGTGATGCCGATTCCCGGGATATCAAGAGAGCCGAGAACGAACGGTCCGATAAGGACACCTGCGACAAGATATGCCGTAACTGCGGGGAGCTTAACTTTCTTTGCAAGTCTCGATAAGAGAAGTCCGGAAAGCAAAGCTATGGAGAGACTCAAAAAAATGCTCGCTGTCTGAGTCATAAAATACGCCTTCTTTCAAATTGAATATTTACTCTTTTTCATCGGCAAGATATTATACTACTCCTTGCGGGAAAATACAAGCTTTTTTGCTATTGCATATATGAGGCTTCTTCACCGAAAAATTCTCTCAGCGAGCCGAGATACTTCTCGGGCGCAACAGGATAGGAAAGACCGTGCCCCGCCCCGGGGACAGTCACTATCTTCTTTTTGCTGCTGCAGGCTTCATAATTTATCCTGCTCATATCACAGGGCACGAAAGCATCGTCCTCACCGTGAAAAAATATAACAGGCACGGTACAGTTTTTAAGCGCCGATTCGGGCGAGGTCTCCTCAAGATCAAAGTGACCGTAAATGCGTGCACCGAGTTTTACAAAGAAGTATCCGACAGATGCGGGCAGTCCCATCTGTCTGATTACCTTTTTAATAATATCCTTCGGGCTGCTGTAACCGCAGTCGGCAAGCACGCCGATAACGTTTTTCGGCAGAGGCTTTCCCGCCGCCATAAGGACTGTGGAAGCACCCATCGATATGCCCGTCAGAATAATCTTAACATCAGGTCCGAAATGCTCTATCATGAAATCTATCCAGCAAAGGCAGTCCCTGTGCTCGTTTATTCCGAAGGTTATGACATTTCCCCCGCTCTTTCGGCTACAGCGCTGATCGACGATAAACGAGCTTCTCCCGAGCTTGAAGCAGCGCTGAACGCCGCCCGAAAGATCGCTTTCGGGGTTGCCTCTGTATCCGTGGAACATAAGCTCAATGGGCGCGCCTTTTTTGTATTCATAATACTTTCCGAAAAGTGTGAGCCCGTCGAACGAGGTTATCGAAAACTCTTCCTGAGGCATCGCCCGTGTTTCTTTTGTCCACTTTTCCATGCGCTCTCTGTACGGGTCATAAATCTCGCCTTTGGGGGTGCTCACCTCTTCGCAGTCTTCGCTGTCGCGGTCGGGAACATAAAACGCCATGCGAAAACAGATATACGAAATCACCAAAACCGCCGCTGCAATAAAGACCGCTATACAGAGTGCGATCCATAAAATTTCCATAAAATCATCTCCTCGGACATTTTACACCAAAGCAGGACGGGTTACAACCCTATATCGAGGAAAATCCTCAGCCAAAAAGCTGCGCTCGGTTGAAATCCCGGCGGTTTTATGGTATAAGAGATTTATCGCAAGGGGGGATTATCATGGATCTTACAGAAGCATTGAAGCTCGAAAACAGTATGTGGAACGCCGCCCGTAACAGAGATTCCGAAGAATTCCTGAAAATCGTTTCGCCGACTGCAGTTATGGTTTGCGGCGGATTCAGATGTTCGGGAAAAGAGTATGCGGATATCATCCGATCGTTTGACTGCAAATCGTACACCATAGACAATTTTGAAACGGTGCACGAAGATGAACGCTCTTTTCAGGTTCACTATGTCCTTAAAATGGAGGTCGAAAACGAGCAAAACAAAGACCTCGAGGGCACATTTCACATCACGACCACATGGCATTTTTCGGATGGGGCGTGGAGGGTCGTTTTCAATATGGATCAGAGGATAGCTTGAAGAAAAAGCACAATATGCCGCTCCAACAAAAAAAAGAGAACCTTTTGGTTCTCTCTTTTTCTCTGTTACATCTCCATAAGTATCGCGCGGCAGGGTGCGCCGTCGGACGCGCCGAGATTTATCGGCGCTGCGTTGAGCATATACACGCCGTCGGGCACGTCACCCAGTCTGATTCCTTCAAGCAGACCGACATTCGCTCCGAGCAGGATTCTGTGCACCTGAGCGGGTGCATTCTCGGGACCTACGGTCTGTGACTCGTTGCCGACGAGTTTTACCTGCGCACGTGCAAACACCTCTGCCGCCTCGGCAGTCACAACAGCTTTTCCTCTGATTAAAATTCTCTTTGCGGCTTCGCAGCTTGCCGCTGCCGCTTTTTCCATTATCTCTTCGGCATCGCAGGCCGTAATATCACCCTCAAAACCCGTTACATAAGCGTATCCCACCCATGTATCGATCGGCATATCTTCGAGCCGTTTTCCATCATCCAAAAAATGATAGGGCGAATCGACGTGAGTTCCGTTGTGCGAGCACATGGAAAATGTGCTTAGATTGCATACATCACCTTCGGATACCTTCATAACAACCTGCTTCTCGGGTGCAGGGTCGCCCGGAAAGACAACGCACTCAAAAACCGGCTGAGATATATCATAAATCTTCATATTATTATCTCCTTCCTTATATTTTGATTATATACTCTGCCGCGGCGATTTCAAGCAATTTGCATAATTTAACTTTTCTCAAAAAAGAGCAGCCGATTTATATAAATCAGCTGCTCTTTTTTCTTTATTTGAAATGCACTTCGGGTGTGGATTCGGTTATCGGGAGGATCGTATATCCCTTCTGTTTGAGCAGGGTTATGATTTCGGGAAGTGCATCGACCGTTGTGGTCTTTGCAGGTGCGTCATGCATGAGAATGACCGCCTGCGATTTTGAGCCGAGACCGTTTCTGACAGAGCTTATTATCTTGGATTCCGATGCGCGGTATTCGGAAGCATCGCGGCTGTCAACGTTCCAGTCGTAATAGAGATATCCGCGGCTCTTGACCGAGCTTCTGAGCGCAGGCATAACACCGCGTCTGCTGACCGTATTGTTCGAGCCGCCGGGGAATCTGAGTATCTTCGGGCTCTCGCCTGTTGTGGATTTAAGGTATGACTCCAGCTTCGCAAGATCGGTATAGAATGCCGATTCGCTCTTGTAGATCGTGTCGTAATTGTGGCTGTAGCTGTGAAGTGCGAGGGTGTGACCTCTCGAAACGATCTGCTTGTAAGTATTCTCGTATCCTGAACGGTAGATTACAAAGAAGGTCGCCTTGACCCCGTACTGATCGAGAATGTCAAGTATTTTCGCCGTATTTGCGGAAGGACCGTCGTCAAAGGTAAGATATGCCGCTTTGCCGCTGAACACCTCGCCCTTTGCCTTGACGTCGGAGGAGCAGACCCAGCCCTTCTTTCCGCCGACCTCAGCAAGATACCATTTGACCTTGTCGCCGCCGACATAGAAGGAGGAGTAGTGATATTCCGCGCCCGATGTCATAGTCGCAACCGACGCCGCAGATTTTGTCGGGCTTGCATATACTGCCGCCGCACTCTTTGCCGTAAACACGCTTTCGTCGTAGGTTATGACATCTGTCGAACAGACCCAGCCCCTCTTGCCGCCGACAGACACAAGATACCATCTGACCTTGTCGCCGCCGACATAATCGGAAGTATACTTATAGGACGCACCTGCGCTCATCGATGTGATCTTTGCCGCAGTCTTTGTCGGGCTCGCGTATACACCTTCTGCGCTTCTTGCGATAAGTGTGCTTTCCTGCTCGGTTATGATGTCAGACGCACAGACCCAGCCGCGGGCGTTTCCGACCGTGACAAGATACCACTTTACGCCGTCGCCGCCTGTATAGACTGAGGTGTATTCATATGACTGCCCTGCTGTCATGCTCGCAGCCTTTGCCGCGGATTTCGTCGGACCTGCGTATACACCTGCGGCGCTCTTTGCTGTCAGCGTGCTCTTTGTCGCCGAAACGGCAGGCTTTGTCGTCGCGGTGGTTGTCGGTTTTGCTGTGGGCTTTGCGGTTGTCTTTGTTGTCTCAGCCGACGATGATGCTCTGACGGTTACATCAGACTGGCAAACCCAGCCTCTCGCTCCGGGCACGGCAACAAGATACCATTTGACACCGTCACCGCCTGTGTAGACCGAGGTGTATTCATAGCTCTCGCCCGAAACCATCGACGCGGACTTTGCGGAGGATTTTGTCGGACTTGCGTAAACGCCTGCGGCGCTCTTCGCCGTCAGCATCTTGTCGCTTGCCGCCGCACCCTTCACGGTAACATCGGAGGAGCAGACCCAGCCGCGGGCGTTTCCGACCGTTACAAGATACCACTTTACGCCGTCTCCGCCCGTATAGACCGAGATATATTCGTAGCTTTCACCTGCGGTCATCGTCGCGGATTTTGCGGCTGTTTTCGTCGGAGCGGCATAAGCCCCCGCCTCGACCTTCGCCGTAAGCTTATTTTCCGACGAGACCTGTGACGCATTTATCGCCGCAACGTTTTTTGAAACCACCGACGGCACGGCTATTATACATATCGCAAGCATCAGAGATGCAATAATTTTTGCTGTTTTCATTTGTACTTCCCTCTCTTTTTGCCTTGCGGGAAAAACGGTCCGACAGCTTTCGACACATTTCTCTCACATTGATTATATAATAAATTGCAAATTGTTCCCTGTCAATCCGTTTTTCGGCTAATTCACGCAAAATTCTCATCTTATTCACAATAATATGATTACCGACAATTTCTGCAATTTCACTGTCAAAAAAAGAGACCGGATTTTCGTCCGATCTCTTTATAAATTTGAATTTTCTGTTATTCCCCGATGAAAGCAAGAAGCTGATTTGCGCTCATCATTCCGACCTGCTTTTTTATCGGCTCGCCGTCTCTGACAAGCACGACCGTCGGCACGCTCATGACGCCGAATTTTTCTGCAAGTTCGGGAAACCGGTCTATATCAGCCTCGGCAAAAACAGCCTTGCCCTCTGCGAGCGGAGCGGTGCTTTCATAGATCGGTGCAAACATTTTGCACGGACCGCACCACGTTGCAAAAAACTTGATTACAAGCGGGAGTGAGCCGGGAGAACTGAGCTGAGCAAAGTTCTCGGGATTGAGCTTTACTGTCATAAACTATCATCCTTTCTCGGCAATAGTTTAACCCGTTTTCACAGGGTTATCTTCCGTTTCTCTGTGTGTCGTTGAGGGTGGAAGCCTGATACTGCTGAAGTCTTTCCATAGCCGACTTCTTTTCGGGCTTTATATCCTTGCCGATATACTTTCTTCCTGCCTTCCATGCCTTTTTGAGCTCCTCGTCCATCTTGCTCTCGGCATACTCGATCTGTCTCTCGTCGGTAATGCTGTTGAGAAGGGTCTGGACTATAATGCTCTTTGCGTTGAGGTCGCCGCCCTTGTACTGATTGGAAAGCAGTTCAAAGAATGCAGATGCCTTTTTCTGATCGTCGCCCTTTCTGAGCATCTCGAGCATTGCGGGTTTTACGACCTCTTCACAGAAGAAGTTGGGAAGCAGAACCTCGTAATGAGCCTTGTGCTTGAGCAGAGGCTCGCGGCACTCGGGCATTATGGACGGGATACGGTTGATGAAGAAGGCCGCAGAGCTCTCGTCCGTTGTCTTGTCCCTCTTCTGTCTCTGATAGGAATTCTGCTTTGCAACAGGTCTGGGAGAAGCGATAGTATCGGCAAATTCATAAGCCGCACTCTCAGCCTGACGCTCGCCGTCGCCGCCGTCAAGATCGAAGAGATAGCTCTGATCCTGAGCGAGCTGATCGTCGGGAGTATCCGCCTCGCCTCTGTAAAGGAAAAATCTTTTTTCGGAAGGATTGAGCTCCAGCTTGAGCTTGTCCTTATCGTTTTTATAAACAGCCCAGCAGCCGGTATCGTCGCAGTGTTCCGATTCTATTTTATATCCGTCTGCCGATAAAAGACCGAGAAATCTGTTTTTTGCAGCGTCAAAGGATTTTTTCATATCAGTTTTTCAAACCTTTCAGTTTTATCATATCCTTTATATAATATCACCTTTGCGCTCATCTTTCAACTGTTTTTTTGAAGCTTACTTTGCTGCGATAGTGCACAGCATCTCGCTGAGATTCTTTACCTTTTCCATATCGCATTCGATATCCTTGGAGGTGTGTATATTGGGAATGTACAGCGGACCGAAAACCGAGCGGTCAACATAGCTGAGCATAACGGAATTCTTGAAATTTGCGTGGTCGCTCATAAAAATCATGGAGCTGGTCTTCTCGACGGTCTTTATGCCATTCTCTCTCGCGAGTGCGGCAACCTCGGAACAAACCGTGCTCTTGCCCGCAGTCTTTGCGGCAAGAAGAATGTCGCCGCAGCCGATGCAGTCGAGGTTGATGACGCGGCTGTCGTCTGCGTTAATCTTGTTCTTTTTGAGCCACTTTGCGTAACCCTGCGATCCCAAAAGACCCCACTCCTCGTTGTCAAAGAGGACAAAACAGCATTTGTCTCTGAGTTCGGGATCCTTCTGTGCAAGAGCTGCGAGATAAAGCACGCCCAGAACGCCGCTCGTGTTGTCGTTGCGGTTGTTTTTGTTCTTTACGAACATTGTGATTATCATAACCGCAAAAAACACAGTCCATACCGCTACATTCACCATATACGGATCTATCCCGGGAAGACGCTCGCCAAGCACACCGTAGGACAGAAAACCCGCCGCGCAGCCAAGCAATACAACCAGCAGCATAAAAATGATATTTGCGCCCGTCTGACCAAAAAGCTTCGATGCAGCCAGAAGCCAGCCTGTCTTGCCCGGGGTGTCGTAATGCGCGGTGAAAACATAGGGTGCGGCAGGATTGCCGACGACGAGGTTGCGGCTTTTTACCAGATCCTTGTGCTCTGTTACCTGAATATCCTTGTCCTCATATCCGTTGGCCTTGAGATATTCCTTTGTGCTTTCAAAAAAAGCATTCTTTTCCTTACGTGTGAATCTTGTCGGGTGGCTGTCAAAAACCTTCTGTGCAAAATCTTCTATTCTCATAACATATACTCCCTTTCAAGAATTATTCCTTTACAGATTCGATATAATAGGCAATCTGAAGAACTGCCCACAGTACGCATACGACCACAAGCGGCATAACGCCCGTCTCGAAAAGCATATTGAGAAAGAACAGTGCAAGCCATACGACAATGCAGGCGGAATTTGTTGCCTTGTATGCCGAGAATGCCGACTTGTATATCTTGAGCTTCTCTGCCTCGTCACAGCTCTCTTCCCACTTCTTCTGGAACTTCATATCGTATACGCTGCCGTTTTTCTCGGGATTGATCTCCTTCGCAAGGTCAACAGCCTTTTTCTGAAGAACGGTAATAAGTACGAGGCATCCGACAAAACCGACAAACCAAAGAACCAGGTTTATATCTCTCATCATAACGGGCACCGCGTCAATCCAGAATGAACCTACCGCAAAACTTGCCGCAGCAAAGAAATAGGAGATTATACTAATCAGTGTGGACATAAGAAGGGCGACCCCAAGCTGCTTTTCAGCCTTCGCGATGGCCTGTTCGTCCTCGCCGTCCCACTTTTTGAAGGTTCTTCTTGCCTGACCGACCTTTGCGAAGCCGATGATCGAAAGGATTATTGTGAGTACCGTCATAGCTGTCGGTCCCCAGACTGCCAGCATATCGTGAAGCATCTTTGCGATCGAGCCGAAATCAAATGTGTTGTCGGCCATGTTCAGCACTCCGCCTGCAACACCGCCGACAATGAACGCGACGATGCAGATTATCATAAAGGTTTTTCCTGCCTTCTTGTTTTCGTTCTTTATCTTCTGAATGTTATTGTTTTCCATTATTGATTACCCCTTTTATAATTTATGTTTTCAGTCTTCTTCGTAGGAGAAGATATCCTCTACGCTTGCTTCGAACACCTTTGCTATCTTGAGCGCAAGCGATACCGACGGGGAGTAGTCTCCCCTCTCAATCTGGCTTATGGTCTGACGGGAAACTCCGACGAGCTGTCCCATCTCCTGCTGATTGACGTTTATTTTCGCCCTGTATTCCTTGAGTCTGTTGTAAAGCGGCATTTTGCTCTTCCTTTCTAATTATTCTCACAGCAGAACATTTCTTCCACCGTAACGGAAAAGCCCTTTGCCATTCTTACCGCCAGACTGACCGTCGGGGAATATTCACCCCGCTCGATCCGGCTGACTGTATTTCTGGATATTCCAAAACGCTCTCCCGTTTCTTTCTGTGTCATACCTTCCCTGAGCCTCAGCTCACGAAGTCTGTTTGTCATGCCCATAATCATTACATCCTTTCATTTTTCTCAAAATTAATGACAGCTTTCATTTGCAAATTGACAAGAATCATTGTCATTATTATAGCGATGACAACTTTCCTTGTCAATACCTTTCCGCTATTTTTTTTTGAAAATATTTTCGAGGCATATCCGTAACCGCATATCACGGCTTTTCATAATATAGTAGCAGGCGGCTTGAAAACAAACGCCGACACAAGACAGCGAGGAGATGATTTTTCGTGACCTGCATAAGACTTTCTTCACTGATGCCGGGTGAATACGGATATATTCTCTCCCTTCCCTGCGACAGGTTCAGACGCAAGCGGCTTATGGACCTCGGGCTGACCGAGGGCACGTGCGTAAAATGCGTTCACGTAAGCCCGCTCGGAGACCCCGTCGCATATAGAATCCGCGGCTGCGTCATAGCACTGCGCCGCTCGGAGGCAGGCAGCATAAAGGTGAGAATAAAAAAGTAATCACAACCGTCACAGCCGTCGGGGATTCTCTCCGACGGCGGAAAGGATAATATATATGCGCAATCTGACAATAGCTCTTGCGGGAAACCCGAACGTCGGCAAGAGCACCGTATTCAACGCCCTCACGGGAATGAAACAGCACACGGGAAACTGGGCGGGAAAGACCGTCTCGAGCGCAAGGGGACGCTTTCGCGTATCCGATGCCGATATAGAGCTGGTCGACGTCCCCGGCTGCTACTCACTGACCGCACGGTCGGCCGAGGAGGAGGTCGCGAGGGACTACATATGCTTCGGCGACCGCGACGCCGTTGTTATAGTATGCGACGCAACCTGTCTCGAGCGAAATCTTGTGCTGGTGCTCCAGACGCTCGAGGTCACGGGAAAGGCTGCCGTATGCGTCAATCTCGTCGACGAGGCGAAAAAAAGAGGCATCTCGGTCAACTGCGAGCTTCTGTCGAAGCTGCTCGGGGTACCCGTCACAGCCGCCAACGCACGGCGAAAAGAGGGGCTTTCTCAGCTTTCGGCGACGATGGTGACTGTCTGCGAAAGCGAGAACAAGCCGAAACACATCGATTACGGCTGTGCACTCGAAAGCGCCGTATCTGCCGTCATTCCCGATATTCGAGCCGTCTGCCCCTCGGTCGACGCAAGGTGGCTCGCGCTCAGGCTTTTTGACAGTGACCGCTCCATGCTCGATTCCATAGCCGATTCTCTCGGCATCGGCAGCGCCGATATGAACACCCTGCGCAGCCGTGCGTGCGAAGCTCTTTCGAGAATGGAGCTTTGCAGCGACAGCGCCGTTGACGCCGCCGACATAATCTCCGCAAAGCTTGCCTGCGAGGCGGAGCGGATCTGCTCGCTGTGCGTCGCAGGCACGCAGGAAAGCGACCTTCGCGACCGAAGGATAGACTCGGTCGTGACGGGAAAATGGTTTGCCTTTCCGATAATGTTTCTCCTTGTCGCACTGGTTTTCTGGCTGACGATAGAGGGCGCAAACTACCCCTCCGAGCTGCTCGCCTCGCTCTTTTCACGGCTGGGAGCATATCTTTCATCTCTGCTCGCCGACTGCCCCGCGTGGCTTCGCGGCATACTCATCGACGGTGTTTACAGCGTCACAACACGAGTTGTTTCGGTAATGCTTCCGCCGATGGCGATATTCTTCCCCCTCTTTACGCTTCTCGAGGATTTCGGATATCTTCCGAGGATCGCTTTCAATCTCGACCGCTGTTTCAAAAAGTGCAGCGCCTGCGGAAAACAGGCTCTTACGATGTGCATGGGACTGGGGTGCAACGCTGTCGGCGTCACGGGCTGCCGCATAATCGACTCGCCCAGAGAGCGAATTATAGCCACCGTAACCAACAGCTTCATCCCCTGCAACGGTCGTTTCCCGACACTCATCGCCATCATCACGATGTTCTTTGCAGCTCAGAGCAGTCTGCTCTCGGCTCTCACCCTCGCAGGGCTCATAATGCTTTCCGTTGCGGTCACTCTCGCGGTGTCAAAGCTTCTCTCCAAAACCCTTCTCAAAGGTCAGCCCTCGTCGTTCACGCTCGAGCTTCCTCCCTACCGTATGCCTCAGATAGGGCGCACAATCGTGCGCTCCGTATTCGACCGCACGCTGTTCGTTCTCGGACGCGCACTGATTACCGCCGCACCCGCAGGACTCATAATCTGGCTGCTCGCCAACATCACCGTCGGTCAGACGACCGTGCTCTCGGCCATAACCTGCGCCCTCGACCCGTTTGCCTCCTTTTTCGGGCTGGACGGGGTTATACTGACCGCTTTCATTCTCGGTCTGCCCGCAAACGAGATCGTCCTTCCGATAATCATAATGGCTTACGGTGCTTCGGGGACTCTTGTCGATTTCGAAAGCCTCTCGTCCCTTCGGGAGCTTCTTTGCGCCAACGGCTGGACCGAGGTCACCGCCGTGTGCGTGATGCTTTTCTCACTCATGCACTGGCCGTGCGCCACGACCCTCATTACAATAAAGAAGGAAACGGGTTCCTTTTTCTGGACGGTATTTTCCGCGATCGTTCCCGCCGTCATCGGTCTTATACTGTGCTTTTTTGTAAAAACCGCCGCCTCGGTTTTCTGATCGAATTGACATTTTATGCTGTGTGGGATAGAATAAATTAGGCTCTTTCGGAGGGATCAAAAAATGACATTTGCAATCATCGCCGCGGTCGTTTTCGCCGCTTTTATCGCCGCTTTAATTTATGCCTACAAAACAGCATTCTACATTTCCCCGCGCAAAAAATTCGAACCGTTCACTCTCCCCGACGACGAACAGTACCGCTCCGCAAAAGCCGTTATATCGGAGCTTATGACCGAGCTTGAAGCCATCGACTTCGAACAGGTTTTCATCAAAACCTTCGACGGCAAAAAGCTTGCCGCAAGATATTATCACGTGCGCGACGGCGCTCCCCTTCAGATACAGTTTCACGGCTACCGCGGAAGCGCTCTGCGCGATTTCTGCGGCGGAGCAAAGCTCGCACGCGAGTGTGGTCACAATGTCCTTCTCGTCGATCAGCGCGCCCACGCGCACAGCGAGGGCTGCACGATAACCTTCGGCGTAAAAGAGAGGTTTGACTGTCTCGAATGGATAAAATACGCCTGCGAGCGCTTCGGCAGTGATGTTCCCATCATTCTTGCAGGTGTCTCGATGGGCGCTTCCACCGTTCTTATGGCATCCGAGCTTGATCTTCCCGAAAATGTCGTCGGCATCATAGCCGACTGCCCCTACTCTTCTCCCGAAAAAATCATCCGCAAGGTGTGCGGCGATATAGGTTTGAAGCCGGGATTCATCTATCCGCTGATACAGCTTTCCGCGCTTGCTCTCGGGCGGTTTGATCCCCGTTCGGCAACCGTTGTCGACTCGGTCAGAAAGGCACGCATCCCCGTACTTATAATACACGGCGAGTCCGATCAGTTCGTGCCCTGCGAGATGAGCCGCGAGATTTATGATGTCTGCGCTTCCCCGAAGGCTCTGCTTACCGTCCCGAATGCCGCTCACGGAATGAGCTATATCGTCGATCCCGAAAGCTATCGCCGCGAAGTTGAAAAATTCCTGTCGTCGGTCATAAAATAAAAGGAGCTGATAAAATGCCCTTCAGGATAGTGAGAAACGATATTACAAAAATGAGCGTTGACGCGATCGTCAACCCCGCAAACAGAGATCCTGTTTTTGCGCGCGGCACCGACAGCGCCGTCTATACCGCAGCAGGCTGCCGTGAGCTTCTTGAGCAGAGAAGAAAGATCGGTGTGATAGAATACGGCGACGCCGCGATAACCGACGCATTCGCCCTCGATGCAAAATACATCATTCACACCGCCGCACCCCGCTACATCGACGGCTCTTCTGGCGAGGCGGAGACCCTTCGCGCGTGCTATGAAAAATGCCTCGCGCTCGCACTCGAGAACAACTGCGAAAGCATCGCCTTCCCTCTGCTTTCAACGGGAAATTTCGGATACCCGAAGGAGGAAGGGCTCGAGATCGTTCTCGGTGCCGTTCATTCCTTCCTTATGAAGGAGGAAATGGACGTATATCTCGTTGTCTTTGACGACGAATCGGTGCATCTGTCGGGTCGGATATTCGACGATATCGAAGCATACATAGACGAAAATTACGTTATCGAAAAATACGAGCAGGAATATACCGCATCGTATTTTTTATGCGACAGCATGCCCGAACCTGAGCCCGAGCCCGCATATGAACCCGATTTTGATTACGCGCCGATAGTTTCAAGGCCCAAAAACAAGCGTTTTTCAGCCGAGTCTGTCGCACTCCCTCCCGCCGAAAGCAAAATGTCGCTCGACGATATGATAAGCAACATCGGCGAGACGTTCCAGCAGCGGCTTTTCCGTCTCATTGACGAGCGCGGCAGAGACGACGTCGATGTCTACAAGGGTGCGGGCAAGGACAAAAAGCTCTTCCACAAGATAAAGAGCAACATCAATTATCAGCCGAGCAAACACACCGTTTTCGCATTTGCCATCTCTCTGCGCCTGAGCCTCGGCGAGACAAAGGAGCTGCTCCGCAGTGCTGGCTTTGCGCTTTCTCCGAGCAGCCGATTCGACATAATCATGCAGTACATTTTCGAGCAGGGAATATACGACATGTATAAGATCGACTGTATTCTCTTTGACTGCGGTGAAGAGCACTATTTCTGCTGCGAATAACAAAAGTCGCCCGACGGGCGACTTTTTTCATGTCTTCGTGATGTACAATGCAGTTGCAAAAACAAATCACGGAGGTAACGAAAATGAAAAAGAATCTTACAGAGATCGTATTTATCCTTGACCGAAGCGGTTCCATGCGCGGACTTGAAGCGGACACCATCGGAGGATTCAATTCGCTCATCGATCAGCAGAAGGAAAAAGAGGGCGAATGCCTTGTTTCGACCGTTCTTTTTGACCACTGTCAGGAGGTTATTCACGACCGAGTCAGTCTCGACAAAATAAGTCCGATGACCGCCGAGGATTATTATGTGCGCGGCTCGACCGCCCTGCTCGACGCTGTCGGCGAGGCGATACACCACATCGGTACCGTCCACAAGTACGCGAGAGACGAGGACAGACCGCAGAAGACCATGTTCATAATAACAACCGACGGTATGGAAAACTCCAGCAGCCGATACAGCCATTACGACATAAAAAGGCTTATTGGCAGACAGAAGGAAAAATACGGCTGGGAGTTTCTCTTCCTCGGTGCGAATATGGACGCAGTCGAGGTCGCCGAAAGCGTCGGTATCCGAGCCGACCGCGCCGTGACCTACAAGTGCGACAGCGCCGGCACCGAGCTCAACTACCGCGTGCTCAGTCAGGCTGTGAGCGCCGTGCGCGACTGTGAATGCAGCGATGCCTGCTTTGCTCTCGGCTCCGACTGGAAAGAAGAGATAGAGGCCGATTTCTCCAAGAGAGGATAACGAAAAAACAGACCCCGGCAATGCCGGGGTCTGTTTTGATTTAATCGGATATTATGCACCCGGTTATCTTTAAACAAATGTCAGAAGGACAAAGTTCAGAATGAACAGTGCGGTGCAGATCCAGAGAATCGGATGGATCTCCTTTGCCTTGCCCTTGCAGATCTTAACGATAACGTAGAAGATGAAGCCTGCTGCGATACCGTAGGAAATGCTGTAGCAGAGAGCCATGAAGATACCTGCAAAGAATGCGGGTACTGCCTCTTCGAGGTCAGCCCAGTCAATATCCTTGAAGGAGGACATCATCATGATACCGACGACTACGAGAGCGGGAGCTGTTGCAGCCGACGGAACAGCACTGACGAATGTTGCGAAGAATGCGGAAATTGCAAAGCAGAGAGCAACAACAACAGAGGTAAGACCTGTACGTCCGCCTGCACCGATACCTGCAGCACTCTCAACGAATGTTGTGGTGTTGGATGTACCGAAGATTGCGCCGACGGAGGTTGCGGTTGCGTCAGCAAACAGAGCCTTGTCCATCTTGGACTTGAAGCCTGCGCTGCTCTCCATAGCCTTCTCGTCCTCTGCGGAAAAGATGCCGCTCTGACGGCCTGTACCGATAAATGTACCGATGGTATCAAATGTATCGGAGATGCTGAAGGAGAAGATGGTTATGAGAACAAGGGGAAGCTTCGAAAGGTCTGTGAAGAGGCTGGTGATTCCGCCTTCCTTGAATATTGCAAGGAAGGTTGTGGGAAGCTGTGAGCAAGCCTCGGTGAAGCTGATGGTATCGCCGAGCTTTGTTACGCCGAAGGGGATACCGATGACTGTTGTAATGGCGATTGCGATAAGGATAGCACCCTTTACCTTGAGAACAAGAAGGGTAACAACGAGGGCAAGTCCGATAAGGAATACCCAGAAGGTGGGCTGGTTGAGTGTGGGAAGTGCGGGAACGCCTGCACTGAAATCGACCATGCCTACGTTGAGGAAGCCTATGTATGCAACAAAGATACCGATACCGCCGCCGATAGCGTGCTGGAGGCTGAGCGGGATAGCTTTGATAATGTACTTACGTACCTTGGTTACGGTGATCAGAATGTTCAGAAGACCGCAGATGAAGACCATCGAAAGTGCCTGCTGCCAGGTGAAGCCCAGTGTGAAGCAGACGGTATAAACGAAGAATGCGTTGAGTCCCATGCCGGGAGCCTGTGCGTAAGGAACATTTGCAACCAGACCCATTACAAGAGTTCCGACGATTGCCGAAATGATGGTTGCAAGGAATACTGCACCCCATTCCATGCCTGCCTGAGAAAGAATGCCGGGGTTTACAACGATGATGTACGACATTGCAAAGAACGTCGTCAGACCTGCCACAATTTCAGTGGAGATCTTTGTGCCGTTTTCTTTTAAGCGAAAGAGTTTTTCCATAAAAAATGCTCCTTTCAAATATTGATATTTGGATTATATCATACAAATTTTTAGTTTTCAACCTTTTTTCGCCCTTTATACTTTCTATATTCGACATTCGAGCGCATCCGTTTAGGTTCTCGTTTTTCGGGACGAAAACAAGGTGCAATCCGCTGCCGTTTGTGGTATAATAACCTGTAAAGGAGAGGGTGTTTTATGACAAAGATACTTTTTGTCTGCCACGGCAATATATGCCGCAGTCCGATGGCGGAGTTCATTTTCAAGGATATGATTAAAAATGCGGGGCTGGAGGACAGCTTCGTCGTAGCCTCATGCGCCACGAGCACCGAGGAGATATGGGGCGACGTGGGCAATCCCGTATATCCACCCGCGAGGGACGAGCTTGCAAAGCACGGCATATCCTGCAAAGGAAAACGCGCCGTTCAGCTTCGCCGCGACGATTACGACAAATACGATCTTCTCATAGCGATGGACAGCAGAAACGTCCTCAATATGCTGAAAATACTCGGCAGCGACCCCGAGAAAAAGATTCACAAGCTGATGGACTACACTTCCCGCGGCGGAGACGTTGCCGACCCGTGGTACAGCGACAGGTTCGACATCGCATACAGGGACATCCGCGACGGCTGTGAGGCTCTGCTCGCCGCACTGACCGACAACAAATAACATTTTCGGAGGCAGTTATGGAAATGGTACTTCTGACCGCTCTCGGAGTGGGCGGTGCAACGATAATCGGTTCGGTTATAGGTTTCATATTCAAGGGCATCTCGCACAAATTCAGCGACATCGTGCTCTCGTTCGCAGCGGGGGTCATGCTCGCCGCCGCAGTTCTCGGACTTATCCTTCCGTCGGTGGAATACGGCGGAGATTACGGTCTCATCATCACGATAGGCGGCATATTTGTCGGCGCACTTGCCCTCAACCTCATCGACAAGCTCGTTCCGCATATGCACAAGCTTGTCGGAGTGGACAGCGAGGCTCACCCGACAAACGCGGACATAAACAAGGTGCTTCTTTTTGTCACTGCGATCGCCATTCACAATCTGCCCGAGGGTATCGCCGCAGGCGTCGGTTTCGGAAGCGGAAACACCGCTCAGGCTCTCATGATCGCAGGCGGTATCGCTCTGCAGAACATTCCCGAAGGCATGGTCATAATCGCGCCCATGCTCGCCGCGGGTGTCAGCGCAAAGAAGACCTTTGTCTGCGCTCTGGCGACGGGACTCGTTGAGGTGGTCGGCACGCTGCTCGGATATTTCGCCGTCAGCATAGCCTCCGCCATTCTCCCCTTCGCCCTCGCTTTCGCAGGCGGTACAATGCTGTATGTAATAAGCGACGAAATGATTCCCGAGACCCACGCGCACGGAAGCGAGCGCGGCGCGACCTACGCTCTGCTGGTCGGATTCTGCGTTATGCTCGTGTCCGACGTGCTTCTCGGCTAAAAAAGGAGAAAACATGAAAAGATTTATTTTTGCACCCGTTTTTGCGCTCTGTCTGCTTCTGTGCTCCTGCTCGCAGTCGGAGCAAACCGCGGGCTATGTCAGCATTTCTCAGGAAAAGGCAAAGCAGCTCATGGACAGCGGCGATTGCATAATTCTCGACGTGCGTACGCCGGAGGAATATAACGAAGGTCATATCCCGGGCGCTGTGCTTATCCCCGATTACGATATAAAAACAAAAGCTGAGCAGATACTGACCGACAAGAACGCTCTCATTCTCGTCTACTGCCGAAGCGGACGAAGGAGCAAAAACGCTGCCCGCGAGCTTGCCGCCCTCGGATACACCAACGTCAGAGAGTTCGGCGGCATCATCGACTGGCCCTATGATATCGAAAAATAAAAATTTTCTCTTGACTCTGACGCTGCGTCATAGTTTACAATGAGCTCAGGCGGCAAAAAGGAGGACGTTTTATGCTAACGGTAAACGAGGTCAGCAAACGGACGGGTGTGAGCGTACGCACACTCCATCACTACGATTCCATCGGTCTGCTCCGACCGACGGCAGTGACCGAAGCGGGATACAGGCTGTATGACGATGCAGCCCTTTCGCGGCTTTCCACGATACTGTTTTTCCGCGAGCTGGAATTTCCTCTCAGGGAGATAAAAAGAATAATCGACAGCCCCGATTTCGACGCCGAAGAGGCTGTCAGACAGCAGATCGAGCTTCTTAAAATGCGCCGTGACAGGCTCGATTCCATCATATCCCTCGCCTGCCGAATACAGGAAACAGGAGTGAACAACATGGATTTTTCACCGTTTGACAAAACAGAGATAGAAAAATACACGGACGAAGCAAAAAAGCGATGGGGCAGCACCGAAGCTTTCCGTCAGTTTGAGTCAAAAAACATGAACGAAAAGGAACTTTCGGACGCAGCCAGCGGACTTATGGATATATTCGCCCGTTTAGGCGGACTCCGTCATCTCGCCCCCGACTGTGCCGAGGCTCAGTCAGAGGTCGGCGCTCTCAGGCAGTTTATCACCGATAATTATTACACCTGCACCGTCCCCATTTTCCGAGGTCTCGGTCAGATGTATGTCTGTGACGAGCGCATGACGAAAAACATTGACGCTGCGGGCGGTGAGGGCACCGCCGAATTTGCATCGCGTGCAATCGAAATTTACTGCAAAGACTGAAAACAACCCCCGAAACGGTCGTTTCGGGGGTTGCTGTTTATCGGAGCACCTTCTGGTATGCTGTTCTTTCGCTGCCGTCGGCGATGTATATTATTCCGCATCGCTCAAAGCCGTGCTTTCTGAGCAGATGATGCATGATGCGGTTGTCGGCGTGGGTGTCTATCCTTATATTTGCAATGAGCTGTGTGCAGAAATCGAGACAGCGGGAAAAGACGCCGCGACACGTCCCGTCGGAGGCTATTCTGTGTATCGTGCCGTAGGGCTCGTCGTTCAGCCACCCGCCCGATTCGATGACTGCGTATGTCGGGTCGTCGCCTATAATAAAGGAAAACACACCGCATATCCTGCCGCCCTCTTCGATCACGTAGCTGTTTCCGTTTTCGATATCCTTTATAACAGATTCCTTTGGCGGACCGTCGTTTTTCCACTGATTGGGATTGCCGCCGAGCCGCATCTGCCCGCGGGCGTATGCATATATCCGTTCCATCTCTCCGAGGTCGGACATTTTCGATCTTCTTATGTTCATATTATCACACTTTTTTCGTTTATGATTTTATTGTGAATGCCGTGAAATTGACATTTATATCATAATTATTATATACTATACCTATCCGAAAAGCTATACTGAAATAAAATTATGTTTCGGTCACCACAAAAAACAATGCGGCAAACTGCCGGGAAAGGAACACACATGAAAACAAGAATCTTGTCAGCACTGCTCGCACTGGCGCTTCTTCTTTCACTCTGCGCCTGCGCAAAACCCGAGACTCCCGCAACTCAGCCCGCCGATCCTTCCGAGTACAACGCTGTTCTCGACACTTCGCTCACCGTCGACGAGCGAATAGAGGCTCAGCTTGCCAAAATGACCCTCAAGGAAAAGGCTGCTCAGATGGTTCAGGGTCAGGACGATTCTGTCAGAAACGATTTCCTCCAGTATTATCCCATCGGTTCCGTGCTTCGCGGCGGCGGCTCCATCGCCGAAAGCGCATGGTCTGCAAAGGACTGGAAATCCCTCATAAACGGATATCAGAGATCCTCTCTCATGTCCCCTGCCGCTATTCCCATCATATTCGGCATTGACGCCGTTCACGGCAACAACAAGATCAACGGCGCCGTCATATTCCCCCACAACATCGGAATCGGTGCTGCAAATGATCCCGAGCTCACCCGTCTTATGGGCGAGGCTGTTGCAAACGAGATGAAGATCGCAGGTATGAGACTTGATTTCGCTCCCTGCGTGGCACTTGCAGACGATCCTCGCTGGGGTCGTACCTACGAAAGCTATTCGACCGAGACCGAGATCGTAACATCTCTTTCCGTTGCATTCTCCGAAGGTCTTCTTGCTGAGGGTGTAATGCCCACCGCAAAGCACTATCTCGGCGACGGCAACACAAACTACGGCACAGGCACAAACGGCACTATCCTCGACCGCGGCGATTCCACCCTCACAGAGGACGAGATCCGCGAGCGTCTGCTCCCCGCATACAAGGCGCTCATCGACGCAGGCGTCATGGTAGTCATGCCCTCCTTCAGCTCCATCGAAGGCGTTGATATGCACGAGAACAAGTACTGGATAACCGACGTTCTCAAGGGTGAGCTCGGATTTGAAGGCTTTATCATCACCGACTGGGAAGCTGCCCACGAAGTAAGCGGCTCAACCTTTGACGAGCAGGTCATCAACACCATCAACGCAGGCATCGATATGCTCATGGAGCCGTCACAGTATTCGAGCACCATCAACATCATCGTCAAGGCTGTTGAGAACGGCGACATCTCCGAGGAGCGCATCGATGACGCTGTCACACGAATCCTCAGAGTAAAGTTCGAGATGGGTCTCTTTGACGATCCCCTTCAGGAGAAGGTTGAACTCGATATAACCGAGCTCGGCTCTGACGAGTACCGCGATCTTGCAAAGCAGCTCGTTTCGAAGTCTCTCGTTCTTCTCAAGAACGACGGCGCAGTTCTCCCCCTCAAGGACGTAACAGTATTTGTCACAGGTCCCGCTCTTGACGATATGGGCGCACAGTGCGGCGGCTGGACTGCTTCCTGGCAGGGTCAGCTTGACGCAGAGGCAGGCGCTCTTGCAACTCCCGGCACCACTATCCTTGACGGTCTCAACGAGTACGCTTCCGAATACGGCGTTACCTTCATCACCGACGAGAGCAAGATCGGCGACGCCGATGTGGTTCTCATCGCTGTCGGCGAGCGTCCCTACGCAGAGTGGGAAGGCGACAGTGAGGACATCTCCCTCACAGGCTCTCACGCTCTCAATGGCAACAAAGAGGCTATCGAGCTCGCAAAGAAATCGGGCAAGCCGACCATCGCTCTCATCGTCGCAGGCCGTCAGGTCATGATCGACAAGTATCTCGGCGACTGGGACGCAGCAGTAATGTGCTATCTGCCCGGCAGCGAGGGTGACGGTGTTGCTTCCGTCCTCTTCGGCGAAAATGATTTCTCCGGCAAGCTCCCGATGCCCTGGTACAAGAGTGTCAACGACATCGGCAAGGACGATGCAAAGCTTCTCTTCGAAACAGGCTACGGTCTGAGCTACAACGGCTAAAACAAAATTTATAAAGGCGTTAAGCGGCAAAGCCGCTTAACGCCTTTCCTTTTATATATCAGCTTTTCTCAGTCTCTGATCGCCAAGCTTTTCGAGGTCCTCCAGATAGTCGTTGCCGTACACCGAAAGGTCAGGGTAAAGCTCCGACAGCGGAAGCAGCACAAAGGCACGCTCTCGCATCGCATAATGCGGTACGGTCAGCTCCTCGCCGAGTTCGGTATATCCCTCGTAAAGGATGACGTCGAGATCGATAACTCTCGGACATTTATCGTATATCCGCTCGCGTCCGAGCGCCGCCTCTATCCCGAGGCAGGCGCCGAGAAGCGCATGAGGCGAAAGCTCTGTTTCGATTTCCGCCACGCAGTTTATATAATCGGGCTGCTCGTCCGACACGCCTATAGGTTCGGTCTCATAAAAGGACGATGTGCGTACAACCCTGCATTTCGGCAGACGGTCGAGCGCCGCAGCAGCCTTTTTGAGCGATTCGGCTCGGTCTCCGAGATTTGAGCCCATCGAGATTACAGCTCTTGCCATCAGGCAGCCCCCTGTGCATCGGATGCCGATGTCTTCTGATTCTCGGGGAGCTTCGGGTCGGTCGCCGATGTCACGGGAATCTCCTCGGCGTGAGGGTCATATGTTGCGTCGGAGAAGGCGACGGGGTCTCTTTCCTCATACATTTTATATGTAAAGGGATAGAAATACATCTCGGTCTCCACGATATTTCCTTCCTCGTTCTTTGTGCTGATAACGGCTATCTCCGCACGGTAAACCAGATCAAGCTTGCCCGAAGCGCAGGTCGCGTCAAACGGATAGACCGAATAGTGACCGTCGTCCTCTTCGCTCGTCTTGAGTATCTTGGTCGGGAAGAAATGCGCGTCATACTGCGAGTATGCCGATTTCATTTCGTTGTATTCCTTCATATTCTCAAAGGAATAGGCTCCGTTGAAAAGCTCGGTGTATGCGAGAAGAGATATAAGCACCGCGCCTATAGCCACAAGCTTGAGCGGAGATGCCGTGAGAAGCGATGACCAGTTGATCTTCGGCACGATAAAAAACAGAATAAAGGCAATTATAATTGCAAAAATTATCATCATGACGTGAGCAAGCCACTCTTCGCCCATACTGATAAATATAATGCCGTCTATCACATAAAGCGGAAATTCGATGATCGCCAGAACGCCTTCTGCCACGACAAGCAGAACAAGCAGCAGGACAAGCAGCTTCGAAATAAGAAGATCCTGATTATCGTTGAAATACATCAGAACTGCTCCGCCTGTCAGCAGCATGAACAGAATTATTGCAAGCAAACCGAATGTGCTCATATGCCGCAGCTCCTTTCAATGATAATTTGTGTTTATTTGTAGCTGAGCTTCATGGAAAGGCTGTTTGCCGTTCCGACTATACATTCGGGAGCGGAGCTCTTGTAAGCGTCGTCGTTTGTATAATAGCGGAACTCGCTGCCGTCGCATATTCCGACATAGACCTTGCCCGACTGTGTGCAGAGAAGAAGAACTCTCTCACCGCTGCCGTTGTTTGTGACATACTCGTACTTCACGGCGTTGAGGTCGACGTCGGTTCTGCACATGACGCCGTTCTTGTCGTATGTGACGTCGGGATAGCTCTTGCTTATCTGCTCGCTGCCGCTCGAGAAGATGCTGTTCATAAGGTCATAGTCGGAGCCCATCAGCGTCTTGAGGGTAGCCTGAGTAGCGGCACTGTCCTTGAATCCGACATCAAGCGCGGTGTTTGGACCCGACGAATCGGCAGTTGTCGTCACACCTGTTGTAGTTGTGGCGGCGGTGGTTGTAGTGGTTGCCGCAGTCGTTGTGGTTGTTGTGGTGGTGGTTGTCGGAGCGGAAGCGACATAAGTTCCGTCAAGAACGCTTTCGCCCGGAAGACCGAGTGCGGAAGCCGTGCCGCTCAGTCCGATCGTGACGCTTCCCGTACCCAAGGTAAATCGGATACTGGTTGCACCCTCGGTATAGACCGCGTACTCATATGACGGGTCAAAGGCTGCCGTTTCCGCAAAGGAAGCACCGTTTGCAAGGCGCAGCACAAACGCAAAGCCCGAAGCGCCCGTATTCGATACCGAAAGGACGTTTCCTGTCGCTGCGCAGGTGTAATCACCGTCTGCAACGGGCAGAGCAATGACGTTCTGACCTGTTGTTGTCGCAGTCTCCTCGTCCGACGCCGATACCTGTACAGAGTCGCCCGATGCAGCGCCCGAAGCGCTTCCCGAAGCCGATGCGCCGAAGAACCCGTTCTGGAACAGAACGCACGCCACCGTCGCAAGAATAACAACAGCTATCGATGCGATGACGATGATGTTCAGCGTCTTATCACTCATCTTTGAGAAAATACCTTCTTTTTTATTGCTTGCGGACATTTAGATATACTTCCTTCCATGTCTCAATATTTAATCTATTATATCATTGCATTCGTCCATTGGCAACGAAAAATATCCCAATAACGGCTAAATCTCATTGTTTAACAGATTGTTTACAAACCAAATCTTGACAATACACGCTTTTAGTTATATATTGATATTGTCAATTAGCACTCGAGGCTTTAGAGTGCTAATTCGAACCAAAGAGATAAAACAAGGGAAAGGGGGCAATGTTTCCGTCGGGAAGCATTGAACAACAATGGTAGAGCCAAAACAGCGCCGCCTGCTGGTTCTTGCTGCCATAATCGAAAGCTACGTCGAAACGGGCGAGCCCGTCGGCAGCAAAACCCTCGCCAATGCGCTGTACAATACCGTATCTAGTGCCACGATCCGAAACGATATGGCATCCCTGACCGAAGCAGGTTATCTCGAGCAGCAGCACGCATCAGCGGGACGCACCCCGACCCAGAGAGGTTACAGACTTTATGTCGATCATCTTATGGGACGGCGTTCTCTTCCGCAGGAGATAATGCGCGACATCGATATGCAGCTCTCGGGCTACAGCATGGATCCCCTCTCATTTTTAGAGGATGCATCGCGTATGCTCTCCGACATGACGGGGCTCACGGCGGTCACGACCGCACCCGCGAGCGACGATACACGGCTTGTCAACCTTGAGCTGATGGCTGTGGGAGCGCACACCTGTCTGCTTATAATGATGTTTGCGCCGTCTGTCCTCAAATCACGCATATGCCGTCTTGATGTCGAGCTTTCCGACGGTATGCTCCAGACACTAAAAAGCGTCATGAAGGAGCATCTGTGCTCAAAACGTGCAGCCGACATCGACCGCCGTCTTATCGCCTCGATAAAGCAGCGGCTCGGTCATCTGAGCAACTCGTTCGAGCCTTTGCTCGGCGCAGTCAGAGAGGCCGCCGCAGAGGGCACATCGGCTCAGGTGGTTCTGAGCGGCACGGCTCATCTGCTCGATAAATCCGATCTGAGCGCAAGCGCTGCAAGGGATGTCCTCTCATTCCTCTCCGACAGAAACAGGCTTTCAAAGCTGCTTTCTTCAAACAGGGGCACAATGAGCGTTGCCATCGGGCACGAGCTTATGTACAGCGAGCTTGCAAATGCAAGCATTATCACAGCACGCTACAGAGGAAGCGAACAATCGGCCGGCTGGGTCGGAGTCATCGGTCCGACGAGAATGAATTACGCCGGCATAATACCGCGCATCGAATATTTTGCAACGGCCATCGGCCGTCTTATGAGCGCGATCGATATGAATTAGCAAAACCGAAAGGAGCAAAGAAGATGTTTAAGAAAAAGAATGCACCCGAACAGGAAGAGCCCATCATCGAGGAAACCGTCGAGGAGACCGTTGAGGAGGCTGCTGAGGAGGTCGTCGAGGAGGCTGCACCCGAGGTAAATCCCCTTGAGGAGGAGCTCAACGCTCAAAAGGAGAACTATCTCAGACTTGCAGCGGAGTATGACAATTTCCGCAAGCGTTCACAGAGAGAGAAGGCTGCTCTTGCAGACGAGATAAAGTGCGACTGCCTCGCAGAGCTTCTTCCCGTTCTTGACAATCTCGACCGCGCACTCTCCGCCGAGAGCACCGACGTCGAGACCTTCCGCAAGGGTGTCGAGATGGTTATGACCCAGACAATGGCTATCTTTGAGAAGCTCAACGTCACCGCATACGGCGAGGTCGGCGAGGATTTCGACCCCAACTTCCATCACGCAGTAAGCGCTGTTGACAGCGACGAGTTCGAAAGCGGTCAGATCACCCTCGTTCTTCAGAAGGGCTACAAGATGGGCGACAAAGTTATCCGTCCTGCAATGGTTCAGACCGCAAACTGACATAAATTTAGTTAATAATAATTCTATATACTTTTAGGAGGAACAAAAATTATGGCAAAAATCATCGGTATCGATCTTGGTACTACCAACTCCTGCGTCGCAGTTATTGAAGGCGGCGAGGCAACCGTTATCGCTAACAGCGAAGGCGCAAGAACCACTCCTTCCGTAGTCGGCTTCTCCAAGGACGGCGAAAGAATGGTCGGTATGGTCGCTAAGCGTCAGGCTATCACCAACCCCGAGAGAACCATCAGCTCCATCAAGAGAGACATGGGTACTTCCCGCAAGGTTGACATCGACGGCAAGAGCTACACTCCGCAGGAGATTTCCGCAATGATCCTTCAGAAGCTCAAGACCGACGCTGAGAGCTATCTCGGCGAGAAGGTCACCAGCGCTGTCATCACCGTTCCCGCATACTTCACCGACGCTCAGAGACAGGCAACCAAGGACGCAGGCCGCATCGCAGGTCTCGACGTAAAGAGAATCATCAACGAGCCGACAGCTGCTGCTCTCTCCTACGGCATAGACAAGGAGAAGGATCAGAAGGTCATGGTTTACGACCTCGGCGGCGGTACCTTCGACGTTTCCATCATCGATATGGGCGACGGCGTTCAGGAAGTTCTTGCAACAGCAGGTAACAACCGTCTCGGCGGCGACGATTTCGACCAGAGAATCATCGACTGGATTGTTGCAGAGTTCAAGCGCTCCAACGGCATCGATCTTTCAGGCGACAAGATGGCTATGCAGAGACTCAAGGAAGCAGCAGAGAAGGCAAAGTGCGAGCTCTCCGGTGTCACCACCGCTCAGATCAACCTCCCCTTCATCACTGCAGACGCAACAGGTCCGAAGCATCTCGACCTCACCCTCTCCAGAGCTAAGTTCAACGAGCTGACAGCAGACCTCGTTGAGAAGACAATGGGACCCGTCCGTCAGGCTCTTGCAGACAGCGGACTCAAGGTTTCCGAGATTGAGAAGGTTCTTATGGTCGGCGGTTCCAGCCGTATCCCCGCTGTTATCGAGGCTGTAAAGAACTTCACCGGCAAAGAGCCCTTCAAGGGCATCAACCCCGATGAGTGCGTTGCTCTCGGCGCAGCTATCCAGGGCGGCGTTCTCGGCGGCGACGTTCAGGGCATGGTTCTCCTCGACGTCACTCCTCTCTCCCTCGGTATCGAGACCATGGGTGAGGTCTGCACAAAGATCATCGAGCGCAACACCACCATCCCCACAAAGAAATCCCAGGTATTCACCACCGCTGCTGACGGCCAGACCTCCGTTGAGGTAAAGGTTCTTCAGGGTGAGCGTGAATTCTCCCGTGACAATAAGCTCCTCGGCGTCTTCCATCTCGACGGAATCGCTCCGGCAAGAAGAGGCACACCGCAGATCGAGGTCACCTTCGACATCGACTCCAACGGTATCGTTTCCGTTTCCGCAAGAGACAAGGGCACAGGCAAAGAGCAGCACATCACCATCACCTCCTCCACCTCGATGAACAAGGACGAGATCGAGCAGGCTGTCCGCGATGCTGAGAAGTATGCAGCAGAGGACGCAAAGCGCCGCGAAGAGGTTGATGCACGCAACGCAGCAGATCAGGTCATCTATCAGACCGAGAAGCTCCTCGAGGACCTCGGCGACAAGTGCGACGCTTCCACCAAGGGCGCTGTCCAGAGCAAGATCGATGCTCTGCGCGCTGTCAAGGATACAGGCAGCCTCAGCGATGTCAAGAGATGCACCGACGATCTCCAGCAGGAAGTCTACAAGCTCAGCGAGATCCTCTACAAGGACGCAGGCGCACCCGGTGCAGCAGGCGATCCCAACGCAACTCAGGATGTCGGCGGTTACGACATTCCCGACGCTGATGTAAACTAAGGGGAAATCAGTTCAATATATAGACCGGATTCGGGACGGCAGGCTCGGGCGACCGCGTCTGTCGTCCTTTTCGAGGAGGAACAGCTTTGGCTGAAAAGCGAGATTATTATGCTGTGCTCGGTGTTGAAAAGGGCGCAAGCGATGATGAAATAAAAAAGGCATATCGCCAGTCGGCAAAAAAATACCACCCCGACCTGCACCCCGGCGACGCAGGTGCGGAAGCTAAGTTCAAAGAGGTCAACGAGGCATACGAAGTGCTTTCCGACAAGGAAAAGCGTGCGCGCTACGACCAGTTCGGTCACGCGGGCGTCGACCCCAACTTCGGCGCAGGCGGAGCGGGCGGCTTCGGCGGTTTTGACGGCTTTGACCTGAGCGACCTGCTCGGCAGCTTCTTCGGTTTCGGAGGAGCGGGCGGCGGCGCTTCCCGTGCGAGAGCAAACGCTCCCGTTCGCGGAAACGATATAAGACAGTCGATCATTCTTTCCTTCGAGGAGGCCGCAAAGGGCTGCGAGAAGGAGATAAAGTTCCGCCGTATCGAACAGTGCAGCGACTGTCACGGCTCGGGCGCAAAACCCGGCACCTCTCCAAAAACCTGTCCCCACTGCAACGGCAGCGGCTTCGTCCGCGTCCAGCAGCGCACACAGCTGGGTGTTTTCCAGACTCAGCACGCCTGCGAGCAGTGTAAGGGCACGGGTAAAATAATCGAGGATAAATGTCCCAAGTGCAACGGCATGGGACTTATCAGAATACAGCGCACAAAGAAGGTCGATTTCCCCGCAGGTGTTGACGAAGGTATGTCAAGAACCGTCAGGGGCGAGGGCAACTGCGGTCAGAACGGCGGTCCTTCGGGCGATCTTTACGTCGATATCGTTGTGCGCCCCCACCATTTCTTCGAGCGTGACGGTTATGACGTTCACTGTGAGGTCCCCCTCACCTTTGCTCAGGCGGCTCTCGGCTGCGAGCTTGAGGTCATGACCCTCGACGGTGCTCAGAAGGTGAAGGTTTCTCCCGGTACTCAGCCGGGCGATCATCACACAATGAAGGGCAAGGGAATCCAGCGTCTCAACGGACGCGGCAAGGGTGACCAGATAATCCATTACACCGTCACCGTTCCCAAGGGACTCAACTCAAAGCAGAGAAAGCTCATCGAAGAGCTTGATGAGACCCTTCCCAAAAACAGCGCAAAGAACGGTTTCTTTGAATAACAGGGAGGTTTTCCTATGTATATAATGAAACTTGCCCCCGTGACAAAGGACTATATCTGGGGCGGAACGCGCCTTCGCGATGAATTCGGCATCGAATCGCCCTACGAGCGTACCGCAGAGGCCTGGATGCTCTCCTGCCATCCCGACGGACGCACAAAGGTCACAAACGGCGAATTCGAGGGAAAAAGCCTTCCCAAGGTGCTCACCGTTCACCCCGAATATATGGGAACCCACGCAAAGAATTTCAATATGTTCCCCGTTATGATAAAGCTCATCGATGCTCACGACAATCTGTCTTTGCAGGTGCACCCCGATGACGAGTACGCGCTTGCGAACGACAACGAGCAGGGCAAGCAGGAGCTGTGGTACGTTCTCGACTGTGACGAGGACGCCGAGATAATATATGGTTTCCGCGAGGAGCTCAATCAGGAGCAGTTCAAACGCGCCATCGAGGACGGAACCATACTCGAATCGGTCGAGCATTTCAGACCGAAAAAGGGCGATGTTTTCAATATCGAAGCCGGAACTATCCACGCCATCGGCAGAGGTATCCTTGTTGCCGAGGTTCAGCAGAATTCAAATGCAACCTACCGCGTTTACGATTACGACAGGGTGGACAGTGAGGGCAACCGCCGCCAGCTTCACATCAACAAGGCTATCGACGTCACCATCACCACTCCGCCGACAATACCTCCCGGAGCGATGAGTGCACCCACCGATGTTGATGCGCGCACCGAAACTCTGCTCGGTTCCTGCAAATATTACTCCGCCACTCTGATGGAGACCTATATGCCCACCCATTTTGATGTCACGGAAGAATCCTTTGCTCACATTCTCATGGTTGAGGGTGAGGCAAAATTCTATACCGACGACTGCGACATCGAGCTCAAAAAGGGCGAAAGCGCTTTTATCCCCGCAGGCTCGGGCAAGGTTACCGTCAACGGTCAGTCAAAATTCATACTTACGAAGATATAAAAAAGAACCTGCACCTTGCGGTGCAGGTTCTTTTTTATGCCGTCACTTCAAATATCATCGACACACCGATTCCGAGTGCTGCCGAAATTATTATCAGCGCCACCGAGCTTATTTTCTTTTTCGCAACTGCTTTATAGACAAAATAAATGCCGCAGACAAGCGCAAAGATAATAACCGCGACAGGGTCAAAATCAAATTTGCCTATCCCTGCAAAGCCGACAGCTTTGACAAGAAACAGCACGCCTGTTGCCAGAATCAGCGCCGTTACAACAGGTTTGACTCCTTCCATAAACCCCTTGAACGCTTTGGTATTTGTCAGGTTCTTCATTATCGAAGCGATAAGCAGGATTATCAGAAAGGACGGAAGCACAACACCGAGAGTTGCCGCACAGCTTCCGAAAAGACCGCCCTGCTGCGAACCGATATAGGTCGCCATATTGACCGCTATCGGACCGGGAGTCGATTCACACACACCGACAAGATCGAAAAATTCACCCTGTGTGAGCCAGCCGTGTGCAACCACGGTTTCTTCTATCAGCGGTATCATCGCAAATCCGCCGCCGATCGTAAAGAGTCCTATTTTGAAAAACTCAAGGAAAAGAATAAGATAAATCATACCGTCTCCTCCTTTTTGCAAAGAAGGCTGAGCGATATTCCGATAAGTCCGCCCGCCGCAATGAACACTATCGAACTGAACGAAACCGACAGCAGTTCAAAAACTATCATCAGCGCAAACACAGCAGAAAAAATGAGCATAGGGACCGTCTTCTTCTGCAATTTTTCAAACATACCGATACCTGCCCTGAGTATCAGGAACGCGACGGCACATTTGATGCCAACAAAGGCATAGGCAACATATTTGTTCTCCATAAAGGCGTCGAGAAAAAGCGAGATGATATAAATAATTATCATCGACGGCAGCACAACGCCGAGTGTCGCCATAAGACTTCCCCAAAAGCCTTTTTTCTTGTATCCGACATAGGTTGCCATATTTATCGCAATAGGACCGGGAGTCGATTCGGCAATCGCGATTATCTCCATCAGTTCGTCTTCGGTCAGCCATTTATTCTTCTCGACTACAATTTCCTTTATCTGCGCGATCATCGCATAGCCGCCGCCGAATGTGAACAGACCGATTTTGAAAAAGGTCATAAACAGTAAAAAAAGCATAATTTCCCTCCGAAAATTCTGACTGCTGAAAATATTATAGCCTGCACCGACATCTTTTTCAAGACATCGGCGCAGGCTGTTTTGCGTTATGGGCGGTTATGCTGTTTCTTCACTCTTTCTGCGGCGAAATACGCAATATACGCAGACGAGCGCGGAGATTATAAACAGATTTGTGACGGTACCCGCTATCACGGTGTCGCCTGTCTGAGGTCCGCCGCCCGACGGTATCTTTTCAAACTCCGCTATCACATAGATATCCTTTGTGACCTCGGGCAGAGTCAGAACGGAGCCGCTAAAGTCGACCTTAACCGCGGTCTCCTCGCTGTCGCCCACCATTACGCTGACTATCTTCGAGCCGCCCTTTGCCTTTATGGTAAGCTCGGGCGCGCTGCCGTGCTTTACGGTCACGTCGAAGGAATCTTTATGGGAGGTTCCCTCATATGTGAAGGTTCCCTCTCCCTCGCCCTTCTTTATGACGTGGAGCGTGTACTCGGGCAGATTTGTGAATACAGCCTCGATCGTGCAGTCTTCCGTGAGATTTGCGATCATATGCACAAACTTATCGTCTGTGTTCAGTGCACCTCTTGTGGTGATCGAAGAGTTGATTCCGTTTGCGCTGTCATATACCGTTATGGACTCTTCGCCGTCAAATGTGAGTGTTACCTTCACGAGCTGCGATCCGTCATACGGTATGAAGGAGAAATCGTGGTTGGAACCGACCGCAACGGTATAGCTTGTGCCCGAGATATCCTCGCTGCCGCCGTTTGTGTAAACAACGCCGTCACCGGTGCGTTTTATTGTGATGATCGGCTTCTTTGCGAGCGTGACGTCAACATATTTGTCAGCCGTCAGGGCACTTATTGTGAATTTTCCGTCCTGCGCAGTTATCTGCACGAGGGAATCGGGTGTGTCGCCGCACCTGACCTTTGTTATCTCGTATGCATCATTGCAGGTCAGGACAAACGATCCGTCTTCGTTTTCGTAAACCGAAACGATTTCGCTGTAATCGGTTGTCAGATTCGTGCCGTCAATCGATGCTGTATCGGAGATATTTGCCTTTGCAAGGATCTTGTGCTGCGCGATTTTGCTTGTTTCGACCGTTACGAGAACGTCCTCACCCGCTACGGGAACGAGATATACATTCTCCTCGCCGCTCTTGCGGCCAAGTTCAGTACCGTTCAGTGTGACCGATTCGATCTTGCTGCCCGGGACAGGTCTGAATGTTACCTCATATATACCCGTTGCAAGGTCGGCCGCAACGATCTTTTCGGTCGCATCGAGGGTGATGACATCGCTGCCGTATGCCGCTTCGGCCTCGCCGCTGCCTGTCAGCACTGCCTTGATGGATGCCTTGTCGACCTTGACAAGCTCGGTGTAAACGACTATCTCGCTGTCGGTTTCGGGCATTGTGAATTCGCGCACGCTGCCGAGCGATGTTCCGTTGAGCTTTACATCAAGGATATTTGTGTCGGCACCTGCCGCAATTTCAAATGTTACCTTGCTTTCGATCTGAACGGCGTCGTCGATAACCTGAGCCGTGCCTGTAAGCGGTGTGGTTACCGAGCCGTAAACGATGCTCGCTTCGCCCGTGCCGTCCATTCTTGCGCCGAGTTCTCTGTCGTCACGCACAACATTTACCAGCAGATAAATATCGGAGGTGACTGGTGAAATCTTATAATCCGAACCCTGTGCTGTGAGCACGGTGTTCTGTGCGCTCTCGGTCGTTCCGTAATATACGCTGTCGAGCTTCCAGCCGTCCTTTACCGTTATGCCAAAGGTCTTTTCGGCCGCTGTAAGATCGCAGAGTTTTGCAAAATCAGCACCTGCCTTCGTCGAATCGACCGTGACAACGTCGGCGACATTGCTCTTTACATACATACGGCTGCCGTATTTCACCTCGATGGTGACATCGCCGTCTGCCGCAGTCGGAACGATTGTGACAGTGCCGTCATCATTGAGTGTGAGAACATTCTTGCTGCCGTTTTTCCATTCGGTCGTGACGCTGTTCTTTGTTATCGTTGCCGTGGCTTCAAGAATGGTCAGACCGCTCGGTGCTTTGATGACTACCGTTTTGAGCTGTGCATCGGGGTGGAGCTGTCTGCTGCCCGAAGCTGAGCCGTTTATCTCAAAGCTCGCAGCTCTTGTGGTTTCGGTGCAGAATGCGTTGTATCTGTCGCCCGTCGCGGTCACCTTTCCGACCGCTCCGCCAAGAAGATTTTCCTGTTTGAGAGTGATGGTGTGCCAGTCGCCGTAGGTGACAATCACATCAAGCTCACTCGAAACGGGTGCTGTGAAGTCGGGTCTGAAATATACACGCCAGTTTCCGCTTGTCGGGGTAAGTGTGCCCGTGTGCGAATAATCGATGGCTGTTTCGTCGAGCACGCCGTCAACATATACATCGACGCTCACAACCGAGCTGTTCACGGGAGGTTCAATCCTGATATCGACAAGCTTTCTGTCGGGTCTCAGGTTGCCCTCATATGTGCTCTTATCGCTTGCAAGCGTTGCTGAATATGCAAGCCCGTTTCCAAGCTTGAAAGCAGGAGTATTTGCATTGACCGATACCTTTCCGAGGGTTGTCGGTTTGGGGTCAACACTGTCGGCAAACTTCTGAACAAGGGTGAAATCACACCACTCGCCATAGGTTGCTTCGACCTTGATTTCGCTTGAGTCGGCAAGAATATAGTTCGGCTTAAAGTACAGTATCCACACACCCGAGTCAGGTGTCTGTGTTGCCGCCGCGTTCCAGTTGATGGCATCGTCTTTGAGTACGCCGTCGATATATACGTCAAGACCAACCACCGAATAACCTGTGGGCGGTTCGACTCTGATGTAATTCATCCGGCTCTCGGGTCTGACGTATCCCGTTTCGCACTCTTCACTTGCGGTAATTGTTGCGTCATACGCAAGACCTGTGCCGCCTTCGAGAACAAACGCGGGTCTGCCTGCCGCAAGTATTACTTTTCCGTAGGTTTCGGGCACGGGCTCGACCGAATCGGTGTAGCCCTGAACTATCTCATAGGTTTCCCAATCGCCGTATTCGACCTCAACCTCTATGGTGCTGCCGTCGGGAACGATATAGTTTGCGTTGAAATAAAGTATCCACGCGCCCGAAGAGGGAGTCTGCGTTGCCGCTGCATTCCAGTTGACAGCCTCATCGGTTACCTCCTCGCCGTCAACAAAGACCTTGACCGTGCGGACGGAATAGACCGAAGGAGGTGTGACTCTGATATAGTTCATCGGGCTGTCGGGCTTGAGAAGACCTGTTTTGCTCGCCTCATTTGTCTTGATTGTTGCGTCATATGCAAGACCCGTGCCGCCTTCAAGGACGAATGCGGGTCTGCCTGCCGCAAGAATAACCGTGCCGAGTGAACCCGGCTTGGGATCAACGCTGTCGGAATAGCTCTGTCTTATTTCATAGCCTTCCCAGTCACCGTATTCGGCTTCGACCTCAACGGTGCTTCCGTCGGGAACGGTATAGTTTGCGTTGAAATAAAGTATCCACGCGCCCGAAGAGGGAGTCTGTGTTGCCGCCGCATTCCAGTTGATGGCTTCGTCGGTCACGTCCTCACCGTCAACAAAGACCTTGACCTTGCGAACGGAATAGACGGAAGGCGGTGTGACTCTGATGTAGTTCATGCGGCTGTCGGGCTTGATGAGTCCCGTTTCGCTCGCTTCGTCGGGGTTTATTGTCGCGTCATATGCAAGACCTGTGCCGCCTTCGACAACAAATGCAGGTCTGCCTGCCGCAAGAATAACCGTGCCGAGCTTCTCGGGAGCGGGAGTTATATAGCTTGCGTACTTCTGTCTTATCTCGTAGCTTTCCCAATCGCCGTATTCGGCTTCGACCTCGATGATGCTGCCGTCGGGAACAATATAATTTGAGCTGAAATAAAGTATCCACGCGCCCGAAGAGGGAGTCTGTGTTGCCGCCGCGTTCCAGTTGATGGCTTCATCGGTTACGTCCTCACCGTCAACAAAGACCTTGACCTTGCGAACGGAATATACGGAAGGCGGTGTGACTCTGATGTAGTTCATGCGGCTGTCGGGCTTGATGAGTCCCGTTTCGCTCGCTTCGTCGGGGTTTATTGTCGCGTCATATGCAAGACCTGTGCCGCCTTCAAGGACAAATGCGGGTCTGCCTGCCGCAAGAATAACCGTGCCAAGCTTGTCGGGAGCGGGAGTTATATAGCTTGCATACTTCTGTCTTATCTCGTAGCTTTCCCAATCGCCGTATTCGGCTTCGACCTCAACGGTACTTCCGTCGGGAACGATATAATTTGCATTGAAATAAAGTATCCACGCACCCGAAGAGGGAGTCTGTGTCGCCGCCGCATTCCAGTTGATGGCTTCATCGGTTACGTCCTCACCGTCAACAAAGACCTTGACCTTGCGGACAGAATAGATGGAAGGCGGTGTGACTCTGATGTAGTTCATCGGGCTGTCGGGCTTGATGAGTCCCGTTTCGCTCGCTTCGTCGGGGGTTATTGTCGCGTCATATGCAAGACCTGTGCCGCCTTCGACAACAAATGCAGGTCTGCCTGCCGCGAAGACGACCGTGCCGAGCTTCTCGGGAGCGGGAGTTATATAGCTTGCATACTTCTGTCTTATCTCGTAGCTCTCCCAATCGCCGTATTCGGCTTCGACCTCGAGAACGCTTCCGTCGGCTATTACATAGTTTGCGTTGAAATAAAGTATCCACGCGCCCGAAGAGGGAGTTTGCGTTGCCGCTGCGTTCCAGTTGATGGCTTCATCGGTTACGTCCTCACCGTCAACAAAGACCTTGACCGAACGCACGGAATATACTCCTGTCGGTTCTGCTCTGACATAGTTC
>SVPG01000011.1 GCA_015065975.1 Oscillospiraceae bacterium | reverse complement strand
TTGATAATTTAAATACGATGAGCATTTACTATTCAGCTTTACTTATACTATGAATTAAAAATAGCCTTATCCATTGTGTGTATGGATAGGGCTATTTTCACGGTCGGGAGCGATTATCTCGCTCCTTTATCTCTGTTTCGATAAGGTTGGCTGGCGTTTAGTATGTCAGCCTTTTTTTTGATACCTTTTTATCTTTTCGTGCATGGTTTCGGCTTTTGGAGTGGCTTTCTCTCCGTAGGCTTCTTCCCACTTGGCACATGCTTTTTGATATGTTCTATATTTGATTTTTATTGTGTTTGTAGCAGATAGAAAACTAAAATGGTTTGGATTCAATAAATGATAATCTTTTAAATTCTATTATTGTAACACAGTTGAAAGTTTCAGTTTGACGGAGCAACAGATCCCAATTTGCAGAAAAAACGGAGAAGATTTTATTCTTCTCCGTTTTTTTAATCTAATCAGTATTTTGAGATTTTCTTTCTATAACCGAATAGTAATAGACACCGCCCAATATCAGAAGGCTTCCGAGTATCTGAAGCAGTGACGGCAATTCGCCGAAGAGGAAGATTGCAAGTATTGCGGCGACAACGGGCTCGCACAGCTTCGAAGCCGATACAAACGACGGGGAAAAGAACTTCAGACACCAGCTGAAGATGCTGTGACCGAGAATGGTGGAGAAAACCGCCAGAAGCAGACCGACAATGATCGCACTGATTCCGTAATCAAACAGCCCGTATCCGCCGATAAAGCACATTGCGAGAAGGGAAAGCGCACACACTATGTAAACGGTGTAGGTGTAGACGGTGGTGGAGACCTTTGCGCGCACGGCACGACCGATGAGCATATACACCGCAACGGCAACCGCAGCGATCAGTGCGAGCATATCGCCGTAAAGATGAGATGTGCCCGTGAACGAATCGGCGTATGCGATAAAGGCGCTGCCAACGAGTGTGACGGCGATTGCAAAAATTGCTTTGCCCGACAGCCTGCCCTTCATAAAGAGGCAGAAGCCGAGCGATACCCAGATGACCTCGGTGCAGACGATGGTTGTGGAGCTTGCGACCGAGGTGTGCCGCAGCGATTCAAACCATACGGCAAAATGTATCGCGAGAAAGAGTCCGCTGAGCGCACTGAGCAAAAGCGATTTTATATCAAGCTGAGAAAATTCGCGCCGAACCTCACGCTTTCCGAGCACAACGGGAGTCATCAGAATGACGGTCCAGAGAAGGCGGAATGCAGCGGTCACAGCCGAAGGTGCGGCCGAATATTTGACAAATATGGAGGACAGCGATATGCCGATAACTCCGACGACTATCATTATCATCGGATGCTTTTCAATATATTTCAATGTGAATTTCACCGTTTCTGCTAAAATTTTGAAATCTCTGTCACGGCGGAGTCGGGGTCATAGCCTTCGATATAATCGATGAGCGCGTCAGGCTCGGAGAACATGGCATAGAGAGAATAAAAGCTCTCGCTCATGAACTTTTCTTCCACACTGTTTTTGAAAAGCGCCTCGATATTGTCGTAATAACCGTTTGTGTTGAGAATGGTTATCGCCTTGCGGTGACGTCCGAGCTGCTTGAGTGTCAGTATCTCGAAGAATTCTTCCATCGTGCCTATGCCGCCGGGGAGAACGATGAATGCGTCGGAACGGTCCTCCATTATCTGCTTGCGCTCACGCATCGTGTCGGTATAGACAAATTCGGTGCATTTTTCAAAAAGAACACCCTCAATGTCGAAAAATCGCGGAGCAACACCGATGATGGAGCCGCCTTGACTGCTGACACCCCTTGCCGCAGCGCCCATAAGACCTCTTGCTCCGCCGCCGAAAACCATACCGTGTCCCCGCTGTGCAAGTCTGAGTCCGAGGTCATAAGCCGCGCAGATATATCGCTCGTCAATTGCGCTGCTCGATGCGCCGTAAACACATACATTCATAATAACTACCTCAAAAAATAAATCTGAATATAATATTACCATATAAATTAAATTCACACAATATATATTGAAGTTGCGCAAAAAATAAGGTAATATAATTCTGTATACAAATATAATCCCGGAAAGGAATGAGAAGCATGAGCGATGGAGGAAGGGGCAGATTCCAGAGACGCGGAGCAGAGCCGCAGGAAGAGCGCGAGCCCATCATTTTCCCCGACGACGATTTTGATGATGATTTTGACGATATAGCTCAGGAAGAAATACAGCCCGCAGCGCCCGAGGTAAAGGCAGCACCCGCTGCACCGCCCGCCGCACCGAGAAGATCGATGCAGGCCGATATGTTCGAGATGGAAGTGGTACAGCCGCAGAAACCCGAACCCGAGGCGAAGAAGGAAGACGGCTTTATCCCCGATATTCAGACTCCCGACATGAAACGCCGAACAAGATATAAAAGACGCAACAAGCGTCCGATGCCCTTCTGGGCAAAGGCTACCCTGACGGGTCTGTGTCTCACCGTGGCATTCGTTGCGGTCTACGGATTTGCGTTCTGGCAGATAATGATAGGACGACTCGGCTCGGAAGACGATTTCGTCAAGGCGAATCTTTCCGCGGCTGAGGCGGCAGATATCGAGGCGGAGAAGCTCGACGAGGAAGAGGTCTACGAAGAGGACTTTGTCGTTGAGGATACCCCGATCGTGTCCGATAAGGATATACAGATAATCCTCGTTGCGGGTACCGACGCGCGTCCCAGCTCGGGAAAAATTTCCAGAGCCGATACCCTGATGCTCGTCGCAATCGACAGAAAGCATCAGAAGATCAAGATGGTATCGATCCAGCGTGACCTTTACGCGATCATTCCGGGTTATAAACGAAGCAAAATAAACACCGCGTATTATTACGATTCGGCAAACGGCAACTCTGACCTCAAGATACTCAAGAAAACGCTTGAGAAAAACCTGAGCATCACCTTTGACGATTACGTCATACTCGACTTCTCGTCATTTGCGACCATCGTCGATATGATAGGCGGCGTTGAGGTAACGGTTTCCGCCGAAGAGGCAAAATATATGTGCAGCGACAAAAAGTACGGACTTTTCCCGAGATATGCGTCGGGTGAGGGTACATATATCATGTCGGGAAAGGAAGCCCTCAACTACGTCCGTATGAGAAAGGTTGCAGGTCAGAACGACTTCAACAGAACGAGAAGACAGAGAATCATGCTCTCACTCATGCTCGACGAGGTAAAGGACCTGTCGTATGTTGAGATGGCACAGCTTATGTACGCGATATTCCCCTATATCACGACCGATCTGTCGGAGGCTCAGATGCTCGGATTTGTTTCCGAGGCGACAAATCTTATCGGCTACGATATCGAGCAGCTCACAATCCCCATCGACGGCTCGTGGAATTACGGTCAGGCTCAGATGAGCGGAGCTACGTCCGAGGTAATCGTGTGCAACTATACCTTCAATGCACAGCAGCTTCAGGCGTTCATCTATGATGACGATATGACCTACGCAAACAACGCAAAAGAGGCGGAGGGCGTCAGAGTCCCGTCGATCGACAATATCGCAAATAACGCAACCACAACCACCACCGCAGCAAAGGAAGAAGAATAAAAAAACAGACCGAAAGCCGTGCCGCATAGGGCGTGACTTTCGGTCGTTTTTATTATGTATACAGCATTCCGACTATCCTGTTTGCGAGCGATGCGGGAAGTATCTTTGATAAGAATACAAAGAACTTGTACTTTCCGCCCGCTGTGTACAGGGGTTTGGGGTGCTTTTTCTTTGATGCCTTGTAGATCGTTTTTGCAACGACTGTCGGAGACATTCCGCCGCGCTCGTCCTTTTCCATTACAGCGACCGATTTCTTTATCGTGTCGCCGTACAGACTGCCGTCGTCCTCGCCCTTTTCGCGAGCATCGGTGAAACCCGTGCTGACATCACCCGGCATTACGGCGCATACCGAAATACCGAAGGGACGAAGCTCGTTTGCAAGCGCAAGTGTGAGAGCGTTGATGGCTGCCTTCGAGCTTGAATAGAAAGCCTGGAATGGTATGGAAAGAGGTGCCGCAACGGAGCTGAGATTGATTATCTTTCCGCCGCCGCTCTTCCTCAGATAGGGCAAAGCCTGCTGTATTGTGCGCACAGTGCCGAAGAAATTGACATCGAACTGTTTTTTTGCATCTTCGATTTTCGTAAGTTCAACAGCGCCCGATATTCCGAAACCTGCATTGCACACAACAAGGTCGAGCCTGCCTTCGTTTTCGTATACCTTGTCGAAAGCGGCTTTGAGCGAATTCTCGTCGGTAACGTCGGCGGTTATGTGTGACACTGAGCCAAAATCCTTGCCTTTGCGGCTCAGCTCATAGACCTTCCAGCCCTTATCGCAGAAAAACTGCGCGGTGGTTTTGCCTATGCCGCTGCTGCCGCCTGTTATAACGGCTACCTTCATACTGCGACTTCCTGCTCCTTTGCAACGACGGAAGCGATGATATCCATAGCCTCGTCGAGCAGAGCCTCGGTGTGGGTTGCCATATAGCTTGTTCTGAGCAGGCACTCTGTGGGAGGTGTAGCCGGCGGAAGAACGGGGTTGACATATACGCCCGCCTCATAGAGAGCCTTTGCGGTTGTGAGTGTGTTTATCTGATCGTATGTGTAGATCGGAACGATCGGAGTGTCAACATCGGCAACACTCTCTCTTATGCGCACGCCGCGGGCCTTGAAGCCCTCTCTGACGTAGTGGGAGAGCTGAGAAAGTCTTGTGACAAGCTCGGGTCTTGTGCGAAGCTGGTTGAGCGCCTCGAGAGCTGTTGCACAGCTTGCGGGAGTGATCGATGCCGAGAAGATGAACGGGCGTGAGCTGTGACGGACGTAATCGGCAACGACCTTGCTCGAAGCCATATATCCGCCGAGACTTGCGAGGGACTTTGAGAAGGTACCCATATAGATGTCGACCTCGTCCTCAAGTCCGAAATGGCTTGCGGTACCGCGGCCGCCTTCGCCGACAACACCGAGACCGTGAGCGTCGTCAACCATGACTCTCGCGCCGTATTTCTTGGCAAGTCTGACTATTTCGGGGAGATTTGCGATATCGCCGCCCATGCTGAAGACACCGTCTGTTACGATAAGACAGCCTGCTGTCTCGGGAACCTTCTGGAGACATTTTTCAAGCTGCTCCATATTGTTGTGATCGTAGCGGAGCATCTTGCCCCAGCTCAGTCTGCAGCCGTCATAGATACTTGCGTGATTTTCTTTATCGCATATGACATAGTCGTTTCTTCCGACTATTGCACTGATTATACCGAGATTGGACTGGAAACCTGTCGAGAATGTGACAACGGCTTCCTTGTTGAGGAATGCTGCGAGCTCCTCCTCAAGCTGAAGATGCATCTCGAGAGTTCCGTTGAGGAAACGGGAGCCGGAACAGCCGGAGCCGTACTTCTCGAATGCCTTGATGCCTGCTTCAACAACAGCGTCACAGGTCGTCAGACCGAGATAGTTGTTGGAACCGAGCATGATTCTTCTTTTGCCCTCCATGATGACCTCGACGTCCTGCCTTGACTCGAGCGCGTGGAAATAAGGATATATACCCATTTCCTGTATCTCCTTGACCATCGTGAAGTTACGGGCTTTTTCAAAAATGTCCATATATACTTCCTCCTTATCAAATTGTTTGCCGGTTAGTTTGCGGATTCTCTGCCGGGAGAATCCGATTAAATGGGCTGCCAGACCCGAATCCATTATATTTTACTTATGTAAAAAAAATCAAGACGTTATACGACACATTTTGACAAATCGGCGATATTGTATAATAACCTCGGTTGTTTTTCGGTTGCGAAAAATTTTGCGGTATTATAGAATAATATCAGTTTCCGGCAAATTATATTGAAAAGAGAGGGGAGTCCTTTTCGCGGCAGAAAAGGGCGGTTTTGTTATGAGCAAAGAAAAGAAACTTGCAAAAAAAGAAGCTAAGCTCGAAAAGAAAAAGGCAAAGCTTGCAAAGAAGAATGAAATAAAGCGCGTAAAAGGCAAGGAATTCTTCAATTATAAAAGAAGACACGGTGACCGACGCGACGGCTGGCGTGTGCGCGGCAAAGACCCATTCTTCGGCGTAATTCCTCATATTATGCCCACCCGTACAGGCTCGATGGTCGGCTTTGAGGAGCGTATCGATACAACAAATCTCGATGCTTTTGTCCGAAAAATGCGCCGCGAGACCGATATGAAACAGCTCTCCCGTGCGATGGTCATAATGGCGGGTCTTGCACGAATCATGGCAAGATATCCGCAGATAAACCGTTTTATCCGCGGCAGAAGAATATATGCCAGAAACTACATGTCGATAGCAATGGTCGTCAAGAAGGAGATGACGGTCGGCGGCGATGAAAATGTAATCAAGCCGATGTTCAATCCCGATGCGTCCCTTTTCGATGTATATGAGGCTGTACATAAAGAGGTCGAGGCAAACAAGGGTGATGATATCGAAGCCAACGATACGGGCGCAATGGCGAAAATACTCAATGCACTGCCCGTATGGCTTCTCAAGGCTTTTGTCAATTTCGTCACCTACTGCGACGATCACAACAAGCTGACAAAGTTCGTCAACGAGGTAAGCCCCTTCCACACCTCGATGTTCATAACCGATATCGGCTCGACGGGAATCAGTGCGGTTTATCATCATCTCTATGATTTCGGTACCTGTTCCGAGTTTATCGCCATCGGCAGACGTGAGAAATATTTTGCCGATGACGGAAATGGTAACCCCGTCAGAAGGAGCAGCATAACCCTTCGAATGATGGTTGATGAAAGAATCGTCGACGGTTATACATACGCAAAGGCTATGCGTTATCTCACTCATCTGATTGAAAACCCCGAAGAACTTCTCGAAAAATATACCGAGTGGAACGAAGATCCGCTCTGCTGACATTTTGCGCCGTTTCAGCTGTGGAGCGGCGCTGTTTTGAATGATACCGCCATTTGCAACCTTGGGTTGACGTATTGCAAGCTGCCGTTTGGTGGAATGTAACCCCCAAAAATCCTATAATGATGGCGCAAAACAAAACACGGAGGTAACAAAAAATGATTTTAGCAGACAAAATAATCAGACTGAGAAAGATGAATGGCTGGTCTCAGGAGGAGCTTGCCGAAAAAATGAATGTTTCGCGTCAGGCTGTTTCAAAATGGGAAGCGGCACAGACAACGCCCGATCTTGAAAAGATACTCAGACTCGGCGACCTGTTCGGCGTAAGCACCGATTATCTTCTCAAGGACGAGATAGAGAACGAACAGTTTACGGACAGCAGCCTTGAGAAAACGGGCAGATGTGTAACAATGGAAGAAGCAAATGCTTATCTTGAGCATCGCGGATGGGCGTCGTGGCGCATTGCAGCAGCAACCTTCCTGTGTATACTTGCCCCAATATGGCTGCTTATGATGGGTGCGGTATCACAGAAACCGAACAGCGGCATGACCGATGAGTTTGCAGTGTTTTTCGGACTGGCGGTTATGTTTGTTTTTGCGGCTGCGGCTGTTGCCGTCTATATTTATGTAGGTGCGAAAAACGGTGACTATAAATATCTTGAGGAAGAAAACTTTGAGCTCGCCTACGGTGTTGCGGGAATGGTGAAGGACAAGCAGAAAAAGTTCAGGGATACCTATGTCAGAAGCAATATAATCGGAACCTGCCTGTGCATACTGGCACCCGTGCTTCTTTTTATCGGAAGCATCACAAAGGACGAAGTTGCAATGGTGTTTTTCCTTTCACTGATGATGGTTGTTGCGGGTGTCGGTGTTATGTTCTTCATTGTAGCAGGAGTCAGATGGGCAAGTATGGAACGTCTTCTTCAGGTAGGAGAATTTTCCGAAAAGGGCAGGAAACAGTCAAAGCTTGCCGATTCAATAGGTACAGCCTATTGGCTTGTTGCAACGGCGGTTTATCTCGGCTGGAGCTTTATGACGAACAACTGGGAAACAACATGGATCGTCTGGCCCGTTGCAGGAGTTCTGTTTGCGGCGCTGATGGCAGTTCTGAATGTTGTTGCGGATAAAAAAGAAGATTAAAAGCTATATATGAGAATACTGATTATAAATGGTGGACCGCACAAGGGAAATACCTGGCGGCTGACCGAGAAAGTAAGAGAGTTTCTATACAATTTTGATAAGACCATTATGTTCGATGAAATACATTTATCAGATATTGACCTTCCGTTTTGTACGGGCTGTAGTAATTGCTTTCGTAAAGGACATGTAACCTGTCCGCATAATAAAAAAATACAGCCTATCATGGATATGATAGAAGAAAGCGATGCAGTTATCTTTTCAGTTCCGTGCTTTCAGGGGCATTTACCGGGAATATTGAAAAATTTTACCGACCATATGGCATTTATGTTGCATCGCCCAAGGTATTTTACAAAGAAAGCGCTTATCATCAGTACAACCGGTGGAGTATCAGCTGACAGTACAACAAAAGCTTTAGCAGCAACACTGCCGGGGTGGGGATTTAATAAATGCTATCAATTACCTATAACGGCACTTAGCTGGAATGATTACGAGCCGACAAAGAAGCATTTGAAAAAAGCATCCGAAGTTGCAAAGAGGTTTTATCTTGATGTGAAATCGGGAAAAATGCATGTTCCCGGTGTTGGAGTACTCATTCCTTTCAATTTGTTTCAGGCTATGTGTGTCGGTAATAAAGGAGAAAAAGAGTATCCAACGGAAGACAATAATTTTTGGCCAAAGTATAAAGGGATGAGATATGCACCCGGTATACCGATGACACCTTTGAAGAGATTTTTGGGGTGGGTAATATACTTGGTTGGAAAAAAGCTTTCAAAAACAATGGTAATCACCTATAAGAAACAGAAAATATGAAAAACGGAGTAAAGAGAGCGAATCTCTTTACTCCGAATTTTTTTACAGATCCTGTATTGCCATTTTGTCAAGCTGTGCGCGGCTGCGCATCTTGCTGCGGATAACGCCGTAGATTACAAAGAATACTGCTGTGGGGATATTTGCAAGGATAAAATATACGATTGATCCCCAGATGGTGGGAACTGTCGAGCTGTCTGAAGTTGCCTGCCCGACAGACTGCGCTGCAATAGATTCCTCTATAATGAGATTGCCGTTTGCCTTGTCGGCAATCCAGGAGGTGCCCTCCTCGTCGTTCGTGACGACCCATTCGACAGCTTCGCCTGTCTGAGTGTTGGTTATATCCATCTCGCCGTCAGAATAAAATTCTATCTCATAGTTATCTGATCCGATTGCGGTGTTTGAAAAATCTGCGCTGTAAGAGATAAGCGAGATCACTGTAATAAGTGAAAGGACAAGACAGATGCAGGGAAGAACAAGACCGGGAACAGCGTGACTTTTCTTTGAAAGATAAACCTGAAGAAAGCACAGGCCGACAAACAGACCGGCAGGAATAATAACTAAAAGTATTATATTTGCAAGAATTGACATTTTATTGTACGCCTCCGTGTGATTATTTGTTTTCTGATGTGTTTCTGTATTCGCTTATGAGAAGCTTTGCGGTGTCAAGATCGATTTTTTCGTCGACAGCAAGCTTTTTGATAAGAGCGACATAGGGCTCGGAGGAAAATTCCTCGCTGACCTTTATGCGCTGTATCAGGCGGTCGAGTCTCAGCCTGACGGTGGGATAGGTCACACCGTACTGAGCGGCAATCTCCTTGAGTGAACCGCTTGTAAGAATAAAATTGCGAATGAATGTCAGATCGTCTTCGTCAAGACTCTGCATCCACTGCGGTACATATTCAATAGGCATAACATAAAATCCTCCCTTCGAAATATTTTTAATATTTTTGACGTCGAGGTTATTATAATGCTTAATTTTATTAAAGTCAAGCTTTAATTTTATTAAAAATAAAAAATCGGCAGAAAACTTTTTTTTGAAGTAATCTGCCGATTTTATGTTTTTATTCTGCCGACTTGAGGCTTTCGACCATATCGATGCTCTTGAGACGCTTGTGCATTACAAGATTGACTATTACAGAGAATACAATGGTCATGGCGGCTGCCCAGACGAAGCTGAGCGGCTCGATACCTCTGCCGAACATAACGGCATCGACCTCGACTGTCTTTGTGACAAAGGAGTGCATGACTATTCCCAGAGCGAGTCCCAGTGCACAGCCGATAACGGTGAGAATTGCCGTTTCGCGGTAGATGTATGCCGAAACCTCACTGTTGTAGAAGCCGAGCACCTTGATGGTCGCAAGCTCGCGTTTTCTTTCGGTTATGTTGATGTTTGTAAGATTGTAAAGAACAACAAAGGCGAGAGCGCCTGCGCACACGATGAGCACCAGCGTGACATAGTTGAGGCTTTCGATCATATCGTCGAAGGATTTGCTTATGGAATCGGTGAACTGCACCGTTCCGATACCTTCGCAGTCGAGAAGGTCATCTGCGGCGGCGTCCTTATTTTCGCCCTCGGCGATACACTGAGCAAGCACCTGATTGTACTGCGGCTCAAGCTTTGCGGTATCACGCCAGACCTCGGGAGCTATATAAAGGTAATGATAGACATAATGCTCGGTCACTCCCGTGACGGTGAAATCGCAGTAGCGTCCGTCCTCGACCTCGACCGAAATACTGTCTCCGACGCCGATGCCGAGAGTGTCTGACGCCTTCTGGGTCAGAACGACCGAATGCTCGTCAAACTCCACGGCCTCACCGCTGTCCATGTTGACAAATTCGATGAAATCGGGAATGGTTTTTGCGTCGGAGGGGATGAATATGTAACCCGAAAGCAGACCGTTGTCGTTGGAAAATTCGGTTGATTTCTGACTTGTAACGGTCCACCCCGAGAAGATGGAGTCGTCGTTGAGAATCGTCTCGGCGTCCTCGGGGACATCTTCGTCAATGGCGATCATTGTGTTGTATTTGTACAGCTCGTCAAACTGACAGTGAACAATATCGGAAACGGAGTCCTTGACACCGAAGCCTGTAAGAAGCAGAGCGGTACAGCCCGAGATTCCAGCAAGGGTCATAAAGAGACGCTTTTTGTACCTGAAAATATTTCTGAATGTGACCTTGTAAGAGAATTTGAGGCGTTTCCAGATAAAGCCGATCCTCTCAAGAAGAATGCGCTTGCCTGCTTTGGGGGCACGCGGACGCATAAGTGCGCTCGGCTGTTCCTTAAGAGCGGAGCGGCAGGCAAAGTATGTGGAAAGCATAGTGCAGGCGGTAGCGGCAGCTATGCCCGAAATTACAAGTGTCGGGTTATAGGGCATCTGTATGGGAGGAGCTTTGTAGAGTATGCCGTATGCCGCCCAGACAACAGCGGGAAGCACCTTCATCAGAACGGCAATTCCTATCACGCTTCCGAGAACACTTGCGGCAAAGGCGTAGAGGAGATATTTTGACATTATCCTCGCGTTGCTGTAACCGAGTGCCTTGTATGTTCCGATGGTCATACGCTCCTCGTCGACCATTCTCGTCATCGTGGTAAGAGCGACAAGAGCCGCAACAAGGAAGAACATCACAGGGAAGACCGTTGCGAGCGATGCCATTCGATTGGCGTCACCTTCAAAACTGACATAACCGATGTTGGTGTTTCTGTCGAGAACATACCACTCAGACATCTCAAGCTCGTCCACCGATTTTTTTGCATCCTCGATTTCATCTTTTGCGTCGGCGAGCTTCTGCTCGGCTTCGAGTTTTGCTTCATCGTATTCGTGCCATCCATCGGCAAGTTCGATTTTTGCATCTTCGAGTTCTTTTCTGCCGTCGTCTATCTTTTTCTGAGAAACGACAAGCTCGGTTTTTGCATCGTCGAGCTGCTGCTTTGTGCTGTCGAGAGTAGCTTTTGCTTTGTCAAGGGCAGCTTTATATGCGTCAAGCTGAGGCTTCTGAGTATCGAGCACAGCCTTTGTGCCGTCGAGCTGAGCCTTCATTTCGGCAAGAGAGTCGGGTGAAACGCCCGAGGCAATTAGCGCTTCATATTGAGCATATCCGCCTTCAAGCTGAGAAACAGCAGCGTCGTATTGCTGTTTTGCAAAATTGTAATCGGTGACCTGTGCGTCGTACTGAGCCAGACCGTCGTTATAGGCGGACATACCTGCATTATATTGATTCCAGCCCGAGTTTATCCTTTTCTGAGAATCGTCAAGAAGCTTTTCGTTATCGGTAATTTCATCTTCAGCTTCTTCAAGAGCTTCAAGAGCGTCGGAAAGACTTACCTCGGCCTTGTGTTTTGCGTCTTCATATTCATCTTCCGCATCCTCGATAGCGGTCATAGCGTCGCTTTTGACCTCGTCAAATCTTATCGGAGCGCGGACAGCGGAGACATCTTCGAGATTTTCCACAGTCTTGTCGATCAGAATTTCATAATCGGACTCGAAGCAGTTGAGGGCTCGAGCGTCGGTCACGGTCGCGAAAACATCGGTGTAAACCTCGGTACAGAAATCAGATTCGGGGATATACATGAATCGTTCGATGGTGCCGCTTCCGATGTTGCTTGTGCCGTATGTTATGGCGATATAATAGGAACTGTCGGCAAAACCGACCACCTTGAATTTTGTTGTGGAGATGGCGTCATCGAGAGAACCGTCCTCGTTGCCGAGAACGATGGTGTCGCCGAGTGCAACGTCGCCCATACCGGTCAGTGCGGCGCTGAGCACACACTCGCCCGATTTCTCGGGCAGCCGTCCTTCGGTCAGTGTCGGGCGGTTCAGCCAGTTTGCATTGTCCTCGGACATATCTGAGGGCAGGCTGTGAATACGCACGACCATATCCTTGCCGTCGAGGGTGCTGACAGCATCGGTCGAATAGCCGGCCATGACATCTTCGATACCGTCGGCGCTCTTTATCGCATCGATATCGTCCTCGGTGAATCCGTACGGTGACAGAAGATGAATATCCATCATGTTCGTCCCGTCATAGTACGAGTCGCCCGTCAGCTTCATATCATATGATATAGCGCCCAGTCCCGAAAAGAATCCCGCTCCGAGAGCAACGATCGCCACAATGGCGATGAATCGGCTCTTGGATTTCAGGATAGAACGCAGTATATCCTTGTTGAAAGATTTTCTTTTCATGCGAAGCACCTCTTACCACTCGAGGGTCTGCGCGCTGAGCGGAGAATCATTTGTTGTGACACTTGTGGCTGTGCCGTTTTTGAGCTTTATGACTCTGTCGGCGATGGCGGTGAACGCCTGGTTGTGGGTGATGATGATGACCGTTCTTCCCGTTTCGTGACAGGTTTTCTGAAGCAGCTCGAGTATAGCTTTGCCCGTCGCATAGTCGAGCGCGCCCGTAGGCTCGTCGCAGAGGAGGAGCTTCGGGTTCTTTGCAAGAGCTCGCGCAATGGCGACGCGCTGCTGCTCACCGCCCGAAAGCTGAGCGGGGAAATTGTTTATTCGCTCCGAAAGTCCGACATCGCAGAGAACCTGCGCTGCGTCGAGCGGATCACGGCATATCTGTGCGGCGAGTTCGACATTTTCGAGTGCGGTCAGATTCTGAACCAGGTTGTAGAACTGGAACACAAAACCGACATCGTGCCTGCGGTAGTTTACGAGCTGTTTTTCAGAAAAAGAACTCACCTTCTGTCCGTCGAGATATATCTCGCCCGAGGTGCAGGTATCCATACCGCCGAGCATATTGAGCAGTGTGGTTTTGCCCGCTCCGCTCGGACCGACTATGACGATGAATTCGCCCTTTTCAGCCTCAAAGCTCAGATTACTGACGGCGTTTATTGTGACCTCGCCCATTACGTACTTCTTTTCAACATTCCGAAATTCTATAAAAGACAACAAAATGCCTCCCATTTTGATATTTTTCCAGATTATACATTATATATATGAACAGAATGTTACGCGGGAAATTTGCCAAAGAGTTTATATTGACAACAATATGCGGCGAGAGTATAATGGGGGAGTAAATAATCTTCGGGGCGGGGTGAGATTCCCCACCGGCGGTACAGTCCGCGAGCCTTTTTGGTTGATCCGGTGCGATTCCGGAACCGACGGTTAAAGTCCGGATGAAAGAAGATAAAAAAGAGGATTCTTTTTTATGTACGCCCCGAATTTTATTCGTGGGCATTTTTTATTTTTTTTAGACAGGAGAGATCACTATGAGTAAAAACAGAGAAGGCAGCGTACTGAAGCTGACCACACTTGCCATGCTTGCGGCACTTGCCGTTTCCATCGGTATTTTCAAGTTTTCAATCTTCCCGAGCGCACCTTTCCTCGAGTTTGATTTTGCCGATATCCCCATTCTTATTGCAACGCTCGCTTTCGGAGTAACACCGGGACTCGGTGTGCTGTTTGTGGTGTCGCTTGTACAGGCGTTCTTCCTCGGCGGAAACGGCATCATAGGTCTTATAATGCATTTTGTGGCTTCGGGCGCCGTGGTAGTGATATTTGGAAACGTTTGCAAAAATAAAAAGACCGGTAAGAGACTTACGGTTTCGGCCATTTGCGGAACGCTCGCGATGACTGCTCTGATGATACCGCTCAACTATATTTTCATTCCGCTGCTTTTCAAGGTTCCCACCGCTATGGTAACAGATTTCCTTCCTGCGATCATTCCGTTCAATCTGATTAAAGCAGGTGTCAATACGGCTCTTGCCTGCATCGTGTGGCTTCCTCTCAGAAAACTTATCGATATTTCTGAAAAGTAAATAAACAAGCAAAACTGAAAACGCTTTTTTGCTTAAAAATTTCAATATTGTATTGCAAAAATATATAAATATGTTATAATTTGGTTAACTGTATGTTTCTAATTGGTATATTCGCTTAAAAGTTGATTAAGAGATTGCCGAGTCCCAGGGGGGTGACCGTGATAATGAGCCGACGTTTTTATGTATGGTTGCAGATAGTATTGAATATGGTTGTGGTTGCTGTTACCCTTTTTATGATTTTCAATGTCACGGGAGTAATCAGCATACCGCTTGACAACATCGAGGTCTGGTGTGTGGCGGCGACTGTGGTAATCGTTTTCATGCGCTTTGCGGTTCAGTTTACCTACAAGCATAATCTGGAGATCGAACAGGCTAAGATCGAGCTTGAGGCTGAAAAGAATCGTTACAGTATGGTGTCTTCCAACAACGATGCCACCATATGGGAGTATGATATTGCAGCCGACAGGCTTTATATGATGGTAACAAAACAGAACGGACAGGTTGGTCTGGATGAAGTTCCCGATTACTTTGATACGGTTATCAGGAATACTGTTCATCCGGACTATTACCATGTTATCAGGGATTTTGTCTCCGAGCTGTCGACCTCCGGTAACATCAGCAAGCCGTATGAGTTCATGGCGAGAAGAACGGACGGCGATTACGGCTGGTACTCGCTTACTGTGGCGAAGATTATTTCCGATAATAACGGAAAACCGGTCAAGGCTCTCATCAAGACGGTCAACATCGATTCCGAGCTGGAGAGAAAAGAGAAGCTGAGAGAGAATGCAAGGCTCGATCAGCTTACGGGACTTTTCAACCGATACTCGCTTGAGGAGCGTGTTTCCGAGCTTATCAGGAACACCGTTTCGAGAAAATCGCATCACGTCATGGCGGTTATCGATATCAACAAATTCACCCTTATCAACGAGGTAAGAGGCAACCTTTACGGAAACGCTCTGCTTATCGAGCTTGCGGCCAAGCTTGGAAATATCCTGCCGAAGAACAGCATTATCGGTCGTTTCGGCGGCGATGAGTTTGTGGCGTTTGTGCCCGACTGTTCGGTTGATGAATTCACGGATAATTACGCAGAAAAAATAGCGCATTGTTTCAAACGAACAATCTCTTTTGACGATAAGACCGAGCGAGAGATAAAGTGCGCTGTTGGAGTGGCACAGTTCCCGAGAGACGGTTCTGCGTATGAGGAGCTTTTCTTCAAGAGCGATACTGCGCTTTGTGCCGCAAAGATAAACGATAAGGAATATTGTGTTTACAGCGACGGAATGGAGAATAACATTTCTGCCGTCGATGATCAGCACATTTTATATTCCGGCAGTGATACGGGATTCCACAGCGATGACCTTATCAACAAGATTATCGAGATCCTTTTTGATGCAAGAGATCTCAGCAGTTCCATAAGCATAATCCTTTCGCTGATAGGACATAAGTATTCGCTCGATCACGCTTATATCTACGAGTTTTCGGAAGATTTCACCTATGCCGAAATGTCGTATGAATGGAACAGCGACAGAGCCGCACCGCCTGCGCTGAGCACAAAGCATATTCCGATGGAGCTTGCCGATAGGATCACGCTCTGTATAGATAAGGACTGCTTTTCGGGCAATGATACCGCAGCCTACTGCAGAAACGATAAAGAGGCTGTTGAGTTCTTCAATTCGATCGGGGCAAAATCGCTCCTTCAGTGTACAATACTCGACAACGGTGCCTGCAGAGGTCATATAAATTTCTGTGTCAACGATGAAAGCAGAACGTGGTCGCAGCTTGATATAAACGAGCTTCTCCTTATATCAAAGATAATCGGCGGTTATCTGGTGCGGCTTCGTACCCAGCAGGATGTTGACCGCGCGGCGCATCGCGACAAGCTTACGGGTGCGTGGAACCTCAGCCGTTTCCTTTCCGAGTGCAGTGTTCTGCTCGCAAAGAATCCCGATAAGCGGTACTGTATAGTGTACAGTGATATCGACCGATTCAAGCTTATAAACGAAAAATACGGTTATGCAATAGGCAACGAGCTTCTCATAAGATTTTCGCAGATACTTTCCGATTCGCTTCGCGAAGATGAATCTTATGCAAGAGCAAATGCCGACAGATTTGTTTGTATTCTGGAATACGAAGGCCGCGAAGTGCTTGAGAGAAGACTGCTGGCTTTTGACCAGAAGATGAACTCGATCAAGAAGGACGAGGATTCCTGTTATAAGGTTTTCGCAAGATCGGGTGTTTATATTATTCCCGATAATAACGTATCTGATGTCTCGTCGCTCGTGGATAATGCGATAATCGCGTGTAACAGTATAAATATCATGCACAGAAGTGCGTGTGCGTACTTCGAGGAATCGATGAAGAAGGAACTTTCCCGTCAGCAGGAGATAGAGGATGTCATGCAGGATGCCCTTGACAACGGGGAATTTGTCGTCTTCTATCAGCCGAAGTTCTCTCTTGCTAACAGAGATCTTGTGGGCGCGGAAGCTCTTGTCAGATGGAATCGCCCGGGCAAGGGTGTTGTTGTCCCGTCGGAGTTTATCCCGATATTTGAGGATAACGGTTTTGTTGTAAAGGTCGATTTCTTTGTTCTCGAAAGCGTCTGCAAAAAGCTGAATCAGGATATCAGAGAGGGTCTTCCCGTAACTCCGATTTCGGTCAATTTCTCGCGTGTCCATCTCAGCACACCCGATTTCATCGACAAGATCAGGGATTGCATCGAGAGATACAATATCCCGTCGAATCTGATTGAAATTGAGATTACCGAAAGTGCGATGACGGGCAACGAGGATTATCTTTACGAGATAATGAAGTCGCTCCACCGTCTCGGTATCGTGATATCGATGGACGATTTCGGTTCGGGCTACTCGTCTCTCAATCTGCTCAAAAAGCTCCCGTTCGACGTTCTCAAGATCGATAAGGAGTTCTTTGCGGGCGGCGGAGGATACGACAGGGAGCGTGAGCGAACGATCATTGCAAATGTTGTAAATATGGCGAAATCTCTTGATATACGCGTTGTTTCCGAAGGCGTTGAAACAAACGATCAGGTTGATTTCCTGAAAGAAATAAACTGTGATCAGGCGCAGGGATATTATTATGCGAAGCCGATGGATGTTGAGACATTCCGCAGCAGATATCAGCGTGCGTCGGGCGATGTGGGGGTGTAATGACATTTGAGCGGTCTGTATGAACAGTCATATGATATTCTGCCGACAGGTGTAATTACATTACTGCTTGATCAGGGAGTCACCGTTGAGAATGCAAACCCGTGGTTTGCTGAGCGCTCGGGAGCGAGCGTCGGCGATTCGCTTATATCTCTGGTTGATGAAAGTCAGAGGGAAAGCTTCGAATTATGGCTGCATAAGTGCGCGGCATCTGTCGGCGGCAGATGTGAAGACAGCGCTGCTGTAAAGATTGGAAATGCATTTTTTGTTTTTCGTGCGGCAAAATTCGATTTTTCGGGCAATTGTATAAAAATGCTGTGCGTTGCCGAATCGGCGGACAGATATGCAAGTATCTCCATGCGTGAAAAACGTGCAAGACATCGCGGAGATGCTATATCGGAAATCGTTGGCAAAGTCATATTCATGTTTGACCTCGAGAGCAATGAGATAAGAACTCTTGGCGGTTTTTCGGCGAGAATAGGCGGTCTGGTTGCCGCGGAAAAATACCCGTCGGTGCTCTGCGGTCTCGGTCTTATAACGGCTCAAGGAGCCGAAGAGCTTACGAGTTTTCTGTTTGAATCCGATTGGGAAGAGCCTGACGAGCTGAAGCTCGATGTGCGATTTGATTTCAGCAATCTGGTGCCGGCGGTTATAATTCCGAGAGCGCTCAGAGACGAACTGGGAAATATCAGCGAAATTGTCTGCGTTGTTACCCCCGTTAACGAAGAGGATCGAAGCGCAGCACTGGCAGATCAGATCGGGCATCTTGATGCACTCACGGGTGTCCCGTCAAAGGATTATTTCGAAGAGATTGTCATTGGCTCGCTTGCAACCTGCCCTGATGACAGGCACGCACTGATAATGCTTGAGCTGGACGGCTGTAAAAAGCTCAATGAGAGCCGCGGTCATATGTTCGGCGATATGGTTCTCAAGGAGCTGTGCGGCGTAATTAACAGTAAGCTCGGAGAGCAGGATACACTCGGAAGATATGCAGGTGCAGTTTTCTGCGTGTTCTGCCGCAGCATAGTGTCAGAGCGATATGTCACAGAGCTTGCAGACAGTATAAAGAATACGATAGACGACAATTATACTGTACGCAGAGCGGGCTTTGAGGTGCGATGCAATTACGGTATAGCGATTTATCGCAAAGACGGCGACTCGAGCGCTGAGCTTCTCCGCCGTGCTGATATCGCGATGTACAAGTCAAAGAGTGACAGAAACAGACCGATAAAGTTCATATAAACGTATTTACCCCACCTGCGGGCATCGCCCGCAGGTGGGGTTTTTGTGTATAAAAAAGTTGAACCCCGGAGGGTGGTGAATCCTCCGGGGGTTGCACACTGTATAAAATTAGGAATCTAAATTAGATGTGGAGAGTAGTTAATTACTCGTTGATGTCGATGACTCGACCCGAACCGACGGTACGGCCGCCTTCACGGATAGCGAAGCGGAGACCCTTCTCGATAGCGATCGGAGTGATGAGCTCAACGTCCATCTCTACGTGGTCGCCAGGCATGCACATCTCGACGCCCTCAGGAAGCTTAACAACGCCGGTAACGTCAGTGGTTCTGAAATAGAACTGCGGACGATAGTTGTTGAAGAACGGAGTATGACGGCCGCCTTCGTCCTTAGTAAGGACGTAAACCTGGCCCTTGAACTTGGTGTAGGGGTTGATGGAGCCGGGCTTAGCAAGAACCTGTCCACGCTCGATCTCAGTTCTCTGAACACCACGGAGAAGAGCACCGATGTTGTCGCCGCACTCTGCATAGTCGAGGAGCTTGCGGAACATCTCGATACCGGTAACGACAGTGCTTCTCTTCTCGTCCTGGAGACCAACGATTTCTACGTTCTCGTTGAGGTTAAGAGTACCACGCTCAACTCTACCGGTAGCAACAGTACCACGACCGGTGATGGTGAAAACGTCCTCGATGGGCATAAGGAAGGGAAGGTCGGTCTGACGCTGCGGAGTGGGAATGTACTCGTCAACAGCGTTCATGAGCTCCATGATGCAAGCATACTCGGGAGCAGAAGGATCGGTAGAAGAGCTCTCGAGAACCTTAAGACCGGAACCCTTGATGATGGGAGTATCGTCGCCGGGGAACTCATACTCGGTGAGAAGGTCACGAATCTCCATCTCGACAAGCTCGAGAAGCTCTTCGTCATCAACCTGGTCAACCTTGTTCATGAAAACAACGATGTAGGGAACGCCAACCTGACGAGCGAGCAGGATGTGCTCACGGGTCTGGGGCATAGGACCGTCAGCAGAAGAAACGACGAGGATAGCGCCGTCCATCTGAGCAGCACCGGTGATCATGTTCTTGATGTAGTCAGCATGGCCCGGGCAGTCAACGTGTGCGTAGTGACGGGTAGCAGTCTGATACTCAACGTGAGCGGTGTTGATTGTGATACCACGCTCTCTCTCTTCGGGAGCCTTATCGATGTTAGCATAATCAACGAAATCAGCCTTAACGTCAGAACCCTGAGCAGCGGAAAGGGAAAGAACCTTAGTGATAGCTGCGGTGAGGGTGGTCTTACCATGGTCAACGTGACCGATGGTACCAATGTTTACGTGCGGCTTGCCGCGTTCAAACTTCTGTTTTGCCATTGAAAATTTCCTCCTTCATTTGAAAAAAATGAGTTATAGATACAGTGTCTAATATATAATACCAATAAATTAGGCAAATTTCAAGTCTTTTGTGAAATAAGTTTTAACAAGAATTACTTGTTAATGATCTTTTCAGCAACAGACTTCGGAACCTCTGCATAGTGAGACGGCTCCATAAAGTAGTTACCACGACCCTGAGTCTTGGAACGAAGATCGGTTGCGTAACCAAACATGTTGGAAAGCGGAACCATAGCGGTGATCTGCTGTGCACCTGCGACAGCTTCCATACCCTGGATAGCGCCGCGTCTGGAGTTGAGATCGCCGATAACGTCGCCCATGTAATCCTCGGGAACTGTGACGACAACTCTCATGATCGGCTCCTGAAGAACAGAACCTGCCTTCTGGAGAGCCTCTCTTGCAGCCATAGAACCTGCAAGCTTGAAAGCCATATCAGAGGAGTCAACCTCATGATAAGAACCGTCATAGAGGGTAACCTTGACGTCAACAACATTGTAGCCTGCGAGAGCACCTGTGAGGAGTGCGCCCTGGATACCTGCATCGACAGAGGGGATGTATTCCTTGGGAACAACACCGCCGACGATGGCGTTGACGAACTCGTAACCGGAACCCTTTTCTCCGGGCTCCATCTTGATCTTGACGTGACCGAACTGACCGTGACCGCCGGACTGACGTGCGTATCTGTAGTCGACGTCTGCCATCTTGGTGATGGACTCCTTGTAAGCGACCTGAGGTGCACCTACGTTAGCTTCAACCTTGAACTCACGAAGAAGTCTGTCAACGATGATTTCGAGGTGAAGCTCGCCCATACCTGCGATGATGGTCTGACCTGTGTCTGCATCGGTGTAAGCCTTGAAGGTCGGGTCTTCTTCAGCGAGCTTCGCAAGAGCGATACCCATCTTTTCCTGACCTGCCTTGGTCTTCGGCTCGATAGCAACACGGATAACAGGCTCGGGGAACTCCATGGACTCAAGGATGATCGGATGCTTCTCGTCGCAGAGAGTATCACCGGTAGTGGTGTTTCTCAGACCGACTGCAGCAGCGATATCGCCGGAATAAACGATATCGAGATCCTTTCTGTCGTTTGCGTGCATCTGCAGGATTCTGCCGACACGCTCAGTCTGACCCTTGGTGGAGTTATAAACAGCGCTGCCCTTTGCAAGTGTGCCGGAATAGACACGGAAGAAGCAGAGCTTACCGACGAACGGGTCGGTCATGATCTTGAATGCGAGAGCGGAGAACGGCTCGTCATCAGAGGACGGTCTGGTCTCATGCTCTTCGGTATCGGGGTTGGTTCCGGAGATATCATCAACGTCGACAGGAGCCGGCATATAATCGATGATAGCGTCGAGAAGCTTCTGGACGCCCTTGTTTCTGTAGGAAGTACCACAGACAACAGGAACCATAGTGTTTGCGATGCACGACTTACGGATGCAGGACTTGATCTCCTTGATGGTGAGCTCTTCACCGGCGAAGAACTTCTCCATCAGCTCGTCATCCTGCTCTGCAACGTGCTCGATCATCTCGTCGTGATACTGCTGAGCAAGCTCAAGCATATCCTCGGGGATGTCCTCGCAGCGGATATCCTTGCCGAGATCGTCGTAATATACATACGCCTTCATCTCGACCAGGTCGATGATGCCCTTGAATGTATCCTCAGCACCGATGGGGAGCTGAATGGGCACTGCGTTACATTTAAGTCTGTCACGGATCATGCCGAGAACTCTGTAGAAGTCCGCACCCATAATGTCCATCTTGTTGATGTAAACCATACGGGGAACCTTGTAGTTGTCAGCCTGACGCCAGACTGTTTCGGACTGGGGCTCAACACCGCCCTTGGCGCAGAGAACAGTGACGGAACCGTCAAGAACTCTGAGGGAACGCTCAACCTCAACAGTGAAGTCAACGTGACCCGGGGTGTCGATGATGTTGATACGATGATCCTTCCAGAAGCAAGTGGTAGCGGCGGAAGTGATTGTGATACCGCGCTCCTGCTCCTGAACCATCCAGTCCATGGTCGCACCGCCGTCGTGAGTCTCGCCGAGCTTGTAGTTTACGCCTGTGTAGAACAGGATACGCTCGGTCGTGGTGGTCTTACCGGCGTCGATGTGCGCCATAATACCGATATTACGGGTTTTTTCAAGTGATACCAGCCTTGGCATACGAACCTCCTCAATTTGTGCGAAAAATTACTCGCTAACCGAGGACTACCATCTGAAATGTGCGAAAGCCTTGTTTGCCTCGGCCATTTTGTGGGTGTCCTCACGCTTCTTAGCTGCAGCACCGTTTCCGTTTACTGCGTCGAGGATTTCGTTAGCAAGACGTTCTTTCATGGTTCTCTCGTTGCGAAGGCGTGCATACTTTGTGAGCCAACGCAGTCCAAGAGTCTGCTTACGGTCAGGACGAACCTCGATAGGAACCTGATAGGTAGCACCGCCGACACGGCGTGCCTTAACCTCAAGTACAGGCATGATGTTTTCCATTGCTGCCTCGAAAACTTCGAGAGCAGGCTTGCCGGTCTTCTCACCGACAATTTCAAAAGCGCCATATACGATCTGCTGTGCAACGCCCTTCTTGCCATCATACATGATGTTGTTGATAAGGCGGGTGACAACCTTTGAATTGTATATAGGATCGGGCAAAACATCGCGTTTTGCAATAGAGCCTCTTCTTGGCACTTCTCTTCCCTCCTTCATAGAGATGATATCATAGGTACTCGAAATGGACTGATCCTTTCGTCGGGCTTATAAAGAGGCACTATACATAATATATATAATGCCACTAAAAAGGAAATATATTCCTTTAGCCGCATGGATAAGTCTTGATAAAAAATTACCGGATTACTTCTTTCCGGCCTTCGGGCGCTTAGCACCGTACTTGGAACGACCCTGCATTCTCTTTGCAACACCCTGAGCGTCGAGAGTACCACGGATGATGTGGTAACGTACACCAGGGAGGTCACGTACACGGCCGCCTCTGATAAGGACGACGCTGTGCTCCTGCAGGTTGTGGCCGATACCGGGAATGTAAGCGGTAACCTCTATACCGTTGGAAAGACGAACTCTCGCAATCTTACGAAGAGCCGAGTTCGGCTTCTTAGGTGTAGCGGTACGGACAGAAGTGCAGACACCGCGCTTCTGGGGAGATTCCTGATCGGTAAGAACTCTTTTCTTGGTGTTAAGTCCTTTCAGAAGAGCAGGAGCCTTCGCTTTCTTCTCAGTAACCTGACGGCCTTTTCTGACAAGCTGGTTAAAGGTTGGCATGTTTTGGATTTCACCTCCGATAATAAATTTATGTGAAGAGACGAGAGTCTCAAATCACCGAAAAAATGGCACAAAAATAAATGCCCACGGAATAGTATTGTACCATTTAGCGGGCATTTTGTCAATATTGTTAAATTGTATATATTGGCGCCTTTACGGGTCACAAATTGTTTACAATCACCTAAAAAACCGCATGAACAGGCGAGTAAGTGAAACACAAGCCTGCACCGAAAGGTGCAGGCTTGTTATGCCGACAGGCTTGATTATGCGAAATCGACCGGGAGAGTGGGAGTCTCTGCAGACTCGTCGAGATCAACGATCTCGTCATCGGTCTGGACCATACCGGTACCGGCAGGGATAAGCTTACCGATGATGACATTCTCCTTGAGACCGATAAGGGGATCGACCTTACCGTGAATGGCAGCCTCTGTGAGGACTCTTGTGGTCTCCTGGAAGGAAGCTGCGGAGAGGAAGGAGTCGGTGGAGAGGGAAGCCTTTGTGATACCGAGAAGAACGGGTATGCAGGTAGCGGTGCGGAGGGATTCGTTGCCCTCTTCCTCGCGTCTTCTGATGATCTCCGCATTTGCGGCATCGAACTCGCTCTTGTCGATCTGCTTGCTGGGCAGCAGCAGAGTATCACCGGGATCGTCGACCTTGATCTTCTTGAGCATCTGTCTGACGATAACCTCGATATGCTTGTCGTTGATATCAACACCCTGCAGACGGTAGACGCGCTGAACTTCCTCGATGAGGTATTCCTGAACAGCCTGAACGCCCTTGATAGCAAGGATATCGTGCGGGTTGACAGAACCGTCGGTGATCATATCGCCGGCCTTGATAACGTCGCCTTCCTTGACTCTCTTGCGCAGTCCGTAGGGGATGAGATACTGTCTGACATCGCCGGACTCCTCGTTGGTGACAACGACGTGGAGATTCTTCTTGATGGTCTCGAAGGAGACAACACCGTCGATCTCACTGATGATAGCGAGATACTTCGGCTTACGTCCCTCGAAGAGCTCCTCAACACGGGGAAGACCCTGTGTGATATCCTCAGCACCCGCGATACCGCCGGTGTGGAAGTTTCTCATGGTAAGCTGAGTACCCGGTTCACCGATGGACTGAGCGGCGATGATACCGACAGCCTCACCGACTGTGACAGCCTTGCCTGTTGCAAGGTTGGAGCCGTAGCACTTCTTACAGATACCGTGCTTGGAGGAACAGGTGAGGATGGAACGGATGCGGATACGCTCGATGCCCTTCTCCTCGTTGCGCTTGGAGATAATGGCAGCGTCCTTCTCGTCCATCATCTTGTCCTTGGAAACGAGAACGTTGCCGTCGTCGTCGAGGTAATCCTCGACGAGGTAACGACCGATGAGACGCTCGTCAAGAGACTCGATGCTTTCCTTGCCGTCCTTGATTGCGTAAACCTCGATACCCTCGGTAGTGCCGCAGTCGTCATCACGGATGATAACGTCCTGAGAAACGTCGACGAGACGTCTGGTGAGGTAACCCGAGTCAGCGGTACGAAGAGCTGTATCGGCGAGACCTTTACGGGCACCACGGGACGAGATGAAGTATTCGAGAATGTTAAGACCTTCACGGTAGTTGGCGCGGATAGGAACCTCGATGGTACGACCGGAAGTGTTTGCGATAAGTCCGCGCATACCTGCGAGCTGTCTGATCTGGTTTGCAGAGCCTCGAGCTCCCGACTGAGCCATCATGTTGATCGGGTTGAACTGATCCATGTTGTCGGTGAGAGCCTGAGCAACAGCCTTGGTTGCCTGATCCCATACACCGATGACAAGCTTGTAGCGCTCGTCGTTGGTGATAAGACCGCGTCTGTACTGCTTGATGATCTTCTCAACCTTGTTTTCGGTCTCAGCAAGGATATCCTTCTTCTGGGGCGGGATTGTAGCGTCGCATACAGCAACGGTGAGAGCGCCCTTGGTGGAATACTTGTAACCCTGAGCCTTGATATCGTCGAGAACCTCAGAGGTTCTTGTGACGCCGTGAACGGTGATGCACTTCTCGATGATCTTACCGAGCATCTTCTTGTTGACGAGGAAGTCGACCTCAAGCTTGAGCTGATTCTCGGGGAGGGAACGGTCTATAAAACCGAGATCCTGAGGAACAGGTCTGTTGAAGATGATCTTACCGACGGTTGTATCGATGAGACCGGAAACTTCCTTGCCGTCAATGACCATTGTACGGCGAACCTTTATCTTGGAATGAAGCGTGATTACGCCCGAATCATATGCGAGCTGAGCTTCGTCGAAATCCTTGAAATACTTGCCTTCGCCCGGCTCACCGTTCTTGTCGAGGGTGAGGTAGTAGGAACCGAGAACCATATCCTGGGTAGGAACGGCGACCGGCTTACCGTCGGAGGGCTTGAGCAGGTTGCCCGAAGCGAGCATGAGCAGTCTTGCCTCGGCCTGAGCCTCGGAAGAAAGGGGTACGTGAACAGCCATCTGGTCACCGTCGAAGTCAGCGTTGAAAGCTGTACATACGAGCGGGTGAAGCTTGATGGCGCGTCCCTCAACGAGTACCGGCTCGAAAGCCTGGATACCGAGTCTGTGAAGAGTCGGAGCACGGTTGAGCATGACGGGGTGTCCCTTGATGACGAGCTCGAGTGCATCCCATACCTCGGGCTTTGCACGCTCGACCATCTTTCTTGCAGCCTTGATGTTGCCTGCAGCACCCGACTCGACAAGTCTCTTCATAACGAAGGGCTTGAAGAGCTCGAGAGCCATTTCCTTCGGAAGACCGCACTGGTACATCTTGAGCTCCGGACCGACGACGATAACCGAACGGCCGGAATAGTCAACACGCTTACCGAGCAGGTTCTGACGGAAACGTCCCTGCTTACCCTTGAGCATATCGGAGAGGGACTTGAGCGGACGGTTGTTGGGTCCTGTAACGGGACGGCCGCGTCTGCCGTTGTCTATGAGAGCGTCGACAGCTTCCTGAAGCATACGCTTCTCGTTGCGGACGATGATATCGGGAGCACCGAGCTCAAGAAGTCTCTTGAGACGGTTGTTTCTGTTGATAACACGTCTGTAGAGGTCGTTGAGATCGCTGGTTGCGAAACGACCGCCGTCGAGCTGAACCATCGGACGGATATCGGGCGGGATAACGGGAATAACGTCCATTATCATCCACTCGGGACGGTTGCCGGAGATGCGGAATGCCTCAACGACATCGAGTCTCTTGAGGAGACGTACGCGCTTCTGACCGGTAGCACCGACGAGCTCCTCCTTGAGCTCCTGGGAAAGAGCGTCAAGGTCGATCTCGGCGAGAAGCTTCTTGATAGCCTCAGCGCCCATCTCGGCGGTGAAATCGTCCTCATACATTTCCTTGAGCTCACGGTATTCCTTGTCGGTCAGGATCTGCTTGTACTGCAGTCTGCTCGGGGGAACGGAGCCGGGATCGGTTACGATATAGTTTGCAAAATAGAGAACCTTCTCAAGGTGACGCGGAGAAATGTCGAGCATGAAGCCCATTCTGCACGGAATACCCTTGAAATACCAGATGTGCGATACCGGAGCTGCAAGCTCGATGGAGCCCATACGCTCACGGCGGACCTTTGCACGGGTGATCTCAACGCCGCAGCGCTCACAGACCTTACCCTTATAGCGGATTCTCTTATATTTGCCGCAATGGCACTCCCAGTCCTTCTGCGGTCCGAAGATCTTTTCGCAGAAAAGGCCGTCCTTTTCGGGCTTGAGGGTGCGGTAGTTGATGGTTTCGGGCTTCTTGACCTCGCCGTAGGACCAGCTTCTTATCTGGTCGGGTGAGGCAAGTCCGATCATAATCGAGTCAAATACATTGAATTCCATCGTTTACCTCCCAAAATTAGTACTGTTCATCGGAATCGCCGTCGCCGAAAACATCGTCGAGCAGGGATTCGTCGTCGAAGAGTCCGTTGCCGGAACCGAAGATATCGTCATCGTCGGCATAGTCGTTTTCGAATGCTGCTTCAGCATCGGGATCGTCATTGAAGCCGTCTGCGAGCTCGTCGTCGAGAACAACATTTTCTTCATTGAATTCGGTATCATCCGGACCGTTGTCGGGACGCAGACCGATATCATCATCGTCAAAGGTCTGCTTGAGATCGATGACGTTCTTATCCTTGTCAAGAACCTTAACGTCAAGACCGAGGGACTGGAGCTCCTTCATGAGAACCTTGAAGGACTCGGGGATACCCGGCTTGGGAATATTCTGACCCTTGATGATCGACTCGTAGGTCTTTACACGGCCGACGACATCGTCAGACTTGACGGTCAGGATCTCCTGGAGTGTGTAAGCTGCGCCGTAAGCCTCGAGCGCCCAGACTTCCATTTCACCGAAACGCTGTCCGCCGAACTGAGCCTTACCGCCGAGCGGCTGCTGAGTTACGAGGGAGTACGGACCGGTGGAACGTGCGTGGATCTTGTCATCAACAAGATGGTGGAGCTTGAGGAAGTACATGTAACCGACGGTTACGGGGTTGTCGAACTGCTCGCCGGTACGTCCGTCGTAAAGAACGGTCTTGCCGTCCTCGCGCAGACCTGCCTGACGGAAGAGCTCAACGATATCGCTTTCGTGAGCGCCGTCGAATACCGGGGTCATGACCTTGTAGCCGAGAGCCTTTGCAGCGCGTCCGAGGTGAACCTCGAGCACCTGTCCGATATTCATTCGGGACGGAACGCCCAGCGGGTTAAGAACGATGTCGAGCGGAGTACCGTCGGGAAGGAAGGGCATATCCTCAACGGGGAGAATTCTGGAAACAACACCCTTGTTACCGTGACGGCCTGCCATCTTATCGCCGACGGAGATCTTTCTCTTCTGTGCGAGATAGACGCGGACGACCTTGTTTACGCCGGGGGAGAGCTCGTCGCTGTTTTCGCGGGTGAATACCTTGACGTCAACAACGATGCCGCTTTCGCCGTGGGGAACGCGCAGGGAGGTATCTCTGACCTCTCTTGCCTTCTCACCGAAGATAGCACGGAGAAGTCTCTCTTCAGCGGTCAGCTCGGTCTCGCCCTTCGGAGTGACCTTACCGACAAGAATGTCGCCCGAGTGGACCTCGGCACCGACATGGATTATACCGTTTTCGTCGAGATCCTTGAGAGCGTCCTCACCGACGTTGGGGATATCTCTTGTGATATCCTCGGCGCCGAGCTTGGTGTCTCTTGCCTCGATCTCGTGCTCTTCAATATGGATAGATGTGAATACATCGTCACGGACGATCTTTTCGTTGAGGAGAACAGCGTCCTCGTAGTTGTAGCCTTCCCATGTCATGAAGCCGATGAGAACGTTCTTGCCGAGGGAAATCTCGCCGTTCTTGGTTGCGGGACCGTCTGCAAGGACATCGCCCTTTTCGACGTGCTCGCCCTTGGAAACAACGGGGATCTGGTTGAAGCAGGTACCCTGGTTGGAACGCATGAACTTGATGACCTTGTACTCGTCGATCTCGCCGCAGTCAGCCTCAACAGTGATGTAGTCGGCGGAAACGCGCTTGACGGTACCGGGACGCTTTGCGAGCAGACATACGCCCGAGTCAACGCCTGCCTTGTATTCCATACCTGTTCCGACAACGGGAGACTCGGTACGGAGAAGGGGAACAGCCTGTCTCTGCATGTTGGAGCCCATGAGAGCACGGTTGGCGTCGTCGTTCTCGAGGAAGGGGATCATCGCGGTAGCGACCGAAACGACCATCTTCGGGGAAACGTCCATATAGTCGATGCGCTCGCGCTCGATTTCAAGGAACTCGTCGAGGTGTCTTGCGTTGACTCTGGCTCTGACGAATCTGCCGTCCTCGTCGAGCGGCTCGTTAGCCTGAGCAACGATGTAGTTATCCTCAACGTCTGCGGTCATGTACTGAACCTCGTTGGTGACACAGCCTGTTTCCTTGTCAACCTTGAGGAAGGGAGCTTCGATGAAGCCATAATCGTTTACTCTTGCGAATGTAGCAAGATAGGAGATAAGACCGATGTTCGGTCCTTCAGGAGTCTCGATAGGACACATACGGCCGTAATGGCTGTAGTGAACGTCACGAACCTCGAATCCTGCACGGTCACGGGAAAGACCGCCGGGACCGAGAGCGGAAAGTCTTCTCTTGTGTGTAAGCTCAGCCAGCGGGTTGGTCTGATCCATGAACTGAGAGAGCGGTGAAGAACCGAAGAACTCTCTGATGGCGGCAGCAACGGGACGGCTGTTGATAAGAGTCTGTGCTGTGACGATCTCGGCATCGTTGATGCCCATCTTTTCGCGGACACCGCGCTCGAGACGGGTGAAGCCGATGCGGAACTGGTTCTGCAGAAGCTCGCCTACCGAACGGATACGTCTGTTGCCGAGATGGTCGATATCATCGGTTGTGCCGATGTCATATGTGAGACAGATGAGATAGTTGATGGAAGCGAAGATGTCGTCGATGATGATGTGCTTGGGGATAAGATCATCGTGACGTGCGAGGAGCTCTTCGACAAGCTCGTCGCCTTCGAGATCCTTGTCGAGAACCTCGAGGAGTACGCTTACGCGAACCTTCTCTTCGATTCTTGCCTTCTCGAGTATATCGGTATCGATATAATGGGAAGCATCGACCATGGAGTTGGAAACGATGCGGACCTCGCGTCCGTCCTCGAGAGAGACGTAAACAGCGCCGACGCCGCCCTTTTCGATTGCAGCTGCAAGCTCGGTGCTGACAACGGTGCCTGCGTCGCAGATGATCTCACCGGTGAAGGAGTCAACTACGGGCTGGCTGATTGTTCTGCCGAGGATTCTGCCTGTGAGGGAAAGCTTCTTGTTGTACTTGTAACGTCCGACTCTGGAGATGTCATATCTTCTTGCGTCGAAGAAGAGACCGTTTATATGTGAGCGAGCGCTCTCGAGTGCGGGAGGCTCACCGGGACGGAGCTTCTTGAAGACCTCGAGCATAGCCTCCTCGCTGTTCTTGGAGGGGTCCTTGCCGATGGTTGCTTCCATGACCTCGCCGCGTCCGAAGAAATCGAACAGCTCGGTGTCGCTGGACAGACCGAGAGCACGTGCGAAGGTTGTAACGGGAAGCTTGCGGTTCTTATCTATACGGACATAGAAGACGTCGTTTGCGTCGGTCTCGTACTCAAGCCATGCACCGCGGTTGGGGATGACGGTCGAGGTAAAGAGATGCTTACCCGACTTGTCATAGTCCATCTTGTAATAGACACCCGGGGAACGAACGAGCTGTGATACGATAACACGCTCGGCACCGTTGATGATAAATGTACCGCTGTCGGTCATAAGGGGGAATTCGCCCATATAGACCTCGGAATCATTGATGGTGCCTGTCTCCTTGTTGTGAAGTCTTGCGGTAACGCGCAGGGAAGCGGAATATGTCGCATCACGCACCTTACACTCTTCTACCGAATACTTGGGCTTTTCGTCGATTCTGTAATCAACAAAATCGAGAACGAGATTACCTGTATGGTCGGTAATTCCCGAGACGTCGGCAAACACCTCGCGAAGTCCCTTGTCAAGGAACCACTGATAGGAGTTCTTCTGAATCTCGATAAGATTCGGCATCTGCAGAACCTCGTCGATCTTAGAGAAACTCATTCTGGTGTTGCGCCCAAGCTGGACCTTTTTTACATTCACCATAGACTTTCACTCCGTTCATCTTTGGTTTTTGATAACATGAGAATAAAAATTTCGTCGTTTTACACAAGAGAATATACAAGCGAAAGAGACGAAAAAACTGTGAATAAATCACAATAAATAAAGGAAAATCGACCTTTAAGCAAATTTTTTTCAAAAACTTTTAAGTGCTTTTAGGGCAAATTACTCCATTATTTAGCAATGTTATATCATACTCCAAGTTCAACAATTTGTCAAGGAAAATTTTAAAAAAGTTGCATAATTTTTTAATGGGTCGAAAATCAAAAAAATGCTATCGGGAAAATAGACAAACCCCGTCTTGACGCCCCTTTTGCGTGATAGTATAATAAATCGAGTATACTTATCGGAGAGGAGTATATATAATGAAAAAACTTTTTATAATAGGATCGGCCGTTTCCGCGTTCCTGCTCGTGGGTCTTGTGCCGCTCAATATGTTCGTGATAAAGTTTCCCGAATGGGTGATATGGATTCCTGCGGCGATGCTTGCGGCGGTCAACATTCTGCGCATAATTAAGAGTGACGAAAAGCGAGCGGTCAAAATAATCGCTCCGATAGTGTCCGCAATTCTTATCGCCGCCGCGTGGGCAGGAGCTTATTGCAACCCTTATTGGAGCAGTACACTTGTGCGCCCGTCAGATTGCACGAAGGATTACGACACCGTTCTCACATATTCTCAGGCGCAGGACGATATGGAGGAGATGCTCCATTGGGTGAAGAAGGATCATCCGATGTTTATGGACGGTTGTCCTCAGGGATTTTCAGCCGCATACGATGAAGCTCTCGCAAGGCTTGAGAAGGACGATGAGATAACCGTAAACGACCTTTACCGCGAGATGCAGACGATGCTGTCTACCCTTTCGGACGGTCACACGACTGCCTACGTTTTATATAATGAAGAGCATTATCTCAGAACCATCGCCGAGCGCCGTGCGCAGGGATATACTCTTGATAGCATCAACGGTAAGTCGATTACCGAGCTGTTTGAGGAAAACCGCGGTCTTTTCAGCTTTGATGCCGAAAGCTGGGGAGTCGAGAATCTTTCGGGAAAGCTCACATCAAAGGAAGGTCTTGCGTTTATCGGTATCGATGCCGAGGGAGTTTCTTACACATGGATAAACGAATCGGGTGAGAGACTGACCGAAGCATACACATCGGCCGACTTTGTAACCTATGCCGAATATGTTAAGTATAACGAAGCGTACATGACGAATGAAAGCGAAACCAAAAGCTTTGCAAGCTATAAAATTGACAAGGATAAGAGCCTTGCCATCCTGACCCTTACCGAGTGCAATTATAACGATGAATATATAGCCTGTCTTCGTGATATGTTCACCGAAGTAAAAGCGCAGGGGATAAACAATGTTGCGGTTGATCTGCGCGGAAACGGCGGCGGAGATTCGCGCGTTGCAAACGAGTTTATCCGTTATCTTGAGGTTGACAGCTATAAGGTGGATACCACCGAGCAGCGTCTTGGCGTGTTCATGGTATCGCAGGATGACGCGGTTATGGAAAACGAAAAATATGCCGAGCTTACATTTTTAGGAGATGTCTATCTGCTTACCGATGCCACAAGCTTTTCTTCGGCGATGCTGTTTGCCCAGTATATAAAGGATAACGGCCTCGGTACGATAATAGGCGAGCCGCCGGGAAACGATCCCAACGGCTACGGCGATATAGCGACATTCAGGCTGGACAATTCGGGAATATATCTCAGCGTTTCTACAAAGAAATTCCTCCGAGCAAGCGGTGAAGTGATCGACAGGCTCGTTATGCCCGATATCGAATGTGACGGCGACGACGCGATGAATGTGCTTGGGGAGACGATTGGCTGATTCACACCGATTTGCTGATAATTGCGGTAGAACGGAGGTTGTTATGAAAAAAAGAATTATAATATGTTTGTGTATACTTTTAGCGCTTGTATCGACCGTTTGTATAGCATATAACTATTATTTCTTTTACTGTGTTCCCGAAACCGAACAAATCGATTTGGATAAATTGTCTCAAGTTGATTACAGTTATGAATATCCGTCAGATGTCCTTAATGTGAGCGAAAAAAACGGTTATTATCAATATCCTTTAATTATGATCGATGAAAATGATGACAGCGAATATAAACTGGTTCATCGTGGACTTATAACCTATGAGATTGATGATACAGAATTTTTGAAAAAGCACAAAATGGATTTGGTCGTGTTTCAGCGGGGACAAACACACAGCGAATATCATACAACATTTGCTCTGTATAAGGACGGGGAATGCATTGATTATGTTGCCTGCACAACTTTATCTGAAAGCTTTAGTTACAGAACAAGCACATCAGAATTATGGTTTTTATTAAAATATGTGTTTGAATGACAAACAAAACCGTCCGCAGAAATTCCTGCGGACGGTTTTCGTATCCATAACTATTTTTTCTCTACCGAATCGGCAAGCTCATTGAGCTGCTGCTGTGAAAGCTTGTATTTCTTGTCGCAGAACTGACAGCCGACCTCGGCGAAACCCGATTCATCGGCGAGCGTTCTGATATCGTCTGCGCCGAGTGTGGCGATAGCGCCCGTTACTCGGTCAAGGCTGCAGGAGCATTTGTAGGAAACCTCGGTCGGCTCAAAGAACTCGACCTCGAAGCCTTCAAGTGCGCGAAGAAGAATGTCGGTCGGCTTCATGCCCTGCTGCATCATTGATGTGACAGGCGGGAGGTTTGCAAGCGATTTTTCAAGCTTTTCGATCTCGCGCTCGTCTGCAGCGGGGAGAAGCTGAATAAGCAGACCGCCTGCAAGCTCGGGCTTCCATAATTTATCAAAATGTACACCCAGTGCGAATACTGTGGGGGTCTGTTCGCTTGTTGCATAATATCCGGTAAGGTCTTCGGCAATTTCGCCCGATACGAGCGGACACTGTGCACCGTAGGGCTGACCTGCGCCGAAATCCTTCATAACGGTGACAAAACCGTCCTTGCCGACAGCCTTTGCGATGTCGAGGTTGCCGTTTTTATCGGGCATAAGAAGAAGTCCGGGCTCCTGAGTGTAGCCGCGTACATTTCCCGAGCTGTCAGCGACTGCGATGACCGAGCCGAGCGGTCCGCCGCCGTTGACTCTGATGGTTATGCTTGCGTTGTCTTCCTTGAGACGGCTGCCCATTATGGCTGTGCCCGTGAGCAGTCTGCCGAGAGCGGCAAGCGCAACGGGTGTGGTCTTGTGGATTCTCTGAGCTTCCTTTATTATGTCGGTCGAATCGAGAGCTATGCCCATTACAAGACCGTCGGAGGTTATGCAGGATTGCATTTTACCCATATTATCAGTCCTTTTGCTTTTTTACTATGTATACTGTCCGCTCGCTTGTTTCGGTCGGCGGCAGTTCTGTATATCCGTCAAATTTTTCGACTATCTCCATACCGCAGTTCGACAGCATTTTTTCGAGTTCCTCATCGCTGTAAGCGCGTTCACGGAAACTCTCGCTGCTGCGGTAATATACGCCGTCCTCCTGCTCGAAGAAATCAAGCGTTATCTGAGTTGTGCTGTCCTGCGTTTCGTTCTGCCATACGCAGTAAACATCATCGGTATCGAAAACAAATACGTTGGAGGCGAGAACATCCCTGTGCTTGTATACGGTGTTTGCGTCAAAAATAAACACGCCGTCAGGCTCGAGAAAAAGCGCTACTTTTGCAAAAGCCTTTTCGAGTTCCTTTTCATCGGTGATGTGATTTACGCTGTCGAGCGTGCACACAACGGCATCTATCGTACCGTAAAGGTCGAGCTCCTGCATACTCTGACACAGCCAGAGTATGGACGGATCGCCCTTGCTCATAGCCACCGAAAGCATTTCGGCGGAGCGGTCAACACCGATGACATCGTAACCAAGCTTCGAAAGCCGAACAGAAAGACTGCCCGTGCCGCAGGCGAGATCGACGATCAGCCGGCAGTCGGGCTTGTGTTTCTTTAAAAGCGTGTCTATTCGAGCGGCGCACGAATCATAATCGACGTTGTCGGTCAGAGGATCGTACCACGCCGAAAAGGTCTCGTAACTCATCAGTCTTCCTTCTTGGGCAGAAGAGCAAGCTCCTCCTCGGTCAGACGGGAGAAGGCGAGCTCATAACCGTCACAGCCGTATTTGAAGGAACGACCTACTCGGCTGATGGTGGCGGTCGAAGCGCCTGTGGAATTGACGATGTCGCTGTATACCCACTTGTCCTTGAGCATATGGGCAACGACAAGACGCTGAGCCATAGCCTTTACTTCGGGAACGGTGCAGAGATCTTCAAAGAATGCATAGCACTCCTCGAGAGTTTCAAGCTTGAGTATAGCGGACAGGAGAAAATCGGTGTTGTTGTCTTTGATTTTACTGTTCACAGCAATTACCTTCCATATCATCGTATTTTTTTACAATGCTATTTTAACACTTTGTATCGTGAAAGTAAAGCCTAAGTTTTCCGAGAATTATTCCTCTTCGTCGGCGGCTACCTGATAGAGTATCTCGCGAAGCTGCTCGGCGCCTTCGCCCGTTACCGAGGAGAAGGGGAGAAGCATCTCTTCATCGCAGCCCAGTTCATCGGGAAGAGCCGCAAGGCGGTTTGTGCGCTCGGTCTTGTTGAGCTTGTCGACCTTGGTCAGAGCGATGAGGGTGGGGAGACCGCTTTCTTCGAGAAAATCGAGCATTGTGAGGTCGTCCTTTGAGGGCTTGTGACGCGAATCGACAAGCATGACGACGAGTCTAATATCGCGGTTCTGAGCAAAGTATCCGTCGATGAGCTGAGACCATCTGTTCTTCTCCGACTGGCTGACCTTCGCATAGCCGTAACCGGGAAGGTCGACAAGCTTTGCGCCGTCACAGTCATAGAAGTTTATGGTGGCAGTCTTACCCGGCTGAGAGCTTACTCTCGCGAGGGATTTTCTGTTGAGAACCTTGTTGATGAGAGATGATTTTCCGACGTTGGAACGTCCGGCGAAAACCACTTCGGGTACGGTACATCTCGGCAGCTGTTTCGCAGTACCTGCCGCTGCCTCAAACGAGGCCTTCTCCAGCTTCATTTTTACCTCCGATTTTGTGAACGAAGGGGAGCTTCGGGAGCTCAGCCTTCTTCACGGCTGTTTCTTCTTTTCTGTCTGTGCTGCTTGCAGCGGGGATATATGTCAGTGCGTGAGCGAGAACCTCGTCAAGCTTTTCCGCTGCGACAAATTCGACGTTTTCTCTGACAGCATCGCAAAGCTGCGATACCTCGGGATAATTGTCCTTCGGAATAATGACCTTCTTTATTCCCGCAACGTATGCCGCCATGGACTTTTCACGAAGTCCTCCGATTGCGAGCACTCTGCCGCGCAGGGTTATCTCACCAGTCATGGCAACGTCGCCGCGTACGGGTGCTCCTGTGAGAGCGGAGATTATTGCGGTTGCAAGCGTGATACCTGCCGAAGGGCCGTCCTTCGGGGTAGCACCCTCGGGGATATGAATGTGGATATCCTTGGTCTTATAGAAGGTCGGGTCAATACCCCAGTCGGCTGCACGCATTCTGATATAGCTTATAGCAGCGTGCGCAGATTCCTTCATGACATCGCCGAGAGAACCCGTGAGCTCGATTTTGCCGCTTCCTTCAAGGATAGCCGTTTCGATCTCGAGCATTGTTCCGCCTACGCTTGTCCACGCAAGACCGTTGGCAAGACCCGGAGCGGGCTTTTTATCGGGCTGATCTCTCTTGTACTTTATCGGACCGAGGAAATCGGGAATGTTCTTGTCGGTAATGGAAACTCTGGCAGCCTCTCCCGATGCGATCATCTTTGCAGCCTTGCGGCAGAGGGAAGCAATCTCGCGCTCGAGCGAGCGAACGCCCGCTTCTCTTGTGTAGCCGTCGATAAGTGTGACAAGCGCTTTCGACGAAACGCGCATCGTCTTGCCTGACAGTCCGTGGCGGGTGAGCTGCTTTTTGAGAAGATGCTTCTTTGCGATGTTGACCTTTTCCTCAAGGGTATAGCTGGGCAGCTCGATGACCTCCATACGGTCGGTGAGCGGTCCCGGAATACGGGAAAAGTCATTCGCCGTGGTTATGAACATGACCTGACTGAGGTCGATGGGAAGATCGATATAATGATCGTGGAAAGTGGAATTCTGTTCCGGGTCGAGAACCTCGAGCAGTGCGGAGGTCGGATCGCCTCTGAAATCACTTGCAAGCTTGTCTATCTCGTCGAGAAGAATGAGCGGATTTGAAGTTCCCGCGAGCTTGAGCGCGTGTGATATTCTGCCCGGCATTGCGCCGATATATGTCTTTCTGTGACCGCGGATATCGGCCTCGTCGTGAACGCCGCCGAGAGAAACACGGACATATTTTCTGCCGAGCGCTTCGGCGACCGATCTTGCAATCGAGGTCTTTCCGACGCCCGGAGGACCGACAAGACAGATGATCTGCCCCTTGATATCGGGCGCGAGAGAACGCACGGCGATAAACTCGAGTATGCGTTCCTTTACCTTTTCCATGCCGTAGTGATCGCGGTCGAGAACCTTTGCGGCGTTTGCGACATCGGCCTGCTCGTCGGACATTTTGTTCCACGGAAGAGCGAGGCAGGTGTCGAGGTAGTTGCGCTCGACTGCCGCTTCGTGAGAGCCCTGAGGGAGCTTTGCAAGCTTTTTGCATACAGCAAGAAGGGCCTCGCTTATCTCTTCGGGCAATTTTGCTTCCTCTATCTTTTTGCGGTATTCTTCCGATTCTTCGAGAGGAGAATCACCGTCTCCGAGCTGCTCGCTTATGACCTTGAGCTGTTCGCGCAGATAGTAATCCTTCTGTCCCTTGTCGATATTCTGCTGAACCTTGGCTTCAATATCCTTCTGAAGACGGAGCAGTTCAAGCTCTGTGTGAAGAAGGGCGATGAGAAGCTCGCAGCGATCCTGATGATCGGTCTCTTCAAGGAGCTTCTGCTTGTTTTCACCGCTGAGCGACGAGGTGTGAGCTATGACATCGGTCAGTTCGCCGATGTCGTGCGTGTCGGCGAGAAGATCGAAAAATCCGGGATTGGATTTGATGCCGCTGAGATGGAAATACTGCTTTGAAACATCGCGGAGCGAACGCACAAGAGCGCGTCTGAAAGCGGAATGTTCAATTTCTTTTTCGTCCTCCTTCGAGACGATAGCCATTATCATACCGTCCTTCTCGACAGCGGTGTCGAGCTTTGCACGGCAATGACATTCGACGTGAATACGCATCGAATCGGAGGTCGGGTGCTTGAGCACCTGACGGATTGTGGCTATAACGCCGAAGGTATGTATGTCGATGATGTCGGGCTCGTCGTCGGTTGGCTCGCGCTGCATCACGACCATAACATTCTGTCCGCTTGCAAGAGCGCTTCTCACCGCGGCGAGAGAGCGTTTGCGGACTATATCAAGCTGCTGGGTTATGTGCGGGAAAAGAACCGTTTCGCGCAGAACAACGACAGGCAGCATATCTTTTCTGGAATTATCGTTCATCTTAATATAAAAAGCCTTTCTTTGCCGTGGCGGGTAACGCCTGTGTAAATGCATTATAAGGGCGAACATTTCTGCTCACCCTTATATTCTTCTTTAACCTATGCGCTTTTTATCTCCTGCGGAGGACTGGTTTTTGCGGCTGCCGCCGGAGACTGCGTCCGCATCACGTCTCTCGAGAATGGGGAGCGACGTGCCATCGACGCTGCCGAGGGTGATTATCACCTTCGAGACGGCGGGGTCAGAGGGGATCGAGAACATAAGCGGTGTGAGTATGGTCTCGATAACTCCGCGCAGACCTCTTGCGCCTGTCTTCTGATCGAGAGCCTTCTGAGCGATGGCGCGAAGCGCGTCAGGCTCAAAGGTGAGCTCCACGTTATCAAGCTCGAAAAGTGCGGCATACTGTTTGAGTATGGAGTTTTTCGGCTCGGTCATTATTTTTACGAGCGCGTCGCAGTCGAGTGCTTCAAGAGCGGTAAATACCGGCAGACGTCCGACGATTTCGGGGATAAGACCGAATCGGACGAGATCCTGAGGTATGGCCTGACTGATAAGTGCGCTGTATTCAAAATCCTCTTTTGAATGGATCTCGGCGCCGAAGCCGAGAGAGGAATTTCCGACACGCTTTTCGATTATCTTTTCAATGCCGTCGAAAGCACCGCCGCATATGAAAAGAATGTTTGTGGTGTCGATCTGAATGAACTCCTGCTGGGGGTGTTTGCGTCCGCCCTGAGGAGGAACGTTGGAAACCGTACCCTCGAGAATCTTCAGAAGTGCCTGCTGAACACCCTCGCCGGAAACGTCGCGGGTGATAGAGGGATTTTCCGATTTTCTCGCGATCTTATCGATCTCGTCAACGTAGATTATGCCTCGCTCCGCACGCTCGATATCCCAGTCGGCCGCCTGAATGAGACGGAGAAGGATATTCTCGACGTCCTCGCCGACATAACCTGCCTCGGTGAGAGTGGTTGCATCAGCGATTGCAAACGGAACATCAAGAATCTTTGCGAGGGTCTGGGCGAGAAATGTCTTTCCGACACCCGTCGGACCGAGAAGAAGAATGTTGCTCTTCTGAAGTTCTATATCACTCTTCGCAGCGAGGCTGTTTATACGCTTGTAATGGTTGTAAACAGCGACGGAAAGAGCGACCTTTGCATCGTCCTGTCCTATGACATACTGATCGAGATGCTCCTTGATCTCCATGGGCTTCGGGAGCTTTTTGACGGCGGCTCTTGTGCGTTTTTTCTGGATACTGCCGCCCTCGTTTACGATGTTGTAGCACAGTTCTATGCACTCATCGCAGATATACACTCCGTTGCCGGCAAAAAGGCGGACGACCTCGTCCTCCGATTTGCGGCAGAAGGAGCAGCGATAGGAAGGATCCTGCGGATTGTTTTGTGACATTATACCACCGTTCCTAAGTTATCTTTTGTAGATGACCTTATCGACCAGTCCGTATGCGGCGGCCTCTTCGGCGGTCATATAGTTGTCGCGCTCAGTGTCGCGAGAAACCTCATCAAGAGGTCTTCCGGTTGCATCGGCAAGCATGGTATTGAGCTTCTTCTTCAGCTTGAGAATCTGATTTGCCTGAATCTCGATATCGGTTGCCTGACCCTTTGTGCCGCCGAGCGGCTGATGGATCATGATCTCGCTGTTGGGAAGAGCATATCTCTTGCCCTTTGTACCTGCTGCGAGAAGGAAAGCGCCCATACTTGCAGCCATACCGACACAGATGGTGGAAACATCGCACTTGATGTAGTTCATGGTGTCGTAAATGCCGAGACCTGCGGTAACGGAACCGCCCGGGCTGTTGATATAAAGGCTGATATCCTTTTTGGGATCCTGGCTCTCAAGATAGAGAAGCTGAGCGATTACAAGACTTGCGGTGGTATCATTGACCTCCTCGGAGAGGAAGATGATACGGTCATTGAGCAATCTTGAAAAGATGTCATAGGAGCGCTCGCCCCTGTTGGTCTGTTCAACTACTACCGGTACCAAACTCATTGAAAATACACCTCCGGAATATAATATATCGAATTATTGAGCTAATATGAGCGGATGTATGAAAGAAGCGAAAACCTTACTCGCAATCCGAAATTTCGGCATTTTCACGCACGAACTTGATAGCCTTGTCGACTGCAAGATCGCCCTTGAGACCGTCAACGGGGATAGCGCTCTTGACAGCTGCAACGTCCATCTGATACTGCTCGGCAAGCTTTGCGAACTCCTCGTCGAGCTCCTCGTCGGAAACCTCGATGCCCTCGAGCTCAACGATCTTCTCAAGACCGAGGCGGAGCTTGACCTGGTTTTCAGCCTGACCTCTCATGGACTCACGGAGAGCGTCGATGGAGCCGCCGGTGTACATGAGGTAGTCCTCGAGTCTGAGACCCTGGGACTGGAGTCTGTATGCGAAATCGCGGATGTTGTCGTCAACTCTGTTGGTGAACATTGCCTCGGGAATGTCAGCCTCGACGAGACCGATGAGCTGCTCGGTGAGGTTCTCGCCGACAGCGTCCTCTGCCTTCTCGGCAGCCTTCTTCTCGAGCTGAGCCTTGACGTCAGCCTTGTACTCGTCGACTGTGTCGAACTCGCTGATGTCCTTTACGAACTCGTCGTCGAGCTCGGGAAGCTCTCTGACCTTGATCTCATAAAGCTTGATCTTGAAAACAGCTTCCTTGCCCTTGAGCTCTTCTGCATGATACTCCTCGGGGAAGGTGACGTTTACGTCGAACTCCTCGTCGATGCTGTGACCGACCATCTGCTCCTCGAAACCGGGGATGAACTGGCCGGAACCGATTGTGAGGGTGTACTTCTCAGCCTTGCCGCCCTCGAAGGGAACGCCGTCAACAAAGCCTTCGAAATCGAATACAGCGATATCGCCGTTCTCAAGAGCTCTGTCGGAAACTGCAACAGTGCGTGCGTTGCGGTCACGGGTAGCGTCGATGTCCTTCATAACGTCCTCGTCGGAAACGTTGACGCAGGGACGCTCAGCCTTGAGACCCTTGTAGCCTTCGATCTTGACCTCGGGCTTTACTGTGATAACAGCGGAGAAAACAAGACCCTCCTCGTCGACCTTGGAAACGTCGAGATCGATCTTATCGTCAACATAAGCGAGACCTCCCTCTTTGATAGCCCACTCAAGAGCCTCGGGATAAACTTCGTTTACAGCATCCTCATAGAATGCCTCTTTGCCGTACATCTTCTCAATAAGAGCCTTGGGAGCCTTGCCCTTACGGAAGCCGGGAACTGTCAGCTTTGCGGTCTGCTTTGCAAAGACTTTGTTGTAAGCAGCCTTGAAGGTCTCAGCGTCGACCTCGATCTCAAGCTTGCGTCTGTTTGCGCTTTCCTCAGTGCAGGAAATAAGTTTCATAATTTTTTACCTTTCCTTTCATCAAATCAATTTGATATAAACATACCTTGCAATTATATCATATATATGAAAAAATTGAAAGAGTTTTTTGAACTATAATGCAAATAATTATCCCGAGATAAGTACGGGCATAAAACCCGTATAATCGCAGGCGACCAGCTTCATGTTTATTCCCTCGACATCACCCGTCAGAGCACGTGTATGCGAAGGTCCGTGAAGATGACCGTAACAGCACAGCTTTATGTTGTATTCGTGAAGCACGTCCATTATCTCGTCGCAGCGATAATCGCCGTAAACGGGAGGGTAATGGAGAAAAACGAGCGGCTCGAGACCCGACTGCGCCGCCGAGTCGAGCGACATTCTGAGCCTTCCGCATTCGCGCAGAAGGATAGTCTTTTCGCTCTGAGGGCAGTCGTATGACCACCCGCGTGAGCCGCATATCGCATAATCGCCGTAGGTGTAGAAATTGTTGTGAAGAATATTGAGTGTCGAAAAACCGCCGTCCGCAAGATAGGCGTTCATTTTTTTTGCCGTATTCCACCAGTAATCGTGGTTGCCCTTGAGGATTATTTTCCTTCCCGGAAGAGAATCGATAAAACGGAAATCCTCGGCGGTGTTTTCCAGCTTCATCGCCCACGAAACGTCGCCGCATATGACAACGGTGTCCTTGTCGGAGACGATGCGGCGCCAGTTATTCTCGATACGGGAGACGTAGTCTTTCCAGCCGCCGAAAATATCCATCGGTTTATCGGCGCCGAGAGAGAGATGCAGGTCTCCGACAGCAAAAAGTGCCATAAGCGCAAATCGCTCCTTTCCGTGCAGATACGCTGAATAATCAAGAAATATCGGTCAAAGATATAAATGCTTTCATTTTGTGAAAGCTTGTCCATCAAATAAGAAAAGGAGACAGACAAATGACCTCAGAGAACAAAATGGATTGCGGCTGCATAAACAATATCAAGTGCGAGGTTGAGAACTGCGTTTATCACGGTGAGCACAACACCTGCCACGCAGGTCACATCGAGGTAAAGTCGAGCGATGCTGTCAGCAAGGACGAGACACTCTGCTCCACCTTCAAGCTGCAGGGCTGAGCCGCATATAGTATTTTAAGGGCGCACGAAAGTGCGCCCTTAATCTTTCGGTCAGTTTCCAATGCCGAGCATATCGAATACGGCCTTGGTCATATCTTCCTTTTTGCACACCTTGTCAAATCTCACGCTCTTGCTCTCGAGAGCTGCAAGAGGTGCGGGGACAGGGCAGGAGGAGAGAACGGAAAGCTCGTCGATATTCTCAAATTCGCTTCTTGCGCTGTCGGGCTCCTTGAACGAGCCGAGTACGCTGGGAGCGAATTTATAGGGGCTTGCGGTCGAGGCGATGACTGCGGGAGTCTTTACATCCTCTGTTGCGCTGCGGTACTGAGTGTAAACGTGCAGTCCGACAGCGGTATGGGTATCGCACAGGTAACCGTCGGCGTCGAAAAGCTCCTTTATCTGAGCCTGGGTTTCGCCGTCGTCACAGCAGCCTGCCCAGAAGAGGTCGAACAGCTTCTGCTTGACGTCGTCGTCAACCTCATAGCGTCCTGTTGCGGAAAGCTGCTCCATCCAGCCCTTGACTCTTGCGCTGTCACCGTCGGTGAGGTGGAAGAGCAGACGCTCGAGGTTGCTGGAAATGAGAATGTCCATCGAAGGAGACATGGTGGTGTGGAACTTTCTGTTGCGGTCATAAACGCCCGTTGTGAGGAACTCGGTCAGGACGTTGTTTGCGTTGGAAGCGCAGATGAGCTTCTTTACGGGAAGTCCCATCATCTTTGCATAGAAGGCGGCGAGAATGTTGCCGAAGTTTCCTGTCGGTACGGCGATGTTGATCTCTTCGCCCTCGTAGTCCATCTCACCTGTCTGCATAAGATCGAGATAAGCGGAGAAATAATAAACGATCTGAGGAACAAGACGACCCCAGTTTATGGAGTTTGCGGAGGAGAAAGCCATGCCGTTCTTCTCAAGCTGAGCCTTGACCTCGTCGTTTGTGAATATCATCTTGACACCTGTCTGGGCATCGTCGAAGTTGCCCCAAACGGCGCATACACCGACGTTGTCGCCTTCCTGAGTTGTCATCTGAAGCTTCTGAATGTTGGAAACGCCCTCGTCGGGATAGAAAACGATGATGCGTGTGCCGGGGACATCTGCAAATCCTTCAAGAGCAGCCTTGCCCGTGTCGCCTGAGGTTGCAACAAGAATGACTATCTCGTGGTCATCGCCGCACTTCTTGACAGAGCGTGTCAGAAGATGGGGAAGAAGCTGGAGAGCCATATCCTTGAAGGCGCAGGTGGGACCGTGCCACAGTTCGAGAATATAACGGCCGTCGTTTATCGATGCAACGGGAGCGACGGTGTCCGAACCGAACTTGTCCTCGTAAGCGGCTTTAACACATTCGGAAAGCTCTTCATCGGTGAAATCGGTGAGGAATCTGCCGAGAATGTCAACAGCTCTGTGCTGATAATCGGCGCTGACCATCGAGCAGAGCTCAGAGTAGGAGAGCTTGGGAAGCTCTACGGGTACATAAAGTCCGCCGTCGGGAGAAATTCCGCGCATGATGGCGGTTGCCGAATCAACTCTGACAGTGTTGTCACGCGTACTTGTGTAAACCATACAGACCTCTTTTCTGCCGCAAAAGCGGCATATGAAAATTATTTGAATATGTTATTGAGAAAGAAACGGTGAGCGTTATCCCAGAAAATATCTCTTACCGTATCCTCAGAATAATTGTATCTGAGGAAAAGCTCGTAAAGCTTCTCCATTGATTCCACGCCCGAAACGCCGTCGGGCATATCGGTGCCGTCAAAATCCGAGCCGAGACAGACGGTCTTTTCGCCGCCGAGCGAAAGAAAATGCTCGGTGTGACGGATGATATCGTCGATTTTTGTGTTCGAATCCTCACAGAGGAATCCGCGCGAGAAATTTATGCCGACAAGTCCGCCGCGTTCGTTTATAACGGAGAACATCTCGTCGGTCAGATTGCGTCTGTGACCGCACAGCCTTCTTGCGCAGGAGTGCGAAGCGACAAACGGAGATGCCGATATTTCGGCAACATCATAAAAACCTTCATCGGAAAGATGGGAAACATCGACCGCCATGGAAAGCTCGTTCATAAGAGCGACAGCGCGTCGTCCAAAATCGGTCAGCCCGCCCTTGCGGTCAGCCCATACGCCGCAGCCGAGCTCATTCTCGGCATTCCAGGTGAGGGTCATAAGACGCACGCCGTCGTCGTACATTGAACGTATCCGTTCAAGAGAGCCCGCAGCGGCACTGCCGCCTTCGACCGACATTATCGCACCGCAAACACCCTTTTGCTCGGCGGAGAGAAAACTCTCTCTGTCGCGGCAGACGATGAAGCGGTCGGGGAAAAGCTCTTCCTGTCTGAAAATATAGTCGCGCACCGTCTCGTAATGTCTGACGGCATCGGCGCCCCTGAATTCGTCGGGCATGAATATGGCGAACACCTGATGCCATGAATCGAGGCTTTTTCCGCGCTCGAGCGACAGATGATGTGCACCTTCTTTTATATTTCTGCCGCCGAGAACGCAGCGGCATTCGTAAGCCGTGTCACAATGAAGATCGAAAAATTTCATAAAAAATCATTCCTGACTCAAGCAAAATAATCGCAGTCAAATGCGTTTTCAATCCATTGTATGCAGACAGACCCGGGATTGTTTTTGCTGCCGACTATCGAGATAACATCGAATCTCGGCTGCAGCTCGCACGGGTTTTCCGAAAGATATGTCAGCGCAGTCTGATAGATCTTCTGCATTTTTGAGCGGGAAACGGCATCGATACCGCTTATCATCGCTCCCGATTTTCTCTGCTTGACCTCGGCAAATACAATGAATCCGAAGCCCTTTGCAATGATATCTATTTCCCCGTAACGGGAGGTGTAGTTCCTTGCGATTATTTCAAAGCCTGCGTTTTTTATGTGCTCGCAGGCGATATCCTCACCCCATACACCCGATGTGTTCATTGGGGGATACCCTCGATTTTTTTAAGGAAGGAACGCCTGTGAATGGGGCACATACCGTACTTTCTGAGAGCCTCGATGTGCTCCTTTGTGCCGTAGCCCTTGTGCTTTGCAAAGTTGTATTCGGGGTACTTTTTGCTCATTTCGAGCATATATCTGTCCCTCGTTACCTTTGCGAGAACAGAGGCACAGGCGATCGATGAAGAAAGCGCGTCGCCCTTTATTATGCAGCGAGCCTCGCAGGGGAGGTCGGGCGGAATCCTGTTGCCGTCGATCATGGCAAGATCGGGCGGAATGTTGAGCTGCTCGACCGCACGGCGCATGGCAAGATAGGTTGCCTGAAGAATGTTTATCTCATCGATTTCCTCGTGAGTCGCGAAAGCTATACCGTAAGATATGGCTTTCTCCTTTATAATATCAAATAAAGCCTCCCGCTTTTTTTCGGTCAGCTTTTTTGAATCGTTATTTCCGTCGATAATTGTGTTTTTCGGGAGAATGACTGCAGCGGCGCAGACAGGTCCCGCGAGAGGACCGCGTCCTGCCTCGTCAACTCCGCATACGCAGAGGAATCCCTCTTCATAAGCGGCGCGTTCATAAAGCAGCCAGTCGATCGGTTCAGAGTTTTTCATCAGTCTCAGTCCCTTTTGAGCAGACGTGTTCGAGAGTTATTCGTCCGAGCTTTCCGGCACGGAACTCGTCAAGCAGAATGTTGCTTGCACGCTCGGTGTCGGGCATACCGCCCGAGATGAGCATACCGCGCTTTTTTGCGATAGCCTCGAGCAGAAGCTCGGGGAGCTCATATTCGTCGGGGATAACCTTGTATCGCTCCGTCAGTCTGTCAGCGTATTCGGCAGACATGATTTTAAGCAGTTCACAGGCGAGCTGCTCCGTGTCAAGCACGGTATCCTTGACAGCACCCGTGAATGCGAGACGCCGACCGACCTCAATATCGTCAAATTTCGGCCAGAGTACACCGGGGGTGTCAAGAAGCTCGACATTGCCGCCGACGGAAAACCACTGATTGCCCCTTGTAACGCCGGGACGGTCAGCGACCTTGGCCTTTGAAGTCTTCGACATTCTGTTTATAAAAGAAGATTTTCCGACGTTCGGAATACCGACGACCATCAGCTTGAGATAACGGTTTTTCATACCCTTTTTCTCCCACGCTGCGATCTTGTCGGAAAGTATATTCTTGACTGTCGGGACAAAGCTGCCAAGTCCCTTGCCGCTTCGGCAGTCGCAGGCGATGGCCTTCATGCCGAGGGAGGAAAAATGGTTTATCCATTCGTTTGTGGCAGCCTGATCCGCACAGTCGGCCTTGTTGAGAAGAATTATACGCGGTTTGCCCGCGGTTATAGAATCGATATCGGGGTTGCGGCTGCTGACCGGTATGCGCGCGTCGATTATCTCGGCGACAGCGTCCACCAGCTTGAGGCTTGCCTCCATCTGACGCCTTGTGCGCGTCATATGACCCGGATACCACTGGATGTCCTGAGGCATATTATTCCACCGTTCCGAAAGAGTCAAATGGATACATTCTCAGAATGACCTTGCCGAGAATGTAGGTCTCGGGAACAAAACCGACGGTTCTGTGACGGCTGTCCCTCGATACCATACGGTTGTCACCCAGCACAAAAACACATTCCTCGGGAACGGTTGTGGGGGTGGAAAGATCGACATAGTTGCTCGGATCGCCGAGGAAGTTGGGGGTAGCACCGAAGCTGTCCTTTATCGCTTTGCCGTCGACATATACGATATCGTCGACGATCTGGACGGTCTGTCCCTCGGTGGCGATGACTCTCTTTACGAGAGGCTCGTTATAGAGCTCACCGTCCTCGTTGCCGAGACCGGCGATGATGACAACGTCGTTGTATTCAGGCTCGTAGAAGAGACAGCTTACAACGAGACGATCGGCATCGTTGAGTGTGGGATTCATGGAAGGACCCGAAACGCTGACGATTCTGAAAACAAAGGTAAACAGAATGACAGCTATGGCAAAAGCGAAAGCGATCGACTCGAGCCATTCGTAAACCTCAGCGGCGAACCCCGTGAGTTTACGCTTTTCGTCTCTGTTCATGGTGGCGTTGTTCATAACAATATGCCTCCTTATATCCACAGATTATTAAATCTCAAGTAAGCAAAAAAAGGGACGATACCCGTCCCTTAATGCGCCGAAACTATCTGAGCTGCTCCTTGACCTTAGCTGCCTTACCGACTCTGTCACGCAGATAGTAGAGCTTGCTTCTGCGAACACGACCGCGGCGAACTACTTCGATCTTTGCAACATTGGGAGAGTTGTAGGGGAAAACCCTCTCGACACCAACGCCGTAGGATACACGACGAACGGTGAAGGTTTCGGAAACACCGCTGCCGCGGCGAGCGATAACAGTACCCTCGAAAATCTGGATTCTTTCGCGCTCACCTTCGCGGATCTTTACGTGAACCTTGATGGTATCACCGATAGCGAAGTCGAGTTTGTCCTCACGGATACTGCTCTGAGAGATGATCTTAAGTGCGTCCATTGTAAATTTCCTCCTGTTTCTTCGGATATTCATGCTGCGAAAAGCGCACAGAGGAATATCGGTTTTTGTCTTCCGGCGATGAGCCGGCGCAAATCCCGGGCAGGAAGCCCGAAAGCGGCTATATATAGAACCGCATGATTTAATGCTAAAATATATTACCATAAATAACGTGTCAATGCAAGAATTTTTTTAAAATTTCTTTCAATATTATATAAATGCTTTTGGTCAGGCGAAATCGCTCAAGTCGTTGCAGAGTATTTTAAGTCTTATTATGTCAACGTGATCGAGCTGTATTCCCGATGCGTCGGAGAATGAATCGAGAAGAAGCGTTGGGTTGAGGTTTTCGCTGCATCCCGAAGAAAGTACTGCTTCGAGAACCGTGTTTACGTTATCTTCCGATACGGAGAAGGAATGGATAGACGGTTTTAAATTTATGTCAACCATCTGCTTTTTCTTGTTCTTTTTCTGAGTGATGATCTCATCGCGTGAGAGATAGTCCGTGAGCGCATCGCAGATGCCTGTTTTTTCCGATATCACAATTTTATAGGAAGAAAAAGCTATGTCGGTGGCCTTTCTTTTGGGCTCTGCGACCGATGTTATCCTCAGACCCTCGGGCAGACAGCGGTTGAGTCGGTCTGTCAGCGTGTCAAAAGGCATATCCTCCGTGAGTTTTATATCGACCGATTCGCTCATACCCGCAGTACCGAGCGAAAGGGGGAGAGCGAAGGTGAGGAAGGGGTGAGGATTGAATCCCTCGGTGTACCAGAACGGGATTGCGGCGCGTCTGAGCGAGCGTCCGAAACACCTTACAAGGTCGAGGTGAGACATATATCTTGCAGGACCTGTTTTTTCGAAGAAAAGTCTAACGGGTAACACTGCAAACACCTCCTGTAAGCTTTGCTGCACCGCAGGCTGAACACTTCTGACGGCAGTGAGGAGTGGTCTGAGACTGCTTTGAGCGTTCGTTTTCCGCGATGAGGAATCGCTTGTCTATGCCGTAATCGAGATGGTCCCAGGGGAGGATCTCGTCATATTCTCTGCGTCTGTTTGCATAGAATGCGGGATCGACGCCGCACTCCTCGAACGCCCTGAGCCACGTGTCGAGATTGAAGAATTCGTCCCAGCCGTCGAACTTACAGCCGAGTTCGTGCGCGCGCAGAAGAACCTTGCCCAGTCTGCGGTCGCCTCTCGCAAAGACGGCCTCGAGGAAGCTTGTGTTTGCGTCGTGCCAGCTGAGAGATATCTTCTTGCTTGTGACGCTGTCCTTGAGAAGCTTCTGCTTTTCGTGGATAGTGCCGATTGTGTCCTGCGGCTCCCACTGGAACGGGGTAAAGGGCTTGGGAACGAAGGTCGAAGCGCTTGCCGAAACCTGTACACCCTTTCCTTTGGGACGTTCGGGCAGATTGTAGAAGAGGTCGACGACCTTCTGACAAAGACCCGTTATGCCGACGACGTCCTCGCCCGTTTCGGTCGGAAGACCTATCATAAAATAGAGCTTGACGCTTGTCCAGCCGCCTGCAAAAGCGGTTGCACAGGTGGACATGAGCTCGTTTTCGGTTACGTTCTTGTTGATGGCATCGCGCAGACGCTGAGTTCCCGCTTCGGGAGCAAAGGTAAGACCGCCGCGGCGAACCTTTTTGAGCTTTTCGGTGAGCTCTCTCGAGAAACCGTCAACTCTCAGCGACGGCAGGTTTATGCTGACCTTGTCCTTCTCCGACCACTTGAGCATATTGTCAAGAAGGTCGCCGAGCTTTGTGTAGTCGCTGGAGGAAAGGGAAGAGAGGGAGACCTCGTCGTAGCCTGTATTGGAGCAGAGGGTGCGGCACATATCGTTTATGGTGCCGGGTTCACGCTCGCGGACGGGTCGGTAGATGAAACCCGCCTGACAGAAACGGCAGCCGCGGATACAGCCGCGGAAAATCTCGGCAACAGCGCGGTCGTGCACTATCTCGATGAAAGGAACAACAAAGTTGTCGGGATAGAAACACTTGTCGAAATCCTCGATAATGCGTTTTCTGATTGTTGCGGGAGCGTCACCCTTTGGCGTGAATGCGCTTATTGTGCCGTCCTCGTTGTAGGAAACGTCGTAGAGGGAAGGAATATAAATGCCTTCGATCTTTGCAGCCTCACGCAGGAAATCGGCTTTGACGAAGCCTTTGTTTTTGTGCTCGCGATAGAGGTCGAAGAGCTCGATGCTGACCTCCTCACCCTCACCGAGAGAGAAGATGTCGACAAAATCGGCGAGCGGCTCGGGGTTGCAGGCACACGGACCTCCGCAGATAACGAGCGGGTCGCTGTCGCTTCTGTCGCTTGCTATCAGAGGAATATTTGAAAGATCGAGCATGTTGAGCATATTTGAATAGCTCAGCTCATACTGAAGAGTGAATCCGACGAAATCAAATTCGGTCAGAGCGTCGCCGCTTTCGAGAGCGTAGAGAGGAATGCTGTTTTCACACATGACCTTCTCCATGTCCTCCCACGGGGCGAAAACCCGTTCACACCATACATCGTCGATGTTGTTGTAGAGCGAATAGAGCAGCTTTATTCCCAGATGGGACATACCTATCTCGTAGGAATCGGGGAAACAGAAGGCGAAACGGATATTGACATCGTCCTTGTTTTTTATAATGCTTCCCGTCTCGCCGCCAGTGTAACGGCAGGGCTTCTGTACCTTGAGAAGGTGTTTTTCTATATCTTTGCGAATCATCTTTGATAGACCGATCCTTTCGTATTAAAAACAAAACGCGCCACTGAAAACAAGTGACGCGTTCAAGCGGTTAAAATATACGCTATTACTCAGCGAAACCGGACTGAACCAGCTTGACAAGTCCGTCAACAGCGGCATTCTCATCAACGCCGTCTGCGATGATGCGGATGGAAGTTCCGCCTACGATACCGAGTGAAAGAACACCAAGCAGAGACTTTGCGTTTACTCTGCGCTCTTCCTTCTCGACCCAGATAGTGCTCTTGAACTCATTTGCCTTCTGAATGAAGAAGGTAGCGGGGCGAGCGTGAAGACCGACCTGATTTTGAACAGTGACTTCGTTGACGTACATTATTGTGACCTCCTAAAGTTATGCGTTCCGAAAGGTGGTTACGTTATCATAATATGCATTATGGGGCAATCGAACGACTCCCGAAACGAAATTATACTATGAACCTTTCATTATGCATTATAGCTTTTGTACAAGCATATTATATCAATTTGGAATCAAAGCGTCAACGATTTTAAATAACTTCGGCTTGATTCACAAGACAAAATGATTTTAATTCTCGCTGGTTGTGCAAATTGGCATTATTTTAACTCACAATTGGGATAATCTGATAAGGTTATCATATAACTATTGTATAATATGACGGAATATCGGTGCATTTTGACATATATCGACAAAATAAACAGTGCAAAAAAGAAGAATAAAAAGTACGATGTTTTTTAATGTAAAGAAAAATTTAATCGTCTTTTTTGAGCATATCGGGGCGAAGTGCAGCGGTTATTTCGAGCGATTTTTCGTGTCTCCATTTTCTGATGTTTGCCTCGTGACCCGAGAGGAGAACATCGGGTACTTTCGCTCCCCGCCACTCGGCAGGGCGTGTGTACTGCGGATATTCGAGAAGTCCCGAATAATGGCTTTCGTCCTCGAATGAGGTCGTGTCGGCAAGCACCCCGGGAAGCATTCTTGCGACGGCGTCGGTTATGACCAGTGCCGCAAGCTCGCCGCCGGTCAGAACGTAATCGCCGATCGAGATGTGACGGTCGATGTATGCGTCGAGCAGACGCTCGTCAACACCCTCGTAGTGACCGCACAGTATGCATACGTTGTCGAGCTGTGCAAGCTCGCGGGCGATGGACTGATTGAAGACCTCGCCTCGCGGAGACATATAAATAAAATGCGGACGGCTTTTTGTCTCGGCGCATATGCTGTCAAAACAGTTTGCGATGGGGTCTGCCTGCATGAGCATACCCTGCCCTCCGCCGTAGGGATAATCGTCAACACGGCGGTGCGGACTGTCGGAATAGTCTCTTATATTGTGACAGCGAACCTCGACAAACCCGTTCTTTCTTGCCTTTCCGATAACGCTCTCGCTGAGCACACGCTCACACATTTCGGGAAAAAGCGTGAGAATATCAATCCTCATTGTCGAACATCCCCTCGACGACATTTATTTTTATTATGCCCGCCTCGATGTCGGTATGAGCAATAAATTCATCAACAGCGGCGATATACGCAATCTTGCCGCCGGGAGTTTTTACGCTGTATACCTCGTTTGCGGGATACTGAAGAACATCCTCAAGTATGCCGAGCTGCTCGTCTGTTGCTGCGTCGACTATTTTGCATCCGACAAGATCGCAGATGAAATAGCGTCCTTTCGGAAGCTTTGCGTCGCTGCGGTCGATGTAAAGCACGCGGCCGCGAAGAGCATCGGCGTCGGAAACATTGTCGACTCCGCCGATTTTCATAATGACAACATTTCCGTGAACTCTTGCTCTGGCAACGGTTATTTTTTCGCTGCCTTCGCCAAAATACATATTTTTAAATGAACACAGGAACTGACCGGAATCAGCCCACGGCTGAACTCTTACCTCGCCTGCGAGAGCGTGAGTACCGACGATTTTTCCTATCTCCAGAAATTTCTTTTTCATAATATTTTATCGCCTTTCGGTGAGTTGTAAAAAGGACGGCGCAGGGGTTATCCGCGCCGTCCCAAACAGAGAAACGTCGGATATTTCCGACGTTTCCGATTTTAGGTCAGTTGATATCGACAGAGACCTTCTGTCCCTGTCTGGTGCCTGCAGCACGCATGACAGTTCTGATCGACTTGGCAATTCTGCCCTGCTTGCCGATAACACGGCCCTTGTCATCCTCAGCGACGAAGAGGGTGTATACGACAGTGCCGTCCTCAGCGGGCTCGGCGACCTCAACGGTTACCTGATCGGGAGCTTCAACAAGCCCCTGTGCGATTGCGATGAGAAGATCTTTCATACCGATAAACCTCCTTGAAGATTAGAGAATACCTTCCTTTTTGAAGAGAGCCTTGACTGTATCGGTGGGCTGAGCGCCGTTAGCGATCCAGTTCTTTGCCTTGTCAGTGTCGATAGCGACCTCCGACGGCTCCTTGAGCGGATTGTATGTTCCGATTTCTTCGATGAATCTTCCGTCACGCGGATAACGCGAGTCAGCGACTACGATACGATAGAAAGGAGCCTTCTTTGCGCCCATTCTGCGAAGTCTGATTTTTACTGCCATGTTTATTCACCTCCGTAATAGAATATAAATTGTTTGATTTATTTCGTCAAGTCTGCGCCGTTGTGCGCTGCTTGATGAAGTCTTTAGTTTTCACCGCCAAAACGCGGATCGTTCATGATTGCGCTCAGATCGGGCATTCCGCGCATACCGCGCATCTTCCTGCCCTTTTTGCCGCCCTTGCCGCCGTTCATCTGCTTGAACATATTCTGCATCATTTCAAGCTGCTTTGCAAGACGGTTGACGTCCTCAACCTTGAGTCCGCAGCCGGCAGCGATTCTTCTTCTGCGGCTTGCGTTGAGAAGCTCGGGCTTCTCTCTCTCGGCAGGTGTCATCGATTTGATGATTGCCATTGTGCGGTCGATCTGACGCTCGTCGATCTCGGTGTTTGCAAGCTGCTGCTGATCGATTCCGGGAATCATACCGAGAAGCTGCTTGAGGGGACCCATCTTGCGCATCTGCACAAACTGGTCGAGAAGATCGTCGTAGTTGAAGGTGTTCTTCCTGATCTTTTCCTCGAGCTCGAGAGCCTTCTTTTCATCGAGCTGCTGTTCAGCCTTCTCAATGAAGCTGAGCACATCGCCCATTCCGAGGATTCTCGAAGCCATACGGTCGGGATGGAAGGGCTCGAGATCACCGATCTTTTCGCCCGTACCGACAAACTTGATCGGCTTGCCCGTTACGTGTCTGACGGAAAGTGCAGCACCGCCTCGCGTATCACCGTCGAGCTTTGTAAGAATGACGCCGTCGATTCCGAGTGCATTGTTGAAGCTTTCGGCGACGTTGACAGCGTCCTGACCGGTCATTGCATCAACAACGAGCAGTATCTCGTGCGGGATTACGGCAGCCTTGACGTCCTGAAGCTCTTTCATAAGAACCTCGTCGATGTGCAGACGGCCTGCGGTATCGAGAATGACGACGTCGTTGCCGTGCTGCTTTGCGTGGTCGACAGCCTGCTTTGAAATCTTGACAGGGTCGGTCTGACCGAGCTCGAACACGGGAACACCGGCCTTTGTGCCGACGACCTTGAGCTGTTCGATAGCAGCCGGTCTGTATATATCGCAGGCGACGAGCAGAGGTCTGCGTCCCTGAGACTTGAGCATCTTTGAAAGCTTGCCCGCGTGGGTGGTTTTACCAGAACCCTGAAGACCGCACAGCATGATGATGAGCGGAGGTCTGTTGGGAGAGGCGAGCTTTGACTGGGTACCGCCCATGAGCTCTGTGAGCTCATCGTTGACTATTTTTATAACCTGCTGACCGGGAGTGAGGCTTTCCATAACAGCCTCGCCGACAGCCTTTTCGGTAACTCTTGCTGTGAATTCCTTTGCCACCTTGAAGTTGACGTCCGCTTCAAGCAGAGCCAGTCTGACCTCACGCATGGCCTCCTTGACATCGGCCTCGGTCAGCTTGCCCTTTGCGCGCAGCTTTTTGAAAGCAGCCGAAAGCTTTTCGGAAAGTCCTTCAAATGCCAAGAGGAACACCGTCCTTTCAGTAAAAACGATTTATATAAAACAGATCAGATGTCTTCTCTGAGTTCTTCGACAATAAGACCGATCAGCGTGATGTTGTCGCTTATCTCTCTGTAACAGCCGTGACGGCGGTTGAATTCGTCGATTGAAGCAACGCACTGCTCGAGAGAATCCAGCTTCTGCGAAAGACGGGAATATTTCTCAACGAGCTGAAGCTTTGAATCGTAATCCATGAGCTTCTTTTCGGCACGCTTGATGGTGTCGCGGACTCCCTGACGGGTGATGGTATCACGCTCGGAAGGAGAATCGGAAGCATACCCCATATCGCGTCTGAAACGGCGTGCGGCAGATTCGTTATCGGCTATCTCCTTGAGGGAAAGGTCGTCGTTATAGTAGTATTCAAGAGTGTCGCGCTCTTTTTCGGTAAGCATCTCGCCGTAAAGATCGAGCAAAATGGTTATATCCGGATTTACTGCCACCTGGATCCACCCCCGAAAGCTAAAACTGTAAAGTAATCTGTCTTTACAACGCGTATTATACTACATATAAATATGATTGTCAAATAAAAAATAAAATATTTTTTAAATGTATGTATTAAGGTGTTGACACAGATTGAATGCTGAAATATAATGTGTTTAATATGTTTTGAAGGATTTTATGAAAGAGAGGTAAATTCGATTGGAAAATGTTCAGGCACCGAAGAAGAGACTGATGTACCGCGAGCATGAAAGCGGTGAAATTGTTATGAGATGGCCGGGAGTGCTTGCGGCGATAGGAATATATATTGTATACACTCTCGGTATACCGCTTCTGTCTCAGTTTATTATGGCGCTCAGCTATTCTTATTCAAATCCCGGAGCGACGAATGATGAGCTTGTGGAGTATCTGGGCAGCAATATGGTAACGCTTAATCTCATCACATACGTGGCAACCGCCGTTATAATTCTTCTTGTTTACGGACCGTTCCTCTGGGCAAGTCTCAAGGAGTTCTTCGGAAGAATGACTCTCAGCCGCGGACTCATGGTCATATGGATGCCGATCGTCATGATACCTCTCAACATGATCGGCAATGTGATCGTTTCAGTTATTACGGCAATGATTGCAGGCAACGCTTCGGGCGAAAATCAGCAGGCGGTCGTAGGTATGGTATCGGAAGTTCCGATGGCTATGGTATTTCTCACCGTCTTCATGGCTCCGTTTGTTGAGGAGATCATATTCCGCGCGGCGTGGTTCCGTCCGCTGTGGTTCAAATCAAAGCCCGCTGCGGTTATTCTGACGATTATCCTTTTCGGTCTGCATCACGTCTGGAGCGGTGTGGTTTCAGGTGATCTCATGCAGCTTGTCTTCATCATTTCCTACATTCCCAGCACACTTGTTCTCGTTATTGCCCATTGCTCGTTCAAGAACATATACGGTCCGATGATCCTGCATATGGCGATAAACGGATTCAGTATGTTTGTGCTTGTTATACTTCAGCCGATGGTTGAAGCGATGGCCGGACCCGCCGCACAGCAGAGTGTCGGTCTCGTGACAGAGCTTGCTGCAAGACTTGCGGGTGCAATGTAATCACAAAAAACGGTCTCCCTCGGGAGACCGTTTTTTATGTGTCAGTTTACAGGTTTTATAGCGGTTTGACGCTTGCTCTTTTTGTCGATATAGAGCTTGTTGTCGGCGTGGTCGAGAAGCACCTGCAGGCTCGGGTTGTCGGAACAGTCAAACTCGTGTATGCCGAGGCTGAGCTCGATGTAATAAGGTTTGCTGCTCTTTGCGTTGAACTCGTCCTGGAACTGCTTGATGCGCTTGAAGAGCTGATCGACGAAGGAGGAATCGTTGTATACCGCAAGCGCGGCAAACTCGTCGCCTCCCACTCGACCGATTATATCGCTGCTTCTCATGCAGGCCTTGAGTATCTGAGCCGAAGCACGTATCGCATAGTCGCCTTCTTCGTGACCGAAGGTGTCGTTTATGACCTTCAGGCTGTTGAGGTCGGCGAAAATGACGGCGCATCTGAGCTTTGTGTTGCTGTTTGCGCGGTTGGATATGACCTTTTCGGCTTCGGAGAAGAAGCCGCGCCTGTTGAGAAGTCCCGTAAGCTCATCGGATACCGATTCGTGGGAGAGAATGGCGTTGCGCTGAGTTATCTGATTTATTATGCCCTCGAGCATAAGCATGAAATCGGTCATTTTGATCGAGCTGCATATCTGCAGGGTGACGGAGGCAAGCTGACCGAAATGCTCGGGAGCAAGCTCGGTGAGCATGATACCGTACTGCTCGTCGTTGAAGAGGAGCAGGGTCAACGCCGTTGTGCGGCGTCTGTAATTCGGCGTGAATTCGTTGCAGAGGAAATCAACGGAATTTATCTGCTGCTGTTCCGCAAAGGGAATGCAGAGCTTTTCGTGATCGTGATATGCTTTGAGAAGAAGCTTCTGAGGCGGTTTCCAGTTGGAAATATCCTCAGGAGAAAGCCCTTTGTAGGGGTGCTCAAATTCATAGATATATGTGCTCTCGTGATTGAGACGCGAAAGATTGTCAACGAGCTGGCGGAAGCATTTTTCCTCATTTTTGCTGTTTGAGGTCATGTCCTTTGTGATGTTGCTTATGAGGAATTGGCTGTTTGCGTAGGCACATTCGAGGTTGAACAGACGCTCGTTGAAATACTCGTTGAGTGTGGACTGAAGATCGATGTTGAGACGGTAAAGCTCAAGCTTTCTGCTGACATTCTTGATTCGGTTTTCGGCGAGAAGCAGCATGGTCTCAAGCATGTTTCCGAACGAATCGCGTCGGAGAAGATTCATGATCTTTGTCGAAATCAGATCGGCAAAGGTGTTTTTGATAAGCTGCTGTGAAAACGGCTTCTTGCTCATTCCGAGAGCCTCGTCAAAATATAGGGTGATGAAGTCCTTGAGAAGCTGTATCGGGCGCATCTGCGCGTTGAGGCTGCGAAGCTCGGTCAGCTGTGAAAATACAAGCTCGCAAAGCTCCTGAGAGGAGGCTTTTTTCAGGGAGGAATCGCTCAGCTTGCTGCAGCCGCAGCCGCAGGAGGCTCTCACCGCGAGAGCGGAGCTGAGCGAAACATTTTCGGCAGACCCTGTCCTGACAAGCTTGACAGCCGTCTTGACAGCGGAGAAGCCGAGGTCGATTATACCTGCGTCAACGGTGGTGAGAGGAGGAGTCATCACGCCCGCAAACTGGTCATTGTCGTATCCGATAACTGCGATGTCTCTGCCGGGCACTATACCGCGCTCTTCAAACACGGAATAAGCGCCGAGAGCCATGGTGTCATTTGCAAAGCATATTGCGTCGGGAAGCGTGTCGTTCCGGTCGAGAAGCTCGCGGACGACATCCGTACAGTATTCGGAGAAGTCGCCGTAGGTGATGAGCCGCTCATCAACACACAGTCCGTTTTTGATAAGAGCTTTCTTGTATGCCTCAAGACGTGTGTTGGCGTCGGGCTTGCTCTTCGGACCGCCGACAAAAGCGATACGTCTGCAGTCGTGTTCCGACACAAGATGATCGATGGCATCGATCAGACCGTCGGTATTGAAGGTTACGCAGGGATAGCCCTCACGCTCATATTCGCATATGACGGTCGGTATCCCTTTGAATCTTTCGAGGAACTTATCGATCTCAGACGGCGTAAGATGACCGGCAATAACGCCGAGCGGTATTATGAGGGCATCGAGTGTGTCCTTATGAGCAAAAGCGTAGATGGTGTTATGCTGAAATTCGTATTGAGCGCGCACGGGGTCGTGCAGAGATGCGTTGAAATTTCGCCCCGCAAGGAAAACGAGATTCGCGTCCTCTTCCTCCGCAGCGAGATTTGCACCTTTGCAGATGGTGGTTATATAATTGTTGTCGAGCCAGTTTACCATAAATCCGATATTAAGTCTTTTTTCGGACACGGCAAACACCTCCTTTTTTATATAACGGTATCAAAAAAGAGAATAAAACAATTATACAATTTAATTTTAGCACACGTATATATACCTTTCAAGTCAAAGATATTTTGACAGCTTCTTTCGGAATTTCGTTCACAAGGTCGTTTGCGAATCGGTCAATCGTGTATAAATATTGACAATTACACCCAAGTTTTGCTATATTTAAATCAGGTGATGTACAGTGAACGATTTGTCGAACGAGATACGTGATGCAATCAATGTAAAATTTGGAACTGTAAGCAATTTCTGCAGGCACATCGGAGTCCCTCAGTCAACGATAAGCACAGCACTTAAAAACGGGATCGGGTCAATGAGTTTTGATACCGTAATAAAAATACTTTCGGCACTTGATATAGTATACCGCGATGATGTTTTTGTTCTGCCCGATGAAGAGGTCGGAAGAGTGGCAGACGGACTGAGCCTGCTTGATGGGCAGGGAAGAGACAAGATGGTTGAGTATGTAGAGAAAGAAAGACGTGTGCCGGCAGGCAATGACTGACGGTAATCGTTTCTTTTCGGTTTTTCGTGCATACAGCAGGGTGACTGATTGACTTTTTACACCTCTCATGATAAAATATAGATAACGAGGTGATCTGTTTTGGATGCATTGACTCAACTTATAAGAAGCGAAATCAAGAGACAGTACAAAAGTGTCAGAAAATTTGCAATCGAGATGGAAATTCCGCCATCAACTCTTATAAGCGCGCTGAATAAAGGTATCGGAGGAACATCATTCGATACCGTGGTCAGTATATGCGAGGTTCTCGGCATCAAGACTGTATTGAGCGATCCGCCTCTGTATCTTGACAGGGATGCGCGAACCATCCTTGAAGGATATGTTGCTCTTGACGAGAAGGGCAAACATGCGATCGATACGATGCTTCAGCTTGAACTTATGAGATGCGGCGGACAGTCGATTTTCGGAAATGCAGCGGCTTACGGTTCCGCAGTTGAGACCACGGTGGTCGATGTGGAAGATCAGGCAGCTGCGATCAACGCGCTGAGAAAGCTCAGAGCGAATAACGGACTTGATAAAGATGAGGATTGAACATAAGCTTGCCCTTGATTATATAAGGGAATATTCGATGGGCGATGTTACGGCATCGTCTGTCGTAAAGGCTCTCGAAAAACAAGGCTACACAGTAGTCGAATACAGCAGGATATCAAATCAGCCCGATGTGGAGACACTTCTCACCTCAATCGGGCTGAAAGATTTTTCACGCACGGTGCGGGCGTTCTACTACCACGATAATAATATCCGCGTGGTTTTTGTTGAGGAGAATCTTTCGGACAGTGAACGGCTTGTCCTGCTCGCCCATGAGCAGGGGCATATTCTCTGCGACCCGTACCATAAAGGTAAAGACCGATCGGATATTATGTGCGAACGATCGGCTGCTGAGTTTGCCCATTATCTTACCGTTGGCAGCGTAAGCTCAAAGATGAGCAAATTTGCAATCCGCAATAAAAAGCTGCTGCTCGCTGCTGCGGCGGTGCTTGCGGTCGCAGCTGTCGGATCGGCGGTAGCGCTTGGAATATCGGGAAACGGGGATACTGCGGTGAGCGCAGCGGATCCCGAGAGAGTGACGACGGCACAGACGGACAGTATAAATGAACCGAATATTTATCTTGCGGACGATGCACAGTATTTTGTCACGATCCACGGCAAAAAATACCACCGTGAAAATTGCTCGTATATAAAGGGCAAGGTGGTAACGGGACTGACGCTTGAACAGTGCGAGGACAGCGGCTATGAACCTTGCAGCTACTGCATTGAAGAGGGGTAAAATGGTATGAAGTGCAAGCTGTTGTTGTTCGATCTGGACGGAACGCTGCTTCAGAGCGATAAAACAATTTCACAGCCTACGGTTTGCGAGCTGGAAAACTGCGCAAGATGTGGAATGATGATCGGAGTATCCACGTCCAGAAGTGAAAAGAATTCAATGGAATTCATATCGGAGCTGAACCCCGATATAGTGATTTCAAGCGGCGGAGCTTTGGTAAAATATAAGGATACATATATATATAAAGCTGAGTTCACCGAGGAAGAAACGTCCGATATGATAAAACGGGCGAGAGAGGTCTGCGGTGAAGACTGCGAAATCACAATTGATACAGCAGACGAGCATTACTGGAATTACAAAACAGACCCGAAACAGCAGGATAAAAGCTGGGGGGACAGCATCTACACGGATTTTCGTGATTTCAGGCATGCATCGCTGAAGATGTGTGTTGAAATATTTGATGAAAAAGTGGCGCAGCAGTTGAGTAAAGAGCTGTCCGAGTGTGATTGTGTCCGCTTCTCGGACGGTTACTGGTACAAGTTTACAAAGAAAACAGCCACAAAAGAGAATGCGATTTTGCATATGTGTGAAGAGTGCGGGATTACAGCCGACGACATAATTGCGTTTGGAGATGACTATGCTGATATAGGAATGCTCAGGTTGTGCGGTGTCGGAGTTGCCATGGGCAATGCGATCGATGCGGTCAAGGAGATTGCGGACTGTGTGATAGGTGACAATGACCACGATGCGATTGCGGTTTTCCTGCGCGAGTCAGGATTGGGAAGGGATTAGAAAATGAACGATCTTATCAGGCTTACGGATTTTAAGCAGAGTGAGATTTTTGAAATTTTTAAATTGGCCGATCGGCTGAGAGAGGGAGAACTTGGTACTGCGCTCAAAGGAAAGAGCGCAGTTATGTTTTTTCCGAATACAAGTATAAGGACAAGGGTCACATTCGAGAAGGGGATTTATCTGCTTGGCGGTCAGCCGATCCTTTTCCCGACAGAGACTCTGGATAAGAAGGAAAGCCTTGAAGATGTCTGCGGATATCTCAACAACTGGGCAGACGTTGTAATAGTAAGGCACCGCGACATAAAGCTTATCGAAGAGATGGCGAAATATTCTGCCGTGCCGGTTATCAACGCCATGACCGATGAAAACCATCCGTGCGAAATGCTCGCCGATATGTATTCTCTTTCAAAGCGCAGGTCGGATTTCACAAAGGATAAATATTTGTTCTGCGGAAGAAGGGGAAATATCGGACTTGCCTGGAAGGAAGCCTCTCAGGCGATGGGCTTTGATTTTTCGCAGTGCTGCCCGAGCGGGTATGAGATGGACGGCGTCAAGGTTTATTATGATATCGACGAAGCTGTCCGCGGAAAAGATATTATCTGTACCGACTCTCTGCCGTCCGCAATCCTTGCCGATTTTGAAAATTATCGGATAACATCGCGGGTTATGGATAAGGCAAATGACGGAGCGCTGCTCAACCCGTGCCCGCCGTTTTTCCGCGGTGAAGAGGTGTCCGATGAGGTTATCGCATCAAAGTACTTTGTCGGCTATGACTTCAAGAAATATTTACTGGAGATTCAACAGGCTGTAATATTATATTGTCTTATGAAATAACACTGCTGGTTGAGTTTTGCTATTTATCTTGATATGGCATGAAGCAGAAAAACTTTCAAAGGAGGTACGAGATTGTTCAACGGACTCAACGTTGTTATAAAAAGTATAGATGATTTGAGTAATGGGTATGTCCAAAGAGAAGGTTATATTTTTACGGCATTAACACATCCGGGGAATGTATATGATGCAATTGTCATAAGACAGCCGATTCAAGCTGATGTGGAATCGCCTATATACGAAAAGTCATCAAGGAGTTTGGAAGAACATATATCTTTGATTAACAAGTACCAACTGGAAAAGGCTGTTGTTATAGCAGAATCGTTAGATTTTATTGTTAAGTGTCCTTCATTAAAATATTTGCACATAATACCTGCGAATGTTGAAAGCGAGTTTGATTTTTCACCGCTTTATGCAATGCCTGAGATTGTTATGTTGACTTGTCGGACTTGTGATGTTGATAACAAGAGAGTGTATGGTCAGATTGATTATAAAAAGGTAAAAGGATTGATCGACGTCGGTGTGGCAGGAAAAGGTCATATTGACTACAATAAGATTTCCTCGTTAAAATCAATTGATGTTACAGATATAAAAGCAAAGAATTTATATGATGTCTTCTGCAGTAAAGAAATGGATACGATTCGGGCTATTTGCTGTGGTTTGAAATCACTTGAGGGAATTGAACAGTCATCAAATCTGACCTGCCTGTATTTATTTAACAATCGATCTCTCAGTGATATAAGTTCCTTGAAAAATGTAAAATCAAGTCTGAGAGCGTTGCGCATAGCGAATTGCGCTAAGATTCAAGATTTTTCTGTGCTTGGTGAGTTGGAAAAACTCGAAATGTTGTCAATAAAGGGAAGTAATTCTTTGAATGATTTGAAATTCCTGAATAGACTGAAAAATCTGAAAACGTTTGTTTTTGATATAAATATTGCAGACGGTGATTTGACCCCGTGTTTAAAATTGGATTATGCGGCTTGTTTAAAAGATCGAAGGCATTACAATATAAAAGATAAAGATTTGCCAAAAGGGAATTTTTCGCACGGGAATGAGGGTATCGAAGCTTGGAGAACTTTGGAATGAAATAATAAAAGACCTGAGAAGAAATTTTCTTCTCAGGTCTTTTTGTATGTCATTTTACTGGAGAGGTCTTTTCTTGACCTTTACCTTGACTTTTGAAACGCGGCTCTTGTACTCCTCGAGCAGTCCGAGACGCTTGAGATCCTCGACGAAATCCTTGTTGGAATACTCATCCATAGTGTTGTAAGGAGATTCAACGATCGGGGGGAGATCCTCGAACGGGAATCTGTCTTCGTAGGAAATGTATTCAGGCTCGGGCTCAGGCTCAGGTTCGGGTTCGGGCTCAGGTTCGGGTTCGGGCTCAGGTTCGGGCTCAGGTTCGGGTTCAGGCTCGGGCTCAGGCTCAGGCTCAGGCTCAGGCTCAGGCTCGGGCTCGGGCTCAGGCTCAGGCTCGGGCTCAGGCTCGGGCTCAGGCTCAGGCTCAGGCTC
>SVPG01000039.1 GCA_015065975.1 Oscillospiraceae bacterium | reverse complement strand
GTAGGTAAGAGTGAGACTGCAATCGAGCTTGTAAAAAGAGGTCACCGTCTGATCGCGGACGATGCTGTTGAAATAAGAAAGGTATCGAACAAAACGCTTGTCGGCTCGGCTCCCGAAAATATCAGGCATTTTGTTGAGGTCCGCGGCGTAGGTATAATCAACGCAAGAAGGATTTTCGGTATGGGTGCTGTAAAGCTGACCGAAAAGATTGACCTTGTCATAAATATGGAAATATGGGATTCCAATAAGACTTATGACCGCATGGGCATGGACGATGAGCGTATAGAGCTTCTCGGAATCAATGTTCCGATAGTGACCATACCTGTCAAGCCCGGTCGAAATCTCGCCATCATAATTGAGGTTGCGGCAATGAACAACCGTCAGAAGAAGATGGGATACAATGCAGCGCATGAGCTTTTACATAACCTCGGAATGGACACGGGTGAAACTGTCACAAAGGAAGTTCAGACCGAGTGGAATGCATTTTAATAGGTAAAAAATATATTTTATGAATTTTAAGGAGTGTATCAGGAATGTACAATTTAGGAATCGATCTCGGCGGAACAGGCATCAAGACGGGTGTTGTTGATGATAATTACAATATCATCGGACGCGGCGTTGCCGATACAAAAATGCCCAGACCTGCCGATGAGATTATGGACGACATTGCAGCAGCCTGCTTTGATGCAATAAAGGACGCAGGTCTCACAATGGATGATATTGACAATATCGGCATCGGAACTCCGGGAACGGTCAATGCAAAGACCGGTGTTCTTGAGTTTGCGGGCAACCTCGGAATGCACAACTATCCGATGGGTGAGGCTCTTGAGAAAAGACTCGGCAAAAAGGTAATTCTTGAAAATGATGCAAATGCAGCTGCTTTCGGCGAGCTTTTCGGCGGTGCTGCAAAGGGCGCAAAAAGTGCTGTATGTGTTACACTCGGAACAGGTGTCGGAAGCGGAATAATCCTTGACGGCAATATCTTCTGCGGCTCCAACTTCGCAGGCGGCGAGATCGGTCATACCGTTATCGTTGTTGACGGTCTGCCCTGTAACTGCGGCAGATGCGGCTGCTGGGAGAAGTATGCTTCGGCAACAGCTCTCATTGCCCAGACCAAAGAGGCTATGGAGAACAACCCCGAGTCCAAGATGTGGGAGATCGCGGGCGGCAGCCTCGACAATGTAAACGGCAAAACAGCATTTGATGCTCTTCGCGCCGACGACGAGAGCGGCAAGGCTGTTGTTGAAAAGTATGTAAAATATGTAGCATGCGGTGTTATCAACATCATCAACACCTTCCAGCCCGATATCGTATGTATCGGCGGCGGTATAAGCAAGGAGCGCGACACTCTCCTCGAGCCGATGCGTCAGATAGTCGAGCGTGAAAGATTCTCCAAATACAGCGTCAAGCAGACAGAGCTTGTTGCTGCAGAGCTTGGCAACGATGCAGGCATCATCGGAGCAGCATATCTTTTCAGAAACGGAAATTGAGTGATAGATATATGAGTATTTTGGAACAGGCTGCGGCAAAACTTCGCGAAATCGGTTGTGAGGTTCTCGAAAATGAACCCATGAAACGTCACACCTCCTTCAAAATCGGAGGTGAAGCGGATCTGCTCGTGACCGTCAACACAAAGAAACAGCTCGCTCAGGCTCTCGGGTATATAAGAGAAATAGATATTCCGCTCATGTTTATGGGAAACGGAACCAATATGCTGGTGTCCGATAAGGGAATAAGAGGCATAGTCCTGAAGCTCGGCGGAGAGTTCTGTGAAATTTTTCTCGAAGATGAAAATACAATACGCTGCGGAGCGGGTGCTCTGCTTGTGACCGTCTGCCGTTTTGCGCTTGAAAATTCGCTGACAGGTCTTGAGTTTGCTTACGGTATACCCGGTTCTGTCGGCGGTGCAGCCTTTATGAATGCGGGAGCTTACGGCGGAGAGACAAAGGACGTTGCAGTCTCCTGCGAGTGCATTACAAAAGACGGCGAATACATAACGGTAGAGAATGAGGATTGCGATTTTGCGTATCGTCACAGCCGTTTCTCCGATAGCGGTGAACTTGTAACAGAGGTGACCTTCCGCCTTGAAAAGGGCGATGCCGAAAAGATCAGAGAACAGATGGACGATATCATGGGCCGCAGAAAGGATAAGCAGCCGATCGAGCTTCCGAGCGCAGGCAGCGTCTTCAAGCGCCCTGTCGGATATTTTGCAGGCGGACTCATTCAGGAATGCGGACTCAAGGGGCATACCGTCGGTGGAGCTCAGGTAAGCATGAAGCATTCGGGATTTATTGTAAATATCGGCGATGCTACCTGCAATGATGTTCTTGAGCTTATCGCATATATTCAGAAAACAGTACTTGATGAAAAAGGCGTACAGCTCGAGTGCGAGGTACGCGCTGTAGGAGATGAAGTATAGTTTTGGAATTCTTGATTGTTACGGGACCTTCCTGTTCGGGAAAGTCATATGTTGTCAGTGCGCTTGAGGAAGTCGGCTTTTATTGTGCGGATAACCTTCCTCCCGCGCTGATCTATAAATTCTATGAGCTGTGCATGCATGCACAGGTTCAGAAGGTAGCGGTCGTTACCGATATAAGAGGCGTCAGTCTCTTCTCTGAACTTTCGATCGCGCTTGATAAAATGCGTGATAGGGGTAACAGCTTCAAGGTTCTTTTCATCGATTGCGAGGACGGAGTGCTTCTCAACCGATACAAGGAGACGAGAAGAAAGCATCCCCTGACCGAGAAATACGAATCGACCGAGGCGGCAATAGCGGCGGAGAGAACTTTGCTCGAACCGCTCTGTGCGATTGCCGATTACAATGTTGATACGTCTCAGCTTTCGACATCGCAGCTCAAGGACAGGATAACTGCGCTCTTTGGCGGAGACGGCGGAAGATCGTTTACGGTTCACGTAGAATCCTTCGGTTTCAAATACGGTATGTGCAGAGAAGCCGATCTTATGTTTGACGTAAGATGCTTCAAGAATCCGTATTATATCCCCGAGCTCAAACCGCTGACAGGTCTTGACAAGGCGGTCAGTGATTATGTGCTGTCCTTCAAAGAGACGAGGAGCTTCCTTGATAAGCTTTATGATATGGTTGATTTTCTCCTTCCGCTTTATATGGCGGAGGGCAAGAGCGAGGTTATCATAGGCATCGGCTGTACGGGAGGAAAGCACCGTTCCGTCACCTGCGTTGAAGCTCTGACGGCTCATCTTAAGGATCAGGGAATAAAGGTGGTCACCACCCACAGGGATATCAGGAAACACTGAAAGGCGTGTGACACGTGTCAGCATGTAAGAGTGCAAAAAACGAATTAACAAAAATAAAAGTACAGGCCGAATGCTGCTCCAGGGCGGAGGTTTACGGCCTGTTGCTGTTTTCATGCCTTCATGAAGGCGGAGTGTTCAGAACTGAATACGAAAACGCAGCGCGCAGGATGGCTGAGATGACAGCTTCCGTATGCGGCGTTTTTGCGGAGGTTGTGTTTCCCGGCAGAGGCGACGGGAAAAAGCTCTGCTCCGTTGCAATACCTCACGAGGAGCAGCGTATCAAGGCAAGAAATGTGATTTTTTCGGAAGATATTTCCGATTATGATGTAATATCGGAAAAACTGCTTGAGAATGAATGCTGCAGATATGCTTTTCTGCGAGGCGCTTTCATAGCGTCGGGAATGCTTTGCGACCCGGAAAAGGAATGCCGCATGGAGTTTTCTTCAAAGAAAGAGAGCGTGTGCAGCTCTCTGGCGCAATTCCTTGCATCTCTGGGGTATAAATGCGCGCTGACAAGCAGACGGGGAAAGTCCGTTGTTGTTTTGAAGGACGGAGAATCCATAGAGAATCTTCTGGCAATGATAGGTGCGACAAAGGCATCGATGGAGATAATGGGTTACCGAATACAGCGCGATATCAGAAATATGGCAAACAGACAGAAAAACTGCGATACCGCAAATGTCAGAAAAACAGTTGCGGCATCAAGAATTCAGATCGAAGCTATCGAGAAGATAGACAGGTGTATCGGACTTGGGGCGCTGCCGCCCGAGCTTGCGGAAATCGCTCGGATCAGGCGGGACAACATCGGGCTGTCCCTTTCTGATCTCGGAGAATGTCTTTCGTCGCCTATCTCGAGAAGCGGAGTCAATCACCGACTCAGAAAGCTTGTCGAGATAGCGGACGAGCTCAAGGAAGAGGATACGATTATTGAATAAACAGGGGAGGCGCGTCGCATATGGGCGGATTTGTACATCTTCATAATCATACCGAATACAGTCTGCTTGACGGAGCCTGCCGTGTTGAGCAGATGATACTTGCCGCAAAGGAAATGGGGCAGGACGCCATCGCGATCACCGATCACGGTGTTATGTACGGCGTCATCGAGTTCTATAAACAGGCAAAAAAACACGGTGTAAAACCGATAATCGGCTGTGAGGTCTATGTGGCTCAGAGAACGAGGTTCGACAAAGAGCACGCTTTCGATTCAAGCAGCTATCACCTTGTGCTTCTGTGCAAAAATGAAACAGGATACAAAAATCTTATAAAGCTTGTATCTGCAGGCTGGACGGAAGGTTTTTACAACAAACCGAGAATAGACCGTGACCTTCTGCGTGAGCATACAGACGGTCTTATAGCGCTCTCGGCCTGCCTTGCGGGTGAACTGCCGCGAATGATCGAGCAGGACGATTATGAGGGCGCAAAGAAACGTGCGCTTGAATACCGTGAAATGTTCGGCGAGGACAACTATTTTATCGAGCTGCAGGATCACGGTATGCCCGAACAGCTCGCGGTCAACGATGCGCTGATACGTATTGCCGAAGAGACGGGTATAGGTCTTGTTGCGACGAACGACTGTCACTATATCAAAAAAGAGGACTCGAAGATGCATGCCGTCCTTCTGTGTATTCAGACGAAGGACGTTATAACAAATCCGAATGCCTTCAAATTCCCGACCGATGAGTTCTATCTCAAATCGGAGGAGGAGATGAGAAGTCTTTTTCCGTCATATCCCGAGGCGTTCGACAATACTGTAAAAATCGCACAGCGATGCAATCTTGAGATTGAATTCGGTAATACAAAGCTTCCGAATTTCGATGTGCCCGAAGGACAGACTCACTATGAATATTTCTCGGACAGATGCTATGAAGGTCTGAGAAGAAGATATGGAGACAATCCTCCGAAGGAATACATTGACCGTCTTGAGTATGAGCTTTCGACGATCAACCGCATGGGATATGTCGATTATTATCTCATAGTGCATGATTTTATAAAGTATGCAAAGGATGCGGGTGTGCCTGTCGGTCCGGGTCGAGGCTCGGGTGCGGGCAGTATAGCTGCGTATTGTATCGGGATTACAGATATCGATCCGATGCGCTACAACCTGCTCTTTGAGCGATTCCTCAACCCCGAAAGAGTGAGTATGCCCGACTTTGACGTTGACTTCTGCAAGCTGAGAAGGCAGGAGGTCATCGAATACGTCAGAGGAAAATACGGAACCGATCACGTGGCTCAGATCGTAGCAATAGGTACAATGCTCGCCAGGAACGCCATACGCGATACGGCGCGAGCGATGGGAATGCCGTATGCAACAGCTGATCGCGTGGCAAAGCTTGTTCCAAAAGTCCTCAATATAACGCTCAGGGAAGCGATGGAGCTTTCGCCCGAGCTTCGCGAGCTTTATGAAACCGACGCTCAGATTCACGAGCTTCTCGAAATGGCAATGAAGGTCGAGGGTATGCCGCGCAATACGACAAAACACGCGGCAGGCGTCGTAATTACCGATGCTCCCGTCAACGATTATGTTCCTCTTGCCCTTTCGGAAGGTGCTGCGGTGACTCAGTTTACAATGACCGAGCTTGAGAGTCTGGGTCTTCTTAAGATGGACTTCCTCGGTATAAGAAATCTGACGGTTATCCGCGAAGCGGAGATGCTTATCAGAAAGCATACCCCCGATTTTTCGATATCGGACATCTCGTATGATGAGGCAGACGTTTATTCCATGATGGCAAAGGGATACACATCGGGTGTGTTCCAGTTTGAATCGGGCGGAATGAGACGTGCTCTGATGCAGGTCGTGCCTGTATGCCTTGAGGATCTGATAGCGGTTATTTCTCTTTACCGACCGGGACCGATGGCATCGATTCCGAAATATGTCCGCAACCGTCAGCACCCGGAGGAGATAAAATACGACCATCCGCTGCTCAAGGGTATTCTCGATGTTACCAACGGCTGCATAATATATCAGGAACAGGTCATGCAGATATTCAGAGAGCTTGCCGGATACACATTCGGCAGAGCTGATGTCGTGCGGCGTGCCATGAGTAAGAAAAAACACGATGTTCTCGAGAAGGAACGAGATGTCTTTATAAACGGTCTTGTTGATGAAGAGGGCAATGTAGTTGTCGAGGGCGCGGTCAGACGCGGCGTTGACGCGGCAATTGCCGAAAAGCTCTTCAATGAGATATTTGCGTTTGCAAATTACGCTTTCAACAAGAGTCATGCCGCCTGTTATGCTGTTGTTTCGTATCACACAGCGTATCTCAAGTGCAAGTATCCGCGTGAATATCTCGCTGCACTCCTCAGCTATCCCGATAAGCGCGAGCAGGTAACCGAATATATTGCCGAAAGTCAGCGTCTCGGAATTCAGGTTCTGCCGCCTCACGTCAATGAAAGCGGAGCGAGCTTCTCGGTTGAAGGTGATTCGATAAGATTCGGAATGACCGCAATCAAGAATCTCGGAGCGGGAGTTATAGAGCAGATCGTCAGTGAGCGTGAATCGGAAGGCAAATACCGAAGCTTCTGCGATTTCTGCGAGCGTATGTACGGCCGCGATGTCAACAAGAGAGCGATTGAAAGCCTTATCAAAGCGGGTGCGCTTGACGGTCTTGCGAGCAATCGCAGACAGATGCTGTCAGCCCTGCCTCTGGTTATGTCGGCACTTGATGAGCAGAAAAAGAAGAATATTGACGGACAGCTCGGTCTCTTTGAAATGATGGGGGAGGAACCCGAGGGATTTTCTGTTGAGCTGCCCGAGGTTGAAGAGTTTGCCGTTTCGGAGCTGCTTTCTCTTGAGAAGGAGACGACCGAGGTCTATCTTTCGGCCCATCCGCTCTCCGAGTATACCGAGACTGCTCAGCGAATCGGCGCGGCAAAGATTTCCGAGATCAAAGCCTCTGCCGAAGACGAACTCGGCGGAGAATATAAGGATAACCAGAATGTTCGCCTTCTCGGAATCGTTTCTGCGGTAAAGCTCAAGATAACAAAGAGCAATGATACCATGGCATTTGTTACGCTCGAGGATGCTACAGGCTCGATCGAGATGATTGTTTTTGCGAGGACTCTTTCGGAATACCAGAATCTTGTCAAGCCCGAGACGGTTATAAGGGTTGACGGCAGAGTGAGCTTCAGCGATGAAGAGGCAAAAATAGTGTGCGACACGATTCTTCCGGCAACGGCGGCTGATGAACCTGCCGAGAAGAAAAAGAGTTCCCGTCCGGGACTTTATCTGAAATGTCCGTCGATGTCGTGCGACGAACTGGAGCGAGCAAAGAAGGTTTTGCGCATTTTTACAGGCCCTGTCAAAGTTTATGTGTATTCGGAAAGTGAGAGAATGTTGTCACTTGCCCCGAAAGATTTGTGGATATCTCCCAATAATGTGATGATTTCCGAGCTTTCGCGAATACTTGGCAGCGAAAATGTAAAGATAATTGAAAGTTAGCTATTGCGAAAACAGTTATAATATAGTATAATATGTGTTAATTTGTGATATAAAATCTATATTTTGTATTTTTTTGTTTTCATAATAATACAGGAGGCGTTTTTTGATGTCTAAAAGCAATATAAAGAAGATCGTTGTTCTGACCAGCGGCGGAGATGCTCCGGGTATGAACGCAGCAATCCGTGCTGTTGTAAGAACTGCAATTGACAATGGAATCAAGGTTGTCGGAGCAGTCAGAGGCTATAATGGTCTGCTCAACGGTGATGTCAAGGAGCTTTCACTCAGAGACGTTTCCGGAATAATCCACAGAGGCGGTACTGTTCTTTATACAGCAAGAAGCACCCGCTTTATGCAGAAGGAAGGCATTCTCGAGGCTGCAAAGTACTGCAAGAAGAACGGCATTGACGCTGTTGTCGTCATCGGCGGTGACGGTTCCTTCAGAGGAGCTCTCGATCTTTCTGAGGTCTCCAAGGAGATCATCAAAGAGGGTATTCCCTGTATCGGTATCCCCGGTACCATCGATAACGATATCTCCAGCAGTGATTACACGATCGGCTTTGATACAGCTATGAACACTGCAATGCACATGGTCGATAATATCCGTGACACATCTCAGTCTCATGACCGCTGCAGCATCGTTGAGGTTATGGGCAGACATGCAGGATATATCGCTCTTCATACAGGTATCGCATGCGGCGCAAGCATGATCCTTGTTCCCGAGGTTGAGTATAAGAAGGACGAGAACGGCGAGAGCTATGTCGATTATCAGGATATACTCAAGAGATGCCTTGACTGCATCCAGGAGACAAGAAAGACCGGCAAGCAGCACTTTATCATCGTTGTCGCAGAGGGCGTTGCAGAGAAGATCGAAGGCGGCGTAACTCAGATGGCTATCGATATCGAGAATGCTACAAAGGCTTGGCCCGATCATAAGAACGGAATGTCCGCAAAGGTTGAGACAAGAGCTTCCATTCTCGGTTATGTTCAGCGCGGCGGTTCACCCACAGTACGCGACCGTATAATCGCTACCGAGATGGGCAACCACGCTGTTGAGCTTCTCCTCGAGGGCAAGAGAAACAGAGTTGTTGTTATGAAGGACGACAAGATCATAGACTATGATATCAATGAAGCTCTTGCAATGAAGAAGGAGTTTCCGCAGGATCTCTACGAGATAGCAATCACTGTCTCTAAGTAAACGGCAAATAAGGCTTTTAAGCCGCGAATATAAAACCATATTTGGAAGGATGTATTACTATGGCCAGCTTCAGCAACAGCTATCGTGATTCGGGAGTTGATGTTGCCGCAGGGTATAAAGCAGTCGAGCTTATGAAAAAGCACGTCGCAAGAACCGTTACCCCCGGTGTTGTCGACGGAATCGGCGGATTCGGCGGTCTTTTCCGTCCGCAGTTCGGCTCAATGAAATCCCCTATGTTAGTTTCGGGAACAGACGGCGTCGGCACAAAGCTTAAGATTGCTTTCCTTATGGGTAAGCATAACACTGTCGGTATCGACTGTGTTGCAATGTGTGTTAACGACGTTGTGTGCAGCGGTGCTGCTCCGCTTTTCTTCCTCGACTATCTTGCTGTTGGCAAGAATAAGCCGGAGCGCGTTGAGGAGATCGTCAGTGGTGTTGCAGAAGGCTGTGTTCAGGCAGGCTGTGCTCTTATCGGCGGCGAGACTGCTGAGATGCCCGATTTCTATCCTGTTGATGAATACGACCTTGCAGGTTTCTGCGTAGGTATGGTTGATGAGGAAAAGATAATCGACGGCAAGAAGAATATCAAAGTCGGCGATGTACTTATCGGTATTGCGTCCAGCGGACTTCATTCCAACGGATTCTCTCTTGTCAGAAAGGTTTTCAGAGTCAACGAGTCCAATATCAGACTTTATCTCGATGACCTCGGCAAGACCCTCGGTGAAGAGCTTATCACTCCGACCAGAATCTATGTAAAGTCCATTCTCAAGCTGATCGAGGACTGCAATATTCACGGTATCGCAAATATCACCGGCGGCGGATTCTATGAGAATATTCCCAGAATGTTCTCTGACGGACTTGAAGCAAAGGTTGAGACTGCGGCAGTTCGCGTTCACCCTGTATTCAAGGTTATCCAGAGCATGAGCAATATCAGCCAGCGCGATATGTTCAACACCTTCAACATGGGTGTTGGTATGGTCGTTGCAGTTGCTAAAGAAGACGTTGACAAGGCTATTGCTTCTCTTCAGGCATCGGGCGAGACTGCTTATGTCATCGGTGAGGTTGCAGAAGGTACCGAAGGCGTAACAATGCTTTAATTCTAAAATTGATGAAACCGCTTTTGACTTGTTCAAAAGCGGTTTTTTTACGTATATATAAAAGAAAAAGTCCCGGAATTTTATTTCCGGGACTTTTATATGTTTAGGTTTTAGAGACGATTAGCAAACGCCCTGAGCGAGCATAGCATCTGCAACCTTCTTGAAGCCTGCGATGTTAGCACCTGCGGTGAGGTCATCGTCAAGACCGTACTGCTTTGCAGCGTCGACGGAATTCTTGAAGATG
>SVPG01000010.1 GCA_015065975.1 Oscillospiraceae bacterium | reverse complement strand
GTCCGCTCTCAACGACGAAAGCTCGGCTCAGCTCGACACACTCGCAAACGAGCTCTGCAAGGAGTATCTTGCACGTCAGGATTCAACCGCTGACAAGAACGACCTCACCGCTCTGTTCAACATCGGTTACGGTCTGTACGTCGTCACCTCGAACGACGGCAAGAAGGACAACGGTCTTATTGTCAACACCGTAACTCAGGTCACAAATACTCCCAACAGAATTGCTGTTACGATAAATAAGGAGAACTATTCCCACCACATAATCAAGCAGACGGGTAAAATGAACATCAACTGCCTGACCGAGGACGCTCCCTTCAAGGTATTTGAAGCCTTCGGATTCGTCAGCGGCAGAAACGTTGATAAATTCGCGGACTGCGAGCCGCTTCGTTCCGACAACGGACTTGTCTTCCTTCCGCGTTATATCAACTCCTTCATGTCTCTCAAGGTCGAACAGTATGTCGATCTCGACACCCACGGAATGTTTATCTGCTCGGTAACCGAATCGAGAGTCATTTCCGACAGAGAGACCATGACCTACACCTATTATCAGAACAACGTAAAACCCAAGCCCGAGACCGAAGGCAAGAAGGGTTATGTGTGCAAGATATGCGGTTACGTCTATGAAGGCGATACCCTTCCCGATGATTTTGTATGTCCCCTGTGCAAACACGGCGCTGCCGATTTTGAAGAAATAAAATAACAATACGGAGGTAAAAAATTATGTGTGAAAACAGGTTCTACATCTGCGAACATTGCGGAAATATCGTCGGTCTTATCCACGATGGCGGTGTTCCTCTTATGTGCTGCGGTCAGAAAATGACTGCACTCGAGCCCGGCACTGTTGAAGCAAGTGTCGAAAAGCATCTTCCCGTCGTAACCGTCGAGGGAGATGTCGTAAAGGTCTCTGTCGGTTCCGTCGCACACCCGATGGTCGAGGAGCATTTCATCGAATGGGTATATCTTCAGACCGATCGCGGCGGTCAGCGCAAGTGCCTCACTCCCGGCAGCAAGCCTTCCGTTACCTTTGCTCTGAGCGATGAGAAGCCCGTTTCCGTATACGCTTACTGCAATCTCCACGGACTGTGGAAGACCGATTTATAATTCAGGAGGATAAACTTATGAAAAAATATGTATGTGATATCTGCGGCTATGAGTACGACGAGGCTGTCGGCGATCCCGATAACGGCATCGCTCCCGGCACCAAGTTCGAGGATCTTCCCGACGATTTCGTCTGCCCCCTCTGCGGCGTAGGCAAGGATAATTTCAGCGAAATCTAAACAAATTTCAGCCACCCGTCCGAGTTTATCGGACGGGTATTTTTTTGTCATTCATATTTCTTTTACAAAAAAGGCATTGACAAATCTATACTAACCCGTTAGAATAACGGTGTACTAATCGATTAGAACGCGGTCATGATTTCTTTTTTCCGGAGGAAATCGTGGCTGAACCGGAAAGGAATGTCATTCATGAGCACGCCTAAAATATTCGAAAGCGAATATCGCTTCTGTCTTATTCTCTGGGAACACGAGCCTGTCAGCTCAAGAGAGCTGTCCGAGCTGTGCAAGGAGAAACTCGGTTGGTCGAAAACCACCACATACACAGTAATCAAACGACTCTCGGAAAGAGGTGTTATTAAAAACGAAAACACGATAGTCAGTTCCCTTGTCTCCAAGGAGGAGGCTCAGATATCCGAACTGAACGAACTTATGGACAAAAAATTTGAAGGCTCACTGCCTGCATTTCTCGCAGCATTTACCAAACGCCAGAATCTCACCGACGAACAGATCGATGAAATACGACGCATAATCGAAGGATAGAAAGGAACACGTTCTATGCTTGATGCTTTTGAAAAAATCGTAGGTATGAGCCTTGTTTCCGGAGCGGCTGTAACAGTCGTACTCATACTCAGAGAGGTTTTCACGGGAATATCCGCACAAACAAGATGCATTCTGTGGACTCTTATAGGACTACGGCTCATTCTACCCTATTCATTCGGCGATCTTATAATCAGACTTTTTCCGTCAACCGACTACAGCAAACCTGCGAACGTAATACGCGAGCTGTTTGTCATCCCGAACACGGTCAGTCCAACCACAGATTTTATCGTGGATCCGGCTCCGCTTGCACCTTCTCCCAAACAGGAAGCTGCACTTCCATCTCTGTCGCCGGCGGATATGATTATAGCGCTGTGGCTTGCAGGTGCAACAGCTATTCTGCTTTACATTATCGTGAGCTATATCCGTGTTGCAATCAGACTTCGCACCGCAACACGCTCTGATATCGGCGTATATCAGAGTGATCGCATTGCCGCCCCATTCGTTTTTGGTATTATCAACCCCAAAATATACATTCCGTATTCTTTAACCGACAATGATATACCGTATGTACTCGAGCACGAAAGATCACACATAAAACGAAATGACCACATCGCCAAGCTTACAGCGCTTCTTATACTGGCTGTCCACTGGTTCAACCCTCTTATATGGGTTGCCTTTGCGTTTTTCTGCCGTGATATGGAGATTGCCTGTGACGAGAGCGTTGTTGCACCAAAATCACGTACAGAGCGACAGCGTTATTCCACAGCGCTGCTCTCCTGCAGTATTGGCGGAGATCCGATGCTCTGCTCAGTTGCGTTTGGCGAGGTGGGTGTCAAAGAAAGGATCAAATATATCATGAATTTCAGATTTTCAAAGCACGGAAAAGCTCTCTCGCTCACCACTCTTTTCATTGCTGTTCTTTGCATCTTCACACTGCCTGTCGGTTGTTCCGATTCCTCGGACACTTCAAGCGATTCTGCCCCGACAGCTCAGGTCGATGTTGAACTCGCATCCGACTCTTCGATCTCTGAATCCGAGTCAGATATCGAGTATACTGAGGGAATGAATCGCGTACTCAATGATGACGGTTCAGTTATCATGATGTACAATTCGTATTCAAACATCGCTTTTGACAGCACTCAGGCATTCACTTTGGATGTTGCCTGCACTTCTCTCAGCGTCAGTCCTAATGGCGGTACTGTTGTAACAGCCGCTGAAGATGGCAGAGTCGATTATATGGTTAAGCCGCAGGAGATAAACTGCGATGCATATACCGCTGTATATTGGATTCCGCAGGAGATTTACGCCTTCTCCTCCGATAATCGCACTGTTGAAGATGAAGGTCAGGCAAAAAGCGGCACCATAACATTCAAAGCTTACTCTGACAACAGCGTCATTGACACAGCAGTAGTAACCTTTAATTCCAACAAAACCGATGACGCTATACTTAATCAGCTTACTTACACCTTCTCTGCAGACAAAGACCACATTCTTGTCGTCAACGAAGACAATTCAATCACTGTCAAACCGCTCAGATAATCTAAAGCCTCTGCGAAGGAATCAATCCTCGCAGAGGCTTATTTTATATACAAACAGTTATATTATTGTCTTATATAAATTTTTGTATTTAATTTTATGGCATAAAATACGCCCCGTCGATCTTTTTGTCCGATTTTTTGATTCGGGCAACGAGCACCCTCGTATCAAACTCTATGTTCTTCATATCGCGATTGACGTCGATTTTTGTGTACATATTCCCGTCATCAGCCATAAGGTCAAGCCGCACAGACTCAAAGAATGAACGCCTCGCCTTTCTGTAAACTTCCTTATGCGTGACAACCGCGTTATTGTACTCGATATCATCTGTCTTGAATCTGTTATATCTTTTCAGATCCGCAGCGCAAAGCAAGCCCGTGACTGTCACAATTCCCGCTATGAGTACAGCGTTCACGATTTTGAGGATTCTGACCGTCTCTTCGGCGGTCTCAGCTTTCTTTTCGCTGAGCTCACTGCTCGAATCCATATACTGCATGATACCCGTACCGCCAACCGGAGGGGCTGTCTGCTGTACCGATTCTCCGACCTTTCTCTGAGCGGCAGAAAATATCACCAACGACATCACTGCAAAAAATACCGCAAATATTACCTTTACACCGCAGGCTTTCCGACAGCGTTTCTTTTCCTCGGTCAATATGTAATCTCTCATATTATCTTGTGCCTGTTTCCATTCATTTACCACTTCTGTCCCCTCCTTTTTTTCATAATATAACACTTTGAAAATTTTGTCAACGAACAAAGACACCCCTTGCCAAAAGAGGTGTCTTTGTTCGTAACTGACACATTATAATGCATCAATATCAGTCTTATGTTTTCTTATATAGTCACTTTTACAGTCGGATTTTACGTATAATGTCGGGCTTGATTCGTCTTTTACCGTGCCTGAGCGCTCATCATAGCTCCACATAGCAAAAGTATTCTCGTCGAGCATAGAAATTATATACTGTGTTTTTCTATTCTCATAAAAAGGTCTTTCAACAAATTTCTCGTTGACGTAATCGAACTCAAAAAACCTTTCGCTTTTGAGAATATATGTAGCCTTTCCATCTTCTCGGGAAATCTCCTGATAATTACCTTCTGTCAGATAGATATTATAGTACGAAAAGTTCCCTTTTTCATCAAACGAAATCAGAACAGAATCATAAATATCTTCAACAGCACTTACATCATGAACATCAATGAGCTTTCCTTCAACGTATATTCCGCCTACATACCAAGTGTCATTCAAAGCACTTTTACTCTCTTTTGAATCTTCTTTGATGTCGGCTTGCGACGAATCACAGCCGCAAAGCAAAATCGAAAGCACCATAAAAATTGAAAAGACAGATATAAACCGTTTCATATACTTTCTCCTTATTTTCAGAAGTTGTATCCGTTTCTTCCGGGGAGTCCTGTTGTTTTATATGCACGATCGGTATAATGATATAAAGCAATTTCACCTTCTACGACCGTGAAGAACCACTCGTCAGTACCATGGGATTTATTGCTCATCTCGATACATCCATGTGATATTGTGTATTTACCGCTGTAAGGACCGAAATAGTAATAACGACCGGCCGGAAGATCGTAACCTTCACTTGCATATTCCAGAGTGTAGCTTCCTTTATTGAAATGCACACAATCTGCACCATCCAATACTTTACCAAACAACTGAAGACTTAACGCTGCATCACTATCGTTTGCTCTCCAGTATCCCTGAATTGCGGCATCGATCTGTTCAGGTGTGTAGTATCCGTGTCCTCCCTTGCCGATAGTGATCGTATCTCCGTTTATCTCGTATGGGATATAAAGTACATTCTCATCGTCGATTCGGACCTTTATTTTTGTGTCAGTTATCTCAAACCGATGCTTCTTATCGTGTTTAAACTCACGTCCATTGCCACCTATAATAACTTCTTTAATAATTGCCCTTTCTTTGGTAAAAGTAATAGAGCGTACAGAATAAGGACTTTCGCCGCTGTAATTGAAATACCACACTTTATCCTGAAGCAACGCAAACACATTGGGATATTGCAGATACATCTGCTCTATTCTGCAAAAGTCAAACTTTTCATCAGAATCCCTGTACCCTGATATCTTTTCAAACATCGCGGAAGCACCCGCAAAGTCCGAAGCACTTATAAGCTCACAGCCGCGATTATAAGTGCACTCCTTAGCCATCTTTACACTATCCTCATAATCATCAAGTTCGGCAAACATTTCAGACGCTTCCACATATTGTCCGTTATCGTACAGCTCCATCGCTTTTTTGTAGTTTCTGCTATCGCTCGTCAGAAGAAATACCGCCAGAAAAACAACAACAGCCAAAGCTATTACAGAGCCGTACACAATAGCATACCGTTTCAGGAAGTAAAGGGCTTTGTCCATAAACCCTGCCTCTTCAGAGGGTTTGTCCGCAGGAATGAGGATACGATCAATAAAAGGCTTCTTTTCGCTTTCTGAAATTACGTCTTCGTTTTCCTGCTCCAATGCTTCCTCTAATACCACTTCACAATCGGTCTCTATCACTTCATTTTCAATCTTCCAACCGCAGTGTGGACAGAAAGCAAGCTCTCCATCGATTTCTCTTTTACATTCTTTGCACAACATTAGATATCCCTCCTCTTGATTTTTGACTAAATTACGTAAAGTCAGGTTAATTATACTCAATATTTCGAGTATAGTCAAGTAGTTAGATATGATATTATAACTTCGGTGATGAAAAATGATAAGTTACAAGCCATTTTTTGACACACTTTTAAAAAAAGGCATTACCGAATATAACCTGATATTCAAGCAGGGATTTTCCGCGAATACCATACATCGCATAAAAAAGGGAGAAGCTATCAGCACAAAAACACTTGATGCTCTTTGTTATGCTCTTGATTGTGAAATAGGTGATATTATAAAATTTGAAAAAGATTAGCTCCTTGGTTCTTTCCTCGTCGCTAATCTTTTTATTTTTGTCAATAAAAAACGCTCCGAAGACCCTTGCGGGAATTCGGAGCGATTCTCTTTTATTTACCGAACTTAGACAAGCTCGATGATGCACATCTCAGCAGCGTCGCCTCTGCGGGGACCTGTGAGGATGATGCGGGTGTAACCGCCGTTGCGGTCCTTATATTTCGGAGCAATCTCGTCGAACAGCTTCTTGACGACATCTTCCTTGGTGATGAAAGCCATCGCGTTACGCTTATTAGCGAGAGTGTTGTCCTTAGCCATGGTGATCATTTTCTCGGCAAGAGCCTTGACTTCCTTGGCTCTGGTAGCGGTAGTCTCAATTCTGCCGTTTTCGAGCAGGTATGTGACCATGCCTCTGAGCATGGAGAGTCTGTGAGAGGTCTCTCTGCCAAGTTTTCTTGTGCCGGGCATTGAATTCACTCCTTTTTGTTATTAGTCGTCGTCCTTACGGAGTGCGTAGCCGAGCGTGTCGAGCTTAGCTACAACCTCCTCGAGGGACTTTCTGCCGAGGTTTCTGACCTTCATCATGTCATCCTCGGTCTTACTGATGAGATCCTCGACCGTGTTGATTCCTGCACGCTTGAGGCAGTTGAAGGAACGAACGGAAAGGTCGAGCTCTTCTATGGTCATCTGCAGTATCTTTTCGCTTCCCGAAGGTGTGCTTTCGACCATGATCTCTGCGCCGCCGATACCCTCGGACAGCTCAACAAAGAGATTAAGGTGCTCGGTAAGAACCTTTGCTGTGACCGAAACGGCCTCCTGAGCATTGATGGTTCCGTTTGTCCAGACTTCAAGGGTGAGCTTATCGAGGTCGGTAACATTGCCGACACGGGTGTTCTCAACTCTGAAGTTGACCTTTGTTACGGGAGTGTAGATGGAATCTACCGGAAGAAGTCCGATAACATTCTGCTGCAGATTCTGCTTGTTGCGTTCAGCCGAAACGTATCCGCGGCCTGTATCGAGGGTGATCTCCATATAGAGCTTAGCATCCTCAGCCAGGGTAGCGATGTGCATATCGGGGTTGAGGATCTCAACCTCGCTGTCGCACATGATGGAGCCTGCGGTAACTTCGCCTTCTCCCTCCGCGTCGATTACGACTGTCTTGGGACCGTCGCCAAACAGGTTGGCTGTGAGTCCCTTTATGTTAAGGATTATCTCGGCGACATCCTCTTTGACGCCGGGTATGGTGGAAAACTCGTGAACGACACCGTCAATCTTTATGAAGTTGACTGCGACGCCCTCGAGAGAGGACAGCAGCACTCTTCTGAGTGAATTTCCGAGGGTGGTTCCGTAGCCCTTCTCAAGAGGCTCAACTACAAATCGACCATATCTTCCGTCGGGTGTAAGTTCAGCTATTTCGATCCTGGGCTTCTCAATCTCGATCATTCATAACCCTCCTTTTAGTTTTAAGCACTGACGATTATACCATTAAACCCTTGTCAGAAATTGACATTACTTGGAGTACAACTCGACGATGAGTGTCTCTTCAACTGCGAGATCGATGTCTGCTCTCTCAGGAATGCCAATGACCTTTGCCTTCAGATTCTCTCTGTCGAGCTCAAGCCACTTAACGATGGGCTTGGATGCAGATGCTTCAACAACAGCCTTGATCTTCTCGCTGTCCTTGCTGGAGGAAGCGATTGCGATGACCTGACCGGGCTTTGTCAAATAAGAGGGAATGTTGACGCGCTTGCCGTCAACAGTGAAGTGACCGTGAAGTACGAGCTGACGTGCTTCCTTTCTCGAGGTAGCCCAACCGAGTCTGTAAACTACGTTGTCGAGACGGCTCTCGAGGATGAAGAGCAGGTTTTCACCGGCGATACCCTGACGTCTTGCAGCCATTTCGTAGTAATCACGGAACTGGCTCTCGAGAACGCCGTAGTAACGCTTAGCCTGCTGCTTTGCACGAAGCTGAAGACCATATTCGGAGGTCTTCTTGCGGCCCTGACCATGCTGGCCGGGTGCATAATTTCTGCGCTCGATGGCGCATCTGCTGCTGTAGCAACGCTCGCCCTTGAGGAACAGCTTCTGACCCTCGCGACGGCAAAGCTTGCATACAGGACCTGTATATCTTGCCATTAAGGATTACACCTCCATAAAATATCGCTATTAAACGCGTCTTCTCTTCGGGGGACGGCAGCCGTTGTGGGGAATCGGCGTGACATCCTTGATCATTGTAACCTCAAGGCCAGCGCCCTGAAGTGCACGGATGGCAGCCTCTCTGCCTGAACCGGGTCCCTTTACATAGACGTCAACAGTCTTGAGGCCGTGCTCCATTGCGGCCTTCGCAGCTGTCTCAGCAGCAGACTGTGCAGCGAAGGGGGTGGATTTTCTCGATCCTCTGAATCCGAGCTCACCGGCGCTTGCCCACGAAAGAGCGTTGCCCTGTGTGTCGGTGATAGTAACGATTGTATTATTGAAGGTGGACTGGATATGAGCTGCGCCGCGCTCAATGTTCTTACGCTCACGGCGGCGGCGGATCGCAGTACCCTTCTTGGGTGCTTGTTTTGCCATGATCTGCTTATCCTCCCTACTTCTTCTTGTTTGCTATGGTCTTCTTCGGGCCCTTTCTTGTACGGGCGTTCGTCTTGGAACGCTGACCGCGAACGGGGAGACCCTTGCGGTGACGAACACCGCGATAGCACTGAATGTCGATAAGTCTCTTGATGTCGAATGCAACGTTTCTGCGAAGGTCACCTTCAACAGTGCAGTTCTTATCGATATAATCACGCAGCTTGGAGATATCGTCCTCAGTGAGGTCACGGACACGGGTGTCGGGATTGACACCGGTGGCTGCGATGATATCGCCAGCTGTCTTGCGGCCGATACCGAATATATAGGTAAGACCGATTTCTACCCTTTTATCTCTGGGCAGGTCAACACCAGCTATACGAGCCATATAGTTTGTACACCTCCGTTAGTATGCGTCAATTAACCCTGACGCTGCTTATGCTTCGGATTTTCGCAGATCACCATGATCTTACCATGACGCTTGATGATCTTGCATTTCTCGCAGATTTTCTTTACAGAAGGTCTGACTTTCATCGTGTATTCCTCCTATTGTGTAGCTTTGTTTCAAGCTTACTTGGAACGCCATGTAATGCGTCCGCGTGTAAGGTCGTAGGGTGACATCTCCATGGTCACTTTGTCGCCGGGAAGGATGCGGATGAAGTTCATGCGCAGCTTGCCGGAAATGTGAGCCAGGATTTCTTTACCGTTGGGCAGTTCAACCTTGAACATTGCGTTCGGAAGAGCTTCCTTAACGATACCCTCAATCTCAATAACGTCCTGTTTTGACAACGGAAAAGCCTCCTTTAATCATCAGCACTGTGCAGCCGCGCCAGTGCTTTGCGAATCATTCGGTTTGTTTTCATCCCTTCCTCGGGAAGGGTATCTTCCGTCGGCTTCAGGTGGGACGGATTTTTGCGCTTCGCCCTTTCGAGCGGTCTGCGCTTGCCGTTGCAAATGAGGACAAAACCTTTATCCTCACCGACAACAACGAACAATCCGTCTTTATCTCTCCCCGCCGACGCTCTGACAACTGTGCCGCGCTTCATCATTCAAGTGCGGTCAGTATGACCGGTCCGTCAGCTGTGATGGCGATTGAATGCTCAAAGTGGGCCGACAGTGAGCCGTCCTGAGTCATTACAGTCCATCCATCGGGAAGAATTTTGATAGCCTTGCCTCCGGCGTTGACCATCGGCTCGATAGCCAATGTCATTCCGGGTGCGAGCCGCACTCCCCTGCCGGGGGTGCCGTAGTTAGGAACGCTGGGATCTTCGTGAAGATCCGCGCCTACTCCGTGGCCGGTAAACTCCCGTACCACCGAGTAACCGCGCATCTCGACATACTTCTGTATTGTCGAGCCTATATCGCCGATTCGGTTTCCGGTTTTAGCCATCGCGATACCCTCATACAGCGACTGCTCAGTGGCATCGAGAAGGGCTCTTGCCTCTTTCGATATATCGCCGCAGGCGAAGGTATAAGCGCTGTCTCCGTTAAAACCGCCGATGCAGGCACCGACATCTATGCTGACGATGTCGCCCTCTTTGAGTTTGACATCTTTGCTCGGTATGCCGTGGATGACCTGATCGTTCACCGATATGCACGCGCTTCCCGGGAAACCGTTGTAGCCGAGGAAGGTAGGAGTAGCTCCCGCCTCCTCGATGACCTTGCGGCAGATCGTGTCGAGCTCAAGGGTGGTGACTCCCGGTTCGACAGCCTTTCCGGTTGCGTGCAGCGCGCGTGCGGTGATTATTCCCGCAGCACGCATAAGCATGATCTCTCGGCTTGATTTCTGGATAATCATTTGTATGACTTCCTTTCAACACTGTTTCCGGTTATCCGGATCAGTCCTCAAGTGCCTCGAAGGTCAGCTTTGTGGTATCTTCAACGGTATCCTGACCGTTTACGATACGAAGCTTGCCGGTGCTCTGATAGTAAGCCTTGAGAGGCTCGGTCTCGTTGTGATAGACCTCAAGTCTCGCAATGACTGTATCAGGATGGTCATCCTTGCGCTGTACAAGGGTGTCTCCGCACTTGTCGCAGACTCCGTCGACGCTCGGCTTTTTGTACTCGAGGTGATAGGAGCTTCCGCAGGAGCCGCAGACACGGCGTCCGGACAGTCTCTGAGCAATAGCCTCGTCAGCTACCTCGATATCGATAACCTTATCGATAACTGTGCCCATTCTGTCAAGAGCCTCAGCCTGAGCGATCGTTCTGGGGAAACCGTCGAGAATGAAACCGTTCTTGCAGTCATCCTCTGCGATTCTCTCCTGAATGATGGCGATGACAACTTCATCGGGAACAAGCTGACCTGCCTCGATGAAGGACTTTGCCTTCAGTCCGATCTCAGTGCCGCTTTTCAGCGCTGCTCTGATGAGATTACCTGTGGAAATCTGGGGAATGTTCAGTCTCTCGGAGATGATCTCCGCCTGAGTTCCCTTGCCGGCGCCGGGTGCGCCAAGAAGTATAATTTTCATACCTTGTTAAATCCTTTCTCACTGTGAGGGGCAGGGTTGAACTACACTTGGCAGACAACCCTGCCTGCTTTAAGCTTTGCCTCAAAAACAGCGATTATTATTCAAGGAATCCCTTGTAGTGACGCATGAGCATCTGGGACTCGATCTGCTGAACGGTCTCAAGTGCAACGCCAACCATGATGAGGATCGATGTGCCGCTCATTCCTATGGGCTCCTTGAATACAGCACCGAGAACGATCGGCAGGATAGCGATAACGCTGAGGAAGAGAGCGCCGATCAGTGTGATTCTGGAGATGATCTTGCCGATGAAATCAGCAGTTGCCTTGCCGGGACGGATACCGGGAACGGTACCGGAGTTCTTGCGAAGGTTGTTAGCCATCTCGATCGGGTTGTACTGAATGGTTACATAGAAGTAAGCAAACAGGATTATGAGTATGAAGAAGATGATGCAGTAGAGCCAAGCGTGGTCAGTTGCAGAGAAGATGTTGAGTGCCTTGTACCAGAAGGAGTTCTTCTCAGCCTGTGTGACCTCGCTGCCGTATACGAACAGCTTGATGGTGCCGGGGATGGAAAGAATGGAGGAAGCAAAGATGATCGGCATAACACCGGACATATTGACCTTGATGGGAATATGTGTGCTCTGTCCTCCGTACATTTTACGTCCGACAACTCTCTTGGCGTACTGGATGGGGATTCTTCTCTCGGCATTGTTCATGAATACGATGAAACCGATAACGCCGAGGAATACGACGAGCATGAGCGGTACGAAGAAGAGATACTTGGTCTCGCCCATGAGGCCGCGCATGAACCATACATAAAGCTGGGTGAAGATCTGCGGACCCTGCGATACGATACCTGCGAAGAGCAGGATGGAGATACCGTTGCCGATACCCTTCTGGTTGATCTGCTCGCCGAGCCACATCATAAGTGCAGAACCTGCAGTGAATACGAGGGTGATGAAGATGCCGACATAGATGTTGGTGAAAGCACCGTCGAACTGTGTCATAACCTTCATGCCGTAGTACTGGCTTCCCTGTACTGTGCACTCACTGTTGCGAAGGAACATGTAGAACGCAAAGCCCTGAATGAGACCGAGAATAACGGTAGCATAACGGGTATACTGAGCGATCTTCTTGCGTCCCTCCTCGCCTTCCTTGGACAGTCTTTCGAGAGCCGGGATAGCGACAGTGAGGAGCTGCATGATAATCGATGCGTTGATGTACGGTGTAACACTCATTGCGAAGAGCGTTGCGTTAGCAAACGCGCCGCCGGAGAGTGTGTTGAGGTAGCTTACAAGAGTACCCGGATCCTGCTGTGTAAGAGTATCGAGGGTAGCCTTGAGAACATTGATATCCATGAACGGTACCGGGATTGCGGAACCGATTCTGAAAACCAGGATAACAAAAAATGTGAAAAGCAACTTTTTGCGAAGCTCGGGAATAGTCCAGGCGTTTTTGAGTATTTTAAACACTTAGATCACCTCTGCCTTTCCTCCGGCAGCTTCAATTTTCTGCTTAGCGGTCTCGGAGAAAGCAGCTGCCTTGACGGTAAGCTTCTTCTCGACATTTCCGCTTCCGAGAACCTTGATGCCGTCCAGTGTTTTCTTGACCAGACCGGCCTTTACAAGAGCCTCGGTATCTACAACGGCTCCATCCTCAAAGGCATTCAGCTGATCGACATTTACAATTGCATAATTGGTTGCAAAAATGTTGTTGAAGCCTCTCTTCGGAAGACGTCTCTGGAGAGGCATCTGTCCGCCTTCGAAGCCTGCACGCATACCGCGGCCGGCACGTGCCTTCTGGCCCTTGTGTCCCTTACCGGCAGTCTTGCCGTTTCCGGAACCGTGACCTCTGCCAATTCTCTTAACGTCGCGGCGAGAACCCTCCGCCGGAGATAATGATTCGAGTTTCATTCGTTGCACCTCCCTGCTTAATTCTCGCTCACGCTGACGAGGTGGTTAATTTTGTTGACCTTGCCCATGGTCTGCGGATTGTTCGGCTGTACGGTTTCGTCGCCGACCTTCCAGAGGCCAAGTGCATGTGCAGTGGCGATCTGATCCTTCTTGGATCCGATCAGGCTCTTTACGAGCTTTACTTTAATATCAGCCATTGTTTATGCCCTCCTCGTTAGCCCAGGATTTCCCGGACTTCCTTACCGCGTGTAGCAGCAACCTGCTGTACATCGCGAAGCTCCATAAGACCTGCAAGTGTTGCCTTGACAACGTTGCTGGGGTTGTTGGAGCGCAGAGCCTTGGTTCTGATGTCCTTGATTCCGACTGCTTCCATGACGGCACGGACCGGGCCGCCGGCGATAACGCCGGTACCGGGTGCTGCCGGCTTGAGCAGGACTCTGCCTGCACCAAAGCTGCCGAGAACCTCGTGCGGAATTGTTGTGCCGCGAAGAGAAACCGTTACAAGGTTCTTCTTTGCGTCTTCTATACCCTTGCGGATAGCGTCGGGAACTTCGTTTGCCTTACCTGTACCTACGCCAACGGTTCCTTTACCGTCGCCGACTACGATAAGTGCCGAGAACTTCATGATACGTCCGCCCTTGACCGTCTTGGAAACACGGTTGATAGCTACGACCTTCTCAGTGAATTCCGACTGCTCTTCCTGCTTGCGGGGCGCGTCAAATCTAGCCAAAGTTATTCCTCCTCCTTAGAACTTGAGGCCGCCCTCGCGGGCGCCTTCGGCCAGCTCCATGACGCGGCCGTGATAGATATATCCGCCTCTGTCGAAAACAACAGTGGTGATGCTCTTCTGTGCAGCGCGCTCTGCGATGAGCTTGCCAACCTTGCGGGCTGCTTCCTTATTGCCGCCGTTGCCCTCGAATGCTGCTTCGTTGGAAGAAGCTGCGCAGAGTGTAACGCCGTTAAGGTCATCTATAAGCTGTGCATAGATGTGCTTAGAGGAGCGGAAAACGTTCAAGCGGGGACGCTCAGGGGTACCCTCAATTTTGCCGCGCACTCTGACATGTCTGTGAAGTCTTGCTTTCTTTGTGTCGGGTCTCTTGACCATATTTTCTCACTCCTTCCTTTACTTCTTGGCGCCCTTACCGGCCTTGCCTTCCTTCTTGCGGACGACCTCACCGGTGTAACGGATGCCCTTGCCCTTATAGGGCTCCGGGGGACGCTTCTCGCGAACCTCGGCTGCAAACTGACCGACCTTCTGCTTATCGGGACCGGAAATAATGATCTTATTGGGACCCGGAACCTCGATAGAGATGCCGTCTATCTCCGGCATGATGACCTGATGCGAGAAACCGAGGTTCATAACGAGGTTCTTGCCCTCTTTTGCTGCTCTGTAACCGATACCGATAACATCGAGCTCTTTCTTGAAGCCGTTGGAAACGCCTTCTACCATGTTAGCAATAAGAGTACGGGAAAGACCGTGGAGCGAACGGTTGATCTTGGTGTCGTCCGGTCTGGTGACTGTTACGACTGCGCCGTCAACATCTACCTTCATGTTGGGGTGGATGTTCTGGCAAAGCTCGCCCTTGGGGCCCTTAACGGTTACTACATTCTCAGCAACCTTGACCTCTACGCCTGCGGGAATCGCTATCGGCTTTCTGCCAATTCTTGACATATAGCTTTACCTCCCTTACCAGATGAACGCGAGGACTTCGCCGCCGACGTTCTCCTGGCGTGCCTTCTTATCGGTCATAACGCCCTTGGATGTCGACAGGATAGCAATACCAAGACCCTTAAGAACCTTGGGCATATCCTCAACGTTGGAATAAATTCTCAGTCCGGGCTTGGAAACTCTCTTGAGGCCGTTGATAGCCGGAGCCTTGTTTGCACCGTACTTGAGGGTTACACGGATAACGCCCTGTGTATTCTTCTTGTCCTCGATAACGGTGAAGCCCTTGATGTATCCCTCGTCAGCAAGAATCTGAACGATTGCCTTCTTCATGTTGGAGGCGGGGATGTCAACTGTTTCGTGCTTGGCGCTGCTTGCGTTGCGGATGCGCGTAAGCAGATCAGCGATGGTATCTGTGATTTGCATTTACGTTACCTCCTTACCAGCTTGCTTTTCTTACTCCGGGGATCTCGCCCTTATGAGCGAGCTCTCTGAAGCAGATGCGGCAAACGCCAAACTTACGGATATAGGCGTGCGGACGGCCGCAGATCTTGCAGCGGTTGTACGCTCTGGTGGAAAATTTTGCAGCTCTCTGCTGCTTTACCTTCATTGATGTCTTAGCCACAATATTTCCCTCCCTACTTCTCGAACGGAGCGCCCATAAGAGTGAGCAGCTCGCGTGCCTCTTCGTCGGTGGTTGCGGTTGTTACAAAGCAGATGTCCATACCGCGAACCTTGTCGATCTTATCATAATCGATCTCAGGGAAAATAAGCTGTTCCTTAAGACCCATGTTGTAGTTGCCGCGTCCGTCGAAGGAGTTGGGGTTGATTCCGCGGAAGTCACGAACACGCGGAAGTGCTACATTGAAAAGTCTGTCGAGGAACTCGTACATTCTGTCGCCGCGAAGGGTAACCTTTGCGCCGATAACCATGCCCTCTCTGAGCTTGAAGTTAGCGACCGACTTCTTTGCACGGCAGACAACGGGACGCTGGCCGGTGATAATGCCGAGATCGTTGACGATAGCGTCGACAACCTTGGAGTTATCTCTTGCCTCACCGCTGCCGCAGTTGATGACGATCTTGTCAAGCTTCGGGATCTGCATGACAGATTTGTACTCAAATTTCTTCATAAGGGCGGGTGCAACCTCATCCTTATAGAAAGTCTTCATTCTTGCTGCCATTCTTCACCCTCCCTTACAGCTCTTTGCCGCACTTTGCACAGAGACGGGTCTTGCTGCCGTTCTTGTCTGTGCCGTGCTTGATTCTTACGCCCTTCTTGCACTTGGGGCAATAGAGCTGAACTTTGCAAGCATACATAGCTGCTTCGGCCTCGATGATGCCGCCGCGCTCACCCTGCTTGCGGGGTTTTACGTGCTTCTTGACCTTATTGCAGCCCTCGACGATAACCTTACCCTCGGTCGGGCTGACGGAAAGCACCTTACCGACGCTTCCCTTATCACGGCCGCTGACGATGATAACGGTATCGTCAGTCTTAACATGAAGTTTATTATTCATTATCTTCGCACCTCCATTAAAGAACTTCGGGAGCGAGGCTCAGAATCTTGAGGTATTCCTTGTCGCGAAGCTCTCTTGCGACCGGCCCGAAGATACGGGTTCCTCTGGGATTCTTGTCTTCTTTGATGATGACAGCCGCGTTCTCATCGAAGCGGATATAGGTGCCATCCTTGCGGCGAACGCCGCTTGCGCTGCGGACGATAACTGCCTTAACAACATCGCCCTTTTTGACGACTCCGCCCGGTGCAGCCTTTTTGACCGAACAGACAATTACGTCGCCGATATTGCCATACTTTCTGCCGGTGCCGCCAAGAACGCGAATGCACATAAGCTCTTTCGCGCCAGTGTTGTCGGCGACCTTCAGCATAGTCTGCTGTTGTACCACTGTGGATTCCTCCTTACGTTACTACTTCGCCTTCTCGATAATCTCGACAACGCGCCATCTCTTATCCTTAGAGATGGGTCTGGTCTCCATTATGCGAACATAGTCGCCAACACGGCACTCGTTGTTCTCATCATGTGCCTTGAACTTGACGGTTCTCTTAACAATCTTCTTGTAAAGCGGATGACGAATCGAGTCTTCGATCGCCACGACAACCGTCTTATCCATTTTATCACTGGCAATTCTGCCGGTTCTGGTTTTTCTCAGATTTCTGTCGCTCACGGATCTTGTCCTCCTTCGTCATTATTCATTCTCGCCCATAACGGTGAGTATGCGTGCTATATCCTTTTTAACGGCCTTGATCCGCATCGGGTTGTCGAGCTGATTGATAGCGTGCTGAAAACGCAGGTTGAAAAGCTCTTCCTTCAGGGTTGCAAGCTCCTTATTGAGCTGGTCTGTTGTCATCTCTCTGAGTTCTGATGCCTTCATTACTGCTCACCACCTGTCTCATTCTGACGCACGACGAACTTGCACTTGATCGGCAGCTTCATCGCAGCGAGTCTCATTGCCTCTTTCGCAGTTTCCTCGGGAACGCCTGCGATCTCGAACATAACCCTGCCGGGCTTAACGACTGCTACCCAGTACTCGGGTGAACCTTTACCGGAACCCATTCGGGTTTCAGCAGGCTTCTCGGTGATGGGCTTGTCGGGGAAGATCTTAATCCAAACCTGACCGCCACGCTTGATGTAACGTGTCATAGCGATACGGGCTGCCTCGATCTGATTGGAGGTAATCCATGCAGGCTCGGTAGCCATAAGGCCGAACTCACCGTGTGATACGAAGTTGCCGCTGTTTGCCTTACCCTTAAGGCGTCCTCTGTGGACTCTGCGGTACTTTACGCGCTTTGGAAGCAGCATTACTGATTTCCTCCTTCTCTGCGCTGGGGACGTGCTGCGCCGTTTGCTCCGGTGCGGGGACGTCTGTCATCGTTGTTGCGGGGACGTCTGTCGCCATCTCTGCGAGGACGTCTGTCGCCGTCACGATCGTTGCGCGGTTTTCTTCTGGCTACTTCGCCTCTCTCGGTCTTCTCACCTGCGAGGACTTCGCCTTTATAGATCCATACCTTGACGCCGATCTTGCCGTATGTGGTGTTAGCCTCAGCGAAACCGTAGTCAATGTCTGCTCTGATGGTCTGGAGGGGAATTGTACCCTCGTGATACATCTCGGAACGTGCGATTTCAGCACCGCCGAGACGGCCGGATACCATGGTCTTGATACCCTTGACGCCGAGCTTCATAGCGCGGCCGATGCTCATCTTCATAGCACGGCGGAAGCTGGTACGCTTCTCAAGCTGGGAAGCGATGCTCTCAGCAACGAGCTGTGCGTTTGCATCGGGGCTGCGGACCTCAACGATGTTGATGGATACCGGCTTGTTGAGAACCTTCTCACAGGAAAGTCTCAGCTTCTCGATCTCTGCGCCGCCCTTACCGATGATGATACCGGGCTTTGCACAGTGAATGTTTACGCGAACTCTTGAAGCATCACGCTCGATCTCGATCTTGGGGATGCCTGCTGCGTAGAACTGCTTTTTGAGGGTCTTGCGCAGATTGTAATCCTCGACGAGTGTATCGCCAAAATCGCTCTTATTAGCGAACCAGCGGGAATCCCAGTCCTTGATTACGCCGACGCGCAGACCGTGCGGATTGATTTTCTGACCCATACTTTTCCTCCTCCTCGCTTATTCCGAGTCCCTGAGCACCAGGGTGATATGCGAAGTCTTCTTATCGATGCGGAATGCTCTGCCCTGTGCGCGGGGTCTGATTCTCTTAAGAGTCGGTCCCTGGCAGACATAGCACTGCGCGACATACATATCTTCCTTATCCATGCTCTTTGCCGGGTCGTTTACGCCGTTAGCGACGGCCGAGTTGAGGAGCTTCTGAAGATACTCGCAAGCAGCCTTGGGTGTATGCTTCAGGATTGCCTCAGCTTCCTTGACGGACTTGTTACGGATAAGGTCAAGGACAATCTTTACCTTTCTCGGCGAGATTCGAGCGTATCTAAGCTCTGCTCTTGCTTCCATTGAAGTTAACTCCTTTCGCTGCTTATTTAGATGATTTGGAACCCGCATGACCGCGATAGGTACGGGTCGGGGCAAACTCGCCCAGCTTATGACCGACCATGTCTTCGGTTACGAATACGGGAACGTGCTTCCTGCCGTCATGAACGGCAAAGGTGTGTCCGACAAATTCGGGGAATATTGTGGAAGAACGGCTCCAGGTCTTAAGAATCTGCTTCTTGCCTGTCTCGTTCATCTCCTGAACTCTCTTGAGCAGCACCGGCTGGACAAAAGGTCCTTTTTTTACGCTTCTACCCATAGTTTAAAAACCTTCTCCTTTCACCGGTTTACTTGCCGTTACGGCGTCTTACGATAAGCTTATCGGAAGCCTTGTTGTTCTTTCTGGTCTTGTAACCGAGAGCCGGCTTACCCCACGGGGTAACAGGTCCCGGACGACCGATGGGGCTCTTGCCCTCACCACCGCCGTGCGGGTGATCGCAGGGGTTCATGACAGAACCGCGAACTGTCGGTCTCCAGCCCATGTGACGCTTACGACCGGCCTTACCGATCTTGACGTTAGCATAGTCGATGTTGGAAACCTGGCCGATAGTAGCCATGCACTGTGCGGGAACGTTGCGAAGCTCGCCTGAGGGAAGTCTCAGAAGAGCATACTTGCCTTCCTTAGCCATGAGCTGTGCCTGGGTGCCTGCTGCTCTTGCGAGCTGAGCGCCGCGGCCGGGATAAAGCTCAACGTTGTGGATAAAAGAACCGGTGGGGATATCTGCAAGGGGAAGTGCGTTACCGGCCTTGATATCTGCGCCGGCGCCTGCCATAACGGTGTCGCCGACCTTGAGACCGTGAGGAGCAACGATGTAGCTCTTCTTGCCGTCCTCATACTGGATGAGGGCGATGAATGCCGAACGGTTGGGGTCATACTCGATGGTAAGAACCTGTGCCGGCATATCGGTCTTCTGTCTCTTGAAATCTATAATTCTGTACTTTCTGCGCTCGCCGCCGCCACGATGACGGACTGTGATCCTGCCGTAGCTGTTACGGCCGGACTTTTTCTTCATCGGCTCGAGCAGGCTTCTTTCCGGTTCGACCTTGGAAAGCTGTGAATAGTCGGTAACCGACATATTACGGCGTCCGTTAGTCGTAGGATTGTAGAACTTAATGGACAATTTCTTCACTCTCCTCGTGATTGGCTTAGCCGGAGCCGTCCAATGCTCCGATACGTCGCCTTCGCGTTTTTAAACGCGCCGTAGATTTAAGTATATGATCTGCCTGTCGGCCGATTACATCATGTTATCGAAGAACTCGATGGTCTTGCCGTTGGGATCAAGGGTAACAATAGCCTTTTTCCAATCGGGGGTGTAACCTTCGTTTGCACCCTGTCTGCGATGACGACCGCGGACGTTCATGGTGTTGACCTTGACGACCTTGGTGCCGGGGAAGCATTCCTCGACTGCCTTTGCGATCTCGATCTTGTTTGCCCTCTTATCTACGCAGAAGGTGTATTTGTTCTCAGAGATTCCGTTCATGGATCTCTCGGTGATGACCGGACGAATGATGATCTCACGTGCATCCATTACGCATATACCTCCTCGAGCTTAGCTACTGCATCCTCGATGATGATAAGCTTGTTAGCATTGAGGATGTCGTATACGTTAAGCGTATTGATCTGAGCGGTCTTGACGCCCGGAATATTTCTTGCACTGCGAACTACGAAGCTGTCGTTCTCGGGAAGGACGATGAGAGCCTTCTTGTCAGCACCGAGTGCCTTGAGAACTGCTGCAACCTCGCTGGTCTTGTACTCATTCATTGCGAAGGTGTTGAGAACGATGAGATCGTTGTCGATGACCTTAGCGGAGAATGCCGACTTCATAGCGAGTCTGCGAAGCTTCTTGTTGAGTACGTAGCGGTAGCTTCTCGGCTTGGGACCGAGTGCAACGCCGCCGTGATACCACTGCGGTGAACGGGTGGAACCCTGACGAGCACGGCCTGTGCCCTTCTGTCTCCACGGCTTCTTGCCGCCTCCGCGAACCTCGCCGCGGGTGAGTGTGGACTGTGTGCCCTGACGCTGATTTGCGAGATAGTTTACGACGACCGCATGAAGTGCGGACTCGTTCGGCTCAATACCGAAAATGGCGTCGGAGAGCTCTATTTCATTGACCTGCTTGTTAGTCTTGTCAACTACTGCAAATTTCATTGTAATTCCTCCTTTACGCCTTTACACTGTCGCTGATGAGGACTACTCCGCCCTTGGGACCGGGAACGGCGCCCTTGATAGCGATAAGATTATTCTCAACATCGATCTTGACAACTGTGAGGTTCTGAACTGTTACACGCTCGTTGCCGAGGTGACCTGCCATCTTCTTGCCCTTGAAGACCCTTGAAGGATCGGAGCAGTTACCGATGGAGCCGCCGTGACGGTGAACAGGACCTGTACCGTGGGTCTCCTTAAGTCTTGCGAAGTTCCAGCGCTTGATAACGCCTGCCCAGCCTTTACCCTTGCTGGTGCCGACTACGTCGACCTTCTCGCCCTCTGCGAAAGCGTCTGCGGAAATGATATCGCCTACGTTAACGGAGCTGATATCATCGAGACGGAACTCTCTGAGGTACTTCTTCGGAGCCAGATCGTACTTTGCGAAGTGACCCTGAAGGGGCTTTGTGATGTTGGCAGGGAGCTTGTCGAACTTTGCGCTGCGGGAGCCCTTCTTGTACTTCAGCTTGATGTCGCCGAAGCCAAGCTGCACTGCATCGTAGCCATCGCTCTCGACGACCTTCTTCTGCATAACTACGCAGGGGCCGGCCTCGATAACGGTAACAGCGATCGCATTGCCGCGCTCGTCAAAAACCTGAGTCATGCCAAGCTTTTTGCCGATGATGCCTTTTTTCATGTTTGTCTTTTCCTCCTGTTTAGGTTATTGGTTGAAGCTTATGCTCCAACATGACCTCGTCCGCGCTTATCGGGGTAAGATCAGTTCTCTTTCGGCTATCTTGCGATACCTATTAAAGCTTAATCTCGATCTCGATGCCTGCGGGGAGCTCTAATCCGGTGAGTGCCTCAACTGTTTTGTTGGACGGTCTCAGGATGTCAATAAGTCTTTTGTGCGTTCTGTACTCGAACTGCTCACGGCTGTCCTTGTACTTATGCACAGCTCTGAGGATTGTAACGATCTCCTTCTCTGTGGGAAGGGGAACAGGTCCGGAAACCTGAGCGCCTGTGCGCTTCGCTGTCTCGACGATTCTCTTCGCCGACTGGTCGACCAGAGCATGGTCGTAACCCTTGATTCTGATTCTGATTTTCTCCTTGACTGCCACTGTAAACGCCTCCTTAATTTTTGGTCAGGCGGTCGCCTGTCACCTCACACCCTGCCGCGTGTTTCGCGCCCGGTCATTAAAAAACCGGCGGCTAAAACGCCATCCGGGGTGGTGAAAACAAGCGTTTGCGCATAAGAAGGCCTTTGCAACCCATACTTAAGACTTCTATCGCGCACACTCAATTCGCCCGGTTCATGATCGGACATACTCCACCGAAAAACCGACCTTTCGGGTCGCAACCTTCGGTTTCATCGCATATCTTATGTGCAGTCGCGCTCATTCGCGCCTTGTTATTATATCATATACAGGGATTATTGCAAGAAAAATCCTCGATTTTTTCGGTTTTATTCATTTAAAACTTTTGACGAACTTTTTCTAAAAAACTGTGCAATTTGACCATACCGTTTTTGCCCTCATATACGGTCCGTATACGCCGTTCCACTTCATATACCCCCTATATATAATAGGTATAGCAAAATACATTGTTTTTCTGCCAAAAACAAAAAATTCTTTTCAAAAATGCATATCTATGTTATAATGTCAGTAAATCCGCAAAAACGGATCATCAAAAACAACCGGCAAACCTACGAAAGGATGAGAAACCCAATGGAAAAGATAAGAATCCTGGCAGACACTTCGTCCGACCTTTCCTTTGAGGACGCAAAAAAGCTCGGCGTTGAGCTTTTCTCCATTCCCGTCTTTATCGACGAAAAGCAGTACAGAGACGGTGTCGACTTCACAAAAGATGAATTCTATACAATGCTGGAGGCGGCAAAGAATATCCCGACAACATCTCACATTCCCCTCTCGGAGACAAGCGATGCATATCTGAAGGCATACAACGACGGCTGCGAGGCTGTTATTCATGTCTGCAACAACTCCGCAAACTCCGGTATGTTCAATACAGCAAACCTCGCAAAGAAGTTCTTCTTTGAGGAGCACCCCGAGGCCGAGGGCAAGTTCCGCATCGAGCCTGTCGACTCCCACACCTTCTCTCTCGCATACGCCCTTCCCGTTATCGAAGGCATAAAGGTCCGCGACAAGGGCGGTTCTGTTGACGAGATCCTCGAACGTATGGATTTCATCATCAACAGCTCCGAGGTTTACCTTTCCGTCCATGACCTCAAGTACGCAAAGAACTCCGGTCGTGTAAGCGCCGCTTCCGCATTCGTCGGCACAATGCTCGGCATCAAGCCCATCATGAGCATGATCCACGGCGTTTCCGCAAGCGTTGACAAGGTTCGCGGCGACAAGGCTGTTGTTCCCCGTCTTGTAAAGGCTGTCAAGGACAACATCAACATGGACGAGCCCTACTTCTATCTCGTCAGCGGTTATGAGCTTCCCGAGACAAAGCAGCTCGAGAAAGCTCTCACCAAGGAGCTCGGTATCAAGTGCAGAGGCTGTCACAAGATCGGCGCTGCCGTTTCCATCAACATCGGACCCAAGGTCATCGCTGTATTCATCGTCGGCAAGGACCGCCGCGCAAATCAGTAAAATTCTGCCCGATCAGTCTTTCACGACCGATCGGGCATCTTTTATTTCTTCTTATCCTTTTTAACAAGCTCTCTCAGATACGCGAAGGTCTTCTCCTCGCCCTCTTCATCGAGCATCACGAGCAGACTCTCGAGCAGATCGGAGGTCTCGGGATGAATGGTTCTCGTCGGCTTGCCTCTGAGAAAATAGTCGAGTGAATCCCTGTCCTTGTAATTTGCTCCGTTATATATCTTGCTCGCCGCAACACGGTCGCAGAACATCTCGGCAACATATCTGACGGGCATTCTGACGGGAGTCATTATCCTCGTCTTCGGGTCGTAATCGCTCCAGTACTCAAAATGGTGCTTGTTCCTTCCCTTGTGGTGCATCCAGGCCGCGGAGTATCCGATATCGGAGCGCTCACACTCGTTCGGGCTTTTTGTTCCGATATAATATTTTGCACCGGCACAAAATTCGGTCGGGCTGTATTTCGACAGATCGTGCCCGAGTCCCTGCCAGAATATTCCCGCTTTCGCGCAGTTGCGTATTACCTCGTGTCTGTGACGGGTTATGGTCATAAAGTGTTTGAAGGCGTGTCCCATCTGCACATTCCTTTCCGGACATTTAGACTTGTTTATACTATTATATATATAAACGTCAAAAAGTCAATCGCATTTCTCTCCTTGACAAACACCGTTTATTCTGATAGAGTATTTTTACATTTCGCGAAAGGAAGTCTGTATTATGAGCTTTACCGAGCTTTTCCTGCTCGCACTCGCACTGTCCATGGACGCTTTTGCCGTTTCGGTCTGCAAAGGACTTGCCGTACAGAAGATCGATCTCAAAAAGGCTTTCACCGTCGGCATATGGTTCGGAGGATTCCAGGCACTCATGCCGATTATCGGTTATTTTCTCGGTATGCAGTTTCAAAGCTTCATAAGCAGCTTTTCGTCGTGGATAGCCTTTATCCTTCTCAGTCTTATCGGCGCCAACATGATAAAGGAATCTCTTTCAAAGGACGGTTGCGACGAAAAGAATTCCAACTCCTCCTTTGCCTTCACAACGATGCTCGTCATGGCGATCGCCACAAGCATCGACGCCCTCGCAGTCGGCATAACCTTCGCCGCACTTGACGTCAACATCTGGCTTTCGGTAGCCCTCATCGGCGCGATCACATTTATCCTCTCGGGCATCGGACTCAAGGTCGGCAACGTATTCGGAATCAAATACAAATCAAAGGCCGAGTTCGCGGGCGGACTTATTCTTATCCTGCTCGGCGTCAAAATACTGCTCGAACATTTCGGAATACTTTAATAAAAAGGTTCGTATCCCAAAAGGATACGAACCTTTTTATCATCAGACGTTATTTACGATTCCGATAAAGAGAGGCAGTCCGCTCTCACCCGTTATCGCAAAGATAAACGGTCGGTCGAGAACGAAATCGACCTCTTCCTCGGGCGGCATCGCCGCTCCGCAGGCCATCATAACGGTAAACGCCGCCGCTGTGCAGCCCTCCTCGTCCACCTCGACCCTCGCAGCGTGACTGACCTGCGAGAGGAATATTCCGCCGACCTCGTCGGTCATCGGAGAGAAATCGGAAGCACAGCCGTCAAAGACATCGGTCACGCCGAGCGCCTTGAGTCCCTCGGACAGGTCCATCTGCGACGAAACGTCAAACTTCGGCATCGAGAGATTGACGATGATATGTCTGTAATCAGTCTCTCTTCCCTGCGACATTATGAACTCATTGACGCTGCCGTTTTCAAGAAGCTCGTCGACAGTCACGCCCTCATCGGGCAGTATAAGCCACATTCCGCCGTATTCCTCAAGTCCCTGTACAACAGCCGAGAATTTATCGCTCCAATAATAATTTCTCGCACCGCTCTGCTTCATGAATTCACATTCAGTATCACCCGAAGCTGCGTGGAAAATGCCCGTCTGCGTGAAATCGGGGCTGAACGTATCACTCCACTTTGCGTTGAAATAGACGGTCGTCGCAAGAGCCATAACGGTATTCGGATCGAGCGATATATTCTCTGTCTGCCCCTCAAGCAGACCTCCCGTCTGCTCATTGAGCCACTCGCGCAGAGCTTCATCGTACTGAGCCGAGCCCATCTCACCGCTGTACGCCGATGCCATATAATATTTCGCAAGGTTTTCGAGCGTCGGCTTGAGATAATTTATATCCTCGTCAAGCCAGAGCGAGCTTGCGAGAATGCTCGTCACGGCGCCGTCATTGAGATAGTTTGCGTTCCATACGGCAGACGACTGCGCCCTGAGCTCTTCAATACTTTCCTTTCCGAGAAGGTCGAGTATCTGTTCGCGGCTCTCGCCGTCGGTCACCTCGGCAAGCATACAGAGCGCCATATAGACGTTGACGGGTGAATAAATACGGTTCTCACCCTCGGAATCGGTAAGAAACTGCTTTGAGCTCTCTGCGAAAAATCTGTCGAGTCCGTCGGTGTAACCCTCGGGCTGATCGCGTCTTTTCTCCCTGTCCTCTATCCACGCCCGATACTGTTCTTCGCTGTAATCATAATTCTCACCGATAAACGGATACTTCACCGTCTGCGGATACTGAGCCTTTACCACTGCAAAATTTTCCTGTTTCACCACTGCAATCTCCTCTTCAGGTTCTTTTTCGGCGCACGCACCTGAGAGCAGCAGCGCAATCACAAGCACCACCGCCGTCGGTATCAGCCACCACGATTTTCTGTCCTGCCTTATACTCATTTATGACATCTCCTTTTTTATTTCTCATTCATATAACTTTCGAGACGGTCATTCGGTTGGCTCGGAATACAAAAATATGGAGGAACATCGGCGTTCCTCCATACGTTCGGTTTACTTATAGCTCTCGGCAAGCTTCTTGAACACCGGAAGAGCTCTCTCGATTCTTTCGGTCGGAACGCAATAGGATATTCTTGTGTGACCGGGGCAGCCGAATCCGACGCCCGGTACTATGAGAAGATCGAACTGCTTTGCTCTTTCGCAGAAAGCAACGTCGTCAGCCTCGAGTGTGCGCGGGAAGAGATAGAATGTTCCGCCCGGCTCGACACAGTGATAACCGAAGCTGCGCAGACCCTCAAGAAGGATATTGCGGTTTCTTTCATATATACCGATATCAGCGGTCATGTCGGAGCACTGAGCGCAGACCCTCTGGAAAAGGCTGGGCGCATTGACATATCCGAGTGCACGTGCCGCACCCGTAACAGCGGCATAAACGGGCTCCTGCTCGTTGCAGCTGTCGGGAACGAGAACGTAGCCGACTCTCTCGCCCGGAAGGGAGAGGGATTTGCTGTACGAATAGCACACGATGGTGCAGCCGTAATAATCGGGAACCCACGGAATCTCCACGCCGTATGCGATCTCACGATAGGGCTCGTCGGAGATGAGATAGATCGGATGACCGTATTCGTTTGATTTCTCGGTAAGGATAGCGGCGAGTCTTTCGATCGTCTCCTTTGAATAAACCGCACCCGAGGGGTTGTTGGGCGAGTTGATGATGACAGCCTTTGTGTTTTCGTTCAGAGTGGAAACAAAGGCATCAAAATTTATCTGGAAGGTATCGATATCGGCAGGAACAAGAGCCATCCTGCCGCCCATAGCCTCAATGAACACCTTGTACTCGGGGAAATACGGAGCAAATACGACAAACTCATCGTTCGGGCAGCACAGACCCTTTATCGCGCTGCAAAGAGCACCTGCCGCACCTGTTGCGATATAGAAATTATCGGCGGTATAGGAGGTCGAGAATCTGTTGTTCACGCTCTGTGCAAGCTGCTGACGGACAAGTATGTCGCCGTTTGCGCTTGTGTAACCGTGGATAGCAACGGGATCGGCATTTTTGAGAATATCGATCGCTGTCTCGTTGACCTGAGCAGGGGGTGCAACGCTGGGGTTTCCGATAGAGAAATCATAGACGTTCTCTGCGCCGACAATGGCTGCTCTCTGCTTGCCGAATTCAAAAAGCTCCCTGATAACGGAGCGGCTCGTACCGAGCTTTACACTGCTTTCTGATAACATAACTTTTCTCCGATCTGCCGTAGAAACGACCTTGATTTTTCGCGTTTATTTTATAAATATACTCTTTCATCGACGATATGTCAATGCTTTTTGAGACCGCCCGACGCTCACGCATCGGACGGTCGTTTTGTTACTGATTGTTTCTCTTCTGCTTGTCGACGTGAAGCAGTCTGTCCGCCTCTTCCATAAGAGCATTCACGTCCACCTCGGGACAGCAGACAAAATAGACCACGCCTATGCTCGCCGATATGGTATATGGCTTGTCATAGAGCTTGTTCTGCCGCTCTATCGAGCTCTTTATGCGGTCGTACACGGCGCTTACCGTCTGGTCCTCGCTGACCGCCATGTAAGCGACAAATTCATCGCCGCCTATTCTTCCGACGATGCTGCTTCCCTCGAAACTCTCGGTCAGAGCCTTTCCGACCGCCTTTATCGCTATATCACCGTCCTCGTGCGAGAAGGTATCGTTTATGTATTTCAGCCTGTCAACGTCAGCAAAGATGAACACCGAGCCCTTGCCCTTGTTCTCGCTGTGATGAATTATTCCCTCGACAACGTCAAAGAAGCCTCTGCGATTGTATACGCTTGTGAGCTCATCACGGGTCGCGATGGTCTTGAGCACTTCGTTTCTCGCCTGCTCCTCGTCGAGCTGGTAGTTTATCTGCAGAAGCAGACTGTCGGTTTCAAGCACCGTACTGACCTGACGCGAGATCGCCTGGATATAATAGAAGATATCGGGCGTAACCTCACAGAGCAGAAGTCCGTAATGCTCGTGTGTCGAAAAGAGCGGTGACAGTGCGAGTGTATGTCTCTTTTCGTCCGGTATGAATCTGTTGGAAAGCAGATCCTTTTTCCTCAGAACAACCTCGCCCGGAGGAAGGGCATAAAAATCCTTTCCCCTGTGATAGGCTCTGAGCGAAAACTCATCAAACACCGATTCGCTGCACGGATCGACTATCTTGTGCGGCTTATCGAGCAGATAGAAATAGCTGCTTTTTATACCGAGCTTATCGATCTGCATGAGCATTCGGATATATTTCTCCGCAAAATCCGAGCTGCTTACCGAGACTATTCCCGTCAGGAAAACCATATTCGCACTCAGGTCGCGTATCTGCGAATAGTTGATGGTATGCATCGCGTCGTTTATGCATTTCTGCAAAAGCGCCTGAACCATCAGCGCATCGCTCCTGTTACGGATACCCTTTGATTTTGCGATCGCAAGACGGCATGCAGCAGCCATAAAATCACGCAGGTCGCCCATCGACTCGTTGTCGACCGTTTTCGAGAGTATTTCCTCCTTGAAACGAAGGGCAATCTGCTCGGGTGCTGCACTCTTTTCCCCCAGAGCGACATTGAATATACTTCTCAGCAATTCGTTTGTCTCGCGGGCGGAAATTCTCGAGCCGGGAAGCACCAGATCGGCATTTTCTCCCCTATCGTACCACTTCTCGATATCGACCTCGAACCTCTGTCTGAACATCGGCTTTTTCTTTTTGCCGACACCGAAAGCCTCACAGCCGCACGACTGTCTTATGACAGCCTCCGACCTGAGTCTGACCGTGCGTATCTCGCCCGATTTCAGTCTGCGCACTCCCTCGACAACCGATTGATAACCGAGCTCCATGGCGTTGGCGCTCACCGTTGTCAGTGCCGGCTCCATGGCGGCCGCAGCGACGGAATTGTCGTATCCCGTAACGGCAACGTCCTTGCCCGGGACAAGTCCGTTCCTGACAAGAGCCTTGCAGGCGAGCTCAGCCATGACATCGTTGGCACAGCATATCGCATCGAGCTCTTTTCCGTATTTCTCGACAAGCTCGTCTATCGGCTTGAATTTGTATTCGGAAAAGTCGCCGTAGGTTATGTATTTATCGCAGATATCAATTGAATGTTTTGTGAGAACCTCTTTGTACACCGCCAGTCTCGCGTTGGAGTCCTCGTTATCCTCGGGACCCGCAACAAATGCGATCTTCTTTGCGCCGTGGTCGATTATGAGATGCTCGAGAACATCGGTAAGTCCCTTCGTTTCATCGAACATTACGCAGTTTCTTCCGCGGGTTTCGATAGCGATTGTAACTATCGGAATATCGCCGAACTTTTCAAAAAACTGCTCGGTCGTCTCGTCCTCGAGAAAATGCGAAACCGTACCTACCGACACAACGAGCAGGTCGAGATTCTCCTTTGACGGATACGAAAATATCGAATTATACTGCCGACTGAACCAGTCAAGCATGTGCTTTTCCTTTGCGCTCTTGAATCTTCCCGCAAATATTATCAGATTTGCATCGACATCAACAGCCGCCATATGCGCGCCCTTTGTCGCGGCAACGGCAAAATCATCTTCAAGATCATTTATCAGAAAGCCGATGTTGATCCTTCTGTCAGCCATTACGCTGTACGCCTCTTTTCCTTTTAACTGAAATCTATTCTACAACATCATATACAAGCGGTCGTTTCTCGGGCGGCTCGTCACCGAACTTTATCGCCCCTGCAAATCTCCCCATCGCCGCTTTTGCAATATCCTCACTCTTTGCGTAAAGGGTCGCGATCAGATCGCCCTTGCTCACCCTGTCGCCCGTTCTCGCCGCAAGAACGATACCTGCGGCATAGTCGATCTCGTCGTCCTTCTTCTCTCTGCCTGCGCCGAGCATAACACACGCAGAACCGATCTCCATAGCGTCCATCGAACAGATATAACCGTCCTGCGGTGCATATACCTCACATTTCGCCTCAGCCTGCGGAAGCAGCGACAGGTCATCAACAAACGACGCATCTCCGCCCTGCGCCTCGACCCACTTTCTGAAGCACTCAAGAGCCGCACCCGACTCGACAGCATCTCTGACACGCTCGCGGCTTTCCTCCTCCGACACACTGAGACACAGCTCGATAAGCTTTGCCGAAAGTGTATAACAAACCTCTCGAAGCGCTTTGCAGCCCTCTCCTCTGAGTATTCCGACCGCTTCCCTGACCTCAAGGGCATTGCCTATCGCATAGCCGAGCGGCGTATCCATATCGGTGATGACCGCGGCGACATTTCTTCCCGCAGCCTTGCCGATATCGACCATGCACCGCGCGAGCGCCCTTGCATCGTCGACCGTCTTCATGAATGCTCCGCTGCCCGTCTTTACGTCGAGAACTATCGAATGGGCACCTGCCGCAAGCTTTTTGCTCATTATGCTCGAGGCGATGAGCGGAATACTCTCCACCGTTGCGGTGACATCGCGCAGAGCATAGAGCTTTTTGTCGGCGGGAGCGAGGTTTCCGCTCTGACCGATTATTGCAAGACCGACCTTCTCGGTCTGTTCCATGAATTCTTCGGGGGAAAGGGTCGTTCTGAACCCTTTTATCGATTCGAGCTTGTCGATCGTGCCGCCCGTATGACCGAGACCTCTGCCCGACATTTTCGCAAGTCTGCCGCCCTGAGAGGCAACGATCGGCGCGATGATGAGCGACGTCTTGTCTCCCACCCCGCCCGTGCTGTGCTTATCGGCGGAAAGATTCCCGAACCTCGACAGGTCGACCGTATCACCCGAATCGCGCATTGCGAGGGTGAGCGTGACGACCTCCCTTTCGTCCATACCGTTGCAGCAAACGGCCATCGCGAGCGCCGCCGCCTGATAATCGGCTACCGAACCGTCGGTATACCCTTTGACGAAGAATCTGATCTCCTCGTCGCTGAGCGGCTTGCCTTTTCTTTTTTTGTCGATTATATCATAAATCCTCATGACAGCACCTTATTTCACGTTGTCGGGTGAAAAACTTTCGGGAAGGATATCGGCAAGAGTGACGCATCTGCAGCCGCCGTCCGCCCCGACCATATAAATTCTGAAATCATCGCCGCAGAACTCACGCATGACCTGACGGCACACTCCGCAGGGAGGACAGTAATCGGTTATTTCTCCACCCTTTCCTCCGCACACGGCAATCGCCTCAAACTCGGTCTCGCCCTCGCTGACAGCCTTGAAGAAGGCCGTTCTCTCGGCGCATACAGTGGGCGAAAACGCGGCGTTTTCTATATTGCAGCCGGTATACACTCTGCCCGATTTCGAAAGAAGCGCCGCGCCTACCGAAAATCCCGAATAGGGCGAATAGGATCTTTCCATAGCTTCTCTCGCAAGCTTCACAAGCGCCGAATTTTCCGTAAGCTCGGACGCAAAACCCGTACCCGCTTCAAATCCTTCGACACCGAGCAGCTGCGCTGTCGTTGCCGCAACGTCGGCAAAGGTCGGTCTTGTGCCGAGATTTATTTTCTCGATTCCTTCTCCCCATATGAGCAGCGGGACATATTCTCTCGAATGATCCGTGCTTTCATTTCCCGGATCACAGCCGTGATCGGCGGTTATCATGACAACATCGTCATCGGTCATCTTTTCGAGGAACTTCGGAAGCCACGCATCAAACTCGGAAAGTGCGAGCGCATAGCCGTCGACATTGTTTCTGTGACCGTAGACCTGATCGAAGTCGACAAGGTTTATAAAACACAGACCGTTAAAATCCCTGTCTGCAAGCTCCATACAGGTCTTCATTCCGACATCGTTCGTTCCCGTGAGTATCTTCTCCGTAACACCTCTGCCCGCAAAGATATCGTATATCTTGCCTACGCCGATAACGTCCTTTCCGTTTTCGGAAAGATGGTCGAGAAGCGTGCGTCCCGTCGGCTCGAGGGAGAAATCGTGTCTGTTGGTCGTCCTTGTATAATCGGGATATTCGCCGATGAAGGGACGGGCGATAACTCTGCCGACTGCGTGTCTGCCCTTGAGTATCGCACGCGCCTTGCGGCAGTATTCGTAAAGCTCCTCGGGCGGAACGAGCGACTCGTGAGCCGCTATCTGGAACACGCTGTCAGCCGAGGTGTAGACAATGAGCTTGCCCGTTTCGAGGTGCTCTCTTCCGTAGTCCTTTATGACCTGAGTTCCCGAATAGGGTTTGTTGCACAGCCAGCCTCTGCCCGTCGCACGGGTGAATTCGTCGAGTATATCCTCGGGGAAACCTTCGGGATATGTCGGCAGAGCCTGCTCGGAAACAACTCCCGCAAGCTCCCAGTGACCGACGGTGGTATCCTTGCCCTTTGATTCCTCGCAAAGGCGGGCAACAGCGGCTGTGGGCTGCTGTGTTTTCGGCAGATAATCTATCCCGTCGATATTTCCGAGTCCCATCGCGAGAAGATTCGGAATATAAAACTTCTGACTTTTGCTTATGCTTTTCATGGTGTTTGCTCCGAGATCGCCGAAGCTTTCGGCGTCGGGCATCTCACCTATTCCCAGACTGTCAAGCACTATAAGAAAAACACGTTTTTTCATCGGTATCAGTTCCTTATTTTTCGAGAGCTGCCGCTGTTCTGAGCGCAAGCTCCATCATCTGTGTGAAGGAATTCTGTCTCGCTTCGGCATCGAGCGCCTCACCCGTTATGAGGTGGTCGGATATCGTGCATATCGCAAGGGCATTCTTTCCCGCTCTTGCCGCGTTCATATAGAGCGCCGCAGCCTCCATTTCGACCGCCATGACACCCATCTTTGACCATTTTGCAAGGGTGGTCTCACGCTCGGGAAGTCCCTCCTGATCGCCGTAGAAGCAGTCGGACGAAACGATGTTTCCGACGTGATACGAAAGACCCGTCTCCTGCGCGATATCGGCGCAGGTTCTGAGCATTTTATAGCTTGCGATGGGGGAAAAATCGCCAGGCAGCGCAAACTGATGAGCATATCTCGAATCGGTGCAGGCACCCTGACCCATGACTATATCGCGCAGATTGATATTCTTCTGCATGGCACCCGCAGAGCCGATACGCATGATGTTCTCAACGCCGAAAAAGTTGAACAGCTCATAGCTGTAAATACCCATCGACGGCATTCCCATACCGCTCGCCATAACAGAGACCTTGACACCGTCGTAGGTGCCCGTGTAGCCCTGTATTCCTCTTACATTATTGACAAGCTTTGCGTCTTTGATGAAATTTTCCGCAATATATTTTGCTCTGAGGGGATCGCCCGGCATGAGCACGGTCTTTCCGAAATCATCGGGAGTTGCTTTGATATGAGGGGTTGGATAAGCAGGCATGATAATTCTCCTTTTCTGTGTTATTTTTCGCCGTCTTTTACTATTTTCACTATTCTGCTGGTGCCGAGGCGGTCGGCTCCGAGGGCGATAAAATCGCGCGCATCATCTATCGATGCGATTCCTCCCGCCGCCTTGACCTTTACGTGATCGGCGCTGTATCTGCGCATAAGGGCAACGTCATCGCGGGTTGCTCCCGCGGTCGAAAAGCCCGTCGAGGTCTTTATATATTCCGCTCCCGATTCGGACACAACGCGGCACATCTCTATCTTTTCCTCCTGTGTGAGCAGGCAGGTCTCGATTATGACCTTGAGCAGTTTACCGCCGCAAGCCTTCTTAATCTCTTTTATCTCCTCGAGCACAAGGTCGAATTTACCATCCTTGACGAAGCCGATATTGATGACCATATCTATTTCATCGGCGCCGTTTGCGACGGCATCGGCAGTCTCAAAGCATTTGACCGCCGTGGTGGAATATCCGTTGGGAAAACCGATAACCGTGCATATCGCGAGCCTGTCACCGACATAGTCTTTAGCCTGTCTCACATACGACGCGGGTATACACACCGATGCCGTACCGTATTTCATGCCGTCGTCGCATATCGCCTTTATCTGCTCCCACGTCGCACCCTGTGCAAGCAGTGTGTGATCAACCTTTGAGAGGATCTCTTTTATCTCCATTTTGCGTCCGAACGCTCCTTATAAAGTCATATATCAATGAATTCGGGCAAACCCCAACCTGTTGGAGGTACACCTTGTACATTATACAATATATTATAACACATTTTCAGCGTTTTTCAATGCATTATATGCAAGTGTTTCTTACATTTGTGTAATAAAATATCCCGTCTGCACAACACAAACGGGATAATCATATATCTCTGTTCCTTTTTCTCGAAAATTTTCTTCTGAGTGCAGAATATATCCACACCGCCGCCGTCGGCACAGCGAGAATTATCGACGCGAGCGTCAGAAGCACGTGAAGCGCCGCATTCTTGAGACGCTTTGCCGCTCTTCGCCAGAAGCCCTCGTCGCTGTCATCGCGTTTTTTCGACTTGGTGAATATATCGGCATATCCGACGGCAAGCCTTCTTCCCTCGACCGACAGAAAGAGCGACATCAGTGCTCCGGGTATGGCGCTTATGAGCGCACGCACCGCATCGCCCGAGGAGCGGTCATTGCCCGAGACACGTTCACCGTCCATATTCTCGATAATTCTCGTCACCGTCATTGCGACATTCTGACGTTCATCGACGGGAAGCGCCATTATCGACCTCGAAAGTCTGCCCGAAAATCGGCAGAGATCGCCGCACCCGCTCTCCGTATTGAGCGAGCCAGTAAAGCCTTCCTCCCCCTTGACCCAGAGATTTTCAACGATATGATTCGAGAGAAAGCTTTCAAGTGTCGCACGCGGCGTTTCGAGATAATAGGTCTTTGACGCGGGTATTATCCTGTTTCCGAGCGGGTTGACATAGTCATTCTCACCGCACACGGAAAACATTCTTGCGCGGCGTCTGCGATACTCTTTTCCGAGCTTATCCTTGTAATATTCTATCGCTTCGGGAGAAAAGCCCTGCCCGTCAAACGACCAGCAGCTGTCTATCAGCCCTGCGCTGTCCGAATCGAGCATGACAAACTGCGCCTTGTTGCCGCCCTTTGAGTGACCGCAGACTGTGATGAGACAGGATTCGTCGAGACCGAGCCTCTGCACAGCCACATCGAAATACATCACGGCAAGCCTCTGCAGCCTTGTCGAGCGCTCGAACATACCCATTCCGTTGTCGGTCCACTCGAGGTCATCGGTGCCGCGATATGCAACATACACGTGCTCACCCTGCGCAAAAACAGCCGCCCGCGCGCCGCTCAGAACACCGTTCATCAGACGGCTCTGCAGGCACAGTCTCAGTCCCATCATTTCACGGCGATGTTTCAGCGCCGCCGCTCTGAAAGCGAGATACGCCGCCGCTCTTTTCACCCTGTCCTCGCCCGAATCGACGCTGTCGATTATCTGCGCCACCGTTGCCCCGTCGGGTGCGTTGACGCGCGTTATGACGTACATGTATGTAGCAAGAGCCGCCGCAATCTCGGCACGTGACCGCGTATCATCGTCCATCAGACGGTGTGTGAGCTCATTTCGCTTCATCTTCGATCCATTTCTTCCAGGTATTTTCATCAACGCCCACCGTGACGGCTCTGCCGTTGCGAACGATCGGAGCAGCGAAAAGCCCCGGGTTTTCAAGGAGCTTTTCCTCGATCTGGGCGGGATAGGCAAGATGAGCTATAAAAAGCTTGTCGTAGAGCTTGCATTTTTTATCGATGAGCTTATGAAAATCTCCGCCCACTCCCGCTTTGACGCTGTTGTATTCGCCCTTGCTCATGCCCTTGTCCTCAAGGTCTATGCGCTGGAATTTTATGCCGCGTTCCTTGAAGAAACGCTCGGCCTTCTTGCAGTCAAAGCTCTTTGATTTGACAAAAATCTGTATATTCATATCCTATTCCTTTTCTGACTGTAAATTGTAAAGCAGCTCGGCAACTACCGACCAGCGCACGCTCTCCTGACGGTTGTCGGGAACAAATGAATAATATTCCCCGTCCTTATAGAGGGTGACGTGCTGGTTGCAGCCGAACGCAAGCGCCGGCATTGACGCTGTCGGAACTTCAAGCTCGAAGGGCTGACCGTCCTGCGTTCCTTCAAATCTGAGTCCGTTCCTGTTGAGAATGAGCGTTCCGTCGCCGACCTCGGAAAGCCACTCGAGCTTTTTCCTGTACGGTCTGCGGATAACGACGTGGCTTCTCATCTCGAAATTCTCGTCGGAAAGAATCGCTTCCGTCTCCTTTTTCTTGAGCAGGTCAAACCAGTCGGCTATATTTTCGGGAATGACACAGTCCTGTGAAAGCTTTTCGAACTCATAGTAATTGTTGAGCTTTGCACCGTTTCCGCAGGCGCAGCACTCGATTTTGTTTCCCTTTGTCACGGTGGTCAGCATTCCGCCGCATTTCGGGCAGGCATAGAGAAGGTTCTCGAGCCCTTCGGCAAACTTTCCTCCTCTGAACCTGACCCTGTTTTCCTTCTGCCACGCAAAGTCGTCCGTCGTGAGAACCTCTTTCATGCGGTCATAGAGCTCGTCGTCGCTCATCTCTTTGAGCTGCCGGGGGGTGAACAGCAGCGTCGTTTTTATATCCACTCTGCCCTTGCGGTCGACCTTGCTCCACTTCGGGCGTGTGAGATACGCGCCGTCCATATGCAGAGCCATGACGGGCATTTTGAGCTTTTTGAGAAGCTTCACCGTGCTCTTCTCGATGGTTTCGGTCCTGCCGTGAGGGGTCATTCTGCCCTCGGGGAAAATCATTACGTTTCCGCCCGCCTTTGCCGCGGTCAGAATATCCTTTATCGTTCCGACATCGGGTGTGAACTGATCCTTCGGGATAGCGCCCACCCTCCAGAAAAGAGGCTCGAGCAGCGGGTTTGAATAGAAATGTCTCGTGACAACGAAATTCAGCCGCTCGGGAAGAAAAGCCTCCCCCACGAGATACCAGTCATTCACGCTGCAGTGGTTTGACAGCACGACATAGGGTGCCTCAACACCTTCGAGTCCGCTTCTGTCGTATTTTGCCTTATGACGTCCCTTCGCCCTCAGTCCGAGCACCGACATCGCGGTATTGTAAATACCTTTCGACGGCAGTCTCACCGATTTTCTCTTATGGTCAGCCATAAATTTACACTCCCCTTTCGGTGTGTCAGGATATTTTACCATATATTATTTTATTACATATGCAGCATTTTGTCAAAGACATAAAATGACCGCAGTGCCGTCCGGCACTGCGGTCATATCAATCATTTTTGTCAGTTTGCAGCTTCGCTCCAGAAGCCCTTGAGCACGCTTGCGTCCTCGGAGAATTCGCCGTCATACACATAGCCGACGTAATTTGCCTTGTAGGAATCGTCGTTGAGGGAATAGTCGCTGTAATATTCGCCTTCGATTCTTGCATAGCTCGAGCTGAGCTTGCCGTCAAACTCGCAGACGGTGCCTTCCTCATCGGGAGCGGTATAGTCGAGAGCGAGAGTCTTTTTGTCACCGTTATATTTGAAATCGCCGGCAGAAAGAACGTCCGTATCATCGTCCTCGATAGACTCGATGAGGAAATCCATATCTTCTGATGCATACCATGTGCCGTAATAGGTTCCGTCGGTCATATATGCATCGTAATAGATATCGCCGTCATCGTTCTCATACTCGTAAATGACATAATCACACTCGAGCTCCTTATTGACGATCGCAGGCTTTCCGCCGCCGAGACCATCGCAATCCATGCTCGAAAGAGCGATGAGACCTCCGACGACAACAACGATAACCGCAAGGATCGTTCCGATGATGTTTCCGACATTGGAGCTCTTTTTCTGCGGAGCGGGAGCGGCATAGAACTGCTGTGCGGGAAGCTGATAAGTCTGACCGAAGCCCTGCTGCTGTGTCTGTACCGGAGGCTGAGCCGTCGGTACGGGCATCGGAGCGGGAGCAGGTGTCGGAGCAGGAGCTGCGACTGGTACGGGTGTCGGGACGGGAGTCGGAGCGGGCGCTGCAACAGGTGCTGCAACGGGCGCTGCTGCGGCTGCCGTGAATGTGGGGTCAAGGCTGTCGCTCGACACGGTCGCCTCGTTCATATCGGCAACGGGAGCTGTCGGCTGTGCGTCGGTTATCTCACCCACAGCCTCATAAACGGAAGAGCACACCTTGCAGCCTGCAAGCTGAGCGGGAAGCGCTTCCTTCGGCATATTTTCAAGAATGGCTATCATCTTGCCATCGGGCTTCATTCCGCTCGCAAGGGAGCTGACAAAAGCGTTCCAGCCTGCCTGAGCCCAACCGTTTGCAATGAGGTCGGGACGGGACGCGATAACGACAAGCGTCGAAGCGTTTGCCGCTGCGCTGAAAAACTCGCTCTGCGCCTGTGCCGTGGCGGGGTTGGAAGCGCAATAATAAGCCTGCACCCCTCTTGCCGCAAGCTCACTGCGAAGCTGATACGCAAGGCTCTGTTCTCTTTGTGCAGCAGGGTCGGTACTGCAGGAAATAAATACGCTGCTCATTATATAACCATTCCTTTCATGTCATAAGCTCGAACAAATCGGCATAAATCAATTATACCTTTATTTAATCTGCGAGTCAATAACATTGTTCCATCATTTGCCCGCCGCTTCGACAAGCTTTCCGACCTCTTCTCTGTACTGCTCATTGTAATCGAGCCACATCTCGGTATGCTCGCTGTCCTCAACCGTCCATATGTACTTGTTTTCGCTCTTTATGCTGTCGTAAATGTCCTTGCCCATAAAATACGGCGTGAGCTCATCTGCTTTGCTGTTTATGACAAGCACGGCTATACCGTCGACATTCTTTGCAGCCTCGGCGCTGTCGGCATCATCATAGTCAAAGCCGAGCATTACCTGATTTGCGATATTTCCGCACCACGTCATATATTCTATGGGGATACCGATATCCATACCCTTCATTTCCTCATTGACCATCCATTCCATGCTGCTCACGGGACAGTCGAGAACAAGAAAGTCGATCTTCTCGTCGGTGTTTTCATACCCCGCCGCCTGACAGGCAGTGGCTCCGCCGAATGAGGTTCCCCACACTCCGATGCTCTTATCGGGAGCCAGCTCCGAAATATAATCAATGCAGTCTATCAGGTCGTATTTTTCCCAGTATCCGAAGGTGGTCTTCTCGGCGGTGTTTTCGTTCGAGCTTCTCTGGTCATATGTCAGAACATTGAATCCCATCTCAAGAAACATCTCTGCAACCGGATAGTTTGTAAGGCGGTTGCCCCCGAGTCCGTGCACCATTACGACCGTTTTGCCGTTTTCCTGCGCACCTTCGGCGAGAATGTGGTCAGCCGGGATAATATGTCCGTCAAAGCTCGAGGTTATCTCAACACGATTCACCTCGTATTTTTCGCAGAACGCGGCATAGTCCATACCGTAGGTTTCCCAGAATGTATCGGACACGCCGCTCGTCGATTCGTTTGTGACAAGCTGCGTCGAACCTGCAACTACCTGCGTTCCGATATAGGCCGACATCGCCAGAAACAGCACTGCGATAACGCCGACTGTAACCGACAGCGCAATGACAATCTTCTTTTTCATAGTTTTTTCCTCCCTGATTATTCATCAAAGAACTGCTCCATTTCAACAACAGTCCATTCCTCGCCCATGATCGCGACCTTCTCGCATACGGGCTCGCCGCCTTCCATAACCTCGCCGAAGCCTATCGATCTGTAACATCTGTACGCAGGCTCGTTGTTGTCAAAGACACCGAGGGAAACTCTTTTTGCACCGAGAAATTCCGACGCATATCCGAGCGCCGCCAAAAGCATCTTCTTGCCGTAACCCATACCGCGTTTTGTCGAATCGACAACAATAAAACCGAAACGCAGGTCGGTCTTTTCCTCGTCGACAAATCTCATCACCATATGACCGACCACGCCGCTCTCGTCATAGGCGGTCATCGGGTAGAACCAGTCATCATAAGCCGACTCCTCATACTTATCATTGAGGTCGTCTGCGGTTATGGGATACTTATCATATCTGTCGGCGCTCCACTTTCTGAAAGCAGTCTCATCGGCAAACCAGCCGACGATATGCTGAGCGTCACACTTTTTGTACGGTCTGAGCTTTAACATCTCCGTACCTCCTCATTCATTTTTGTAAATTATAGCACGTTTTTCTCACAGTGACAATAAAACGGCATTTTACATTCCGACAACCGCGGGTTGCTTTTTATTAAAAACCCCGTCAGCACAGCATTTTCACCGATTGCTTTCGGCTCGGTTTTCTGATATAATCACCTCGTATGAATCTCTCCTTTCAAAAAGCGCATAATAACAAAAAACCTCTTTGAAAGGAACCTTTCCGATGAATAACGATATGCTTCTGCTGTCTGACAGCATAAAGGACGACCTTGTCCGTTACCGCCGCACGATACACAAAAACCCCGAATGCGGAAAGCAGCTTCCGAAAACCCGTGCATATGTCAAAGGACTTCTGCGCGAGTTCGGATATGACCCGGTCGACCTTTGCGAAAGCTCGGTCATAGCCGATATTTCGGGCGGGTCTTCGAAAAAGGCGGTACTCCTTCGAGCCGACATGGACGCTCTTCCGATAAGAGAACGTGCCGAAATCGATTTTAAGTCGGAAAACGGCAATATGCACGCCTGCGGTCACGATATGCACACGGCGATACTGCTCGGTGCCGCCCGACTTCTCATGCTCATGCGGGACAGGCTTTCGGGCACGGTGAGGCTTGTTTTTCAGCAGGACGAGGAAGGGCTAACGGGTGCCCGCTCTCTCATCGATGCGGGAGTGCTCGACGGGCTCGATATCGGCGCGGCACTTGCTTTGCACATACATTCGGGAACGCCGACAGACACGATTATGTGCGGCAGTGGCACCTGCATGGCGGGTCCCGTCTTTTTCCGCATAACCGTTCACGGGACGGGGTGTCACGGCGCCATGCCCGAAACGGGCGTTGACCCGATATATATCGCCGCTCAGATATATTCGTCGATTCAGGAGATTCTTGCACGTGAAATATGCGCCGTACAGCCCGCTCTCATCACCGTCGGAAAATTTCTCGGCGGTGATGCTGCAAACGTTATCCCCGACCGTGTCGTAATGGAAGGCTCTGTCCGCACGATGGACAGCGAGCTGAGTGCGCACATTTTCAGCCGTATCCGTGACATTTCGATCTCCACCGCACAGATGCTTCGCGGCAGCGCCGAGGTCGTTTCGACCGCATCTGTCCCTCCGCTGACAAACGACCCCATACTGACCGAAAAGGTCGTATCATATATCGAGGAGCTCACAAACCGACCTGTCACCCTTTTCGACAGCAAAGGAATGGGCTCGGACGATTTTTCCTTTTTTACCGACGCCGTTCCGGGTGTGTATCTCCTTCTCGGCGCAGGCACACGGGAGGAAAATCCGCTTTTCGGCAAGCCGACTCACAACGAACAGGTCGTATTCAACGAGGCTGTGCTCCCGACAGGTTCAGCCATACTCGCACACTGTGCAATGCAGTGGCTTCGCGATCACACATAATACCGAAAGGATATGAACACATATGCAAAAATGGCTCATCGCTTCCGACATTCACGGAAGTGCACATTACTGCCGACTTCTCCTCGAGCGCTTTGAGGCTGAAAAAGCCGACCGAATCCTCCTGCTCGGAGATATTCTCTATCACGGTCCGCGCAACGACCTTCCCGAAGGCTACTGCCCCAAAGAAGTCATAAAAATGCTCAACCCGCTCAAGGATATAATCACCTGCGTGTGCGGCAACTGCGACGCTGAGGTCGACCAGATGGTGCTCGATTTCAACATCACCGACCGCACCCGTATCATCGATATGTTCGGTCTGCGCGTTCTCGCAACTCACGGTCACCACATAAACATCGACGCTCTTCCCGACGACAGGGATATCGACGTTCTCATCTACGGTCACACCCATATCCCGCTCAAAAAGAAGGCTGAGGGCATATGGTGTCTCAACCCCGGCTCCGTTTCGATCCCGAAAGAAGGCAGTCCGCACGGCTATATAATCGCCGACCGATCGGGATTTTACCGCAAATCTCTCGACGGCGAGCTCTGCGACAGCCTCGAGATCGGACAGATGTAAGCGTTTGTGTATAAACAAAAAAGAAGCATATGAAAGTATGCTTCTTTTTTGTTCGAATCATTACAGGAACCATTTTACGTAAGGAATTTTCTTTGCGGCAAATATCACCAGGCCGCAAAAAGCAAAACAGAAAACCTCAACAAAAATAACAGCGATATAAGAGTTGAACGAATACATCGCCCGAACAAAGCCCAGTGAAAAAAGCTTGCCGAGAACGAAATAATGAATCAGATAGACTCCGAATGTTACAGACCCGATCGTACTTATGACTTCTGTTGTCTTCTCGCCGTATTTTCTGTTTTCAAAGAAGTATCTGATTATGTAAAACAGGGACAGGCTTGACATTATCACGGGAAATGACAGCCAGGAATCAAAATCATATACTCTCTCGCCCGTTTCAAAGAAGCGGACGCACACCGAAAGCATCATCAATCCGATCGACACCGTATAGACCGCCGCCGTCCCCCAAACCAATTCCTTTTTCAAAGGCAGGCGTGCCAGAACAACGCCCGCAACATAACAGGCTATCGCTTTTGGAAAAAATGCATTAAAGAAATGGCTGCTCAGATTATACCCGAAATATGTTGTCAGCAAATCCGTCATTGAAGGTATGATCAAAAAAGCAATTACGAATATCATCATATCGGATATTTTCAACACTTTTATAACCTTCGACAAAAAGGGCGTAACCAGATACAGTCCGATAACCATATACAGATACCACAGATATATACTGATCGGTTCTCTGAAGAAATGACTTATAAAACCGAGAATCGATCTGTCCGTGTTATCTGACCAAAAATAATAATATACGGAAAGAACGATCAGAGGAACGCCTACTCTCGCTATCCTCAGCATCGCTTTCTTGTAATCCGACTCTTTTTGCAGAAGAAGATAACCGCTTGTCATAACAAACAAGGGTACCGCACTCTTGCAGATCGAAAAGCAAAACGAATCAAATATCACATTTGCCGCCGTCTCTCTGACAACAAGAAAAACCTGAGCATGAGCATGGTTTATTATGACAAAAAAACAAGCAATGATTTTTACAATGTCAAGCCAGACGTATCTCTTCGTTTCTTTCATAACCTTTTCTCCAGTTTGTTTTTTTATCATTCTATCACGCCATCTTAAATATATCAATGAATTTTGTTCAACAGACAAAACTCTTTATACTATTGACAACAGTCGATACCGTAAGATACCTCGGACAGTTTGTCGATTGATTCCTTTTCAAAACTCATATTATCAGCTCCAGATTCAACGTCAATCTTCTATCCTTGTGAAAACGCAAGTCAGGTCGGATTCATGTCTGACAATGTCGTCAATAACCGAGATTATGAGCTCCCTGCTCATTTTGGAAACAAAAATCGGTTTATCGGCATAAAAATACTTCCCGCACAGACATTCGCCCGTCTCCTGATTTTTCTCTGAAAGGCTTATCAGATTGCGATATGTAACAAACTGAGCACACCATTTTGTTCCGTCACTTAATTCAAAACGCACATCGGCGTTCTCATCGTCCTCGTCATAGCCGTCCTGCCATTCTTCAAATTCGAACCAAACATTTTTTATTTCCATAAACCGCTAATCCTTTTCGTAATAAACGATATCCATTCTGTCGTTTATCTTCCTTGTCTCGCCCGTTCTTCTATACCCGAGCTTTTCGTACAGATGGCAGTTTCCTTTCTCCTGCACAATCGTTGCAAGCTCCCAACCGTCAGCTCCGTGAAGCTTTTCGACCTGCTCAAAAGCCTTCTGCGCAAGTCCCTTATTGCGAAATTCTTTCATGATAAAAACGGGCGATACGCATTTTCTGCTCCCATCCTTTTTATCAACGATCCTGATGGCTCCAACCAAATTGTCTGCATCAAAAATGAAATAGAAATACGTGAACTCCTGCAGCAGCCTTTCTTCTATTCTTTCCTTTGCCTCATTTGCCGGATTTGTCTCATAGTCACGATACTTTTCCAGAAGCTCCGCAAAGGCCTGAGTCTGCATTCTCCACAGCTTGTCACAATCACTGACATTCGCTCTGATCAATTTCATAGCAGCACCTTTTTCATTGCATATTGTACTCAAGCTCGATCGGAAGATCGTCCCAGAGCTCGGTCCTTGTTCTGTTCCTTCTCAGCTTTTCCAGTATCTTTCTGTCGGGCGCAGGATAAACCGTAAAACCGTCCTCTTCCCCCATTTCGGGACGGACCGTGAACGCAAGCTGTTCCCTGTCGATCGAAAACCGAGCATTTACTCCCTCTTTGTTTCCGCGCGCATCAAGTCTTATCCACTTTTCATACTCACCGCCCCTTCTTTCATGCACTTCGTTTGACTATATGATACCACACAAAAGTCCGTCATACAACAAAAAGTCCTGCGGTCCGTTCGTACTTGCAGGACTTTTTTGACTATTCAGTTTTGCAGCCACGACGGCGTGTCGTACATCAGCGAGTCGATATAATCCCAATCGGCTCCCTGCGGCAGATAATAGACTCCGCCGCGCACGTCTTTGCGTGGTTCTATACTGACATAATTTTCAAAAAACAGCAGTCGGAAGCTGTCATTTGCCGAAGCCATACTCATAATATATCGAGGATCACTGTCATCAAACGAATATCGGCCGCAGACACTCATCATCTCAAGACCCGACAGATATTCATTGAGAGCCATCTGGTCAACGTCATAATATCCCCCGTTTGCAGATTCGATGTAATGCGTATGATATTCGCTAATATCCTCCGAGCGGTATATTATCTCCCTGCCCGTGGTATCACCGTACGCAACGGTGATATATCCGTAGCTCATAACCAAAGCAGCACAGACAACTCCTGCAATAATCGCTCCGGTACACTTCTTTCGGGAACCGGTCACCGATCTGAGTCTGTACCGCAGAGACCGCGCTGAAGCCGAAAGGCAGGTTGTAAAACCCTTCGAACTGTCGGCGGTTTTCAGGAGGATATCTGCATATTTGTATTTCTCGTTTTCGTTTGCTTCAAGTAATACAGTTTCGTCACAACTCAGTTCGATATCCTCAGAACTTTTCTTCACCGCCGTCCACACCAAAGGATTGAACCAGCACAGTGCGGCGCAGAATATCAGAAAGAATTTATTCAAACTGTCCTCGCGGCTGAGATGGACTATCTCGTGACGCAATATCATCGACAGCTCTTCGTCGCTGTATTCTCTCTGAGGAAGTACAACTCTTATGCTTCGTCTGAAAAAGCCTACCGAAAGCGGAGATGTCACGTTCGGCGAAACGACCAGTATATAAGGCGGTTCCTTTTCATATGTATGGTAAAGCTGACTTTCCCATATTTTAACAATTCGCTGATCGGTAATCTCGGTCGCGTCCTCAAGTATCCGACGGCGATATCTGCAATGCTCGGCAATTTTAAGGGCAAGCACACAGACAAAACCCGTTATCCATATAACCGCGGCAAAGATCAGAATCTCTTTCGATGTGCGCACCACCAGCTTCGGCTCTGAAACCTCCATTGCCCCGTACTGCGTCAGATAAAGGCAGTTCGGTATTATCCACAGCATAGCACAGACCCGCGAGCTGATAAATCTGCGAAGAAGCGGCATTGCAATCAGAAGAATCAGAAAGTAAACGCTTATATGCACAAGCATACCGAAAGCGACTGATACAGTCCAATGCGCCGCCTTTCTGAATCCGCCCAGAAACAGATACATCACAGGCATAACAAGCATCATCAGCGGCAGAAATGCTCCCCACATAAAAGGCTGATATCTGCGTCCGTTAATCTCGCACGATTCTTCATTTTTTCTCCTTAGCAGGATCATTACCGATACCATAACTCCAAGAAACAGCGAAAAAACAAGTCTCACAACATCGGTCATCACAGCTTCCTCCTTTCGAGAAGATCGCGAAGCTCGTCGATATCCTCTTTGCTCAGTCCGCTGTCACACAGGGCATTCGCAAAGGTCGACATACTGCCGCCGCACAGCTTGTTTATAAAATTGCTGCTCCGGGCGGCAAGATATTCCTCACGGGTGACAAGAGGATAATACCTCGATGCACGTCCGACCTTTTCTATCCTGACAAAGCCTTTTTCCGAAAGTCGGGTTAGCAGGGTCAGCAGCGTGGTCATCGCCATCGGGTGTGTATCTTTGATTATCTTTTCAATGTCCGCACGGGAGGCAGGACACTCGCATTGCCACATCGCCTGCATGACCTCAAGCTCGGTATCGGGCAATTTCCTCAGTGATATGCTCATTTAATCAATTCCTCTACATTTGTAGTAATTACTATTATTCTACATTTGTAGAGGAAGTTTGTCAAGCATAAAAAGAGGCACCGAAGTCAGATGGACTTCGGTGCCTCTTTTTATGCAGACTTCTTATTCTTTTTCATAAGCAGCAGACCTGCGAAGCAGAATCCGATGCCCACTGCCGCGATGAGCGGAATGTGCCACCATATCATACCTGTCTGGGGAAGTCCGCCCGTGGTGGACTTGTTTGTGATGATATAGCTGTAACCGTCGTTTTCGATCGTTGTGGTATAACCCTCAACAGATGTCTCCGAAACCGTCCAGTTATTCTTCGCATTGAGCTGCGGCCAGGTGTGCTGCCAGTTATTGTCGGCATTGAGGATCACCGACTCGTATTCGGCGTCATTGCAGAAGAGCATTACCGTGATCTCTGTCGGACGGCTGGAAAGTCTTCCGCCGATCCATTTCTTTGTAACCTTCAGGTCGACGAGCTCATCGCTCTTATCGAACTTGGGTATTGACGTCACATCATGATCCCACGAGCCGTCATCGGCGCGATTCGGAAGCATGATGAGATAGGACTGCGGCTTGTAGACGTCGTGATCTTTGATAAAGCTCTCGCCTCTGAGAAGATACAGGCCTGCCGAAACTTTGCCGAACACGACATTTCCGTCCTTGTCTGTAACGGCGCTGTAATCAGCCTTGAGAGAGTTTGCCGAAACACAGGTTTCCGCCTCTTCAACGGCAGAAGCCCAGATGCCGCTGTCGGGTGAGGAAAGGTCGACGGGAATGTTTTCGAACTTTTTTGTGAGTGTAAGCTCAGCGTATTCGTTCACGTCGGCAACCTTGAACAGCTCGAACTTTACATCAGCGGCGGATATATCCTCAGGACGGAATTGAACCGTCAGCGTCGCCGGCTTCGATATGTCCAGATACTCCGCTGCATTTATCGGCATCGCCGCACTCAGTGCGACCGTCAGCATCAGCATCAGAAGCGCTATGTATCTGACAATGCTTTTTTTCATTGCTGCCATCTCCTTCACCAATAGACATATAAAGTATAACTGCGGCAACCGTTATCACAAGGAGCAGGGGCACAGCCACCAGAAACGCAACCGTATGCTCCTCGACCTGTGTTGCATCGGCGGTAACGAGGATACTCGGAGCACCTTTCGGAACCTCAATCCTGCGTCCGCGCACAAGCAGTCGGTGTGTATTCGAGCCGTAGGGAGTGCACGTCATGAGCGTGCAGTAATCCCTGTTTTCCTCAATAAACAGTGCTTCCACCTGATCGGGTTCGACGACCTTTATCTGATCGACTTCGTACGCCAGCAATTGGTCGAGCACCCTGATGTAGAATATGTCACCCTTATCGAGCTTTTCCAGATCGCGCAGAAGCGCAGCTCCGCGCAGTCCGTTATGTCCCGAGAGAACACAGTGTGTACTTCTTCCGCCGACGGGCAGCGACGTCCATTCGAGATGACCGATGCTGGTACTGAGCGACTGCTCGTCCGTCCCGTGGAAAATCGGAAGGGTTACGTTGATATCGGGTATCTCAACATACCCCATAACGCCTTCGCCGCCCGGATCGAGGAGAGAATCATACTCCGCTCGGATATCGTCGGGAAGGATAAAGTTCACAGCCCTCTTTGACAGCGCATAGTTGTAATCGTGCGCATCGGAGAGCATTTCTTTGAAATTCGCCTCATCGAGTCGTGTAAGGCTTTCGGTATAGTGCGCCGAGGCACGTGCCGAATCGTCCGTGCCCGCAAACTGTACCGCCAGCGGGAGCAGCATGATAACTGCTCCCACGGCGAACACAATAACCGTAATGACTGTAAGTAATTTACCTCTGTTCATTTTTCTTCACCTGCGGCCGAAGCTTTTTAAACTCCGGCAGATGTTTTCTGAACAGGATGACCGAAGCTGCCGCCAGCATCATGAGATTGCCGATAACCATCATCATGGCTGCATCGGAAGTACCTGTCTTCGGCAGTTCGTAATCGGCAGTGTTTACAACATCCTTTTCGGCGATCAGGGTGCTTCCTGCATCGGAAAGTGCGAATTCGTAGATCTCCTTTGAGAGCTTGTAACCGCCGGGAGCCTGCAGCTCGCGGACAATGTAGTTGTCTTCAACGAGACCGTCGAAAACCGCCGTGCCGCCTGCACCTGTTGTAACAACCTTGAACAGATACCACTTCTGATCGCCGTGAGTGATTACCTTGAGAGGCTGGTGATTGAGCTTGAGCTTCTGATAAGCCTCATCCTTCATCTCCTCACGCTGTACGGGACTGTAGATGGCGAAGGTTGCATCTGCGAGAGCCTTGCCCTCGGCTTCGTCGGTCTTGTTGATGCGGACCGTCCACGACTCTCTCACATTGACTGCAGCGATGTCGGTCAGAAGCTGACCGTTGTACTCGGAGGTGAAGCTGCCTGCAAGAGATGTTGCTATCGACTGAACATTGAACATATTGGTGTTGTCGTCGAGCTCGAGAACAGTGAAGCTTTCGCCGTCGACAAACGACCACTTGGTATCGGTCTCGACCCACTGACCCGCCGTGGTATCATAGGTCATGACCTTGCGGTCGGAAAGTCTGAGCGTGTCACTCTTGCTCTCGCCCGCCTCGACCGTGAGATCGACAACGGTCACATTGCGTTTATTGTTCTTGAGAATATTTGCTATCTCTTTCTCGGTCTTGCCTTTGAGAGATGTGATTTCTTTTCCGCTGTAGAGAATGAATCTGAATGTTTCATCCTGCTCTGCGGGATATTCGCTTCCGTCGGGATATACCAGACTCTTGCTGATAAGGGGAATGTACTGGATACATACACCGACCTTGAGGGGAGCTGCTTCGAGCGAGATATTCTCGCCGAGAACGCTGTAATGGTAGCCGAAGCTGTTCCACGCGATCGTGCCTTCCTCGGGATCGGTCGTGACATCGTCATTTGTGTAGTCGGCCGCCATGATTATTCTGCCGTTGTATTCGACGTGGATAGCCGACTGATCGGGAATAACGAGACCTGTATTGTCGTAAATCTCAAGGCGGAAGGAACGTGTTGACTTCTTCGGCGAGGTATACCAGCCGACATCGTTCGTGCCGTCCCAGTCCTTCTCCGCAAACTCGGTGCGGTCGCTGAACATAATGGTGTACTGATCCTTTGTCAGAACAGTCTTATTGCCCTCGAGGTTTATCGAGACCTCGAAATCGGGGTTGTCGAGCAGCTCGACCTTGAATGCGCTGTAACGGTCCTCGTTCTCCGCAAAGGTTGCATGGTCTCCGACCTCGGGGAGGTTATCGATCATGATGAACTTGGAGAGCGATTTGCCCGTGATGTTGTTGACGATATTCGTGTAACGGAAGGTATCCTGATGCTCGTCAAGGAAGATCCAGTTCTTCTCGTCCTTACTCGAAGCACAGTTTGTCTCGTTGCCTATCTCTCGGATACGTTTCTCCGAGCTTGTGACATAACCGTAGGCCGCTGTGATCTGTGCGGAGTTTCTGACGGTAGGATCGAGTCCGACTCCGTAAAGCAGGTGGTTGCCCTGGCTGACACGGGTATCGTCATAGACCTGAGTGAGCGGTGTGAGATATGCGTTGTTGTAATAGACCTTGTTTGCCCACGTTCCGAATATCTTTGTGGAAAGCTTGACGGTCACATCGCCGCCTGCGGGAATAACGAAATCCGGATTAAGAATATCAAAGGCGAGTACCTCGTTGCCGTTTTCATCGACGTACATACGCACCGTCACATCGCTCTTTGCATACCTGGTAAAGTTCGCAACAGAACCGTAGTACAGGTGTACATCTTTCAACGTAACGGCTTCGCCGCCGCGCGTAATGGTCGCTGTTTCGTTATACGTATTGTTGCTTCTGTTCTGTTTCCAGTTGAGGGTTATACTGTCAAGATTATCCTTATCACGCACTATGGTGAAGAGATTTATCGTTTTGGATGTGTAGATATCCTTGTATACCAGCTTGACATCTCCCGTAAATCCGTAGTCGGGGTTAACGACGTCGGTAAACCTCCAGACAGATATGTCGGCGTTGCCGGTATCGGTGAGCTTTACTGCCCAGTTGATCGTGTCGTCCGTGCCTGCCGTTTCGACATTTACGACGGTCGATCCTCCGGGGGTCGTCAGACTTTCGATCCATTTTGTGATACCGGGAACGATCTGACCGCGGCGAAGAGTGACATCGGATGAGAGCCACTGTGTTCCGACGTGACCGCCCACCATGCCGAGGAGGTTTGCCTCATCGGTGTCCATAAGCTCACAATCGCCGTCATTGAGAGCCATGCCCGCAGCATTACTCGGATTTACGAGTTCAACGTTGTCATCACTGACCCTGACACCTGCTGCAAGATAGTCAAAATACGGCATTGCCACGGTGTTCTCGATGTAATCCTCGGTGTATTCACGCGAGTTTACATAGCAGGGCACTATCAGCCTGACGCCCTCATTCGGAGCGAGGTAATATTTGCCGAAATAGTTATCGTATCTGAGGTTGCCGCCGCTGAGATCAAAGCTCATAACATTTGTGACAGGATTGTATGCCGGCGCAACATTGAAGTTCTTCCACACGGGTGAAAGCGTCTTGCCTTCCTCATCGGTTATTTTTACATTGCCCGATGTCCACTGCTTGAAATAACTGGTTTGCGTATAGTAAGTCCAGCTGAGATTACTTCGCATTGTCCACGGTATTACGCCCTTTGGCAGAGAGTCCTGTATGGTGTTGAGGTAAAGACGCGTCGTGCCGCTGTTATAGAGGGTGATGTAGTAAGAAACCACCTGTGCGGACATACCGGTTGAGTTGTAGAAATACTGGCGCGCATCGGGTGTGGTTCTGCGGGGACTGCTTTGCTGACTTGAAGTGCTCCAGCTCTCCACGCCTGTATCCCACACGCCCTTCTGAAGATATGCCTCGGCAACCGATGCAAGGTCGTGATAGACCGTCTTTTTCTCCTCAAGCACAAAGAAGGAGTTTTCAAGACGGGTCTCACGATATTTTATCGCGTTGTCAAGCCATGTATCGCCGTCGGGAAGCTGCAGTGTGACATAGATATAGACCGTTCCGTCGAAGGTAAGCTGCATATCACTCGACCAGCGGATATACTGCTGATCCTCGTGTTCACCGACACCCGTCCATGCGGGCGGCGTCGAATCAATGTACCATGTGGCATCGCTGCTGTCAACGCCCGTGAAGCTGAAGGTGCTTCCCTGTGCCGGCTCGTAGCGCAGACTGATATTGTCCTTCGACCACTTGAACACATCGTGATAGGTCTGCGGCAGAGAGTCATAGATATCGTCGCCGCCGAGAGTTACCTCACCGCCGACCGATGTCAGAGACAGACGGTAAAGGGTGGGTTCACCCTCTCTGAACGGCTCGTAGATATCGAGCACATCATTTTCCGGAGTGTCTCCCTTTTCGGTCACGATGTACTTGTCAAATGCGACACCTGTACCGCCGATCTCACCCTCTGTGCCGACAGGCGACCAGAGTCTGTGCGACTGGTGGTCGTTGAGCCAGGTCTCGTTGGTCAGAGAATAGGTAAGTCCCGTAACGCCCGTCGTCTGCGTATCGACAAGCGCCTTATAGGAAACTCTTTTGTTTTTTGCGCTTGCTGTTATATCGGTGAGATACCAGTGTATGACGGTATCAAGACCGCCGCCGTCAATTTCGGAAACGGTAATACTGTCGGCTATCATACCGCCGATGACAACATCGTTGTATGTACCGACCTTGTCGATGGCGTACACGCTCTCACCGTTTATGTTCCGTGCGGTAAGACCGTACTTGGAGGCAAGATGCTCGTTGCCCTCTGCCGGGACAAGCGCAACCTGCGCACCCTGCATATGGTCGGTCAGCGGCAGTATCTCATATGAGCCACCGCCGTAATGATCCACATGGAGAGTGTATTCGACCACGTCACCCGAGGCAACGCTTGTGATGCCTGTATCCCCGTTGATTATGGCCGATTTGCCGAGGTAGAAATCACGGTCGAATCTGACGCTGCTTACAGAATTGTTTTTCTCGATAAGCTCGCCCGTACCGTCGTCATACCATACGCTTGCATAGTTTGCGGCGGCATTGATATAAGATTCTTGTCGCCGGTTTGGCATATCGTCATTGAGCAGCATGAAGCTATCCTTGCAGCTGCTATAGATATTGAAGGTGTGCTGTGTTCCGGGCTCAATTGCATAACCGTCGGCATATACCCATATAGGCTCATAGCGAACCTCGTTTGTAACGACATATCCGACCGCCTCAAGTGCGGCAAGCACGTCGCTTGCATCAAGCACCGTATCGCCGTAGGTCAGCGTCTGCTTTCCGTCTGCCGTGCAGGTAAGGATAAGCGTTGCATCGGTGTCATACTCGCTGGGGTCGGGATCCTCACAGCCGTGATAGAGCGTACCCACGCCGGAATTAGCCTGAGTGAGCGTATGCTCGGTGCCGTCGGCTGCTGTGATGGTTGCCCCCGGAGTATGAACATCGGCCGTATCTCCGCAGAGGGTGGCGGTCGTTATCTTTATGCTCATCTCCTTGAGGTAATCGGTATGTGTAAGGAATTCGTCAAACATCTTCTGAATGTTTGCGGGTGTGATGTACAGCTCATCAGCAAGCGGGTCATTGGCATATGCAAGACCCGGATATGCATAAGGAGAATTATTATAAACCCTTACATAATAATCTATTTTCGAACCCCAGTATGAACCCCTGCTGCTCCAGCTCTTGAAAACTCCAAAGTAGCCTTTGCCTACAACAAAAGTCCTGTCGATCTCGGCACTGTCAAACTGATCCTCGGAATAGGAGAAATGCTGCAGAGCATCGACCTCGTTGTGTATCGTATACTTCTGGTCAGGCTTCGGGTCGACGCAGTTGATGTAGGTTGGATAATAGGTACTGTTGTTTACGGTATAGCCCGAGCTGCTTCCGCGATTGAAATAAATCGAGTAAGTGGATGCATTAAGCTCAGTTGTATCGGCGGCATTGTTTTCAACCTTCCACTTTATCTGAACCTTGCCGTCATCGGTCAGACCGAGCGAAAGCTTTGTTATCGGTGTGGTGGAATAGTTGGAGGCGCTCAGATATCCGAACTGCTTCTGCTGACCGTCAATCAAAAGGTATATATAGTTTGTGCTTGAATTTGTTGTAGTCCGCACCTTGCCGTTGCGTATGGCATTGATTACATCCTCGTCCCATTCGAGACCCTCGGGAAGGGTAATGATATCGGTGTATTCAACCGACGTGATGTGATCCTTGCCCATGCCCAGCAGGGTGTCGCCTGTGCGGTTGAGCTTTATCGAATAGGCGAGGTTTGCAATATAGGTCTCACCATTTCTCGATGCGACACAAGAACCGCTGCTTCCATAGCTGAGACTGCTCTTTGTAAGCTTAAAATCGTCAGGCTTTGTGACCCATTCGATCTCGTTATACTTATCGGTATCAACCACGCCGTTGCCGATCTCTTCAAGCTGACTCTCTGTCAGTACGACCGGCCATACGCGCAGCTTACCGCCATCGGTATTGGGAGACGGGAAAAGTGTATTTATGTGCGCACTTATAGTATCGCCGTCTGCAAGACGCGGACATTCGATATAATAAACATTCTTTATATCGGAACGCACTGTCTTGATGTCGTACTTTGTACCCTTGTCCGATTCAAAGGACTGAGTTCCGAACGGCCATGAAAGCTCGCCGCCGTCACTGTCAAACGCAAAGTATACACGAACGACTTCGTAATCACCTGCGTTTGCGTTGCTTATACCAACGGTAACCTTTGCGTATTCGCCTGTATAATAGGTATAGGTATCGGCAAATTCCTCGCTGCCGCTGCCGTTGTTCTTCTGCGGTATAACCTTTACAATAGGAATAAGATCTGTGCTGTTTCCGAAGATGGAAAGCTCACCGTCAACCACGGTTGTTCCGTCCTCAAGTCCGGTGTTGTGGAACACCTGCTGAGCCTTGATCGCCGCAGGATTGGTGAAGGTTGCATAAGCGTCGGCAACCGTTGTCGCGCCGTTTACACTCTCGAGCGTCGGGCAGTTTGCGAGTGCTCCGCTCGGGAGAAGAACGATATTTTCGGGAGCGGCAAAATCAATCGATGTAAGAGAATCGGCACCCTTGAGCGCATTTGATGCGACTGAGGTGACAGCATATACCGTGCCGTCCTCGTCTGCTGCTGTCTTGTCGATAATGGTACATTCGGTCAGATCACCGGGAACATAACAGAGCGCAGCTGTGCCGTTCTCCTTGTCGAGACGGTAAAGAACTCCGTTTGCATCGACAAAGTAATCGCCTGCCTTCAGGGTTGTATTGATGCCTTTTATTTCCATATCCTTGTCGAGTGTAAAGAAATTCTCACCGACAAAATCAAACTCTTTCAGATTCGGCAGATTTTCAATAAAATCAACAAGGGAGATTGTTATATTGTCCACCTTATCGCCGATGGTGACCTTCTCAACCTTCTTATTGTTGGAAACGGCAGTTTTGTTTATACTTGTAAGGTTTGCACTGTCGACATAGACCTCGGCACCATCGTATCCCTTTATGAGGTTATAGCCGGCGGAGGTCAGCGATTCGGGCAGATAGAGCGTGTTTATATTCGGGTCATTGTTAAAAGCACTATATCCGATGGTTTTTACACTGTCAGGAATATCGACAGACTCAAGTGAGGTACAGTAATTAAACGCTTCGCTGCCGATTGATGTGACGCCGTCGGGGATATCGGCCTCTTTGAGAGAGCTACAGTAATAAAAAGCATTGTATCCAATCGATGTGACACTGTCGGGTATAACAACACTTTCAAGAGAAGTACAGTTGCTGAATGTACTGCTGTTGATGGTTGTGACGCCGTCGGGAATGACCACGCTTTCAAGCTGCTTGCAGTTATAAAAAGTACTGCTGCCGATTGATGTGACTGCGTCGGGGATATCGACCTCTTTGAGAACAGTACAGTTATAAAAAGCACTGCTGCCGATCGATGTGACACCGTCGGGTATGTCGATGCTCTCAAGTTTTGTGCAGTAAGAAAAAGCACTGCTGCCGATCGATGTGACGCTGTCGGGTATGTGAACATCTTTAAGGGAAGAACAGTCGGCAAACACACTATTGCTGATGGTTTTTACGCCATCGGGAATGACCACGCTTTCAAGCTTTTTACAGTAGCCGAAAGCACTGCTGCCGATTGATTTGACGCTGTCGGGAATGTCGATGCTTTCAAGCTTATCGCAGTAATAAAACGCACTGTTTCCGATCGATGTAACACCGTCGGGAATATCGATACTCTCGAGCGCACGGCAGTAATAAAAAGCGCTGGCTCCGATCGATGTGACACCGTCGGGTATGTCAATACTCGTGAGAGAAGAGCAATTTGAAAAAGTATTGTTTCCGATAGATGTTACGCTGTCAGGAATAACAACATTCTTAAGAGACGAACAGCTGCTGAAGGTACCGTTGAGACTCTTTATGCCGTCGGGAATAACAACGTTATCGAGCTTACTGCAGTTTGCAAAAACAGAACTGCCGAGTGAAGTGACGCCGTCGGGTATATCAATGCTCTCAAGCGAAGAACAGCCGTAGAATGCACTGTTTCCGATCTTTGTGACCGTTTCGGGAATGTCAATACCTGCAAGAGACTTGCAGTTATAGAACGCTCTGTCTTCGATAGTTGTAACGCTGTCGGGGATATCAACACTATCAAGAGCGGTGCAGTTGTAAAAGGATCCGCTTCCGACACTTGTGATGCCGTCGGATATAACCACCTTTTCAATGCTGCTGGTTATGTTGTTCCACGGTGCTTTGCCGTTTGAATAATTGGTCATCGCGCCTGTTCCCGTGATTGTGAGCACACCGTCGGCAAAAGACCATGTGATATCTTCGCCGCATGAGCCGCCCAGATCGGATTCCTTGAGTCCGCAGCCGCACTCGCCGTTTTCAAAATGATGGTTCTGGTCGAGAACGGTTACATCTACTGTCAATTCATTGGGCGATGAGTAAGCGTGTCCGATTGCTATTGTGTATGTCATCCCGCCCTCAAACGACAGGGTCGAGAATGTATGGTTCGAAGAAGAAGATCCCAGACTTGCAAAGCTTTTGCCGTTCTCGTCTTTTATATTGCACGAAGATCCGCTGTAGTTTGCGAATCTGTATGACAGTTTATAATCGTGCGTGAACTCGGGGGTAAAGGTAAATGTTGTCGTTGCCTTGGCATCAGCGGTATATTTCGTGGTACCGACGGTGATTACCAGATCATCGTCACCCTCCTCTGCGAGAGGCTCCGGCTCCGCGCTCATAAGAAGCGTGCTGTAGAGCATGCTCATCTCAGACTGTACGGGAACGTCTGACTGAGAAACATCAGAGGCTGAAACCTTTTCCTCAGCCGCATCGCTTGCTGACACGAGCTCGTAGCAATCACTGCCGTGGGTATGCTCGGATACTGTACAGACAAGCACCTTCTTCTCGGTCGGTGCCGAAGAATCGACACAGCCTGCGCTGTGCTCGTGCTTCTTTACCTCGGGCTGCTTGCATACAAGCACGTTCTCGGTCGAAGCAGCGATCTCCTTTTTCTCATAGCAGGAATCGGAATGCTTGTGACCCTCGGTTTCGGGCAGAGTGCAGGTGAGAACAGTGTCAGACGAGCTGACACCCTCCTTTATCTCATAGCAGGAATCGGCGTGCTTATGCGGCTCAGCCTCGGGAAGAGTGCAGGTAAGCACGGTTTCGGTCGAAGCTGCGATTTCCTTGGTCTGATAGCAGGACTTTGTATGGATATGCTCCTCAACCTCGGGAAGAGTGCATACAAGAGCGCCGTTGCTGTAACAGTCGGAAGAATGGGTATGCTCTACGACGCATCTGCCCTCGAGCGAGCAGACAAGCTTGCCGCCTGCGTCATAGCAATATTCGTTATGCGTATGAATGACATAGTCAGCCTTGCCGCAGATGACATTGCCCGAAGAATCGAGGCAGTCCGCACCGTGGTTGTGCAAAGCGGTCCTGCAGCCCAAACGCTCGGCATCAGAGCAGGATACGAGCGTGTAGCAGGCATCTGTGTGCGCATGCTCTGTCTGCGTGCAGATAAGTGTGCGCTCTGCCGCAAACACGGGCGGCGCCGACACGTTGATCGCGATATTCGCCGAGATGAGGAATATCAGCGCCAGCGTGATCACAAACGTGTACATCGCACGTTTTTTGATCATCTGCTCAGAACGCATTCTCTCCATAAGTTGTGCTACTCTGTTTCCCATTTTCAACAGCCTTTCCTTTTGATCGTTGTTTTCTATCGTTCCTCGATCAATCGATTGTTCCTATCCTGTCGGACGGCCATAAAATAAATATTACCCGACCGATTATCTGCTCGTCCGTAACCGAGCCTATTTCACTCAGGCGACTGTCACCGGATATCACACGGTTGTCGCCAAGTATGTACCATTTTCCCTGCGGCACCTGCGCCGTGCACAGTTTTCCGCCTTCCTCAACCGTCGCATAGGGTTCATCGACGGCAATATCGTTGACGTAAAGCGTACCGCTCTCATCTATCAGAACACGGTCGCCGCCCTCGGCAACGATGCGTTTTATCAGGATCATTCCCTGATATTCCACTGCAACGACATCGCCCGTGCCGTAATTGTCGCCCTTCATACAGACGACTGTGTCTCCCGCAGCTATCAGCGGACTCATCGACGAGCCGTGCACCTGATAGACGGGGAAGCAGACCACCAGGATAATCGATACCGTCGCCACAAGAAGGACGGCGCACAGCACACCGATCATCAAAGCTTTCCTTCCGCGTTTTTCCTGTCTTTTCACAAATTCGGCATCAGGCTCACACAGCTCGGCATCATCGCTCTCATCAAGCCGTTTTCGCAGCCGATCATTCTCGCTCACCTGTTCGGCAAGCAGCTCCACAAGCTGTGATTTACTGAAGCCTTTCATCTCTTTTTTGTCCATATAACGATGCTCCGTAAATTTTATATAAAATCGCCGCTCATATTTTCATACATCTGACCGTCACTCTCGAGGCGCCGCCCGGAGTACAGGTGAACAGCGTAAGGTCATAGTCGCTGTCTATCATGCGTTTCACTTCGTCAGGCTCGAGTATCTCGACCAGGACCACGGTATATTCCGTGACGGCTCCGCCCGCATCGACAAATTCGATTCTTTCTCCGTTGGCAATCCGTCTCAGACCGCCGAAATGCGCGGGATAATTATGTGCCGCTATCACAAGGCTTCCTTCCGATACGCTGCCGCTGTAACGGCACGGAGATTCCATGAGCGCGGGATAGCTGATATCGGAACGCACAGGCAGCCACAGACCGCGTGACGGCACCGAAAGAATCCCGATATAGCTGCTGCCGTCGATTATGAGCTCGGTCGGAGCCGCCTCTTCGCGCGCTTCGGGCCGGCCGATATTCTCATGCAGCATCTCCTCGAAACGCAGAGCAATGTCGTCTGACATTTTCTCCGCTCTTTTCATGCTGTATACATTCAATCCGCAAAGTGTCGCCGCACACAGTATCAGCAGCACACCGATGCAAAAAAGGGATATGCCCGTATTTTTCCTGTTTCCAAACATTTAAGCGGCACCTTCCGAATATATCAATACATACTAAATTATACAACATATTATATATAAAATAAATACCATAATTTAAGTTCGTTAATTAAGCTGTTTTTTTACTGTAAATTTGTGTAAAACGCCGTCATTTTTTCAATGAATGTACATCATTGACGCATATATTTTTGCAATTTAACGGCAATCCAGCAAAAAGCGGCACCGAAACAGATTGGTTTCGGTGCCGCTTTTTATTTTTCTCATTTATTTTGACCTGCTTTTCGTTCCCGTAAGGAAACACAGAAACGGTATTCTGATACTTATTTCACAGCAGGCAAAGGTCGCAATCGCCGCAAGCAGCAGCGTCCCCGCAAACAGCACAAGGGTATTATTCCCAAAAATCGCATACAGCACATACTGGAAAACAACGACCCACACGAAATGATATATGTAGTACAGAAACGACCTCGTCTTCATATAATCCGAAACTTTCCCGCTAAAGTTCAGATACCTTTTTGCCATACCGATCAGAGCAATTATCATTATCCATTCCGACACGCAGTCGGTGATATTATTAAGCACTTCATATTCCCCGTCCGACCAGATAAAAAGATAGACATTAAGTATCGATGCCGCAACTCCCGTACCAAAGAGAATCAGGCGGTATTTCTCCGCTTTTTCAATTATTTTTTCATCCGCGAAAACAAAATATCCGAGCAGGAAAAGGTACATGAATTCCGCGAGGCTTTTTCCGCCTATCGACAGCAGTTCGCCGAGCAGCGGCAGAGGAATTCCCAAAGCGACAACCGCCCAAAAAGGTATCGTTCTTGACGATTTTTCGAGCTCTTTTTTAACAGTTTGATCAGTCCGAGACATACGGCGGAAACGACAAAAAGGTAGAGCAGAAACCAGAACTGACCGAACGAGAAACCGCCGTCCGCTCCCGTCAGATCGGTGTATTTTGTGAAGAACACCGCATAGTGCTCCAAAAATCCGCCCTTGTAGGAATAATTGAATCGGTCGGCTATGTATGTCATTACGGGCATAAGCACTATTGTACCGAAAACCAGAGGCACAATAAGCTTTCTGACCCTTTCGATCAGATACTCTCTGCCCGTCCTCTTCCCGAGCGCAAGCTTCGTACTCATACCCGCCAGCACGAACAGAATCGGCATAAAGAAAGGCGAGAAAAACACCACTATACTGCTGATCGCCCTGCTTCCTTCAAAGAAAATATAGTTCGGCTCACCCCACGTATTCCACGCCATCGCCGTATGATACGGTATGAGTATCAAAAGTATCAACCATCTCAGATTATCGATATAATGTCTGCGCATATGGGACCCCTCTTTCCATTTCTACGGCACAAAAGCACGCCATTCCTATTGACTTTCTCTCCCGATGATTATATTATAAAAACGCAGACGGCACAAGTGTGCCGCACAATTTTTACCGTGTGGTTCGCCACGGCTAATCGCAAGAAAAGGGAGCTGAAATTTATGGTGCTGTTAATAGAAAGTCTGATTCTGTGCGCTCTGTTCACCCTGCCCATTATTATCGCGAGCAAAAATCCGATCACGATGATCCACGATTATCCGCCTGCCATAATCGAGAAGGTGCGCGAGCTCGGATTGATCGACGAAACCCAAACCCGCAAATCAAAGAAAAGCATAATAAAAAAATCATTTGCCGCAATACTGTTTGTTTTCCTGCTCGCCGCGGCAGTCCGTTACGCAAACGGTGCCGACAGCTTTGGGAAAGGTTTTTTCTATGCTTATATACTCTGGACAATCGTAAACTGGTATGACGTCATTTTCATGGATATTATATGGTTCTGCCACGACAAGCGATATATCATTCCGGGCACCGAGGGCATGAAGGAATATAAGGACTATATGTTCCATATAAAAGGCGGTTTTATCGGTATGCTTTACGGACTGCCCGTCGCACTGATCGTGGGCACAATAGTCGCCGTTCTGAACTGAAAATTGACAAAGGGCGCAAAAAATGATAATCTCATAGCGACAATAAATCAGAATCAAAGGAGAATATAAATGAGCAAAAAAGTATTGATTCTGTCGGGAAGTCCCCGTAAAGGCGGCAACTCGGATATCCTTTGCGACGAATTCGCAAAAGGTGCACGCAAGGCGGGACACACCGTCGAAAAAATCCGCGTTGCCGAGAAAAACATCGGTTACTGCCGCGCCTGCTACGCCTGCAGAGATACAGGTGTCTGCGCCATAAAGGACGATATGGCGGACGTCATGCAGAAGATAATCGACGCCGATGTGCTTGTTCTCGCAAGTCCCGTTTATTTCTATTCCATTGACGCACAGCTCAAAACGCTCATCGACAGAACCGTTGCCCGCTGGACAGAGGTCACAGACAAGGAATTCTATTACATCGTGACCGCCGCAGACGGCGAAAAGGAAGCAGCCGAAACGACCGTCGCCTGTTTCCGCGGCTATGCCGAATGCGTGGAAGGCGCCAAGGAAATGGGTATCATCTACGGTATGGGCGTTTACGAAAAGGGCGAAGTCAGAAACACCGCAGCCACAAGCGACGCTTATGAGATGGGCAAAAGAGTATAAAAGCGCAAAAGCCGGGGCATCTGTCCGATGCCCCGGCTTTTTATCTCTGCGGTTCCAATATTTCTTCAATGAATCCGCGAGCTTTTTCAGGTTCTTCAAACACGGGGCTGTGAGCCGATTCTTCAAACTCATAAAACTTTTTTATCGGAGCTCCAACGTGTTCGTAATATTTATACTGCAAAGAATAACAGCAGGTGTAATCATACTTGCCTGCAAAGAAATAAACAGGAATCGGCAGTGTCGGTGCTTGTTCGAAAGCATTGAAGTGAGTGGAATCATCCACAACAGGAAATCTCACCGAAGCTCCTTTTCCTCTCCATATGTTTATTCTCTCCTGCCACGTATAGGCCGTACATCTCAGACTGGGAAAGAATATACCCGTAATGACAGAATCCATATCTCGCGTTGTGCCGACACCAAGTTCGTGCATTGCGGTATCGCGAAGCGAGGATGAGAAATACTTTTCATACATCTCATCAGACTCGCGAATCGGACATTCTTCAAATTTTTCCACCATTTTCCTGTTGTCCGATTGCTCATACAGGGATTTCATATAATCATATGCCAGATACTCCGATTCAATCTGATTACAGTTCTGTGCCATAGCTATATATGCGTTATAATAATCAGGATATTGCTGTATCGTTTTTACAGCAATATAACTGCCGAAAGAATGCCCCATAATGTAGATCTTCTCCTGCGAAAATCTTTCCGACAGATATTCGGTCACCGCGGCAATATCGGAGACATATCTTTCTGTAGTCATATCCTCCGCTTTGATGTCAGAACTGTATGACAGACCTGTTCCTCTGTATTCAAGATAACAAACCACAAATTCTTCGGCAAGGCAGGACGGATACATACTTTCAAGCAAATACTCGGGAATACCCGGTCCTCCTCCGCAAACAAGCAGAACCGGATTATCACTGTTTTGAGCTATAATGATCATTCCAAGCTTTTCGCCGTCAACATCAAGATAGCATTTCTCAGCTATACTCCCCTCCGAGATCTCTCCGTTTTCATCATAAAACAAAGGGATTTTTCCTCTGCTCGGCGGGAAAACAATCAAAACCGCCAATAACAAAATTACAACCGCCGCCAAAAAAATAATTATCATTTTACTGTCTCTCTTTCTTACCATTCATATCACCTATTCCACCAGAATCTTTGCCAGCACATCGTCCCATTCAAAATCTCTGTTTACATTCTTCATCGACGCAATAGCCGCCAAACCGTGAACCTTTGCCCACATAGCTATAACACCGTACTTGATCCGATCTTCGCTCATTTTCTCATTTCGATACACCAGATATGCTTTCTCTTTATAATATCGAAAAGGTCCAAAATCATCAGCGCCGTTTGCTTCAGACAGGTCTATCTTCAGGCAGGACTGTGTAAACAAAAACGAATAATATTCGGGATATTCGATAAAAAACAGGACATATGCCTTACCCATATTGAATATTGCCTGAGGCGAATCAACACGCTCACTGCTCTCATAGGCTTCCTTCAAGCAATTGCTCAGCTGTTCGGTTACATAGTCCTGTATTGCTGCCAGCAGTTCTTCCTTATTCTTGAAATGACTGTACGGTGCCGCCTCGCTGACGCTGCACAGCTGTGCCAATTTCCTCAATGATAACTTTCCGATCCCATCTTCCTGTATCATTTTCAGACCAACTTTTATAAGCTCTGTTCTCAGATCTCCGTGATGATATTTTTTATCCATATCGACCCTCCTAAACTTAACAGTGTTAAGTTTATCCTGTAATAATCTTTTTGTCAAGACCGAATTTAAAACTTAAGCCTCCGCAGAACTGTAAAAAACAACTTGATTGCGCTCAGGCTGTTAGAATTATTTCGTTTTTAAGCATCTGAAAACCAGTATTCCTTTAATTACAAGAAGTAAAAACGCTGTTATTATAGCATATGCTTCTCTTGTCATCGCCAGAAACAATACAGTCAGTACGCCAAGTCCCATCGAAACACCTGTGACGATATTATGTTGTTTTTCGGCTTTGAATTTTGTCAGCAGTATTTTTACAGCACCAAGCCCGACAAGAAACAAGAACAAAACCCAATGTGCCCAACAAATAAACGGCGCCGTTTCAGTATATGAGAAAAGGCTTACCGAATAGATATGCCCGTCTACCGTTCTCGGATAAAGCGGCAATATAACAAGAATGACAGAAAACAGATCAACCGTTCCGAACAGAAGACTGCACAGGCTTCGAATATTGGTTTTGTTCTCTTTCTGAGCAATGGAAATCAGCTTCTCGCCCGACAACAAATCATCGATCGTCACCGAAAAATAACTTGATATTTCTTTAAGCGAATCAATACTCGGATACCCTCTTCCCGATTCCCATTTTGAAACAGCAGTTCTTGAGACATATAAAGCCTCTGCCAGCTCTTCCTGTGTAAGCCCTCTGTTTTTTCTCAATTCCTGAAGCTTTTCATTGAATTCCATTATCCAACCTCCGATTTTTCTCTTCACTGCAGAATATTATAACCACCGATTTATAAATTCTGAACAACCCCTCACTCAGCATAACAGAACCAACGATATCTGTAAACCAATGAACTCCCGACAAAAGTCTTCCTGCCACCATAAATACAGAAAAAACGGCTGCCGCTGCCCGAACAGTTTTTCTCAATACGGTATTTTTCAATCTGCGGTCAGCCTGAAACTCCAGCGTCGGCATCACGCTCAACACAAGCAGGGTTGTCGACGACGGATATGAAGCTTCCATATATCCGTCAATAAGTATCGGTCTGTAATTGATCGGAATCATCTCGAAAACAAGATACGCAATTATTACCACAGCATAGTATATGCCCAAAAAGAGAATATCGCGGTCGACCTTCACGATGCTCTTTCTCCCGAGAAGCTGAAGAGTACCGACAACTCCGAACATCATACATACAAACAACGGCACAAATCCCAGCCAATCGGTGATATGATAGAGCATCATATGCACGCCTGTCAGCCTGTGGAACCAAAGGTTCAATGCCGCAAAGCCTATGTCCGTTCCGTTCAGACCGACAGGCTGCACGTCAATAATCTTCACCAGCAATGTCCATACAGCAAACAGGACAATAAACACAATTCCGAAACACAGCGTCATTTTTTCGTTCTTTCTCATTTCTTATTTCCTTTCGCTTCTTGATATCGCCAATTGGCTGATTTTAGAGTAGCAAAGAACATTAAAACATTAAAGAGCCGTATTGTCACATACACGACACGAATCGTGTCATACACACCGTCGTCGGTTCGCGAAGGATCATCTCGCATTTTATAAGTCTGTCGTTAAAACCGATTTTTGAATTCATTCCGTTAAAAATATACACTTTATAAAACAAGTCAAATGCGATACAAATGTCATTCCCTTTTTAGATTAAGAGTATAAGTTCGGAGTCGTAATCAGATCAGAAAAGAGCATTGCCCAAACGCCTATACTATTGACAAAACGAAACTAACGATTTATAATATAAAAAAACGAATATGAACGCAATTCCACTTAACAGGAGGTATACTCATGAAAAAGAATGACTCTTCATTAACCGCAGTTTTCACTAAAACAAATTTCTTGGCACGGCTTTATTTTACACTCGCAGGTATATTTTTCGTTTTGTGTTTATTACTCTCCACAGTTATTTTAGGCGATCCCTTTGAATTCTTTGAGTATTTTTTCGACGGCTTTCACATCTTATTTTTCTTAATACTGCTTTCATTGGGTATGGCCCTGTTTTTAATGTTCGGTCCAAAACCAACCTTGACAATAACAAAAGAATTTGTTATTGCTACAAGTTATTTCGGAAAAAAGCTTTTTTTGCCCATAAGTCAAATATCTGTAATAGGAACAGGTTTTTTCAAACGTATCACCATTGCTACATCCAAAGGCACTGTTAATTTTTATCAAGTTGAAAACAGAGATAAAATAATAGATTTTCTCTCAGAACATATAACTCGTTTGCAGAATAAAAACTCAACCCCCAGCGAGTAAATCAGCTTCAAAGCGAAAAAGGACCGAATCTGACTAATCATCGGATTCAGTCCTTTTTATTATGCATACTGATTGACGCTCCACACGGAAATGATGAAAAACGGAAACTTATGTAACAAAAAAGCAGCTTGAACAAAGCCAAAACACAGCGAAAGTCCCGTGGAACCAAAATGAACTCATTCTGATTCCACGGGACACAAATTCGGATTATGCTTTAGGAATTTTCAGAACCTGACCGGGGTGGATCACATCTGTTTTAAGACCGTTGAGAGTCTTGATCTCCTTATATCTTATACCGTTTCCAAGATACCTTTCGTCATATTATCGATCACCTCCTGCGCTTATTTTTTAGCATTTAATTATAACCAAGAGTCAATTACTGAATCTGCGTAATAACAAGACGTGCAGAAACAGGACGTGTTCCGCCTGCAAGCGGAGTCACTGTAAGAGCCGCCGCGTTGCCTGCAGGATTTCGTACCGTCAGGATCGAATTCTCAGAGGTCGTTGTTACAATGGACATTCCGATGATCTGAGAAGCGCCCGTTGCTCGTCCTGCTACGGTGTACGGGAGATCTTCTCCATCCAGTGTCAGCATCAGCTGACCCGCTTCATCTACACTGACCTCAAACAGTACCTGATAGGTTCCGATCTGCGTCAGATTAAACGAATCAGGACCGGTTCTTACGATTTCCGCGCCGCTTGAAGGACCGTCATTGGGGAAGCTGACATCTGTGCCGGGTGCAACCACAGCTGCATTATCGGGCGGCATCAGCGCATAAAGTCAGCAAAACCAAGAACTCCGCCTGCGGGTCCCTGAGGACCTATCGGACCCGCAGGACCTGTCTCACCGATAGCACCCTGCGGACCTGCAGGACCGACCGGACCTTGAGGTCCCCGAGGACCAACAAGAGCAGCAAGAACAGTTACCGTCGCAACGATTTTGCTGATTATTGCCGTTATTCTCACAATAACGACCGTTATTGTCACTGCCATTATTTCTAAAGGGATTTTGTCTATTCATTTTATTTCTCCTTTGCTATTTTTGAATACCGTTATGTGTTAACATAATTTGCACGGCTGCTATAAAGCGGCACCGAAGTCACTATGACCTCGGTGCCGCTTTATAAATATATAATCTGTATTCAAATCAAATATTCGCTTTTTCAGCTTTATTCTTAAACAACAAAAGGACAGTATAACGGTGCGTAAACAAGAAAAAAAATGATTATGTACGCAAATATTCAGATGACTTCAATCATACCAATAATATAACGATTAAATTCCGCTAAATCTTCTGCAGGAATCCAATACTCTTGATGGTAACTCGCTCCTACTGTTTGGATATCAAATTGAGAAATGTAGGCATCGTCAATTTCAAATGTTGTAACATATCCCGCATAACCCGAATCAGCAGATTTCTTGTTCCATTTTTCTGCAATTTCTCGGGCGTATTTTTCATTCAAAACAGGATAGAAAATAGGTTGTTCGGGAAGTCTTGGAGGATATTCCCTATAATTAGTCTTTGCGATTAAATCCAATTCTGCCTGTCCAACGGGTCTATATAATCTCATAAACAGACCTCCTTTTTTTGTAATTATACCATAATCGTAAAAAAAATTAAAATGAAATATCCTTCGTATATGAAATAATGACCTACGGTCATTGTGAAATATTGCTCCTTCGTCGCAATGTGAAAAGAAACACCCTTTGTCTACTGACAAAGGGTGTTTCTTTTCTGCGAAAGAGCGACCAAACGGTGTATAAGTGGGGGTAAGAACCACCAAAAGTATTGTAGCTGCACTGTTCGATAAATTGGAATTGGCTATAAGACCTCTTGCCCTTTTGCAATAAAATAAACTTCTTGCATTGCCGCAATGGTTGCGAGTAAACATATTGTAGCAACGCTATAAATGGGTTCAACCAAAGTCAGCGACAACGGAA